>JAOTZC010000003.1 GCA_029861535.1 Gammaproteobacteria bacterium
TGAGATGGTGATGCCGGGCGACAACGTGCAGATGGTAGTGGACCTGATTGCGCCGATCGCGATGGAAGACGGCTTGCGCTTTGCTATCCGCGAGGGTGGCCGTACCGTGGGCGCCGGTGTGGTGGCAAAGATTATTGAATAACTTAATTGGGGTCGGATCCCTTTTTCGCGACACGAACTTCGCGAAAAAGGGATCCGACCCCAGCAGCAGAGACAAGGAATACTGACTTGGCAACGAACCAAAATATACGAATTCGCCTGAAGGCCTTCGACCATCGCCTGATCGACAATTCAGCACGTGAGATCGTGGACACGGCCAGGCGCACCGGCGCCGCGGTCAAGGGGCCAATACCGCTGCCGATGAGAAAGGAGCGATATACAATCCTGATCTCACCGCACGTCAACAAGGACGCGCGTGACCAGTACGAGATTCGTACCCACAAGCGCCTGATGGACATCGTCGACCCGACTGACAAGACCGTTGACGCACTAATGAAGTTGGAATTGCCTGCGGGTGTCGACGTTCAAATAAAGCTCAACTAGCGCGAAAACTGGCGAAACCGGCCAGCACCTCGCGCTGGCCGTTAGTCAGGTAAATGCGGAGCGACGGCGCATTTCAACTAAAGTGAATGATTTCAATCACTTAGCATAATCGATACGAACGCATGAACGGCCCTGATTCGCGCGGCTCGCCGTAGCGAGTTTGAGGTGGAAAAGGAGCCCGAAAAGCCTTGTTTTCGGGCGATTTGTTTATATAATTGCGGGCTCGCTGGATCAGGCCGGGCCGGGAGTCGGCCGGATTCAGAAAAGGCGTCACAAAGCACACGCTCTGTGGCGCTTAAGTTTAGGGTCGCCAGGAAACTGAGGGCGACACGGCAAATCCCGGAACGGCCGGGCCGGACAGATGATCGGGCCGGAGTATTGGGTCAGCCCAGGAGCTTAAAGAGAACAAGATGTTCTCGGCGATGGCTGGCCCTTTCGTGTGTCTGGAATAAGGGGACATTCTGCTTTTTCGTGCTAGCCGTCTAAACGAGCGGCCGAAAAAGCAGAATGTCCCCAAAACGCTTCAATCAATCGTAGTTGGAGCCGTTAGTGAGATATTTACTTAGGCGTTGACCAATCGAAGTCAGCGTGGAGTTTGAAAATGACGATGGGTCTTGTTGGCCGCAAATGCGGCATGACGCGTGTCTTTACGGATGAGGGTGAGTCGATCCCGGTAACCGTGATCGAGGCACAGCCGAACCGAATTACACAGGTGAAGACCGTCGACACGGACGGCTATCGCGCCCTGCAGGTATCTGCGGGCAGTCGCAAGGCCTCTCGCGTGTCTAAGCCTGAAGCCGGCCACTTCGCAAGCGCGAAGGTCGAAGCTGGCGACCTGGTGTCTGAATTCCGCCTGGACGATGACGAAGAGGCGGAGTTTGAGCTTGGTTCAGAGGTCAATGTCGAGTTGTTTTCGGAAGGCCAAATAGTTGATGTCGTAGGAACAACAATCGGTAAGGGATTCGCGGGTACGGTAAAACGCCATAACTTCCACATGCAGGACGCAACGCACGGCAACTCTCTCGCGCATCGCGCGCCGGGTTCCATCGGACAAAACCAAACGCCAGGTCGCGTTTTTAAAGGCAAGAAAATGTCCGGCCAAATGGGTAACGCACGTCGCACTGCGCAAAACCTCAAGGTGGTCCGCGTCGACACAGATCGGAACTTGCTTCTGATTAGGGGCGCCGTCCCGGGCTCGAAAGGTGGTCGCGTCATCGTGCGTCCGGCTGTCAAAGCGAAAACTTAAGGGTTGCCGCGATGAAACTCAAAATGCAAGGCAAGGGTTCCGTTGATGTCGCCGAAACCGCGTTCGGCGCCAAATTCAATGAAGCGCTCGTTCATCAGGTCGTCACTGCGTATCTCGCAGGCAGCCGTGCCGGAACGAAAAAACAAAAGAACCGTGCCTCCGCTCGTGGTGGTGGTACAAAGCCATGGCGCCAGAAAGGTACCGGCCGTGCTCGCGCGGGCACGATTCGCAGTCCGATCTGGGTCGGTGGCGGGCGTACTTTTGCCGCCAAGCCACGCGACTATAGCCAGAAGGTCAACAAAAAAATGTATCGTGCAGCGCTGCGTTCAGTGCTGTCCGAGCTGATCCGCCAGGACCGTCTCGTCGTCGTCGAGTCACTACAGATCGATGCGCCGAAAACAAAACTGCTGGCAACCAAACTCAAGGAGTTGGAGCTGGACAGCGTATTGATTTTGAACGAGGCGTTCGACGAAAAGCTTTACCTTGCAGCGCGCAATCTGCCGGATGTTGGCATTTGCGATGTAGCCGCAATGGATCCGGTCGTGTTAATCCGCTTCGACAAGGTGCTGATCACGCTGCCGGCGTTGAAGCTGATTGAGGAGCGTCTGTCATGAGTCGAGCTTCTCACAATGAGCGCCTGATGACGGTCATTCGCGGTCCGCACCTTTCTGAAAAGGCGCATTTGGCAGCGGAGAACAATCAGGTCGTCTTGAAAGTTCGTACCGACGCCAATAAGACCGAGATTCGTCAGGCGGTTGAGCTGCTATTTGAGGTCAAGGTTGACGATGTCAAGGTCGTCAATGTCAAAGGCAAGAACAAGCGCTTCGGACAGACACAAGGTCGTCGTTCGGATTGGAAAAAAGCGTACGTAAAGCTCGCTGAAGGCAGTTCCCTCGATGCCTTCCTGGGCGCGGAATAAGCCGCGAATAAGGATTAGCGATCATGTCACTGCATAAAGCAAAACCGACATCGGCAGGACGACGTTTCGTCGTCAGCGTCAAGACGTCCGGTCTGCACAAAGGCAAGCCGCATGCGGCACTGCTCGACAAAAAGACGTCGAAGGGCGGACGCAATAACAATGGCCGCATTACGGTTCGTCATCAGGGCGGTGGTCACAAGCAGCGTTATCGGATCATCGATTTCAAGCGTGATAAGGATGGTATTCCTGGCGTTGTCGAGCGCCTCGAATACGATCCGAACCGCAGCGCTCATATCGCGCTGATCAAGTACGCGGACGGTGAACGTCGCTACATCCTGGCGCCGAAAGGCATCAGGCAAGGTGCGCCGATTATGAGTGGCGAGGAAGCACCGATTAAATCCGGTAACGCGCTGCCACTAAAGGCAATCCCGGTCGGTACCGTAATCCACAACATTGAAATGAAGCCCGGCAAAGGCGGACAGCTCGTTCGTTCGGCCGGCGCTGCCGCTCAACTCGCTGCTCGCGAGGGTGTCTACGCGACGCTGCGCCTGCGCTCGGGCGAAACGCGCAAGATCCATGCGGACTGCCGCGCGACGATCGGCGAAGTTGGCCACGGTGAGCACAATTTGCGCAAGCTCGGCAAAGCCGGCGCCAATCGATGGCGCGGTGTGCGCCCGACGGTTCGTGGCGTTGCGATGAATCCTGTCGATCATCCGCATGGCGGTGGTGAAGGTCGTACGTCAGGCGGTCGTCACCCGGTCAGCCCATGGGGTACGCCAACCAAGGGCGCCAAGACGCGAAAGAACAAGCGTACGGACAATATGATTGTCCGTCGCCGTAAACGAAAAAAGTAAGTTAGACACAAACGGCAATGCACTGACCACTTCGTGCCAGTGACTGCCAAGAGAAGGGAAGGATCAGTTTAGATGCCACGCAGTGTAAGAAAAGGGCCGTTCGTCGACACACATTTGGCGAAAAAAGTTGCCGAGGCAGCCGCAAAGAATGATCGCCGACCGATCAAGACTTGGTCGCGCCGCTCGATGGTACTGCCCGACATGGTTGGGCTGACTATTGCCGTGCACAACGGTCGTCAGCATGTGCCGGTATTGATTTCCGAAAACATGGTCGGTCACAAACTTGGCGAGTTTGCGCAGACCCGTACCTTCCGCGGTCACTCCGGTGATCGCAAGACTAAGTAAGTCGAAGGAGTCGATGAATATGCAAGTTGCAGCAACACTTCGATATGCGCGTGTGTCACCGCAGAAGTGCCGACTCGTGGCCGATGTCATTCGCGGTAAGACTGTTGATGATGCGCTGCGTGCATTGACTTTTTCGCCAAAGAAAAGTGCCCGTATCGTGAAAAAAGTCCTAGAGTCAGCGATTGCTAACGCCGAACACAACCTCGGTGCGGATATCGACGAACTTAAAGTATCGACGATCGAAGTTAACGAAGCGCCGACGTTTCGACGCTATCGGGCTCGCGCAAAAGGTCGCGGTGCACGGATCATCAAGAGAAACAGTCACATCACCATTCGCGTCGGCGACGAGTAAATAGTATGGGTCAGAAAGTACATCCAACCGGTATTCGCCTGGGCATCGTCAAAGACTGGGCTTCCAAATGGTACGCCGACACGAAGACGTTTCCCGAGTACGTCAAGACGGATCACGAAGTGCGCGTATTCATCAAGAAAAAGCTCAAGGATGCGTCGGTTAGCCGAATCACGATCGAACGGCCAGCTAAGAAAGCCAACATTACGATCTTTACGGCACGTCCGGGCATCGTTATCGGTAAGAAAGGCGAGGACATCGAGAAGCTTCGCGCTGAGTTGTCCCACATGATTGGCATGCACATTAATGATGTGCGTATCAACATCAATGAAGTTCGCAAGCCCGAACTTGATGCACAGCTAGTGGCTGAAGGCATCGCCCAACAGCTTGAACGTCGCGTAATGTTTCGACGTGCAATGAAACGCGCTGTCACTAATACGATGCGTGTTGGTGCCGAAGGAATCAAGGTCAAGGTCGGTGGCCGCCTGAACGGGGCGGAAATTGCTCGTTCGGAATGGTATCGCGAGGGCCGGGTCCCGCTGCATACGTTGCGCGCTGACATCGACTACGGCGTCGCAGAAGCGCAGACGACATACGGCGTCATAGGCGTGAAGGTTTGGATTTTTAAGGGTGAGATTTTTGACAAGCCCGAACCGGCACCGGCAGAGGTCGCCGAGGCGGCGGGCGGCGGGCGTTCTTAACAGAGCCGCGCTATAGGACAGAGAGATGTTACAGCCTAAACGTACAAAGTTTCGCAAGCAGCACAAGGGCCGCAATCGTGGTCTGGCCATTCGTGGTAGTTCGGTTTCCTTCGGCGAGTTCGGTCTAAAGGCAACCGGCCGCGGACGCATGACCGCGCGGCAGATCGAGGCTGGTCGTCGAGCGATGACGAGGCACATCAAGCGCGGTGGCAAGATCTGGATTCGGGTTTTCCCCGACAAACCAATTACCAAGAAACCGCTCGAGGTTCGTCAAGGTAAGGGCAAGGGCAATGTCGAGTACTGGGTATGCCAGATTCAGCCCGGTCGTATGCTTTACGAAATGGAAGGCGTGACGGAAGACGTGGCGCGCGAAGCGTTTCGCCTTGCCGCCGCGAAATTGCCGTTCGCGACGCAGTTTGTCTCCAGGCAGGTGATGTAATGGAAGCTCAGGATCTTCGCAAAAAATCGGTTGACGAGCTTAACGAAGAGCTGGTGGCGCTTAGGCGTGAGCAGTTCAATCTGCGTATGCAGCAAGCGACAGGCGAGCTGCCACGTCACACTGAGCATGGTCGCGTGAGAAAAGACATTGCGCGGGTCAAGACAGTTCTATCAGAGCTGACACGTCCGGCGAACAAAAAAACAGGTAAGAAGAAATGAGTGAAGACAAGAAGTCTCAGCGCACAGAAATTGGCCGCGTTGTCAGTGACAAAATGGACAAGACTGTATCGGTTGCCATCGAGCGCATGATTAAGCACCCGGCATATGGCAAATACATTCGCCGGACGTCAAAGGTGCTTGCACATGATGCAGCAAACGAATGCAAGCCGGGCGATCGCGTCACGATATCCGAGGTCAAGCCGATTTCGAAGAACAAGGCGTGGACTGTCGTCAACGTTATTGAGCGTGCGGCGGACCGCTAAAAATTCAGGAATGCAGTCATGATTCAGATGCAGACAGTTCTCGATGCGGCAGACAACTCCGGTGCGCGGCGTGTGCAGTGCATAAAGGTGCTCGGCGGCTCGAAGCGTCGATATGCCAACGTCGGCGACGTCATCAAGGTTAGCGTCAAGGACGCGATCCCGCGCGGGAAGGTCAAAAAGGGTGAGATATATAACGCCGTTGTCGTCCGCACGCGAAAGGGTGTACGCCGCAAGGACGGTTCGCTGATTCGCTTCGATGGTAACGCCGCAGTACTTTTGAACGCGCGCCTGGAACCCATCGGCACTCGAATTTTCGGTCCGGTGACGCGTGAACTGCGCACCAACCGCTTTATGAAGATTATTTCGCTGGCACCTGAGGTCCTTTAGGGTCCTCGGCAAGACGGTTAAGTTTATGAACAAGATCAAAAAAGGCGACGAGGTTATCGTTAGAACTGGCAAGGACAAGGGCCGTCGCGGCACTGTCCTGCAGGTATTCAAGGATGGACGTGTGCTCGTTGAGGGAGTCAATCTTGCTAAAAAGCACGTCAAGCCAAACCCAAATATCGGTGAGCCGGGCGGGATTCAGGATAAGGCAATGCCGCTGGACATATCGAACGTGTTGGTTTTCAACCAGAAGTCGAAGCGGGGTGAGCGTGTCGGCTTTCGAGTTGAAAAAGACGGCAGCAAGGTTCGCGTGTTCAGGAACGGCGACGTGGTAGATATTTAAGAGCTTCTATCGGCAATACACATGGTGCAAGCGCAAGTGATTGGCATAAAGAGATACTAGAAATGGCACGTTTACAGGAAAAATTTGATACGGAACTGGCGGGTGAGATCCAGAAGAAACTGGGACTCAACAATCCGATGCAGGTGCCGAAAATCACGAAGATCACGCTGAATATGGGCGTGGGTGAGGCTGTGGCCGACAAAAAGGTCCTCGAGAATGCACGTGCAGACATGGAGAAGATCGCCGGCCAGAAGCCGATTATTCGAATAGCCCGCAAGTCAGTCGCTACCTTCAAGATCCGCGAGGATTTTCCGATCGGTTGCAAAGTCACGCTGCGACGTGAGCGCATGTATGAGTTCCTTGACCGGCTCGTGAATATTGCTATCCCGCGTATCCGCGACTTTCGTGGATTGAATCCGAAATCGTTTGACCGGCAGGGTAACTACAGCATCGGTGTCCAGGAACAGATCATTTTCCCGGAAATCAATTACGACGAGGTTGATGCGCTGCGTGGCTTGGATATTACGATCACGACAAGCGCACGAAATCCCGAGCAAGGTCGTGCGCTTTTGGACGCGTTCAACTTCCCGTTCAAGAAATAGCAAGAGATGATTTTGAGGAGTCGACTGATCTTTTTTCGGCACCACTTCGACACGAATTATGCAATACGAGATATGAGTACTAATTGAAATGGCCAAGACGTCGATGATTCAACGCGAATTGAAGCGCGAGAAGCTCGTTGCAAAGTACGCTAAGAAGCGCACTGAGCTTAAGGCGATCATACGCAATATTAACAGCAGCGAAGACGAGCGAGCGGTAGCACAGGCAAAGCTGAACGCGATGCCTCGAGACTCTAGCCCAACGCGGCAGCGCAGTCGCTGTGCAATCACCGGGCGTCCGCATGGCGTCTATAAAAAGTTTGGCCTGGGCCGTAACAAGCTTCGTGAAGCAGCCATGAAGGGTGAGATTCCTGGGCTGACCAAGGCGAGCTGGTAGGCGGAGAAAGAATTATGAGTATGACGGACCCAATTGCAGACATGTTGACACGAATTCGTAACGGCCAGAACGCGCGCAAAGTAAGCGTGTCCATGCCAGCTTCGAACGCGAAGACAGCGGTCGCAAAGGTATTGAAAGACGAAGGCTACATCACCGATTACTCGACGGACGGGGACGCCGCAGCCAAGTCCCTGAAGGTCGAACTCAAATATTTCGAGGGTGTGCCCGTTATTGAGAATATTCAGCGTGCCAGCAAGCCGGGTTTGAGAATCTACCGCGGCAAAGATGATTTGCCCAAGGTGCTCGGTGGTCTTGGTGTGGCAATCGTGTCGACATCTGCCGGCGTCATGAGCGATCGCCAAGCGCGCGAGAAAGGTATCGGTGGTGAGCTCATTTGCATCGTGTCCTGATGCGAAGACTTACCGAGAAGAGACAAGGCTATGTCAAGAGTTGCTAAGACACCGCTTGAGCTGCCTAAGGGCGTTGAGTTCAAGCAGGAAGGTAATGTTGTTACGTTGAAGGGCGGCAAAGGCGCGCTATCACTTGAATTGAATAACGAAGTGACGCTCACGCACGAAGACGGCGTATTGCAGGTTGCGCCGCGTTCGGGTTCGCGTTTCTCCATAGCGATCGCCGGAACGATGCGATCGTTGCTTGCCAACATGGCACAAGGTGTTACTGAGGGATTTGAGTGCAAGTTAGAGCTGATCGGCGTTGGTTATCGCGCGCAGGCACAGGGTAACAAACTGAATCTTACCTTGGGTTTTTCGCATCCGGTCGTGCACGACGTACCTGAGGGCGTCACGGTCGAGACCCCAAGTCAGACTGAGATCGTTGTCAGAGGCGCCGACAAGCAGAAAGTCGGTCAGGTCGCCGCCGAGATTCGCGGGTACCGTCCGCCCGAGCCCTACAAAGGTAAAGGTGTCCGCTACGCCGATGAACGCGTCGTACTGAAGGAAGCGAAAAAGAAATAGGCGTCAAAGGAAATTGAGCAATAGAAAAGTAAGCAACAGAGAAGTAAGTCGGAAAGGCTAGGAACATGAAGCTGGACAAAAAACAAAATCGTCTGCGCCGCGCTCGTAAGAGTCGCGCCAAGATTCGCGAGCTCGCAGTGAACCGCCTGAGCGTTCACCGTACGCCGCAGCATATCTACGCGCAGATCATAGGTGCCCAAGGCGGAGCCGTACTCGCATCAGCGTCGACGCTCGAGACGGAAGTACGTAAGGGTGTGAAAAACGGCGGCAACGTCGAAGCAGCGGCTATCATTGGCGCGCGCATTGCTGAGAAGGCAAAAGCGGCTGGAATCGATACCGTGGCGTTCGATCGTTCCGGATTTCGTTATCACGGGCGTGTCAAGGCCTTGGCTGACGCCGCACGTGAAGCGGGCCTCAAGTTTTAAGGCGAGCAAAAACAATGGCAAGAAATGAACATGCACAGCAAAGCGATGACCTGATTGAAAAGTTGGTCACCGTCAATCGCGTCGCGAAAGTTGTTAAAGGCGGTCGTCAGTTTGGCTTCACGGCACTTACGGTTGTCGGCGATGGCCAGGGTCAGGTCGGATTTGGTTACGGCAAGGCACGAGAAGTACCGATCGCGATTCAGAAGGCTATGCAAAATGCGCGCAAGAACATGATTACAGTTAACCTGAACAACGACACGTTGCAGTATGCGAAAAAGGGCCGGCACGGTGCCACGCTCGTCTACATGCAACCTGCATCTGATGGTACCGGCGTTATCGCCGGCGGTGCGATGCGCGCCGTGTTCGAATGCGCCGGTGTTCGTAACGTACTTGCCAAGAGCTATGGCTCTCGGAACCCGATCAACGTTGTTCGCGCAACGATCAGGGCGCTGTCGGAAATTCATTCGCCGCAGGCGATCGCCGCCAAGCGCGGCAAGAAAGTTAAGGAAATCGTGGCCTGATGCTGCGATCTTAGAAGAGAAACAGTAGAGATAACAGAGACTTAAGTACCATGGCGAGTCCAAAAGAATTGAAGGTGACGCTGGTCAAGAGCAAACATGGGCGGCTGAAAAGTCACAAAGCCTGTGTTGCTGGACTCGGTCTTCGCAAAATCCACCAGACCGTGACGGTCAAGGATACGCCGGAGAATCGCGGCATGATCAATCGTATTTCGTACCTGGTCTCGGTAGAGGAAGGCTGACATGAGACTCAACGAACTGTCGCCCGGCTCGGGCGCAAAAAAGACCGGCAAACGTTTCGGACGCGGTCATTCGGCGGGCCAGGGCAAGACCAGCGGCCGTGGCCAAAAGGGCCAGCATTCCCGTTCAGGTGGTTATCACAAAGTGGGATTCGAGGGCGGCCAAATGCCGCTACAGCGTCGTTTGCCAAAAGTCGGCTTCCGCTCGCGAATGGCTAAAAAGACGGCTGAACTGCGTCTGCATGAACTCGCAATTCCTGACGCAAAGGTCATCGATCTCGACGTGCTGAAAAGCCTGCGCCTGATTCCGTCCTTTACGAAAAAGGTCAAAGTTATTTTGTCGGGCGAGCTCGACAAGGCGGTGAAGCTCAAAGGCATCGCTGTCACTAAAGGTGCGCGTGCAGCCATCGAAAAAGCTGGCGGCAGTATCGAAGCGTAAATGTTTATCGTAATTGATAGTTAGGTTAACTGGGAACAAACGTGGCTAAGAAGCCTCAACTAAATCCGTCTGACATGGCGAAAACGGCAAGCAGGCTGGCCGAGCTAAAGGCTCGTATCTTGTTTTTGGCCGGCGCTCTAGTCGTGTTCCGAATCGGTACGTTCATTCCCGTGCCGGGTGTCGATCCGGCGGCGCTGGCGAATTTCTTCGGCCAGCAAAGTGGTAATCTTCTTGGATTATTTAACCTGTTCTCAGGTGGCGCGCTGGCACGTTTCGGACTGTTTGCGCTCGGCATCATGCCGTACATCTCTTCGTCAATTATTATGCAAATGGCGAGCCACATTGTGCCGAGCCTGCAGCAGCTGCGTAAAGAAGGTGAGCAGGGTCGTCGCCAGATCGTCAAGTACACACGCTGGGGCACCGTTGCGCTCGCAAGCTTCCAATCAGTTGCCGCCGCTTCCTGGTTGCAGAATCAGGCTGGTCTCGTCGTCAATCCAGGCCCGAGCTTCTTGATTACAGCGTGCATTACGCTTGTAACGGGCACGATGTTCCTGATGTGGCTCGGCGAGCAAATCACCGAGCGCGGTATCGGTAATGGAATCTCGATGATTATTTTGGCCGGCATCGTCGCAGGTATTCCTGCAGCCGTCGCCGGGACGGCTGAGCTTGTGCGTAATGGAGAAATGTCGCCAGCAACCGCGATTCTGATGATAGTCGGCGCAATAGCAGCGATTATATTCGTCGTCTATATGGAGCGCGCACAACGCCGCATTACCGTGAACTACGCGCGACGCCAACAGGGCCGCAAGATGTTTGCTGCACAAAGCACGCACTTGCCATTCAAGATCAATATGTCCGGTGTCATACCGCCGATTTTCGCCTCGAGTATTCTAATGTTCCCGGCGACGATAGCGCAGTTTTTCGGCCAAGCGGCGGACCCGAGTCCGTTTCAGCGCTTCTTGCAGACAATGGGCGCTAACCTCGGTCCCGGACAGCCAATTTACGTCTTGCTGTATGCCGGCCTGATCATATTCTTTTGCTTCTTCTACACCGCGCTGATGTACAACTCGAAGGACACGGCGGATAACCTGAAGAAAGCGGGCGCGTTTTTGCCGGGCATCCGGCCGGGCGCACACACGGCCGAATACATTGACAAGGTACTAACGCGACTGACGTTCTGGGGCGCGATATACATCGCCGGCGTTTGTCTACTGCCCGAATTCGTGCGCATGTTTTACCCGAGTGTGCCGTTCACGTTTGGCGGTACCTCACTTTTAATTCTCGTTGTCGTAACGATGGACTTCATGTCGCAGATGCAGGCGCATGCGATGAGTCAGCAGTACGAGGGCATGATGCAGAAAGCCAACCTACGTAATTACGGCAGGGGTGGCCAAGTACGCTGAATTAGTTCAGCGGAGAATGGAGAACGCTCATGAAAGTAAGAGCATCAGTTAAGAAAATTTGCAGAAACTGCAAGATTATCCGACGCAATGGTGTTGTGCGGGTAATTTGCACCGACGCGCGGCATAAGCAGCGTCAGGGTTAATTAAGAGGGATTACGCTAGTGGCACGTATTGCAGGCATAAATATTCCGTTGACGAAGCACATCGTGATTTCGCTGACGTCGATCTACGGTATCGGCAACTCGCGCGCGAGACAGATCTGTGATGCTGCCGGTGTCGATCGGCACACGCAAGTCAAGGATCTAGCTGAGCCGGAGGTGGCGAAGCTGCGCACCGCGGTCGCGAACTTTGCGGTTGAGGGTGACCTACGCCGCGAAGTGTCGATGAACATTAAGCGCTTGATGGATCTTGGTAGTTATCGTGGTATTCGTCACCGGCGCGGCTTGCCGCTACGTGGTCAGCGTACCCGCACGAATGCCCGCACACGTAAAGGGCCTCGACGTCCGATTAAGAGATAAATTGAAATGGTAGAAGCTAAGAAAAAGAAGGTTAAAAAGCATGTGGTCGATGCGGTCGCGCATATCCACGCTTCCTTCAACAATACGATCATTACGATCACAGATCGTCAAGGCAACGCATTGTCTTGGGCGACGGCAGGTGGCTGCGGATTCCGCGGCTCACGTAAATCGACGCCTTTCGCAGCACAGGTTGCCTCCGATAAAGCGGGCAAGGCCGCACTGGAATTCGGCGTCAAAAACCTAGACGTGCAAGTTCGTGGACCGGGCCCGGGCCGCGAGTCCGCAGTACGTGCGCTGAATGCGCTGGGCTTTCGTATCCAAAACATCGAAGACGTGACGCCAATTCCTCACAACGGCTGCCGTCCACCGAAAAAACGCCGAGTATAGAGGTTCATAACTCATGGCAAGATATTTAGGACCAAAATGCAAACTGTCCCGCCGCGAAGGCACGGATCTGTTTCTTAAGAGTGGAGTTCGTCCGCTCGAGTCAAAGTGCAAGCTTGACATACCGCCGGGCGGTGCTGCGCAGCGTCGTCCACGTGTGTCGGATTACGGTATGCAGCTGCGTGAAAAACAAAAACTGCGTCGAATGTATGGTGTGCTAGAACGCCAGTTCCGCAATTATTACAAACGTGCTGCTCAGCTTAAGGGCTCGACCGGTGAAAACCTGTTGCGCTTACTTGAGGGCCGTTTGGACAATGTCGTCTATCGCATGGGCTTTGCCGCAACGCGCGCCGAAGCCCGTCAACTCGTGAGCCATAAGAGCATCGAAGTTAACGGCAAAGTCGTTAACATCCCGTCGGCGCAATTGAGAGCCGGCGATGCCGTGGGTATTCGCGAGAAAGCCAGAAAACAGCTTCGTATTCAAAGTGCAATCGAAATTGCGGGCCAGGTCGGATTACCCGAGTGGGTCGACGTGGATGCGAAGAAAATGGCGGGTGTTTTGAAAGCGCTGCCCGACCGGGAGGAAATCCTGCCGGACATCAATGAAAACCTCGTCGTCGAGCTTTACTCCAAGTAGTTAGGAAGGTATTTACCCATGCAGGAATCTGTACACGAATTTCTGAAACCGCGTGTTGTCAAAGTCGCGCCGGTCAACGATCTGCAAGCGAAGGTCACCATCGAGCCGTTCGAACGCGGCTTTGGTCATACGCTCGGCAATGCGCTGCGCCGTATTCTGTTGTCGTCGATGCCTGGTGCATCGGTTACCGAGGCAGAAATCGAGGGCGTGCTACACGAATATACGAGCATTGAAGGAGTCCAGGAGGATGTCGTCGACATTCTTCTGAATCTGAAACAGGTCGCGGTGCGCATGAATACGCGCGACACTGCCGAGCTGCGGATATCGAAAAAGGGCCCAGGCCCGGTCACGGCCGGGGATATCCAACTTGACCATGATGTTGAAGTCATGAACCCGGAACTTGTCATCGCAAATCTGACAAGTGTCGGCGAATTGAACGTCATCCTCAGAGTTGAGCGCGGTCGCGGCTATCGGCCGGCGACACAGCGCCCGGCGTTTGAAGAGCAGGCGGGCCCAATTGGTCGCCTGCAGCTCGACGCGTCATTCAGCCCGGTGCATCGCGTGACCTACAATGTCGAAGCTGCCCGCGTAGAACAGCGCACCGATCTCGATAAACTGATCATTGACATTGAAACCAATGGCACGATCGATCCCGAAGAGGCGATTCGTCGCGCCGGGAGCATTCTGAAGGATCAACTGTCAGTGTTTGTTGACTTGCAAGGTCAGGAAGAAGGCATTGGTGCTCAGGCTGAGAATCAAGTCGATCCGATTTTACTGCGTCCGGTTGATGAGCTCGAACTGACTGTTCGATCAGCTAACTGTTTGAAAGCAGAGAACATTATGTACATCGGCGATTTGGTACAGCGGACCGAGGTTGAGCTTCTACGTACGCCGAATCTGGGCAAGAAATCGCTGACCGAAATCAAGGAAGTTCTTGAAGGACACGGCCTCGGCCTTGGCATGCGTCTCGATAACTGGCCGCCGGCAAGCTTGCGTCCGGAGCACGAGCTCACACTTTAAAATCACGTTTTCCTAGGACAGACAAATGCGTCATAGAAAATCCGGCCGTCGACTGGGCCGCAATAGCTCTCATCGCAAGGCGCTATTTCGCAACATGGCGACGTCAATGCTGAAGCACGAGACGATCCGCACGACTTTGCCAAAGGCGAAGGAGCTTCGCCGCGTCGTCGAGCCGCTGATTACGCTCGCCAAAGAAGACAGCGTTGCGAACCGCCGTCTCGCATTCGATCGTCTGCGTGACAAGGAAGTGGTCGGTAAGTTGTTTTCGGAACTTGGTCCGCGTTTTAAGGATCGTCCAGGCGGATATCTTCGCATCTTGAAAACCGGCCCGCGTCCGGGTGACGCTGCGCCAATGGCCATCGTCATGCTGACAGAAAAAGCAGCAATAGAAGAACCCGCCGAAACCTAGTAGCGCTACAAATCAAGGAAACGAAAAGCCGGGTAGATACCCGGCTTTTTTATCTCCGACATTCTCAATAGGCCGAAGATGACGTACTTCTCATCCTCATGGCTCGCTGGCGCTGCGCTTTACTTCGGATGAAAAGCACGCCGTCTTCGGCCTTTCCCAGAGTCACGAACGCGCGGGCGCAACGCATTACCGCTGATGAAAAGCACGCCATGCCCAGCCTGAATGGCCGTCACGATCGGGCGGGCGCTTCGTCGGCTGCCTTGGATAGCTTGTGAATAAGGTGGGCGACGTACTCGGGCGATCGGGTGTTCTTCGCCAGCAGGCTGTAGACGGTTGGTACGACGACCAGTGTCAGTAACACGGAAAATGTAACGCCGAAAAATACGACCGCGCCTATGGACCGCCGCGACAGGGCACCGGCGCCCGACGCCAGAATGAGTGGAATGGAGCCAAAGGCCGTACACATACTTGTCATCAGCACCGGTCGCAGGCGTGTCTTTGATGACGCTATTACGGCCTCTTTGAATTCTAGGCCACGATCACGCAGCTGATTCGCGAATTCGACGATCAGGATGCCATTTTTTGCCGCGAGGCCAATGAGCATGACGGCACCAATTTGACTAAAAACGTTGATCGTTGCGCCAAATACCCACAATCCGACCAATGCGCCGGTAATTGCCAGCGGTACCGTCGTCATAATAATAAGTGGATGTTTGAAGCTCTCGAATTGTGCGGCTAGTACGAGATAGGCAATCGTTAACGCCAGAACGAAAGTCAGGAGAATTGCGTTTCCCGTATTTTTGAAGTCGCGTGATTCGCCGTCGAAATTAAGTTTCGCAGACCGCGGCAATTTTTCCTCAATAATCTTTTCGAGGTCGGAAATTGCCGCGCCAAGCGAGTAACCGGGATTGAGGCTGCCACTAATTGTGACCGATCTCAATCGGTCAAATCGACGCAGATCGACAGGCCCGGCGACTTCCTTAAGTGTCACAAGATTCGACAGCGGAATCAGTTGTCCGGAATTGAACGATCGAACATAAATATTATCGAGATCGCTGGGCGTCTGGCGGCGCTCGTCGGCACCCTGCAAAATCACGCGATATTCTTCGCCGCCGTCCATGAATGTCGTGACGACGCGCGAGCCCAGGATCGTCTCTAACGTCCGGCCGACATTTGCCAAAGAAACGCCAAGATCTGCCGCGCGATCCCGATTGATAGATACGTCGATTTTTGGTTTTCGTTCCCGGTAGTCGGATTGTAGATTCGAGAGCCCAGGGATTTCTTCCGCTTCCCGCATGACGATGTCGCGCCATGACGCGAGTTCCTCGTAACTCGTTCCGCCAAGCACAATGCGCAGTGGCCGGCTGCTTTGCCCAAGGCTCCATGCGCCAGGCGCCATAGCAAATGCCTCGACCCCGGGTAGATCGACCAGCTGTCGGTTCCAACTTTGTACGAGTTCCTGCGCGGACCGGTCACGTTCTGACCAGACTTCCAGCGGTGCGAAAATCCTCGCTGTGTTGACATCGGCGCCACCGCCTCGGTTGCCTGAACGTCCTAACACCCGACGCACATCTCCGGCCTCTTTGTCTGCCAATACGATACGTTCGGCCGCCTTCACGTAGCCAAGTGTGTAGTCCAAGCTCGCGCCGTCAGGCGCGGTTATAGAAATCATCGCGACAGCGCGATCTTCGCGAGGCATGTACTCAAACGGCAACTTGCTGAGCAGCGTCAGGCTGGAGACGAATATCAGCAGAGCGGTAGCAATGACGATTGCCGGACGACGAATTGAGCTGCGCAACAGCCCTTCATACCGATTCGCGAGCCTGCGAAAGAGACCATCAACTGCATGTGTCATACGGCTGCGGTGTAGGCGATTATCAGCGAATAGTTTCGACGTCATCATCGGAACCAGCGTTAATGCGATCAGACTTGAGAAACACACTGCCGCTGCAAGCGAGATACCGAATTCGCCGAATACGAGACCAACGTTGCCGGGCATGAACGACACCGGAAGAATGACGGCGACCAGAACCAGTGTTGTTGCGATGACGGCGAATGCAATTTCGCGACTGCCGTTCGTTGCTGCGAGCAATGTCGGCTCGTTGCCTTCAATTCGTCGAGCAATGTTTTCTAGAACGACGATGGCGTCGTCGACGACAAGACCGATCGCGAGTACAAAGCCGAGTAGGGTCAGCGTATTAAGCGAGAAACCGAGAGCGGCCATCACGATGAATGCGGCAATGATGGAAATCGGAATCGTTACCGCAGGAATCATCGTGGCGCGGACTGTGCCAATAAAGCCGTATATGACGATCAATACCAGCAGCAGCGCCAGACCCAGTGCTTTCGCGACCTCCTTGATCGATGCCCGGATAAACATCGCATTGTCCCAGTTGATACTGAGGATAATGTCATCGGGTAGAGTTGGCTGTAATTCCTCGACTCGTTTCACGACGTTGGAGTTAACCTGAAGAATATTGGCTTGTGCCTGAGGCACGATGGCAAGGCTCATTCCGGTCGCGCCATCGGTGCGTGAAAAGCTGCGCACGTTTTCCGGGGCTATCTCGATACTGGCGACTTCCCCAAGGCGGACCAGATAATTGTCTGTGCCTCGCTTTAGCACGAGCTGTTCAAAATCGGTCACGGAGCGAAATCCGGTATCCGTTCTGAGCGTGAACTCGCGCGCACTCGACTCGAGCCGACCCGACGGTATCTGCACATTCTCACGACGCAACGCGTCCTCGATATCGGTGACGGTCAGGCTACGCGCCGCGAGCTTCTTCGGGTCAACCCAGACACGCATCGCGGGTCTTCGACTGCCACTGCCACGAACCAACGCGACTCCGTCAACAACCGACAGAGCATCTATAAGGTAGCGTTGGGCATAGTCCGAGACTTCCATGATTGATCGCGATTCGCTCGACACGTTGATCCACATTGTCGTTTCAGCAAATCTGTCCTGTTTGGATACCTCGGGCGGATCGGCTTCATCGGGTAGATTGTTGAGTGCGCGTGAGACTCGATCTCGAACGTCGTTGGCAGCATCATCCACGTCCCGGTCGCGTGAGAATTCCAGCGTAATATTCGATTGCTCGTCGAAGCTTCGCGACGATATTTTTGTGATTCCCGATATGCCGGCGATCTGGTCCTCGAGAATCTGTGTGACGCGACGCTCGACGATGTCAGATGCAGCGCCGCGATAGCTGGTGCTAATTCCGACTACAGGCCGTTGTATGTCTGGATATTCGCGTATCGACATACTTTGTACGGACATGAGCCCGATGATGACCAGTATCAACGAGATGACAGCTGCAAATACTGGGCGACGAACCGAAATGTCGGAAATTAGCATTCAGGCTAGCCTTCGTTCGTGGCCCGTTGCATGGTCGCGGATGCCTGATCAAGACTTTCGACCTGTGATCCGTCGCGGACTTTGCCGGTTCCCTCGGTAATGATCGATTCGCCCTTGGCGAGGCCCTCGCGGATGACAACGAAGCCTGGAATTCTACGTCCCAGCGTAACCGCTCGTTTGCTGACAACGCCGTCCGCGACAACGAATACAAATTGCGATGTACCTTCAGGTACGACGGCCTGCTCGGGCGCCATCAACACGGCGCCTTGATCCTGTTGCAGGTCGACCGTCATAAACATGCCGGGTTTCAACGCACCATCGTCATTGTGTATCAACGCGCGGACCTGTACGGCGCGAGACACCGGGTCGACCCGTGTATCGACACTGAGAATCGTGCCGGCAAATATGCGCTCAGGGAACACGATACTATGGGCGATGATGTCCATGCCGTCTTTGACCGCTCTTAGAAAGGTCTCCGGCACCGAAAAGTCCAGCTTGATTTTGCTGATGTCATCAAGTGTCGTAATGACCGTCGATGCATCGACGTAACTGCCCGGGCTGACCCGCCGCAAACCGATTCGTCCGGAAAATGGCGCGTGAATTCTTGTGTTCGCAAGTCGTGCACGCGCAGCCTGCACCCGAGCCTCGTCCACTTTGACTTGGGCGAGAAGCTGTTCGAGGTTTGAGGCCGAAATCGCCTGCGACGATGATAGCGACTTGTTACGATCATAGAGACTACGGCTTTCCGACAGGCTGGCTTCGGCTAGCGCGAGACCGGCGACGATCTCGCTGTTTTCCAATTCAACGAGAAGATCGCCGGCACTGACTAGCTGACCCTCTTCAAATGCGATGATCTCGATGAGGCTGGATATACGTGGCCGAATTTCGATCGACTCGTACGCATTTGCCGTGCCCAGCGCCTCAATCTGATCGACGAGTGGCTGCAATTCGACCTGTACAGTGACCACCTTGGTAGCACCGCCACGCATCGTGCCTTGCGTGCCGTCGTTCGAGCCATCATCGCAGCCAATGAGCAAGGTCATGGCAACGAGTAGCGCGGGAATAAAGTCAGTGCGGGTCATTTGTTCGGATTTTAGATCGTGTTGGACCACGCTATCAGTGGCCGTTTAGTGTACCCCGATGGCCGGAAATAATGTCAGTAGAAATAAAGCGTTAGCAATCGGGAATTGCCCTGTTTAGAGCTTGGAGGAGGCGTGCAGCCGTCAACTAACATAATCCACAGGGCGCTATTTATGTAAGCTAACAGGCTGATGAATAAAGGGAAATTGTAAATTTTTCGCGGACCTGTGAGTCGCCTCACAGTGTAATGAGGCGGAAGTGATTAAAGTAATGGGTCACGTAGGTGAGGACAGACTAATTAGCGAAGATTCGGCATTTGACGATTGCGTCATCCTTTCCAAGGAGGCGTTCGATCCGGACGCGGTTTTTCTCGACGACATTGTCGACGATGACGTATTGCCGTACCTGAGTCTTGCGGTTGACGGACTGACAACGCCTACCGAAGGCAAGCAAGGCGAGCTTGAGATGCGCCCCGAGGATGTCGCCGCCAACGAGGCCCTCCAGCCGGACACTGAATTGCCGGCTGCTGCGTTCGACCCCGAGCAGCTTGAGGTTTATGGCTGGGAGTCGTCGTTGTGGAGAAAAATAAAAAGTTACCTAGGTTTTTGAACTCGTAGCGCCCGTAAGCTTGCCGGCGTTCCGGCAACGTCATTACGAATTTTCCCTATTTTTTCTTAGCTTCAGCTTTTAGCTTCGCCTTAGTGCGCTTGCCCTTGCGCTCTAGCAAGGGCCGCATCTTGCGGCCAAGCCGCGGAAACAAGTAGCTCAGTGTCGTTAAGACTCCGCTGATTGCCGGCAAGGCTTGTTCGCGTTGATTATTGCCACAAAGATCAAGAATGGCCTGCGCCACGTCCTCCGCGGTGCTAATTGGCTGAGACATTGTGAGGTCAGAAACATTATCCAAATCTGACATGATAAAGCCCGTATCGATGGGTCCCGGCGAAACAATAGCGAACTTTATCTTGTACTTGGCCGCTTCTTCCGCGATCGAATAGGTAAACGCACGTAATCCGGCTTTGCTTGCCGCGTAGGTCGCGCTGCCGGGTACCGGTGTGCGACCGGCCAGCGAGCCGACGTTGATGATCGCGCCGCCGCCAGCTTCGCGCAGATATGGCAGCGCGACTCTTGTCAGCATGATTGGTGCGCGAAGATTTACGTCGATCATTCTGCTGAGATCGTCGGCAGATACAGTGTCTACATTGCCACGCGCATGAAAGCCCGCATTGTTGACAAGAATATCGATTTGGCCAAACTCGAAGTCCGCCTTCTTGAATACATTGACGCAGGCTTCCGGATCAGCGACGTCCATCGCGAAGATTTCTACACGTGTCTTGTCGCGCAACTCCTCGGCGATCGCCTCGAGTTTCTTTTTGCCGCGAGCGACGAGCATCAGATTAGCACCGGCGTCGGCGAAGAGTCTTGCAGTCGCCGCACCGACGCCCTCGGAAGCGCCAGTCACGATGACCGTCTTGTCGCTAAAAATCATGCAAATCTCCGTTATGCAGCCGCAAATGCGTCGCGCGTCATATTTTCCTGTCCATTAGGCAGTACGCGAACATTGTCTTCGATGCGGATACCACCAAAGGGTCTCAGCCACTTAACGGTGTTCCAGTTGACATGCGCTTCGGCCGGACTTCCGCGCAGTTCTTCGAGTAGCATGTCGATGACGTACAGGCCGGGCTCGATGGTCAGCACCATGTCTTCTTCGAGGACACGCGTCAATCGCAGGAATGGGTGCCCGCTGGGCGGATCGATGACGTTGCCCGACTCGTTTTCCATATGACCGCCGGCATCGTGCACTTGTACGCCGAGCAAATGACCCAGTCCATGCGGCAAAAAAGCCGACGTGACGCCGCTTGCCAGCAGTGTGTCAGGATCTCCGCTCGCAATGTCGGCATCGACAAGCACGCCCCCAAGCAATCGGTGCGTTTCAATATGCAGCTCGCGAAAATCGATGCCGACTCGCACCCGGCTGACGATGTCCCGCTGCAATGCATCCATGCGTTCGATCAGATTCATAAACTGCGCGTCTGCGAGGGCGTAAGTGCGCGTGATATCAGACGCATAGCCATGTACCTGGGCGCCCGCATCGATCAGGAACGAGCGCTGTTCGGACGGTGCATCTCGATCAAGATCAGTGTAATGCAGAATGGCACCGTGCTCGTTTAGCGCAATGATGTTTCCGTAGGGCAGCTCATTGTCCGCGAGGCTCACGGCTTTGCAATACGCCTGATGTATCTCGAATTCGGACTGGCCGTTGCGAAAAGCAGTCTCTGCCGCGCGATGTCCTGCAACGCCTCGACGTGACGCGAGACGCATGCAAGCAAGTTCGTAGGCGGTTTTTCGCCCGCGCGCAAAGTGCAGAATATTCATTGTCGACGATGGATTAATGCGTTCGATATCGAATGCGTGTGCCGGGTCGTCGAGCTCACCAATAAAGATGCATTTGTCGCGTTCCGCCGGCAAATGTTCGATGACGTCGTCTGCCGCGTGCACAACGCGGACATCAAATCCTGATGTCCAATAGCCTTCTGGCACACCAGGCACCGAATGCCAGTAGTCCTGTGGCTGATAATAGATTAGCCGCGGCTTTTCACCGGGCGTGTAAACAATGTAGGACAGCGGTAAGTCTGTCAGCGGCAGCCAGCTGACAAAATGCGGGTTTGGCCGGAACGGATAAGTATTGTCGTCCAGAAACGAATAACGCGGGCAACCGGAGAAAATGACCGCGTGGGCGGCACCGGACTTTTCGAGCGCGTCGTCGTGCCGAGCCATTACGGCGCTCAAGTGGTCCGGATACAGTGCTCCAAGATCGGCATTGCGATTTGAGTAGTCGGCGTTCATGGTCTCCGATGATACCGATGCATCGGCGTCCCGGCGAGCACCCGTTTAAGCGTGTGACGAGTTTCAAAGTGCCGATAATCTAGGCATCATTGACGCCCTTGCAAGGGGAATCCAATGTTCAGAACAGTTGCAGGCATTGCCGGCATGGCGATGATGGTATTGGGGAGTGTAAGCGTGGCCGAGACTATTCCGGGGTACGATCGTGTGTCTGGCAGCCCGCATGCCTCACGCTCCGAGGTCATTGCGCCGCACGGCATGGCGGCGACGAGCCAGCCGTTGGCAACACAGATCGCGCTCGACATCCTCAAGGCCGGCGGCAGCGCTATCGATGCGGCGATCGCCGCAAATGCCGCACTTGGACTGATGGAGCCAACAGGCTGCGGCATAGGCGGCGACCTGTTTGCCATTGTGTGGGACGCGGAGAACAAGGAACTTGTCGGTCTGAACGCATCCGGACGTGCGCCGGCACTGATGACGCTGGAATACTTCCGCGACAACAACCTTGACTCGATACCACGATTCGGCCCGTTGCCGGTCAGCGTTCCCGGCGCGGTCGACGGTTGGTTCGAGCTTCACGGCCGCTACGGCCGATTGCCGATCAAGGATCTGTTGGCGCCGGCGATTCACTACGCCAGGAACGGCTTCCCGGTCTCGGAAGTCATCGCGCAATACTTCGAACTGAACAAGAAACGCATTGGCGAGTATCCCGGTTTTGTCGAGACTTTCATGCCGCGTGGACATACTCCGAAGACGGGAGAGCTATTCAAGAATACACAGCTGGCCAAAACCTACGAGATGATCGCCGACGGAGGTCGCGACACCTTTTATAAAGGCGATATAGCCCGTCGCATTGATTCGTTCATGACGGAGTACGGCGGCCTGCTGCGCTATGATGATTTGGCGGCCCATAAATCCGAATGGGTGGCGCCGGTAGCAACGAACTATCGCGGATGGGACGTGTTTGAGCTACCACCGAACGGGCAGGGCATAGCGGCGCTGCAGATACTTAACATCCTTGAAGGCTATGATATTGCCGCGATGGGTTTCGGCAGTGTCGAGTATATTCATACCTTCGTCGAGGCGAAAAAACTCGCATTCGAGGATCGCGCCAAGTATTACGTCGACATGGACTTCGCGGGCGTGCCGGTTGATCGTCTGATTTCAAAAGAGTACGCAAGTGAACGTCGTGCGTTGTTGACACAGGCTACGGCGGCAAAATCCTATCCGGCGGGCGATGCGAAGCTCAACGACGGCGACACGATTTATCTGACGGTTGCCGACAGCAACGGCAATATGGTGTCGTTAATTCAAAGCAATTACGTCGGCATGGGATCCGGAATGATCCCCGGCGAACTCGGTTTCGTATTGCAGAATCGTGCCAATCTATTTGCGCTCGACGAGGCACATGCCAATGTACTTGAACCCGGCAAGCGCCCGTTTCATACCATCATTCCAGCATTCGTCATGAAGGATGGCGCGCCGCTCATCAGTTTTGGGCTGATGGGTGGTGCGATGCAGCCGCAAGGGCACGCGCAGATTATTGTGAACATGGTGGACTTCGGCATGAACCTGCAAGAGGCTGGCGACGCGGCGCGGATCAATCACACCGGCTCGTCGCAACCGACCGGAACGACAATGTCCGATGGTGGTGTCGTGCACCTTGAATCGACGTTCAGCGAAGAGATTCGTATTGCTTTGAAGGCTCTCGGCCACACGTTGGGCGACAGCGACGGTAGCTTCGGCGGTTACCAAGCAATTCTGTGGGACGAGCAAGAGGGTGTTTACTACGGAGCGTCGGAAGTTAGGAAGGACGGACAGGCAGCGGGCTACTAATGAGTCAGGATATCTATCTAACCGGAATAACGACAACCGGTACGCCGCATATCGGCAATTATGTCGGTGCCATTCGTCCCGGAATCGAGGCCAGCAAGGACCGCGGCAAGAAAAATTTTTATTTCCTTGCCGATTTGCATGCGCTTGCGAAAAACGAAGACCCAGAAAATATCAGCCGCTCGACGCTAGAGATTGCGGCCGCATGGATGGCATTAGGCCTGGATTCGGAACACGCAATTTTTTACCGTCAGTCGGACATCCCGGAAATACCGCAGCTTACGTGGATCCTGTCAAGCATGACCGCAAAGGGCCTGATGAATCGTGCGCACTCTTATAAGGCCGCGGTCCAGGTCAACGTAGATAGCGGCAGCAAGGATCCTGACAAGGGCATCACCATGGCTCTGTACAGCTATCCGATCCTGATGGCGGCCGACATCCTGATGTTTAAGGCAACCAAGGTGCCGGTTGGGCGTGATCAAAAGCAACACGTCGAGATGGCCAGGGATGTAGCGCAGCGCTTTAATCATCACTACGGCGACGTTTTGGTATTGCCGGAACCCGTAATTGACGACAACACGGCGGTCCTTTCTGGCCTCGATGGCCGCAAGATGTCAAAGAGTTACAACAATGCCATTCCGGTATTCGCGCCCGAGAAGCAATTGCGCAAGCTCATCATGAAAATCAAGACCAACAGTCTCGAGCCAGGTGAGCCGAAAAATACCGCGGATAGTACCTTGTTCGACATTTTCAAAGCCTTCGCGAACGACGCGGAAACCAACGCGATCGCCAAGCGATATGCCGAAGGCATTGCCTGGGGAGAGATGAAACAAATTTTGTTCGAATACATCAATGACCATATAACGCCGGCCAGGGACAAATATGAGCGCCTGACTGGCGACCCGGCCATTGTCGAGGCAGAGCTCCGAAAGGGTGCAGCGCGTGCACGTGAAATTGCCGTACCGTATCTCGAGGAGATTCGCGACGCGATAGGGATTCGGCGGCTGGGATGAAGGCGCCGACACGATTCGATGCACGCGACGATACCGTTGGCATCGGCAGGGATCTTCTGGCGCGACTGGTCGCCGCGCAGGCGGATCCGCCGTTGCCTGTTGACGGGTTTACGATCGGTATCGCTGAAATGTCCGAAAACTCGCCGCACGGCGGCGAAATGCACCCGGATGGCGACGAAGTGCTGTACCTGATCAGCGGACACGTTAACGTCGTCTTTGAGGACGAGAATCTGGCGGACGTCGACATGCAGCCCGGTGACGGACTCGTCGTACCAAAAGGTGTCTGGCATCGCGTCGACATATTGGCACCGTCCAAGATTCTGTATGCCACTCCGGGTCCGGGGGGTGAGTACCGCCCGTTATGAGCGTTAATGCGGCAGAAGCTCTCCTGCGGCTTCGCGCCGGTAATCAGCGCTATGTTGCCGATGAGATGACGTTGGATATTAGCCATGATGTGCGCCGCAGGCTGGCCGCCGCGCAGGAGCCGTTTGCGATCATTCTCGGCTGTTCGGATTCCCGAGTGCCGATTGAGGTTGTTTTCGATCAGGGCATCGGAGATCTGTTTGTCATCCGCATTGCCGGCAACATTGTCCAGCCGTCACAAATCGGCAGTGTTGAATTCGCCGTGCAGAAATTTGGCACGCAACTGGTCGTTGTCCTCGGCCACACTCAATGCGGCGCAATCGAAGCGACAATTGAGGAGCTGCGCCGGCCGGCAACAAATCAATCTGGGAACATGGCGGCTATTGTCAGTCGCGTTCGACCGTCGGTCGAAGGATTGCTCGATGAAATCGATGACTACGATGACTTGGTGTATCAAGCGGTTCGCGAGAATGTGCGGTATGCCGCGAATGCGCTCAGACACGGTTCGAGGATAATCGAATCCTTCATCAACGATCATGCGTTAACGATCGTTGGGGCCGAATATTCGCTCGAAACCGGTGTCGTGGACTTTTTCGACGGGGTTTCGCCAGCCTAGTGCTGCCGTCTGTCGTGGACGGTTCGGGAAGAATTCTGATTTTGGGCGGTACCGGACACTTTGGTGCCCGAATTTGCCGGCGACTCGCAAACGATTCCCGAATCGAACTTGTTATTTCGAGTCGCAGCCTGAATCGCGCTCAAGAGCTCGTTGTTGACATCGCAAGATCAGGCAACACGTCTCAGATCTTTGCCACAGAACTTGATCAAAACACCGCTTCATTGACCGAGCGTCTAGGTGAATTTGCTCCGAATGTCGTCATTCACACTGCAGGCCCCTATCAGGGGCAGCAATACACCGTCGCAAGAGCGTGCATTGCCGCGGGCTGCCACTACATCGACTTAGCCGATGGGCGCGAATTTGTCGCCGGTATCGATTCGCTAGATGCTGCTGCTCGTGGCGCCGGCGTGGCATTGATATCGGGAGCTAGTACATTGCCGGCAGTTCCAGCGGCTATTATCGATGAATGCCGAAACACCATGCATCGGATTAGGTCAATAAGATCCTGCATTGCACCGGCACAGAGAACCCCACGTGGTCTTGGCACCGTTAAAGCGGTGCTGAGCTACTGTGGCAAAGCGTTCGACAGTATCGAAAATGGACAGAGCAAGACCTTGTACGGGTGGCAGGACCTGCAAGTGCGGCGTATTCCGCAGATCGGATGGCGACTTTCAGCCGTCTGTGACGTACCAGATACGATATTGTTGCCACGCTATGCGCCAGACTTGCAGACCGTGAGTTTTCACGCCGCATTGGCGGCGCCGTGGGAACATTTGACGCTGTGGTCGATGGCCTGGATCGCGCGCGTCGGTGTCGTCAAAGACTGGTCGCGGTATGGGAGTTCGTTTACGGCCGTTGGCAAATTATTCCAAAAATTTGGCTCAGATCGTGGCGCTATGACGGTGCGCGTTACCGGTGAAACTGAATTGGGTGCGCCCGTTGACCGCAAGTGGTTGTTGATTGCAGAAGACAACCACGGGCCGGAAATTCCGTGCACGCCGAGTATTGTCATTGCAAAAAAACTTTTGCACGGTAATTTGATACGGAACGGTGCTCACGCGTGTATGGGACTATTCACGCTCGACGAATTTAAGACCGAGCTGCAGGAGTTTAGTGTGTCTGCTCGCTTTCTTGAGGCGAGAAACTGATATGGATGGATATTTGGCTGTCAAACTTCTTCATATCTTAAGTTCTACCGTGCTGTTTGGTACGGGCCTAGGAACTGCCTTTTTCATGTTGCGAGCGTGGCAGAGCAAAAGCGACGAGGCGATGCGAGTGACAACCGCGCACGTTGTGCAGGCAGACTGGTTGTTTACGACACCAGCCGTAGTCGTTCAACTGGCCACTGGATTGTGGCTGACAAGTCAGATCGGCATTTCCTATTTGTCACTGTGGTTTGCCGTCGTTATCACCTTATTCGCATTGGTCGGTGCTTGTTGGCTGCCGGTAGTCTGGATCCAGATCCACATACGAAATTTGATAGGCAAAGGCGTTGAGCCAAGCCAATATCGCCGACTCATGCGCTGGTGGATGGCGCTCGGAATTCCCGCGTTCTTGGCCGTGCTCGCCTTGTTTGTGCTCATGGTTTATAAACCATGGGTGGGAATCATGCTGTTCAACTAGGATATGAAAATACCGATGGACATCAACTTCTGCGCGGTGCTCGTCGTTGCCGTCTCGCACTTTTTTCTCGGCGGGCTTTGGCGTTGACGCAGCATCGCCCATCGTTGCGAACGAAGCGACTGCAGCTACGGTGGCTGAGCATCGACGATGCAGAGCTGCTGTTATCGATCTGGAACGATCCGGCGTTTGTTCGCCATGTCGGCGATCGCGGAATTCGAACTAAAGATGACGCGGTGCAGGCATTCTCCGATGGGCCGCTGAAATTGTACAGTGAGTACGGATATGGACCATACCGCGTGTCACTGCTCGAGAACGACGAAGCCATTGGCATTTGCGGGCTCTTCAGGCGCGACAATCTTGACGACCCGGACGTCGGTTTTGCGTTGTTACCAGAGTATTGCGGCAAGGGCTATGCGAGTGAAGCTGCCATGGCTGTCGTTGAGCATGCGAAACACGGCTTGGGGTTGCCACGGTTGACTGCAATCGTGTCGCCCGGTAACGCCGCGTCAATTGGGCTTATCGAGAAACTTGGATTGAAGTTTGAGAGAATGATCAGAATGCCGGGGGACAGCGAAGACATTAGCCTCTATGGTATTGATTGGTGATGGTGAGGCCATGGACTTTCTACGCAGTGACGGCGCCCGCACAGGGCTTTTCTTCGGCGCCACGTCCGGCGTCATAACGACTATTGGTCTGCTTACCGGGCTGAATGCCGGCACACATTCGCTCGCTGCCGTACTCGGCGGAATACTTGTCATTGCCGTTGCAGACTCGATGTCGGATGCGCTTGGAATACATCTGGCCGAAGAGGCAGATCCAAATACGACGCACAATCATGTCTGGTCTGCGACGATCTCGACGTTTATTACTAAGTTTGTGTTCGCCGGAAGTTTCGCCATTCCGCTGCTACTACTGCCACTGCAGCAGGCCGTCTGGGTCTCAATTGCCTGGGGCATGGTCGTTATTATCGTGCTGAGCTATTTTCTCGCCAAAGCGCAGCATGAGCGCGCGCTGCCGATAATTGCGGAACACGTCGGGATCGCGAGCCTAGTTGTAGTATTGTCGCATTTGATTGGCGCTTGGGTCGGTTCGACCTTCGGATGAGCAGGTGACAGCAAAACGGTTTCGCTCAAAAATAGACTGGTGGATTGCTCTGCTGCTGGCCGCGACAGTGGTGATACTGCTTATAGCGCTCGTTTCCTTTGCGTATCAGAACACAAGTGCCTTGGAGGCGTTGGTAATGATCGGCGGAACCCTTATTGTGGTCGCATTGCTTATATGGATGTCGATTGGCACATACTACAGTGTTGACAAGAATACACTCAAGATCGTCGCGGGGCCGATTCGTTGGAAGGTGCCAATTGATGAGATAACATCGGTCGAACGAACTCGCAGCCCCATTTCATCACCTGCGCTGTCCCTCGACAGGCTACGGATCCGCTATTCAGGCAAAAAAAGCGTCATGATTTCGCCGGCGGACAAAAAACGCTTCATGAAAGCCCTCGGGCTCGAGTTGACGAACTAACGGCAACGGAGGAACCTCTGATGGCAACACCGAAACAGCTTGATTCGACTTTCGTTGTTACCGATTCGAACTTCGTTGCCGAGACGATAGGCGTTACCGACACAATTTGGGCGGACATCGACGCGACGTACGGAGACTTCAAAGGGCGCACACTAATTTCGAGTTTTGCGTTTGCCGATGCCTGGCCAACGTGGGAAATGCATCCGGCCGGCGATGAATTCGTCTGTCTACTCGACGGTGACGTCGAAATGACTTTGGCGCTGCCCGACGGCGATAAGACCGTCCGCCTTAGTGAGTCCGGTGCATTCGTCCTAGTGCCGAAAGGAATCTGGCATACCGCCAATCCGCACCGACCGACGCGCATGCTATTCGTGACGCCGGGCCAAGGTACCGAGAATCGTGAACAGCCAGTCCGCGAATCACGCTAATCAATGAGTGTGACGAATGAAGGGGTCGACTGGCGCCAACTGCGTGAATTCACCGGTGTTGAACTGACGAAGTCCCATGTTTTGTCGTGGCATGTCGAGGGCGACACATTGATGATTGATGTCGATGTATTGCTTACGCCGGAACACGCTTTCTATGAAAAGCCACGACCTGCGGAGAGAAATTGCGTTCGACCCGCCATGATCGAGTTCCCGCATTGCGAGGCCGTTAGCGTGAACGGTGTCGCAATGGACGAGCCGCTGAGCGACACGAGCGCGAGGCTGGAGCTGGGTGCTATCAAGGGACTGACGCGTATGGACGATGGGCCGTTTGAGATAACTGGCGAGTTTGGCACTGTGTTGGTCGATGCGGAAAGGCCGATTCTCCGCCTACAGCGCAAGTAACACAATTTGGAGGCATCACGATGAACCTCGAAAAGCGAATTGACTATGTCGAAATCCCGGTGACTGATCCGGCATGTGCCCGCGACTTTTTCGTCGCGTTGTTCGGCTGGAGCAGTCAGGAATGGGGCGCTGATTACATTAGTTTTAGTGATGGTCGGTTGGCGGGCGGCTTTCGTCGATCGGATGAGCCAGCGCCATCGACCGGTGTGCTGATTGTGTTCTATAGCGAAAATCTCGAACGCGACCGTGAGCGCGTCGTCGAACTTGGGGCGACTATCAGTCAGGACATATTTTCATTTCCGGGAGGGCAACGATTTCATTTTACCGACCCTGTTGGTACTGAATATGCATTCTGGTCGGCGGCAGAAGCGGAGAAAGAATAACAAGGGGAAAATTGATGGCCGAACTAGTTGATCATCCATGCGTGCAACATAAACTTGCGATCATTCGTGACGTTGATACGGGACACAAGCGCTTTCGCGAGCTTTCGACCGAAATTACAAAATTTATTTGTTACGAAGCGCTAAAAAATGTCCGAACCAAGAATGTCACGGTGCAAACGCCGGTCGCTGAAGCGAAATGTCGAAAAATCGATACCGACTTGGTCGTTGTACCGATTCTCCGTGCGGGTGTTGGCATGCTGGATGGAATTCTCGAGCTCGTGCCAACTGCGCGCGTCGGCTTTGTTGGCTTGTATCGAGATGAAATCAGCAAAAATCCGGTTACTTATTACGAGCGATTTCCGCCTCAGATTCGGGGTGGCACCTGCATTATTATCGATCCGATGCTGGCGACCGGCGGCTCGACGGTCGCTGCTATCGATCTGCTAAAGGAAAACGGGGCCAATAATATTGTTGTCGTGTGTATCGTTACCTGCCCCGAGGGCATCGAGCTCGTTGAGGCCACGCACCCAGACGTCGCGGTTTATGCGGCGGCGATCGACGATCATCTCAATGAAAACAAATACATAGTGCCCGGTCTGGGCGATGCCGGAGACCGATTGTATGGTACGTCGCACTAACGGCGGTAGTGCCGCTAGAGGTATGATGCAGCGGTGTACCCGGCAGCACTAAGAACGATGAAGGGGCAAGATGGCCGAGCTCAAAACCAAACCAACCAAGGCCAGCGTCTCGGCTTTTATCGATGCTATCGAAGACGGCCAGAAGAAAAAGGACGCCAAGAAAATAGCGGCAATGATGCGCAAGGCGACCGGCAGGCGTGCCAAAATGTGGGGCACGCAAATTGTGGGTTTCGGTTCCTACTATTACACTAATACCGCCGGCAAAGATTTTGAATGGCCATTGATCGGGTTTTCGCCTCGAAAGCAAGCGTTGAGCGTGTACATCATGCCCGGCGTCAGTCGATTCGATGGACTATTGAAGAAACTCGGAAAATACAAAAACGGAAAATCTTGCCTTTATATCAAGCGTTTGTCAGATGTGGACGAAAGGGTGATGGAACGACTGATAAACGAATCCGTCAAACGAATGCGTAAGGCATACAAGACAAAATAGGCGTCAAAGCTATGGGCGACACGATTATCACATCAACGTTGGACGGAAACGTACTTATCGTCGAAACTACCGACGGCCCGGTAGCTTATGATTCAAAATTTCTGGTCGCGGCTTTATTGATCTATGTTGCGAAAGGAAGCGGTCAGATCGAACCAGAAGAATCGGCAAAAATGATCGAACTGATTCAGCAGCACTTCGAGTTACAAAGCGCGGAATCCCTCGAACTATTGACAAGGGCGATGAGTGAAATGGCCGAGCAGCCGAATCTTGGCCAGGCGCTGGCAGACCTGGCGCGCACGCTGTCGGACAAAGAGAAAGAAGATATTGCGTTAATGGCGCTTAAGGTGGTTGCTGCGGATGGTGCAGTAAGCGTTTCCGAAATGGATCAGTTCAACACCGCTGTTGAGGCGGCGAACATATCTGCGGAGATTGTACATCGCGCCTTCGACCGATATTTTGCGGAGACGATGCCCAGCGGCTGACGGTCTGACCGGCCGGGACGGCAGCGATACCTTCATGCAAGCGCAATCCCATAACGACGCGTGGACACTACAGCGATCCGACGAAGTCGACATCGACGTCTTAATGGGTTGGTTCGACACCGAGGCCGAAGTAATAACTTGGGGCGGCCCTAAGTTCCGTTTCCCCTATACGCGCGAGTCCTTTCGAAAAGATTGCCACTGGCCCGAAATGGCGTCGTTCAGTCTACGCGACCCGTCCGAACAATTGTGTGCGTTTGGCCAAATGTACGATCGAAATGGTCGCATCAATCTGGCTCGGTTAGTTGTGCGGCCGGATCGGCGCGGCAATGGAATCGGCCGACAACTTGTGACGATGTTGATGTCAGTCGGCCCAACTTTGCTGCCACTCGGTGAGTTTTCGTTGTTCGTTTTTCGCGACAATCTGCCGGCGCTAAAGTGTTACCGATCGTTGGGGTTTGAAATTCAGGAATACCCGGCCGATCAGATTCTCAGCGATCAGTGCTATTACCTGACACGACCTGTCAAAGTTCAGCCGAAATAGCGGCTGCACGAAAGCAATATTAATCAATGTATATGTTCGCCATTTCTTGGGTTCGAACACTGTCGTTCGTCGGTGGATTCGGATGTCAGGTTGCGCTAATCCTGCACTTGATATGACTGTTGTAGGGCTTCGAGTACACCCCATCGATCAACGCGGGCGTGAAGCAGATCTTCTGTTTCGGCGAGCTCGGTGAGTGTTGCCTGAACAATTTTCTGCTCTTGCGCATAAAAATCGGGCGCGGACAAGACTTGCTGTAATTCTGCGAGCCGAGCTTCGAGCGTTTCGATCTCATCTGGCAGTTGCTCGAGTTCACGCTGGTCTTTGTAGCTGAGTTTCGTCGGCTTTTGCCGCTTTTTCCGTGCCGACGCCTGACGCCTGCGCTCTTCCGCAACGGTCGGGTCGTCGGTTTCGGTTAGCTGATGACCCTGACGCAACCAATCGCGATAGCCGCCCACGTATTCCTGAATGCGACCATTCTCTTCGAACACAACGGTGCTTGTGACGACGTTGTCTAAAAATTCTCGGTCGTGGCTAACGACGATGAGGGTTCCCTGATATTCGCAGAGCTTTTCTTCAAGCACTTCCAGTGTCTCGATATCGAGGTCGTTGGTGGGTTCGTCGAGCACTAGCAAATTCGCCGCTTCAGTGAATAGCTTTGCCAGAATGACACGATTGCGCTCACCCCCGGAAAGTGATTTGACCGGCGTCATCGATCGCTTCGGGCTAAATAGAAAGCCTTTCAAATAGCCAACGATATGCCGATCCTTGCCGTTAAGCTTGATATACGTGCGGCCTTCGCCGACGTTATAGGCGACGGATTTTTCCAGATCCAGGGACTGCCGAAGCTGGTCGAAGTAACCGATTTCGAGGTTCGTGCCATGTTTGATCGTGCCAAGCTGTGGCTCGAGCTGCCCGAGTAGCAGCCGCAGCAGCGTAGTCTTGCCGACACCATTATTGCCGATAAGTCCTATACGATCGCCACGCGTAATCTTGATCGAAAAGTTTTCGATCAGCGGCTTGTCATAGCGAAAGCAGACATTGCGCGCGCGAATAACCTTGCGACCGGATTGTTCTGCCTCCTCAATGTGAATGCGAGCTTTCGAATCGCGTGACAGTCTTTGGGCACGTTCCTCGCGCATTTTTTTTAACGCACGGACGCGACCCTCATTGCGCGTCCGTCGCGCCTTGATCCCCTGCCGAACCCAGGCTTCTTCCTGCTCAAGCGTCTTGTCGAAGCGCGCATGCGCGGTGGCCTCGTCCGCAAGCGCTTTGTCTTTGCGGCGCAAGTATTCATCATAGTCGCCGGGCCAGCTCGTCAATTTGCCGAGATCGATTTCGACAATACGAGTTGCAAGGCGTTGCAGGAACGCACGATCGTGGGTGATAAAAAGGACGGCGCCGGGATACGCATACGCGCGGTCTTCGAGCCACTTTATCGTTGCAATGTCGAGATGGTTGGTGGGTTCGTCGAGCAACAACAAATCGGGCTTTTGTACCAGGGCTTTCGCCAGCGCCACTCGGCGCCGCCAACCGCCGGAAAGATCACGCATCGATCTATCGGCTGGCAAATTTAGATCGGTCATTGTCGATTCGACGCGCTGCTCAATATGCCAGCCGTCACGGGCGTCGATGCGCGCATGCAGTTTTTCGAGCTCCTGCATCCCGGATGTGTCGAGGTCGAGCGACGAGCGGCGCTCGTACTCGACGAGCAGCGCCTCGATTTCTTGAAGGCCGGAACGGACAACATCTCTTACCGGTTGGTTCATTGCTTCGGGTAGAGTTTGTGCGAGCTGGCTGATGACCAGGTCGGACTTGCGTATGATCTCGCCGCGGTCGAAATCGATTTCGCCACTGATCAGCTTTAGTGTCGTCGATTTGCCGGCGCCATTGCGGCCGATCAGGCAGACACGCTCTCCCGGCTCGATCGCGAAATCTGCGTCAATCAGGATTTTCTGGTCGCCAAACTCCAGCGAGACTTCGTCAAAACGTAGCAGGGACATGCGGGCAGCGGTGTTGTAAAACGCCTAGGATACACTGGTCAGTCGCCAGCAACTGGAGAACACCATGTCCGAACAACGCTTCATCGACATAGAGACGAAGCTCGCACATCAGGACCAGACACTGATTGAACTTAATGCTGCCCTAACAAAACAACAGGAAACCATCATGACGCTTGAGCGCCTGTGCGCTTCAATGGCCGAACGGATCGCCTCACTCGATGAGGCTTTGCCGGGCGCTGAACACAGCAACGAGCGCCCACCTCATTATTGAACAGTCAGGGTTGAGGAATAACCCTAACATCAAAATGCTTGCGTTGACGTATAGTGTCGACCACGCCATGACGGAGGGACAGCGATGTCATCGACTTTCAGGCTAGTGCTTTTTTCACTGTTGCTTTCAACCACAACAGCGTATTCCGCTGACGTATATATCCCCAGTGAGCTGCAGGGCTGGGAAGCCTGGGTACTTGAAGGCAAGGAGTATCGTGACTGCCCGTTCTACTTCAATCGTGGCAGCAGCGACCGAGGCGACTACGTTTGTGCGTGGCCAAGTACCTTGGACCTCAGTGTCGATGAAAACGGTGGCCGTTTTACGCAACAGTGGACCGTTACGGCGGAAGACGCGTGGCTGCCGCTACCGGGAAATACGGCCTATTGGCCTGATCAGGTCACGGCCAACGGCTCGCCGGTGGCCGTCGTTGAACATGATGGTATGCCCAGCGTTCGAGTTCAGCCGGGCAGATATCGATTGAACGGCCGTTTCGAGTGGGACGATCGCCCCGGCGTATTGCGCGTACCGCCGCAAAGCGGCCTGGTGGCGCTAACCGTCAATGGCCAGCGCATCGCCAAACCTGAAATTGATCGAAATGGCGTTTTTCTAGGCGAGCGTAAACGTGAAACGCAGGCGCGCGATGCGGTAAGCGTACAGGTTTACCGGCTAGTTTTGGACGATGTGCCGACGCGGCTCGTTACGCAAGTGCAGATCGATATCTCTGGAAGCGTCCGTGAGGAATTGTTCGGTCCGATATTGCCGGACGGCTTTGTGCCGTTATCCATTCAGAGCGCACTGCCTGCCCGGCTTGAGGCAGACGGCCAGCTGCGTGTGCAAGTCCGACCCGGTCGCTGGGAGGTGTCGCTGACAGCGCGCGCTCCTGAAGTGTTGAACTCGATAACACTGCCTGAAGCAGAGACTAATCTACCGGATACGGAAATTTGGAGTTATCGTGCCAACGATCGACTGCGAGTGACTGCCGCCGAAGGACTGCCACCGGTCGATCCGTTGCGAGTTCAAGTCCCGGGTGGCTGGTCCGAGCTGCCGGCGTTTCGCATTGCCCGAGGAGAATCTCTCGAGATTACAGAGCGCAGTCGCGGCATGGCCGCGGCAGACAACGACCTCGGTCTAGGGCGCAAAATGTGGCTCGACTTTGGTGGCGGCGGCTTCGTCGTGCAAGACAAAATTAGTGGCACGATGCGAGCCGACTGGCGACTCGACATGCAGCTGCCGTTTGCGCTGAAGAGCGCAACCGAGGGCGACGAAAATCTTCTAATCACTACCGGCGATGAGGAAGGTCAGACCGGCATCGAGATTCGTGAGGCGGATCTCGATGTGCTCGCACTCGGTCGCAGCGAGACGCGCGCGTCAATGCCTGTTACCGGCTGGGATGCACGCTTTGTCGACGTAGATACCGTTCTATATCTTCCACCGGGGCACAAATTGCTGGCCGCGCCGGGCGTGGACGCTGCGGACGGCAGCTGGGTTGGTCAGTGGGAATTGCTCGATTTTTTTCTGGTTCTAATCATTACGATCGCTGCATGGAAACTGTTTGGCCGCACATCCGGCATTATCGCGCTATTGGCTCTGACGCTGAGCTATCACGAAATCAATGCGCCGGCATGGCTGTGGCTGAACCTGTTGGTCGCCATTGCGCTGCTGCGCGTGGCGCCGGCCGGCAAACTGCTCAATGCCGTGCGTGGGTATCTCGGGCTTAGCACATTGCTGCTCGTTTTTGCGCTAGTACCGTTTGTCGCCGGCCAGCTGCGCGTTGCAATCTATCCGCAGCTCGAACCGCAATGGAATCTGTGGCAATACGGTCGTACTTATAATGGTGGACTTGCGCCGACGACGCTAAGTGTCGAAGAGGATGTGCCGGCGCGGGCACGACTCGCGGAGAAGGAAGCCATGTTTGCGACGGATCGCGTGGAATCCCTTGAAGAGATCATGGTGACAGGAGCTCAAATCGCGTCAACGAACTTCGCGCGTTATGCGCCGAATGCAATCGTTCAGGCGGGCCCGGGGATTCCGTCTTGGCAATGGAATGCCTATCGATTGACGTGGAGCGGTCCCGTCGACGCCGAGCAGACTATGCGGCTGGTGGTTCTATCGCGCTGGGCCGTAACCCTGTTGCGATTTGTCGAGGTGCTGTTGTTGTTGTTGTTTACGGCGGTGCTCGCTGCCGAAGTCATTAAGAAGCGTTGGACGCTGCCGGGCGGGCTAAACATCGGTCGCAGTGCGACGACATGTCTGTTAACCGGCCTCATCGCGGTGTCGATGTTGGGAATTCCGGAGGCCAGGGCCGAACTACCGGATCGCGACCTTCTGAACGAACTCCAAAACCGCTTGCTGCAGCCACCGGACTGCGTGCCGCGCTGCGCGGAGATCGTCGCCGCCGATGTCGACATCGGAGAGTCTACGGTCAGCATGCGGCTGACGATCAATGCGCTCGAAGAAGTCGCGATCCCGCTGCCAGGCTCGCTTCGCGGCTGGCGGCCGGACGCGGTTGTTGTCGAAGGCTCGTCGTCGGCGCAAGTGTTGCGGGGTGCAAATCAGAATCTTTGGCTACGAGTACCCATTGGCCGCCATGTCGTTTCGATCAGCGGCAGCGCGGCGGTCGCTGACAGCCTGGAAATCGCTTTTCCGACACCGCCGCGTGTCATTGAAGCGAGCGGTGATGGCTGGTTTATCGCTGGTATAAAAGATCGACGATTGTTATCTGGCTCGCTTCAGCTGACACGGCTGCAGACGGATGAGGGCGGCGACGGTGCACCGCGATGGGAAAGCAGTCGTTTTCCGCCGTTTGTACACGTCAGCCGTACTGTCGAACTCGGTCTCGACTGGCGCGTGACGACGACGGTGCAACGAATCGCGCCGATGCAAGGCGCGCTAACGCTGCAGCTGCCATTGATCGAAGGCGAGACCGTGCTGACAGACGATATGACGGTCGACGACGGCAAGATTCTTGTATCGATGAATCCCACGCAGCGCACGGCGAGCTGGCAATCAAATCTGCCGCGAACATCGCCACTCGTTCTTTCCAGCGCCGCAGGCGCGCCGTGGAAAGATACCTGGTACGTCGGTGTCGGTTCAGTATGGCACGCGGAATTCAGCGGTGTTCCCGAGAGCGAGTCAGGCAATCAGGGCGCCAGCGTGCGCATGGCTGAGTTCCATCCGCGCGGCGGCGAATCGTTGCAGATCATTGCGAGCCGGCCCGAAGCTGCCGAAGGCTCAACGTTGGCGTTCGACTCCGTCGATGTCAGCATCGAACAGGGTGCGCGGTCTCGGAACACGACGCTGTCGCTAAGTTATCGAAGTACCCGGGGTGCCCAGCATATTATCCGGCTCCCGGAAGGTGCTGAAGTCACGGATGTATCGATCGATGGCAACCACGAACCATTGCGCGCGGAAAACGGTGAACTAACGCTGCCGATTCTGCCGGGCAAACACGCTATCGAAATCAAATGGCGTGAAGACGGAAATGTCTCCTGGGTGTCTAGGACAGCAACGATTGATGTCGGCGCGGCGTCGAGCAATATATCGTCGAATCTTAGCCTGCCGGAGAATCGTTGGCTGTTAGCGACAAGCGGTCCAAGGCTTGGTCCGGCGGTCTTGTATTGGTCCGAGCTTGCCGTATTGATCATGCTCGCGCTGATTCTGGGGCGTGTTGACTGGACGCCACTGAAAACACATCACTGGCTCCTGCTCGGTGTCGGTTTCAGCACATTTAGCTGGCCCGTGCTCGGCTTTGTTGCGGTCTGGATTCTCGCCGTTGGCGCACGCGACAAGTGGCGCTTCGACGGCCCATGGTGGCGCTATAATTTGGCGCAGGTGGGAATCGTCTTGCTGACCGTCGTTGCGTTGGTATCCATCGTTTCCAGCCTACCGATGGGACTATTGGGGACGCCGGACATGCATGTAACCGGCAACGATTCTTTCGGCAATTACCTGTCGTGGTTCGCCGACCGTAGCGAATCGACAATTCCAGTTGCTAAGGCGATGTCCGTGCCGATGTGGATCTACAAAGGTCTGATACTGGGCTGGGCATTGTGGCTGAGCTTCGCTTTGTTAAAGTGGTTACCTTGGACATGGCAGTGTTTCGCGCGCGACGGATTTTTTCGCTCGCGAAAAAGCGACCAAACGGACACATCGACTAGCGAGGCGTGAGTGAGTTATTGGCGAGTTAGCTGGGTAATTATTTTCATCGCGGTGTTGGTCTGGTCGGGCATCAATCCGAAGGACACGACGACCTGGGTTCTCGAGGTGCTACCCGCGCTCATTGCCATCGTCATCCTGTTTTGGACTCGCGAGCGCTTCCCGCTAACGACGCTGACTTACACATTAATTCTGATCCACTGCATTATCCTAATGGTTGGCGGCCACTATACCTATGCCGAAGTGCCGATCGGCGACTATGTCGGCGAGTTGCTTGGACATAGTCGAAATAACTACGACAAGCTTGGCCATGTTGCGCAGGGCTTCATTCCAGCAATTGTCACCCGCGAAATCGTCATTCGGCTCGGCGTCTTTCGATCGCAGGCTTGGATGAGCTTTTTCGTTGTCGCGATGTGTCTTGGTATCAGTGCCTTTTATGAACTGATCGAGTGGTGGGTTGCATTGCTTTCGGAAGAAGCTGCGGACGCGTTTCTCGGCACGCAAGGCTATGTGTGGGATACCCAATCGGATATGGGTTGGGCGCTGTTCGGTGCAGTTATGGCGCTTATCACGCTGAGTGCAGTTCATGACAAGCAACTGCGCAGTAAATTGCGACAATGATATGCGAAGCTCAACGTCGATACTGAGTTTGCTCACCATGTTCTTTGTATCCGGCGCATTGCAGGCATCCGAGTGCGTCGTGCTGTTGCATGGCCTGGTTCGCAGCGCATCGTCGATGGAGCGCATGCAGGAGGCGTTGGCCGACGAGGGATTTGAGACGATCAACATTGAGTATCCGTCGCGCGACTATCCGATCGATGAGCTCGCGACGTTAGCGGTTGATGCCGGCCTTGCGGGATGCCGTGCCAATGACGATGTCACTCGTGTGCATTTCGTAACACACTCTCTTGGTGGGATACTCGTTCGGCAATATTTGTCGCAAAAAGAAATTGCAGATCTTGGCCGTGTAGTAATGTTGGCGCCGCCTAATCAAGGTAGCGCCGCCGTGGACAGGTTGCGCGATGTACCCGGATTCGACTGGTTAAATGGCCCAGCCGGGCGACAACTTGGTAAAGGCGAAGACAGCGTTCCATTAAAGCTCGGCCCGGCAAATTTCGAAGTGGGTGTTATCGCGGGCAATCGCTCGATCGATCCGCTGACGTCGGCAGTTTTGCCGAATCCGGATGACGGCCGAGTTTCAGTCGAGGACACCAAGCTCGAAGGAATGGCCGACTTCGTCATCGTGGAGCACTCGCATGCTTTTATGATGCGAATGCGCGAGACGATCAGTCTGACCGTCCACTTTCTGCGCGACGGACGATTCGGTAGCGACCCGCCGGACGCCGGTCAGCCCGCCGCTAATTGACGCGTAAATATCTGATTTTATTTGTTATCCTCGACAAAAATCGACTTTGGAAACTGAATGCGTCAGCGGCAATGTGCATTCCTTACGATGCAAAATCCTGGTGACTTCGTTACCGATTACGACTTGAGTATTGCGCCGATGGCTGAACTCGGCTGGCGGGTCGTGCTCGTCAACTGGCGCGATCGGTCAATTGCCTGGGAGGATTTTGACGCGGTCTACATCTGTACGCCTTGGGACTACCTGGAAGATCCTGCGTTGTTTCTTGATGTCCTCGACACTATCGACAAATCGACTGCGGTGCTGGTCAATGATCTTGCGTTGGTTCACTGGACACTCGAAAAGACCTACTTGAAGGACCTCGAGGAACGCGGCGCCGACGTCGTACCAAGCACCTGGTATCCAGAATTCGATGCAGAAAATGCCGACGTGTTTTTTTCAGAGCACAATACTGACAAGCTTGTTCTCAAACCTTTGATCGGTGCAAACGCCGTGGACACCTTCGTACTGACGAAACCGATCGGCGATACACTTTGCCGCGAGCTCACGGAGACATTTCGCGATCGACCGTTTTTCGTGCAGCCATTTATCGCCAACATACAATCTGAAGGCGAGTTTTCGCTGTTCTTTCTGGGTGACGCCTACAGCCACGCGATTCTGAAAACACCGAAAGCGGGTGACTTCCGTGTACAGGAAGAACATGGCGCTGAAATCAAGGCCATTACTCCGCCGGACAGACTGATTGATATCGCAACTCGCACAATGGGCTTGGTAAAGCCGGAGCCGGTCTACGCGCGCATTGATTTTGTACGCGACGACGATGACCGCTACCTGCTGATGGAACTGGAATTGATCGAACCGTCCCTATATCTACGAACAGACTCTGGGGCGGCAATGCGCTTCGCGGCGGCATTCGACGCTCACGTTCGAAATCGATCGCAAGACTAATGTCGAATCGAGGGTTGGGGGGACAATGCTTTTCATCGGAAGTAAAGCGCAACGCAGTGAGCCATGACGATGAGAAGCGTTGTCCCCCCAGCCCCATGTCACCCACGCTAAGCGGCGCGTTTTTTCAGGAGTGCTTTCAGGTATTCGCCGGTAAACGACGTTTTCGACGTCGCGACATCTTCGGGGGTGCCCGTCGCGATAATCCTGCCACCACCGTCGCCACCTTCCGGGCCGAGGTCGATGATCCAATCTGCTGTCTTGATGACATCAAGATTGTGTTCGATTACAACGATCGTGTTGCCGTGATCGCGAAGCCGGTGCAAAACACCGAGTAATAATTCGATATCCTGGAAATGCAGGCCGGTCGTCGGTTCGTCTAGAATGTACAGCGTATTGCCGGTATCGCGCTTGGACAGCTCCTTCGCGAGCTTTACGCGCTGTGCTTCGCCACCGGACAAAGTCGTTGCGTTTTGGCCGAGGCGAATGTAAGACAGTCCGACATCCGTCAACGTCTGTAGTTTCTTGGCAATGACCGGCACGTTTTTGAAAAACTCGAGCGCGTCTTCGACGGTCATTTCCAGAACTTCGTGAATATTCCTGCCTTTGTAGCGAATCTCTAAGGTTTCGCGGTTGTAGCGCTTGCCGCGGCAGACATCGCAGGGGACATAAACGTCGGGCAGGAAATGCATTTCGACCTTTATGACGCCGTCTCCCTGGCAGGCCTCGCAACGCCCACCTTTGACGTTAAAACTGAAGCGCCCCGGCATGTAGCCACGTGAGCGCGATTCCTGCGTGCCGGCAAACAATTCGCGAATCGGCGTGAACAGACCGCTGTACGTTGCTGGGTTCGATCGCGGCGTACGTCCGATTGGGCTCTGGCTGATATCGATAACGCGATCGACGTGATTGAGACCGCGAATTTCTTGATGCGGCGCCGGATTGCGGTTGGTGCGATTGAGCTCGTCGGCGACAGCCTTATACAAAGTGTCGTTGACAAGTGTGGACTTACCGGAGCCGGACACACCTGTGATGCAGGTCATCAAGCCGACCGGTATCGATGCCTCGACGTCTTTCAGATTGTTGCCAGCCGCGCCGACTATCGTAATTTGCCGGTTCGCATCGGGCGCGGTGCGGTCGTCGGGAACGGCAATCATGCGTTTGCCGGATAAATACTGCCCGGTCAGCGATTTGGGTTCTCTCTTTATCTGTTCCGGTGTGCCGGCGGCGACAACTTTGCCGCCATGCACGCCCGCGCCGGGACCAAGATCGACCACATGGTCGGCCGACATTATTGCTTCTTCGTCATGCTCGACAACAATGACGGTGTTGCCAATATCTCGCAAATGCGTCAGCGTGCCCAACAGACGCTGATTGTCACGCTGGTGCAGCCCGATCGACGGTTCATCCAAGATGTACATGACACCGACGAGCCCGGAACCGATTTGGCTGGCCAGCCGAATCCGCTGTGCTTCGCCGCCGGACAACGTTTCAGCACTGCGATCGAGGGAAAGATAGTCCAGGCCAACATCGGACAGGAAGCTTAGCCGGTCGCCAATTTCTTTGGCGATCTTATCGGCAATCGTCGCGCGCCAGCCATCGAGTTGCATGTGCTCGAAGAATTCTCGTGCGTGGCCGACCGACATTGCCGTTAATTCTGGCAACGCGCGATCTGTAATGAAGACATGTCGGGCGGCGCGATTCAATCGTGTTCCGTTGCAGTCCGGGCACGCCTGGCTATTCAGGAACTTTGTCAATTCCTCGCGGACGGCTCCCGATTCCGTTTCGCGATAGCGGCGATCAAGATTTGGTATCACGCCCTCGAAGCGATGCAGTTTCTTGATTTGCATGCCGCGCGAATTTGCGTAGTGAAACTCGATTTTTTCGCTGCCGCTACCGTACAAGATTATGTTCTGCAATTTGTTGCTGAGCTTGTCGAATGGCGTTTCGATGTCAAAATCGTAGTGCGACGCCAGGCTTTGTATCATCTGATAGTAGTAGGTGGTCTTCCGATCCCAGCCACGAATTGCGCCGCCGGCGAGAGACAATGACGAATTCACGACGACTCTGTCCGGGTCGAAAAACTGTTTCACACCTAAGCCGTCGCAAGTTGGACAGGCGCCGGAAGGGTTATTGAACGAAAAAAGCCGGGGCTCAAGCTCGGTCAGGCTGTAGCCGCAAATCTTGCAGGCGAAACGATCGGAGAACACCAGCTCTTCGTCGTCAGAACCATCCATCTTCGCGATTCGCGCAACACCGTCGGCCAGACGGAGCGCCGTCTCGAACGACTCGGCCAGGCGCAGTCGCAAATCCTGATTGACTTTTATGCGGTCGACGATTGCCTCGATTGTGTGTTTCTTGCGAAGGTCGAGAGATGGCGGCTGATCGAGTTCGTACACTTCGCCATCAATACGTGCCCGAATGAAACCCTGTGCCATCAGATCCTGCATCAGCTGGACGTGCTCGCCCTTGCGGTTGTCGACTACGGGCGCGAGCAGCAACAGCCGTGTTCCATCTGGCAAGGCCAGCACCTGGTCCACCATTTGGCTGACGGTTTGTGCCTCTAAGGTCGTGTCGTGGTCCGGACATTTCGGAATGCCGGCGCGCGCGTACAACAGGCGCAGGTAGTCGTAGATCTCGGTGACCGTGCCGACGGTCGATCTCGGATTGTGCGAGGTCGATTTCTGTTCGATCGAAATCGCCGGCGAGAGGCCGTCAATGTGGTCGATATCGGGCTTTTCCATCATCGATAGAAATTGCCGCGCATAGGCCGACAACGACTCAACATAACGGCGCTGGCCTTCCGCGTAGATCGTGTCAAATGCGAGCGACGATTTCCCAGAGCCCGAAAGGCCGGTGAATACGATCAGCTTGTCGCGTGGCAGGGTCAAATCGAGGTTGCACAGGTTGTGCGTCCGCGCGCCCCTCAATTCAATGGATTTGGTCTCGGTGGACATTCTGTCGATAGTTTTGTCGTTCGTTTTCATGCAGAGTCAGGCAAGAATCAAGCGCTCGTCGGCCAACCTGCTAATATACGCCGCCCTCCGATGCAGGCGCAAAGCCAAACCTGTAACAAATCTATTAGCCGATGCCCGACGAATCTCCAATCGCCGCAATGCTAGGTGCCGAAAAGCGTGCCATCGGCGTCATTGCCGCCATCACAATGCTCCGCATGCTGGGCTTGTTTGCGCTGTTGCCGGTGTTGTCGCTGTACGTTGCAGGCTTCGAGGATGCGACGCCGATCCTCATCGGCCTCGCCGTTGGTGCGTACGGTCTAACGCAGGCCGGCCTGCAGATTCCGCTGGGCGCCTTGTCCGATCGAATCGGGCGAGTGCCGGTCATTCTCGGCGGCTTGGCAATTTTCGCCATCGGCAGCGCTGTCGCGGGACTAAGCGACACGATATACGGCGTGATAGCGGGGCGTCTGCTGCAAGGTGCTGGCGCGATTTCAGCGACACTTACGGCGTTGATTTCAGACGCAACACGCGCCCAGGTGCGAACCCGATCGATGGCCGTATTCGGTATCAGCATTGGCGCGGCCTTTTTTGTCGCAATGGTCTTCGGTCCGTGGTTCGCGGCGCAATTCGGCGTGCGGGCATTGTTTTTATTCGCGTTCGTCGTTGCATTTCTGGCTGGCGCGCTTTTGTTGGCGTTGCCCGACACGATCGAGCGTCCGGCGGTGCCGCGCCAGTGGCGGTTCGCGGACACACTCAGGCCTGAGATGCTGCGACTGGACTTCTACGTATTTCTATTGCACGCAATTATGACGGCGAGTTTCGTTGCGCTGCCGTTCTTGCTCAGCATTTCGCTCGAACTAGCATTGACGTCTCACTGGAAAGTTTACATCGCAGCGATATTGGTATCGCTGATTGGCACCGTGCCGCTGATCCTCAAAGACGAGCGGCAGGGCAAAGGCAGCACGGTCGCCATTGCCGTGCTACTGATCCTCGTCGGCGAGCTAGCCCTGAGCTTTGTGGCTTATTCGACTGTGACGGTGTTTGCCGCGCTGGCATTGTTTTTTGCCGGGTTTAACTTTCTGGAGGCCGGATTGCCGGCACGGCTTTCGCTGCTCGCAGACGACGATTCCCGGGGCGCGTCGCTGGGTGTGTTTTCGAGTTCGCAATTCCTTGGAGCGTTCGCTGGCGGCTTGATCGGCGGCCGCTTTCTTGTCGATGGACGACCGGAAAACGTGTTCTTTGTGTGCGCCTTGCTGGCTGCAATCTGGCTGGCCTCTCATGGATTCGGCCGTTCACGGCAAACGGCCGAATAAAGCGCAGATTTGTCGAGAAATCAGGCTGGCAATTGCCCCGCCAGGCTCTACAATAAGCGACCCTCGAAGGTGGCAAGGCCCATTTTCTGAGCCATAAAAACACGATCTTGAAAGATCAGACACAGCAGAAACAGAGGACCGGACATGGCGCGCGGAATCAATAAAGTCATCCTAGTAGGCAATCTCGGGCAGGACCCCGAAACGCGCTATATGCCATCAGGTAGCGCAGTCACCAACATCACGGTCGCGACCAACGAGTCGTGGAAGGATAAGCAGACTGGCGAGCAGAAGGATCGAACTGAATGGCACAAGGTCGCTATGTTTAATCGTCTCGCCGAAATCGCGGCCGAATACCTACGAAAAGGCTCGCAGGTGTATATCGAGGGCAAACTTCGCACTCGCAAGTGGCAGGATCGAGACGGTAACGATCGATACACGACCGAAGTCATCGCCGACGAGATGCAAATGCTGGGGGGCCGCGGTGGTGGTGGCTCTCGCGGCGGCGGCAGTAGTGGTGGCGACGAGGGTGACAGCAGCGGTGGCGGCAAACGCGGCGGCCAGCAGAGCGCACCGCCGGCCGACGATTTCGATGATGACATTCCGTTCTAAAACGTCGAGTAGATCAAAGAAAACGCGAGGCTTGCGGCGACAAGACCCACGAGCATTACGGGTAGCCCGGTTCTAAGCCACTGCATTGGGGTGATGCGGGCGCCCGGTACGCCGCTTTTTTCCGCCTGTGCGACGACGACGATATTCGCTGTTGCGCCGATGTGTGTGCCATTGCCACCGAGCGCCACGCCGATCGCGAGTGCCCACCAGAACGGGTAGACGTCAATACCCTCCGCCGACAAGGCGCCAATGATCGGAAGCATCGTAACCGTAAATGGAATATTGTCGATCAATGCGCTGACAATAGCAGCAACCCACATTAGTGCCAGCGCGGTCACCAGCATCTTGTTCGGATAACGCGCGGCCTCCGCCAGTCGCTCACCGATAAGGTCGAGCAGGCCTGTCGCCTCGACGCCGCCGACGATGACAAATAGTGAGGCGAAGAAAAGCAGTATCGACCAGTCCACCTGTGTGACAAGTTGGTCGGCATGCGGGCGTACCAGTATTAGCGCTAATGCGAGGCCGATCAGGCTAACGAAGGACGGGTAATAGCCCAGCTGGCTGTGCGTAAAGAACAGAATAACGACCAGCCCCATGACCGCTAGCATTCGGCCCAGCAGCACGGGCTCTCGAATGGCCTTCTTTTCATCAAGATCGAATTGCACCGGTTCGCTGTTGCGAGGGCGCAGATCCTTGCGGAAGAAAACCAACAGTATCAGCAAGGTCGCGACCCATGGTGCCGCGACAATCGGCGCCATGTTAACGAGGAATGTCACGAAGTCGATACCGGCGGCGCTGCCAATCATGATGTTGGGCGGGTCACCAACAAGCGTCGTTGCGCCGCCGATGTTCGAGAGCATGGCTAGCGTGATCAAGAACGGCGCCGGGTTCAGATTGAGCAGGCGCGTGACCAGAATAGTTAGCGGGGCGAAAATGATCACGGTGGTGACGTTGTCGAGAATCATGCTCAACACGCTGATCACAACGCCCAGGTAAATCAAAAGTCGTTTCGGGTTGCCGCCGGCTGCCTTCGCCAGGCGGATTGCCAGGTATTCGAACATTCCGGTCGGTCGCAGCAGCGCCACCAACAACATCATGCCCATCAGCAGCAGGATGGTGTTTGAATCGATGGATAACAGCGCGGCTTCCTGGCTGTAAAAACCCAACCAGCCGCCGACTCCGACCATGACGACGGCACCAGCCAGAGCAGCGTAGGTTCGATGCAGCCATTCGCTGAAGATCATCACGTATGCGCCAAACAGAATGGCTGCGGCCACCCACATGGAACCAATATCGCTGTGCGATTCCATCGCAGTTAGGAATTCCGATCCAGTAAGTGGCGTGCCAAGGACACAATACTCAGCGTACCGCGGTAATTATGTTCGTCGTCGATCACGAACAGATACGTGGTGTCATGGCTTTCCATGACGGCCAGCGCCTTCGCCAGCGGCGACGCGGGCGTGATTGTGGCCGCGTCGCTTAGGATGAAGTCATCGATAGTCAGATCGAGCAGCCATTGCTCTTTGATTTCCGGAAATTGCAGACCTTCGATGCTATCGCCCAGCAGCCGAGCGTGTTCGATCATGGCTTGCGGAATACAGACCTCTCCAAGCACATGACGGATGGACGCCTTACCGACGATCTCACCGCTAGCTCCCCGATACGGCAGCCCGGCTACATCAGCTTTCACGCATTCTGTGAAAAGTTCGCGGACCGTCATTCCGGGTACGGCTACCGCCGTTGGCACTGCAAACTGTGTGAGGCTCATTCCTGCGCTCTCAGTAGCGGATGATTAAGCAGTAACGACAATTATATGCCGCTCGATCGGCAAGCGGCGTAAGGACCAATCCCTATCAGGTCGGTCCGTGCAGTAGTGTCGTGATGTTCCGCTTTGTAATCTGGCCACAACGCGGCGATGCGATGACCCCGGCAGGCAGTGACTGCTTCGCGCTTGTGGTGTACGATCGCGCGCCACAACGCGGGGAAATGGAGAATACTCACTTCTTGCGCCGTGAATAACTGCCATATTGTCATGTTTCTGTGTCTCACACTCAGAGTAACTTATTGATAAATAAGGTAATGTATAAGTAGTTCCATGCCCACAGATACATACAGGGTTTCTAAACTAGGGGCCGACTGTATGAATACCTGGCACGACGAAGTGACGTTGCTGGCGCGTGCCGCATTTCACACAATCGACTGAGACACGGAGCGTCGCACGCGACGCTTCGAATCGTTACGATTGCGAACTTTTTGACGAAAAACCAAAGGATTGAATAAGTATGGGCGCGTTCAAGGAGCCACACGGTGGCGAGCTAAAGAACCTCTATTTATCGGCCGATGTGGCCGAGGCCGAGAAGCAGGCCGCACGGGAGTACCTGTCTTGGGACCTGTCCGAGCGTCAGCTCTGCGATATTGAGCTAGTTCTGAACGGGGCGTTTTCGCCGCTCGACGGATTTCTTAATAAGAATGACTACGACTCCGTCGTAAAGAACATGCGCCTTGAGTCCGGCGTGCTGTGGCCGTTGCCGATCACGCTCGATGTTAGCGAGGAATTTGCCGCCTCTATCAACACCGGCGACAAGGTGGCGCTACGCGATCTAGAAGGCGTCATTATCGCAACGCTCGTCGTTGGCGACGTCTGGACGCCGGACAAAAAGGTCGAGGCCAAAGGCGTCTACGGCACGACGGATGAGGCGCATCCCGCCGTTCATTATCTTAACAACATCGCGAACCCGGCGTATGTCGGTGGCAAGCTGGCCGGCATTGAGCGACCGACACACTACGATTTCAAACATTTGCGCGATGGTCCGCACGAGATGCGTGCCCGGTTCAAGAAGCTTGGCTGGCGCAAGGTCGTCGCGTTTCAGACTCGCAACCCAATGCATCGGGCGCACCAGGAGCTGACGTTGCGTGCCGCTCGTGAGGTTGAAGCAAATCTGCTGATTCACCCGGTCGTTGGCATGACGAAGCCCGGCGACGTTGATCATTTCACGCGCGTGCGTTGCTATGAGCAACTGCTGTCGCGATACCCCGATCAGACGACAATGTTGAGTTTGCTACCACTGGCAATGCGCATGGGCGGCCCGCGCGAAGCGCTGTGGCACGCAATTATTCGCAAGAACTATGGTTGCACGCATCTAATCGTCGGCCGCGACCACGCCGGTCCAGGAAAGGATTCGAAGGGTGAGGATTTCTATGGGCCCTACGACGCGCAAGAATTGCTTAAGGAACACGCCGACGAACTCGATATCACGATGGTGCCGTTCAAGTTAATGGTATACGCGGAAAACCGTGCCCAATACATTCCGATCGACGAAAAGTCCGACGATGACAAGGTGCTCAATATCTCCGGTACGGAGTTACGTCGCCGGCTGACCGAAGGTCTCGATATTCCGGAGTGGTTTTCGTTTCCGGATGTCGTTGCCGAGCTGCGCCGAACGCATCCGCCGCGGCACCGACAGGGATTCACTGTATTTTTCACCGGTCTGTCCGGTTCCGGCAAGTCGACTATCGCCCATGCATTGATGACTAAACTCATGGAGATCGGTGGTCGCCCGGTAAGTCTACTCGATGGCGATATCGTCCGGAAAAACCTGTCGAGCGAGCTTGGCTTCTCGAAAGAGCACCGCGACCTGAACATTACGCGCATCGGCTATGTTGCCAGCGAAATCACAAAAAATGGTGGCATCGCGATATGCGCGCCGATTGCGCCATACACCAGTACTCGACGAATCGTGCGCGACACGATCAGCCCGGTCGGTGGTTTTGTCGAGATTCATGTCTCGACGCCGCTGGAAGTGTGCGAGGAGCGCGACCGCAAAGGTCTGTATGCTAAGGCGCGGGCGGGGATCATCAAGGAATTCACCGGCATTTCAGACCCATATCAGGTTCCCGAGAATGCCGAGATGGTGATCGATACCGTCGGCATTTCGCCGGACCTCGCCGCACACCGAATTCTTGTCAAGCTCGAGGCGATGGGATATATCCGATAGGTCGATATTCCTGCGCTAGAATAACGCTATGGCTAAGAAGCTCTACATCAAAACGATGGGCTGCCAAATGAACGAGTATGACTCGGAGAAGATGGCGGATGTCTTGCGCGAATCGCACGGCTATGAACGCACGGATCAAGTCGACGAAGCTGATCTATTACTCGTCAATACCTGCTCGATTCGCGAGAAAGCACAAGAGAAAGTGTTTTCCGAGCTCGGCCGCTGGCGGCAGCTCAAGCAAAACAAGGACGGCGTCATGATCGGTGTCGGCGGCTGTGTCGCGAGCCAGGAAGGCGAAGGCATCACAAAACGCGCACCGTTTGTCGATGTTGTATTCGGGCCGCAGACATTGCATCGTCTACCGCAACTCATCGACAGCGCCTCTCGACGAGAGTCATCGGTCGTCGATATTTCGTTCCCCGAGATCGAGAAATTCGATTGTTTGCCGGAGCCGCGCGCTGAAGGACCGTCCGCTTTCGTGTCTTGTATGGAAGGTTGCAGCAAGTACTGCAGTTTCTGTGTGGTGCCGTATACGCGCGGCGAAGAGATCAGCCGACCGTTGGACGATGTCGTCGCCGAGGTTGCGCAGCTCAGCGAGCAAGGTGTCCGTGAAATCAATCTGCTGGGTCAAAACGTCAACGCATTCCGAGGACCAATGCACGATGGCGCGACAGCAGATTTAGCGACGCTGATTTATTACGTTGCGGCAGTTCCAGGTATCGACCGGATTCGATTCACTACATCTCATCCGATGGAATTCACCGACAGTCTGATTCAGGCATATGCCGAAGTACCACAGCTTGCGAATTATCTGCACCTGCCGGTACAGCATGGTTCCGACAAAATATTGGCGGCGATGAAACGCGGCCATACGGTGCTCGAATACAAGAGCAAGATTCGCAAGTTGCGCAACGTTCGCCCCGACATTTCGTTGTCGTCGGATTTCATCGTCGGCTTTCCCGGCGAGACAGACGCCGACTTCGAGGCGCTGATGAATCTCATTGCTGACGTCGGTTTCGATCAGTCATTCTCGTTTATATACAGCCCCCGGCCCGGCACACCGGCGGCAATCCTTGTCGACGACACGCCAATGGGCGTCAAAAAAGAGCGTTTGCAAATTCTGCAGGCGCGCGTCAATCAGCAGGCGATGCAGATTAGCCGCAGCATGGTCGGGACGACGCAACGTATATTGGTCGAAAGGCTTTCTAAGAAAAGCGATAGACAGGTATCCGGGCGCACCGAAAACATGCGCTGGGTGAACTTCGACGGTAACGCGTCACTGATTGGCCAGTTTGTCGAGGTCACGATAACTGAGGCTCTGCCGAACTCGCTCCGCGGCCGCCTTGCGGGCAAGCAGGTCGCGGCGTAATCTAAAACGATCTTGAATGCTGCACTGCATATCTCCCGGGACGTCGTCCTTGAACCTGCCGACAATGATCGCCTTGCAAATCTCTGCGGTCAGTTTGACGAACACTTGCGACAAATCGAACAGCGTCTCGATGTTGAGATTGCGAGTCGCGGCAATCGCTTTCGTATTACCGGCAAGCCGACTGCTGCGGAAGTCGGCGGCGATGTGCTCGAGTCTTTGTTCGAGCTTGCAGGCCGCGAACATCTCGATCCCGAGCGCGTTCACATACACTTGCAGGAGTCCGTCATGAATCAGGAATCGTCGGGGTCTGACGCTGCTTCCGATAAAGACCTTGACGAATTTGCGATTCAGACGCGACGCAAGCTCGTACGACCGCGTGGCGCCAATCAAACCCAGTATGTGCAGCACATTCAGCAACACGACCTCGCGTTTGGCATTGGCCCGGCCGGCACCGGCAAGACTTATTTGGCTGTCGCGGCCGCTGTCGAAGCGCTCGATAATGAACAAGTTCGAAGGATCGTTCTGGTGCGTCCCGCCGTTGAAGCGGGGGAGCGCCTAGGCTTTCTACCTGGCGACATGTCTCAGAAAGTCGATCCCTATCTGCGGCCGATGTATGACGCGTTGTACGACATGATCGGTGTTGATATGGTTTCGCGACTAATCGAGCGAAACGTCATAGAAGTCGCACCGCTGGCTTTCATGCGCGGTCGTTCGCTCAACGAGTCGTTCTGTATTCTCGATGAAGCACAAAATACCAGCACCGAACAAATGAAGATGTTTCTGACACGTATCGGCTTTGGCTCGAGCGCGGTTGTTACCGGCGACATTACGCAAATCGATTTGCCCGCGGGGCAGCGTTCCGGGCTAAAAAACGCCATCGATATTCTGGACGGTGTTGATGGCGTCGCGTTTACTTTTTTCTCGCCGCGCGATGTTGTACGCCATCCACTGGTTCAGCGTATCGTCGAGGCTTATGAAGCCGACGATAACCAAGCTTGATTGCCACACATGGGTGAGGCCGGCGGTATTCATGTCGATGTGCAGTTTGCCTGCCAAGAAGCCGGAATACCTGATGAGGACGATATTCGTCGCTGGATAAACATAGCGCTCGTTGGCGCCGGGGCAAGGGGCGAATGCGAGGTGTCGGTACGGGTCGTCGACGCAGCAGAGATGCAGGCGCTGAACCGCGACTATCGCGATACCGACAAAGTCACTAATGTACTGTCGTTTCCGGCGGGCCCTGTGGCCGGGCTGCCAACAGAAATAGCTGGCGTGCTCGGCGATATTGCCGTCTGCGCCCCCGTCGTGCGGGCCGAAGCGGAGCGTGCTGGCAAGGCCTACGCTGAGCACTGGGCCCACATGCTGGTACACGGTACCCTGCATTTGCTCGGCTTTGACCATGAAACCGACGAAGAAGCGCGTGAAATGGAAGTTCTGGAGGCGCGTATTCTCGCTGGTGGGGGTGTTGCCGACCCATATAGAGTGCAATGATTACAAGGTGTTACTATGAGCAACTAGCCAGGCCCGTCGGGCATGGCACGTTGCAGTCAACCCAGGTTCGATGAACGACAAACCGCCAAGTACCAGCGGCAAGGGACACACCAGCTTGTTTGCACGTATTAAGCGTGCAATAAATGGTGAGCCCTGGAGCCGCGAAGAAATCCAAGATCTGATTCAACAATCCGGAATCGAACTGGATGCCGAAGAGAAGAGCATGCTCTCCGGTGTTCTCGAGGTGTCCGAAACCCAGGTTCGCGACGTGATGATTCCACGCTCGCAGATGGTCGTGATTGATATCGATCAAGATTATGACGACATCCTTGCAGTCATCGTTGAGTCCGGACATTCCCGTTTTCCTGTAATCGGTGAGGATCGTGATGTAGTCCTCGGCGTATTGCTCGCAAAAGACTTGCTGAGATATTTCGGCAAAGACGAAGCAAAGGATCTGCCGCTAGGCAAACTGTTACGTCCGGTGTCGGTTATTCCGGAGTCGAAACGACTGAATGCCTTGCTCAAGGAATTTCGCGATAGCCATAATCACATGGCGATAGTCGTCGATGAATACGGCGGCGTTGCCGGTTTGTTGACGATCGAGGATGTACTCGAGGAAATCGTCGGCGAAATCGACGACGAACACGATCATGAAGAAGCCGAATTCATACGTCCTGATGGTGATCGCCAAGGCAGGCCGAGTTTTGCGGTACGAGCTTTGACGCGCATCGAGGACTTTAATGAATATTTCGAATGCGACCTCAGCGACGAGGAATACGACACGATAGGTGGTCTTGTTATGCATGAGCTCGGTCGCTTGCCACGCCCCGGCGAACGGGTAGATTTTGGCGGTTTCGAATTTGCTATAACCAAGGCAGACAAGCGGCGTATCGATTCGCTGCAAGTACAGCGTGCCGATAGCTGAGGCGTATGGCATACGCTCCAACAATCCTTACATTTCCGGCGGACAGGCCGAAGCTCAGCCGTCTCATCTGTTTTGGCCTGGGCTGCCTGACAACGCTCGCATTCGAACCATTCGGCTTGTCACTGCTGGCGCCGTTATTGTTGTTGCCATTGTTTTTTGTGTGCGTGACGTTTTCGCCACGAGATGCAGGTGGGCACGCTTTTTGGTACGGCTTCGGGCTGTTTCTGACCGGCACTCACTGGATATACATTTCCGTCGTCGTATTTGGAGAAGCACCGCTTTGGATCGCGTTGTTTCTGATGCTCGGGCTGACAGTGATCATGTCGTTGTGGTTGTATCTGGCAGGCTGGGCTATCAGTCGTCTCGGTGAGGGAGAGCCGCTGCAGCTGGTCGCCGTCGCGCCCGCGGTCTGGGTGCTGATTGAGTGGTTGCGTGGCTGGGTGTTGTCGGGTTTCCCGTGGCTCGCGTTGGGCTATTCACAAATCGATTCCGCATATGCTGGCTGGGCACCCGTGGCCGGCGTTTATGGGGTGTCATTTGCCGTCGTATTGAGCTCAGCTGCGGTTCTGGCGACGCTGATCAATCGTGGCATGGCGCGGTGGATTTCGCTGGGATTCGTTGTCGCGCCGTGGTTGTTTGGCGGCATTCTGACATTCGTCGACTGGACAGAAGACGACGGAAAGGCGTTGCGGGCAACTGTATTGCAGTACGGAATATCCCAGGATCAGAAGTGGCGACGCGAAAATCGGCAAGGCACTCTGGACTACTATCGCGACGGCACACGCATCGCGCGGAGCAGCGAAATCGTTGTCTGGCCCGAAGTGGCAGTACCGTCATTAATGAGCAGAGAATCGGCGTACATTTCGCAGCTGCAATCTGACGCCCGTGAGAGTGGACAGACGATTCTATTCGGTATTCTCGAAGATGCGCTCGACCAGGGAGAACCGACTGTATTCAATAGCGTCCTGTTAGTGGACGGCGTGCGAAGTCAGGTATATCGCAAGCGGCATCTCGTGCCGTTCGGCGAGTACTTCCCGGTTCCGGACGATGTCCGCGAGTGGATGAAAATGATGAGTCTGCCGCATAGCGATCTGACTCCGGGTGAAGATGTGCAAGAGCTGTTGAAAACAAGCGGAGGCACTCGCCTTGCGGTCATGGTTTGCTATGAAGATGCCTATGGTGCCGAGCAACTTTATGCGTTCCCCGATGCCGGAATCCTTATCAATGTCAGCAACGACGCCTGGTTCGGCGATTCGATCGCACCTCACCAGCATCTGCAGATCGCACGAATGCGATCGCTTGAAGTCGGGCGTCCGACGATTCGCGCGACCAACACGGGCATCAGCGCGTTTATCGATCACAACGGCGACATCGTCCGCGAAGGCGACCAGTTTCGCGAGGTCGCGATCACCGAGAGCGTGCAAGCACGTCGCGGCAGCACTCCTTATGTCGGTCATGGTAACGGACCTGTCATCGGCATTTGCCTGGTGATTCTCGGTCTGTTCTGGTCACGTACCAGACGCTGATGCGCCAACTCGCTGCTGCCATTTCGGCGTTGTTCATGTAGGCTTTCGGGTTTTCCATACGCCATAGCGAAGACCCTCTGATGACTTCTGCCTATCAACCCGACGCCGTCGAGAAAGCCGCCCGTGAGCAATGGGATGCGGCGCGCTGTTTTGAGGTAGGCGAGGATTCGAGCAAGGACAAGTTTTACTGCTTGACGATGTTTCCCTATCCGAGCGGCAAGCTGCATATGGGGCATGTGCGGGTGTTTACGATCAGCGACGTGATTGCCCGCTATCAACGCATGCAGGGCAAGCATGTGCTGCAGCCGATGGGTTGGGACGCCTTTGGCATGCCAGCCGAGAACGCGGCAATCCAGCGTGGCATACCGCCGGCTCGCTGGACATACAACAATATCGACGATATGCGTGAGCAACTAAAGCGGCTGGGGTATGCGTACGACTGGACACGCGAAGTAACGACGTGTGACCCCGAATACTATCGTTGGGAGCAATGGTTGTTCACGAAGATGTTCGCGAAGGGGCTTGTCTATCGTAAAAACTCTGTCGTTAACTGGGACCCGGTCGACCAGACCGTGTTGGCCAATGAACAGGTGATCGACGGACGAGGCTGGCGCTCCGACGCGTTGGTTGAGCGCCGCGAGATTCCACAATGGTTCATGAAGATCACGGCCTATGCGGATGAGCTGTTAACAGAACTCGACAACATGCCGGGCTGGCCGGATTCGGTCAAAACGATGCAGCGCAACTGGATCGGCCGCTCCGAAGGCGTTGAATTAACCTTTGAGATCGGTGGCGATCACGAGCCGCTGACCGTATACACGACACGGCCGGATACGCTATTCGGTGTCACTTACATGGCCGTAGCGGCCGAACATCCGCTCGCGAGTTTCGCTGCTACCGACAATCCGGACATAGCGGCCTTTGTTGAAGAGTGCAAAAAGACCGATGCGGCCGAGGCAACACTGGAGACGATGGAGAAAAGGGGTATGCCGCTCGGCATATCAGCGATTCATCCGCTGAGCGGTGAAGACGTACCTCTATGGGTCGCGAACTTCGTGTTAATGAGTTACGGAACCGGCGCCGTAATGGCGGTGCCAGGACATGATGAGCGCGACTGGGAGTTTGCCAAAAAACACAATCTGCCGATTACGCAGGTCATCGCTCCCGCCGACGGCAGCCCAGTCGATATTCAGCAAGCTGTTTACGTCGACAAGGGCGTACTCGTGAATTCGGGCGAATACAATGGCATGGACTTCGAAACAGCATTCCACGCAATCGCCGATCATTTCGAAAAAAGCGGTCTTGGCAAACGCACGGTCAATTATCGCCTGCGGGATTGGGGCGTTTCTCGACAGCGTTACTGGGGCGCGCCGATACCGATTATCTTTTGCGATGATTGCGATGCGGTCCCGGTTCCGGAGGATCAGCTACCCGTCGTGCTGCCCGAAGATGTCGAATTCACCGGCGTTGGTTCGCCACTCAAGCATATACCGGAATTCTTTCAGACGACCTGTCCACAGTGCGGTAAGGACGCTCGTCGCGAGACCGATACGTTCGATACGTTTGTCGAGTCGTCATGGTATTTCGCGCGTTACGCATGCCCGGATGCGGGCGGGGCGATGCTCGATGAGCGGGCAGACTACTGGATGCCAGTAGATCAATACACCGGCGGCATCGAACACGCGATACTGCATCTGCTGTACTCGCGGTTTTTCCAACGCGTTATGCGCGACGAAGGAATTACGCAGTCATCGGAGCCCTTTACAAACCTGTTGACTCAAGGAATGGTGCTGAAGGAAGGCGCCAAAATGTCAAAGGCGAAAGGCAATACCGTCGACCCTCAGGAACTGATCGACAAATATGGCGCCGATACGGTACGTCTGTTCATGATGTTTGCCGCTCCGCCGGAACAGGCACTCGATTGGTCAGACGCCGGCGTTCAGGGTGGCTTTCGTTTTCTAAAGCGTTTTTGGCACGCGGTTCAAACACACGTCGACGCAGGCTCGGTGGTTGACGTCGATCCAAATGAGCTAAACGATGGGCAGAAAGAGTTACGTCGTAAGACACATCAGACGATCGATAAGATCTCGGATGATATCGGTCGCCGTCATTCTTTTAACACCGCTATAGCAGCGGCGATGGAACTGCTGAATGCCGTAAACAAGTTCGGCGACCATTCCGACATTGGCCGCGCCGTCGTGCGGGAGTCTCTGGATGCGGTCGTTTTGATGTTATCGCCGATTGTGCCGCATATATGCGATGCGCTATGGCAGGCACTCGGTCACGCAACGCCGCTTGTCGATCAGCCATGGCCGGCTGTCGATGAGGCGGCACTCGAACGGGATCTGATCGAGCTCGTCGTGCAAGTCAACGGTAAGTTGCGCGGCAAGATCTCGATGGCTGCGGACGCACACAAAGATGCAATCATCGAACAAGCCCTGGCGGATCCCAATGTTCAACGATTTATTGCAGGCAAGAATGTCCGCAAAGCGATCGTAGTGCCGGGACGACTGGTAAATGTGGTTGTCTAGATTCGCGCTAATCGTGTTACTCGCAACACTTGCAAGTTGCGGCTTTCATTTGCAGGGTGCGCCGACGATGCCCGAAGAAATGCGGCGAACGTACATCGCAAGCGTGGATCGTTATAGCCTCTTCTATCGTGAATTGCACCGTGAATTGATCACTGCCGGTGTCAATGTCGTTGATGTCGAATCGAATGCAACTGCCACATTCAGCATTTATTTTGATGATACCGATCAGCGCGTACTGTCAGTATCGGCCCGCAACGTGCCTACTGAGTACGAGGTCTTTTACACGGTTCGGTATGGGTTACAAAGCGGCGAGGAAGCCTTACTCGACGTTCAGGATCTGACACTAACGCGCGATTACACTTATGACGAAACGCTGGTACTTGGCAAGGCCAAGGAAGAACAATCCTTGCGCGAAGCGATTGCGCAAGACCTCGTGCGAATTGTGTTGAAACAAATTACAACACAGTAAATTGCTTCCTGTGAGTCGCCCGATGGATGCCAATCCGGTTCTGACATTACGAGATATACACGTCGAGTCAGTGCGCGATTTATTGGCGCGCTATCATCTGTCGCTCGAACTAATGCCGGATGGCGAAGATATCACCGCAAGCTTTTGGGGGGAGCAAGAGGCCGGCATCGTCGGTTCCCATGTATACGCTCGCAATGACACGCCCGTACATTCGGTTTTGCACGAGGCTTGTCACATCATTTGCATGGACGAAGACCGTCGCGCGTGTCTTGATAGGGATGCAGGCGGTGACGATCTTGAAGAAGCCGCTGTTTGCTACTTGCAGATCGTACTTGCGGACCAGCTAAAGGAAGTCGGTGCGAAGCGACTGATGTCTGACATGGATGTATGGGGTTATACATTCAGGGTCGGCAGCACGCGCCGCTGGTACGATGACGATGCCGACGATGCGCGCGACTGGCTTGTCGATAATGGCCTGCTGGGCACATCGGGTGCGCCAGAATATCGAAGCCGAAAATAGTCCATAAACACAATATTATCAATAAGATAGCGACCAAGATGAACGCCGGTGTATAGTCAGGCATGGCTTGGTTTCGCTACCTGTTGTACTTCCTGCTGATCGCGCTAATCACTTGGATGTTGACGCAGCTTGAGGTTGTCTATCCCGGCAGCCTGCGATTGCAGGTATTTACTGGGGAAGGTGATGTATTGGGTACCAGCGAGTTTTCACCGGTGGAGATGATTCAGCCGTTGATTCTTGCCGTCTGCGGATTGCTGATGTGCTGGGTCGCACTCAATTTCCCATCGCAACGGCCACTCGCATTTCCGTTCGGCGGACTAGCGCTAGCGTTTCTGATTCGAGAACTTGACTATTTTCTTGATCGATACATTGCGGACAATCTTTGGCAGGTACTGATCGGGATCGCAGGTGCTCTTGTTATCGTCTATACCTACCGTCATCGTCGAAGATTGATGATCGCATTGGCGCGTATCTGGCCGTCGCCAGGACTTGCGCTGCTGTTTGCGGGCGCGGCGATCCTGTTCGCGTTTGTCAGACTCGTCGGCCACGAGCCATTGTGGCAATCGATTCTGGGCGACGACTATAGGCGCCTTGTTAAGCTGGCCGTCGAGGAATTCATCGAGCTGATTGGTTACCTCCTGTGGCTGGTCGGCACCATTGAATACACGTACCAGGTGCGCTCTATGGCAGAGCGAGAACCGCAAGCGGCGGCCGTGCGGCGTCGACAAACCAAACTCGGACGGCGAACCTAAAAGCGAAACGCTTCGGATGGCTATGTGATACAGCGAAGCAGACGACTAGCCTCTGCGTTGCCCCGCAATATTGCTATTATGGCCCCCGTTTTTGGTCCGCCGGGAATTGCATGACAATCAAGTTGCACGACACCAAACAGGGCACGAAAGTCACTTTTAAACCGCTCACAGAAGGCAAGGTGACGATGTATCTGTGTGGCCCAACCGTTTACAACTACGCGCACATCGGCAATGCCCGACCGGCTGTCGTATTCGATCTACTGGCGCGCTTGCTGCGCCGCCGCTACACATTGACGTTTGCTCGAAATTTCACCGATGTCGATGACAAAATAAATGCGGCATCCGCCGAGACCGGCAAGCCGATCAATGAGATCACCGAGAAATACAAGCGCGCTTATAACGCGGACATGGGGGCGCTCGGCGTATTAGCGCCGGACATCGAGCCTTGTGCAACCGACCATATCAGCGAAATGATTGACATGATTAAGACGTTGATTGACAAAGGGCATGCATACGAGGCCGATGGCCACGTCTTGTTTGACGTCGCTTCGGATCCCGAATACGGCTCTCTGTCGAAACGCAATCTGCGCGAGATGATCGCCGGTGCACGCGTTGAAGTGGCACCGTACAAGAAGGCTCCCCACGATTTCGTGCTTTGGAAGCCATCGACACCGGAGTTACCCGGCTGGGATTCACCGTGGGGCCGAGGTCGGCCCGGATGGCACATCGAGTGTTCAGCGATGGCGGCGAAGCACCTTGGAGCAACGATCGATATTCACGCCGGTGGCACGGATCTCATATTTCCACATCATGAAAACGAAATGAGCCAGTCGACTTGTGTTCACGACGGACAGGTCTTTGCCCGCCATTGGTTGCACAATGGATTCTTGAGTTTCCATCACGAGAAAATGTCAAAATCACTCGGCAATGTCTTGCTGGTGCACGACTTGATTAAGACTATCCCTGGTGAGGTTTTGAGGCTCGCATTGCTCTCTGCACATTATCGGCAACCGCTAGATTGGTCCGACGAGACCATTGATCAAGCTGCAAAGATGCTTGACAGGCTATACGGCGCAGTGCGCGGCATCGAAGTTAGTGATGCGGCCCGCCGCAACGCCGAGCCGCCGAAAGCGTTGATTGCTGCGTTGGAGAATGACCTGAACACGCCCAAAGCACTGGCAGAATTTTTCGCTATTGCGCGCGCGTTGAACAAGGCGACCGACGACGATGAGCGCGAAGGAATTGCCGCGACAATGTATGCAACGGGCGATCTCCTGGGTCTGTTGCAGGATGATCCCGAAACTTGGTTTGCCGGTCACGTCGAAGGCGAGTTGTCGTCTGATGAAATCGAAAAGATTCTTGAAAAACGACACGCCGCGAAACTGGAAAAGGACTATGCGGCGGCGGATACGTTTCGAGATCAACTGGCGGAGGCTGGCGTCCAGATCGAAGATGGGCCGGATGGCTCCACCTGGCGACGCACATGACAAACGAAGTCGACGTCGCGCAGCAGCAGCTGATCGAAGAATTTCAGTTTTTCGATGACTGGGTAGATCGCTACCAGTACTTGATCGATCTTGGCCGGCGACTGCCGAAGTTCCCGGAAGAATATCGAATAGACAGCAACAAAATTCGCGGTTGCCAGTCGCAGGTCTGGTTTGTCGCCGACAAAAAAGGCGGTCGGCTGGAATTTCAGGCGATTAGTGACGCTGCAATTGTCTCAGGACTGATCGCTGTATTGCTGCGAATTTATAGCGACAAACGACCGCAGGATATTCTCAACACAACGGCGGATTTTGTCACCAGGCTCAAGCTCGAGAATCATCTGAGCCCGACGCGCAGCAACGGTCTGCATGCCATGCTCAGCGCAATTCGGAATTTTGCCGCCGAGGCAGCAGAGGCCGCCTGATGTTTACCGCGCTGGGCCGATTGCTGGCGTGGCCACTGTTGTTGCTAGTGCATTGCTACCGGCTTGTGATCTCTCCGTGGTTAGGTGTCAACTGCCGTTTCCAGCCGACCTGCTCCGTGTATACGATCGAGGCATTGCGAACTCACGGTGCCTTTCGAGGAACTCGACTGGCGGTAAAACGAATCGCGCGCTGTCATCCTTGGGGCGGTTCCGGTTATGACCCCGTGCCAGGACCGGACAAGGAAGGCGATGAGACTCGCTGAATTCATCCGTGAACTGTCGGTACCGTTGCGCTCGGTTCCGGTCGTTCTATCGGCATTTATGCTTTTGGTGATTATCGGTTTACTCGCGGCAGCGTCAATCGTGAATCCCTGGGTGGCGGCCGCTCTGACGCTGGTATTCGCTTTGGCGTTGCTGCCGGGGTTGACTCGCTACTTAGTGCAAATCGCCGAGTGGCGCGCGAGAGGGCAGCAAATAGAGCCGCCGAGTGCGGAAATGTTTGCGCTGCTGGGCAGCTTCTGGTCGCTGTCGGTTTTGCTAATCCTCGTCGCCTACTTAGCATGCTGGTACTGGCTCGATCGCGAGCTTGGCAGTGTCTGGTCCGGCGTTTCCGTCGCAGTATTCTTGATTCTTTATCCCGCGATGGTGGCGGTTCTCGTCATTACTCACTCATTCGTTCAGGCCTGCAACCCGCAGGCACTGCTGCGGCTGGTCGTCAATACAGGCGGCGCCTATTGGTATGCGCCGCTCATGGCGTTCGCTGTCTTCGGATTGCCTGTCTATATCGCGGCTTATTCGGCTCCGCTGGCAGTGATCGCGGTCGTCTACTTACTGTTCGCCTTTTTCGCCGTTACTGGCGCCGTGCTTCGTAAGCCGCGTCTGGTCGACGAAGTTGATATTCCGGACCCAATCGAGCCCGATGCCGAGCATCAAATAGCAAATCTCGAACGTCAGCGCACAGCGGTATTGAATCACGCGTACGGTTTTTTGAGCCGCGGCAATCGTGACGGCGGCTTAAAGCATGTCTATGACTGGCTCAATCGTGACCCGAATCCCAGTGAAGGCTGGCAATGGTTTTTCGAGCAAATGCTGCGCTGGGAAGTGTCGGAACACGCGCTCTATTTTGCGCAGCGCTACATCGGCGATCTGCTTGCGAGTGGCCAGCAGATTGCGGCGGTCAAGATTATCTTAAGATCGCGCATGGTCAACGAGCAGTTTCGGCCGCTGACTGACGATCTGCCGGCCGCGATCGATGCTGCTGAGTCGTGTGGAAATGAGGCGCTCGCGCAGGCGCTAAGGGGCTCATGAGGCTTGTAATAGGCAAGGCGTCGTGGTGTTATGACCACGGAAAACATGGAAAAACGCCTGCTGAACATATTGCGTTGCCCGGTCACGCACAAAGGTCTGTCGCTTGCGAAACGCGAGACGCTTGGGCGCGTCAATGCCGCCATTGAGGCGGGTGATATCAGCAATCGCGCCGGTTCGGTAATATCTGAACCGTTGGCAGAGGCGCTAGTCACTGATGACAATAAAATGTTGTATCCGGTGACCAACGGCATCCCCGTATTGCTGGAGAGCGAGTCCATAAGCCTGGCCGAGCTCGACTGAGACAAATTGAAACTCCAGGCCAATCAGCTCTCCTCGCATCTCAACAACAACCTGGCGTTCTGCTACCTGGTCACTGGCGACGAACAGTTGATCGTCGACGAGGCATTGGACCAGATTCGAAACGCCGCGCGAGCGAAGGGTTTTGGCGAGCGTGAGTTATTTGTAGCGACTGCCGGATTCGACTGGGCACAGCTCAGTGCCGCGGGCGCTAACCTGTCGCTGTTTGCGGAACAAAAAATCGTCGAAGTGCGACTGCCAACCGGCAAGCCAGGCCGCGCCGGCGGTCAGGCGCTGGTCGCAATGGTCGACCGGCTCGGCCCGGAACTGATGTTGATCGTCAGTAGCCCGAAACTCGATCGCAGTGCTTCGGCATCGAAATGGGCCAAGACGCTCGAGTCAAGTGGCGTCAGCGTACCCGTCTGGCCAATCGGCGTGCGGGAACTGCCGGGCTGGATCGCGGACCGGATGCGATCCGCCGGGCTGAAGCCCGAGCGTAGCGCCGTAACGATGATTGCCGATCGGGTCGAGGGGAATCTGCTGGCGGCGAATCAGGAAATCGAAAAACTCCGCTTATTGCTCGGGCCCGGCGATGTAAGTGCGGAGGATGTTGGCAATGCGGTCGCAAACAGCAGCCGCTACGACGTTTATAAGCTTGCCGATGCGGCGCTTGCCGGCGATGCCAGGCGCGGGCTGAAAATTCTTGACGGCTTACGCGCAGAGGGTATCGAGCCAGTCATAGTGGTGTGGTCGTTAACGCGTGAACTGCGAACGCTTGTGCGCCTTGTCGAACTGGTGGCGCAAAACATGGATCTCGGGCTTGCGATGCAAAAGACCGGTGTTTGGCGAAATCGCCAAAGTCTCGTGCGCAGTTGCATCGGGCGGCATCAGCCAAACGATCTGTATCGTCTGCTCAAAGCATGTGGGCGGGCGGACGCCGCGTCGAAAGGTCAGGCGACCGGCGACCCGTGGCAACTGGCCGCCGACATCGTGCTGCGCGTGTCGCTCGCTGGCAGAAAGGCCGCATGAAGCCTATCGGTGTGTTTGGCGGAACCTTCGATCCGATTCATTACGGCCACTTGCGAACCGCGTTCGAGATGTTGCAGGCGCTGCGTTTCGATCAAGTCCGTTTCATTCCCTGCGGCGATCCACCGCATCGTGGCGAAACTTTCGCCAGCGCAACAGAGCGACTGGACATGGTGCGCGTTGCGGTTGCCGAACAACCGGGTTTCGTCGTCGACGATCGCGAGCTTGAACGCGGCGGACCGTCCTATTCGATCGATACGCTGACGACGCTGCGTGAGGAATTCCCAGATCGTTCGCTGGGTCTAATCGTCGGCATGGATGCGTTCTTGGGTTTGCCGCGCTGGCACCGCTGGACCGAATTTCTCGACGTTGCGCACATTATTGTGGCGCATCGACCCGGCTGGCGAGCGCCCGACATCGGTCCGCTGGGCGAGTTATTGGTGGAATGCGGGACGCATCGAATTAGCGATCTTCATGAATTAACACACGGTTGCATACATATTCACGCAGTCACGCAGCTCGAGATTTCGTCAACTGAGATACGCGAGCTTGTGGAGGCGGGTCGCGATCCGAGATTCTTAATGCCGGATGCAGTCCGCAACGTCATCGCGGAGTCCGGTTGTTACGGCAAGCTTGACGCAAAATAGCTGAGGAGATATTGATTTGATCAACAGAGAAAACCACGCATGAATAGCGACAAGCTCGCCAAATTGATCGTCGATGCGCTTGACGATATTAAAGGGCAGGGCATCGTCATGCTGGATGTTCGAGACATGACCCCGGTAACGGACTACATGATTGTCGCCAGCGGTACATCGAAACGTCATGTGCAGGCGTTGGTCGAAAACGTTGCCGAAAAGGCGAAAGCGGCCGGGCGTCGCCCGATCGGTATCGAGGGAGAAGACGGCAGCGAGTGGGTGCTGCTCGATCTTGAGGATGCGCTCGTGCATGTCATGCTACCCAAGGTGCGTGAGTTTTATAATCTGGAGAAGCTCTGGTCGTTGGGTGCGGCGCCCGATGTGGCGGCCACCGACCGCTGAGCTGCCGCGTTTCCGTGCACATACGCTTGCTTGCTGTGGGCGATCGGCAACCCGAATGGGTTGATCGTGCGTTTCAAAGTTACATTGAACGGTTTCCCCGCGAGTGGCGTTTTCGCCTGGAGACGATCGCCACGGCAAAGCGCACAAAAAACGCACCGCGGACGCACGCGCTCGAAATCGAGGGGCAGCAGTTGCTTGCAAGGATTTCGGCGGACGAGCATGTCGTTCTGTTGGACGAAAGAGGCAAACAAGTGACCAGTCAGGAGCTGGCAACAAAGCTGTCGAGTTGGCAATCGGACGGCCGAAATCTTAGCTTCGTTATCGGTGGCCCGGACGGTGCTGCTGACGATTGCCATAAACGCGCGAATAGCACTTGGTCACTATCGAATCTGACGCTGCCGCATGGGCTCGCTCGTGTATTGTTTGCCGAACAGTTGTACCGTGCCTGGTCGTTGCTGGCCGGCCATCCCTATCACCGCAACTGACGTAACGACGCTTGTCGTGACACCACCCTCACTAATTTTAGTCTCATCGTCGCCGCGCCGCAGAGAGCTACTGACGGCGCTCGGAATCAGCCTTCGCGTGCGGGCCGCCGAGGTCGATGAGGAACCCAGAGAAGGCGAAGATGCTGAGCAAATGGTGCTGCGTCTTGCCATAGCCAAGGCAACGGCCATAGTGGCAATGCCAGACGAGATCGTGCTCGGCGCGGATACCGCGGTCGTCCTTGATGGCAAGATATTCGGCAAGCCGCGCGATGAGGCAGACGCGCTGCGCATGCTCGGCGAGCTGTCCGGCCGGGCGCACCGAGTCTTGACCGGCGTCGCTGTTTGCCGCCGCGGCCGGTTGTCGAGCGCCCTTTCCAACACCGAAGTGCAATTTCGAGAGATCGATCCGGACGAGGCACGTTGCTATTGGCACAGTGGAGAACCTCGCGATAAGGCGGGCGCCTACGCGATTCAGGGGCGCGGTGGCATGTTCGTCAAGGCTATCATGGGGAGCTATTCGGGCGTCGTCGGCCTGCCGGTCTTTGAGACCGCCAGATTGCTGCGCGATGCCGGGCTCGAGCTACTGCCGGCGCGCTAGAGTGACGCATGAACGACGTATCGACCAAGGAAGAAATACTGATCAATGTGACGCCCAGCGAGGTGCGTGCGGCGTTGCTCGAAAACGGTGTATTACAGGAGGTCTACGTTGAACGTGCGGCGCGCCGCGGATTAATCAGCAACATATATAAGGGTCGCGTCTCGCGAGTGCTACCGGGTATGCAGGCCGCGTTCGTTGATATCGGCCGTGAGCGCACTGCGTTCCTACATGCGTCCGATATCTCGCTCAACGAGGGCGGTACCGTCGCCGAAAATGATCTGCCAAATATTCGTGATCTGACACGTGAGGGCGATGAGCTCCTCGTGCAGGTCGTAAAAGACCCTCTCGGTAAAAAAGGTGCTCGATTGACGACTTTCATTACGCTGCCGGCACGAAATTTGGTGTTGATGCCAAAGAGCAGCGGCACAGGAATCTCTGCGCGTATTGAAGATGAAAGCGAGCGAGAGCGACTTCGCGGACTGGTTGAGCAGTTGTTAGTCGAACACGAATTGGGCTGTGGCGCCATTGTTCGCACGGTTGCCGAAGGCGCCGAGCTGGACGCGCTGCGTGACGATCTGAAGTATTTGATGCGTCTTTGGGAGGTTGTTCAGCAACGGTGCAGCAACAAAGCGGTAAAAACACTGATTCACGAGGATTTGTCACTGCCGCTGCGGGTGCTGCGCGACATGGTAACCACCGGTGTGGAGCAGATTCTCGTCGACAGCGAGGCTGATTTCGATCAAATGCACGAGTTTGCTGCCACATTCTTGCCGGAGGTCACGCCGAAACTCGAGCATTATCAAAGGCGGCGACCAATTTTCGACCTCCACGGCATCGAAGACGAGATCCAAAAAGCGCTGCAGCGCAACATATCGCTGAAATCCGGTGGCTATATCATTTTCGATCAGACCGAGGCGATGACAACAATTGACGTTAATACAGGCGCTTACGTTGGGCACCGCAATCTCGAGGAGACGATCTACAAGACCAACCTCGAAGCGGCCGTGGCGATCGCACGGCAGCTCAGACTGAGAAATCTCGGCGGCATCATCATTATCGATTTTATCGATATGGAGGAAGAAGAGCACCGCGACAGCGTTCTTCGGGCACTTGAAGAAGCGATGGCACGTGACCACGCCCGCCATCAAATTACCCCGGTATCGCCGCTCGGCCTTGTGGAAATGACACGCAAACGCACTCGCGAAAGTCTGCAACATATACTGTGCGAAGACTGTCCAAGTTGTATTGGGCGTGGCTTTATCATGACCGCCGAAACCGTCTGTTTCGAGGTATTCCGCGAAGTTATCCGACAAGCGCGACAGTTCGATTTCGATGAGGCGCTGGTACTCGCGCATCAGGATGTGATTGACCTGTTGCTCGACGAGCAAGCCTCCGGTCTTGCGGATATTGAGGAGCAGACCGGCAAATCGATACGGCTGCAAACTGAGGCCCTGTATGTGCAGGACCAATTCGACGTGGTGCTGGTTTAACGTTACACACTGGCAGTGAACTCATAATGAGAGAACTCCTACAACGCCTGTTTAAAATCGCCGCCTATGCGGCGGCCGCCGTTGTAATCCTGTTGGCTGTTGCCGTTGGCCTGTTTCGGCTGTTTCTGCCGCGTCTGCCGGAGTATCAGGACGAAATCAAAGGCTGGGCAAGCGCTGCGATCGGAATGCAGGTCGAGTTCACGGGCATGGATGCTCGATGGGGTTTGCGCGGCCCCGAGCTAAAATTCTACGGCGCTGAATTGATTCGGCCGAGTAACCAAGCGCGCATTGTCGCCGCAGACGAAGTTGGCATCGGAGTGTCTTTCATGCGCCTGCTTGTCGATCGCGCGTTTGTTGTGGACGAGGTAACCGTTAGCAACACGAGTGTCGAACTGCGGCAGCTTGAGGACAGCAGCTGGCAGCTGCAGGACAGCCCGATAGACGAATTGCTGACGCTCAAAAAAGTCGGCGGTGACGCGATCGGACCAATTGCGGTCATTGGTCAGAATATTGATTTGTTGTTGATTCAACCCGGTGACGAGCGGCCACGGTACTTCGAAATTTCGCGCGTAAGCGCGCAACGCGATGCCGTGCGAATTGCAATCGACGCCGACATGCGTCTTCCCGAAGATCTTGGTCGGCAGATGAGCGTGTCGGCGACTCAGATAACGGCGTCAGGAGACCAACCTCAGCCGTGGAATATCTCCATCGAGACCGATGATTTCAATCTTGCTGGGCTCGCGGAATTGTTGCCTCCGGAGCTGCGCAAATTCGAAAGCGGCATCGGCGATCTGGACTTATCGCTCGCCCTGCTTGGCCGGAAAATCTCAAGCGCATCGGCAAATATCGAATTCGAAAACGTTGCGCTAGGAGATGAAGCCGTATTCGACGTTAGCGGCAGAATCGCATTGAACACCAACAGTGACGGATGGCTTATTGCCGCCGATGAGTTTTTGTTGCGAACAAATGCCGGCGAATGGCCACGTTCGTCGTTGCGGCTCGAAACGAGTACCGACGAACAACAAGAAGTCGTCATGCTGGATGCACGAGCGTCATACCTGAACTTGTCAGACGTCGGTATTTTCGCGCCATGGCTGAATGAGGCACAGCGCAAGACGTTCATTGAATGGAGTCCCAGCGGCGTTGCCAGGAACCTGGTCGCTACATTGTCCGGCCTCGATACAGAGTCGCCGCGGTACGCGATATCCGCGGAGCTCGATGACGTCGGAATCGCGGCGATGGGGAAACGGCCGGGCGCTCGCGGACTTACTGGCAGCCTGGGCGCCGATCATGACGGCGGACATTTTGAAATCAATTCGACGGACCTGACGCTAAGCCTCCCGGCCTGGGTACCGCTGCCTATTGAACTCGACGCCGCCACCGGCACCGTCATCTGGCGGCGCAGCAATGCGCGCACAATCATTGTTTCCGACAGTATTTCGGTACGCAACTCGGTCTTCGACGGTCAAAGCAATATCGAAATATCGATTGAAAGGGATTCGTCGCCGGTTATCGACCTGGTCAGTACCTGGAGTATTCAGGATATCAGCGTGGCGAAAGCCTACATCCCTGAGAACATCATGAAACCACGATTGTTTCTCTGGTTCCAGGACGCGCTTGTCGCCGGCCGAATTTCCCGCGGCACAACGCGACTCAACGGCCCGCTCGACAAGTTTCCGTTCGATGGCGGCGAAGGCCAGCTGACAATCGAATCCAAATTTACCGACCTGACGTTCCGCTACGCGCGGCAGTTTCCGGTGGCTGAGGTCAGCGAGATGGATGTCAGGCTGGAGAATGCGCGGCTCTATAGCGAGCGAAATCGGGCGACGAGCCTCGGCACCTCGACGGTAGACGCCAAAGTTGAAATAGCAGACCTAAGAAATCCGGTGCTAACGGTCAATTCGTTTTCTACCGGCACGTTGGCATCAATTCGCAATTTCGCCGCAAACAGCCCGATCCACCGCGTTTTCGGTGGTCACCTTGATCGCGTTTTGGTTGCCGGGGATGCGTCTTTGGCGCTCGATCTCTCCATGCCACTCACCGATTGGCAAGCATACGAGTATACGGCGCGCATTCTCAGCAATGACGGCTCGATGGCCATAGACGGCCTCAAACCACCCCTAACCGAGATATCTGGCGCCGTCATTGTCGACCGTAATAGTGTGACGAGTGAATCGCTAGGCGGACAGTTCCTGGGTGCGCCGGTGTCAATTGACCTGCACGATGCGCCGGCAGACATGCAGCAGTTCCGCGTGATCGCGAGTGCGACCGGCGAGGCAACGGCAACCGAGCTTGTACAGGCTTTTGATATTCCACTCGCGAAACACCTTGACGGGCAAACGCAATATCGCGCCGACGTCATGTTTCCACGCGCCGACGGCGACGCGGGGGCGGCGTTGACGGTGAAAATTGATACGGATCTGGCTGGGGTCTCGAGCGACCTGCCGCCGCCGTTTCGAAAGACCGCTGAAGAGTTAAGACCATTGTCTGGTCAAATCTCATTCCAGACTGGCGGCGCACAGATACAAACCGAAGGGCGGTCCGGTGACGATTTCTCCTGGAACCTCGGCTTCTTGAAAGTCGAAGATGCGTGGGACTTCGACCGCGGCGTCCTGACACTCGGCGATACGCCGATGACGACGCCAGAAATACGCGGCCTGCACATTCGCGGCCAGACGCCAATGCTGCGGCTTGAGGACTGGCTCGCACTGTCACGTGGGGAAAACGCGGAAACCAAATTGGCTGACCGCATACGTTCCATCGATCTTCGCGTTGCTGACCTTTTTCTGTTGGGTCAGCACATACAGGATCACCAGGTTAGCGTCGATCGAAGCGCGCGTGATTGGCTTGTACAGTTCGATGGCGAACAGGTTTCGGGTTCGGCATTCGTGCCTTATGACTTTTCGGCCGATCGTGCGTTGGTCCTAGACATGCAGCGGCTGATCATCCCTGGCGATGACAGCGACGATGACGAATTACCGCCTGATCCGCGCGAGCTTCCCGCAATTTCGCTAAAGGCCAAGGAACTCGCATTGGGTGAGCGGTTCTTTGGCGAAGTCGAAGCCGAATTCGCGAAAACACCCGATGGACTTGCGTCGGACAGCATCATTGCCAAAGATCCAACGTTCGAAATCGTTGCCAACGGCCGCTGGATAAATGATGCAGAGGATCCTTTAGGTTCCCATAGCTATTTGACGGCCACGCTCACCAGCACTGATGTCGAACAAACGATGCAAAGGCTCAATTATCAGCCGGGCATTGTCAGCAAGGATATGGGCATATTGCTGGACGTGAACTGGTCGGGCGGGCCGAGCATGGACTTTATTGAGACACTTGATGGTGAGGTACAAGTACGGTTTGGCAGCGGCCAACTTAACGAAGTTGAACCTGGCGCTGGGCGCGTGTTTGGATTGATGAGTATTGTCGCACTGCCGCGCCGATTGTCGCTCGATTTTCGCGACGTATTTCAGAAAGGCTTTGGCTTCGACACTATCGATGGCGCATTTCGTATCGAAGACGGCATTGCCTACACCTGTAATCTGTCGTTGGAGGGGCCTGCGGCAGCTGTCGGTATTATTGGTCGGGCTGATCTCGTTGATCGCGAATATGCGCAGACCGCCATCGTTGGTGCGAATGTCGGCGATACCTTGCCCATCGTTGGCGCGCTCGCTGCCGGTCCACAGGCCGCTGCGGCGCTGTTTCTGTTTTCGAGGATTTTCAAAAAGCCGCTGCAGGATATCGGCCAGGTTTTTTACAGCGTGTCGGGAAGTTGGGACGAACCTGCCGTCGAACCGGCCGATGCCGAAGCGTTCGCCGCCAGCGGTGAATTGGCTGGTTGCCTAGAGGATTCCGAGTAGAATCATCGCCATGACCCGCACTGCAGCTATTCAGATGAACAGTGGATCGGATGTGTCCGCCAATCTGGCGTTGGCAGATCGCCTGCTAAGTGATGCGGCGGCCGATGGTTGTACGCTGGCGGTCTTGCCTGAAAACTTTGCGTTAATGCCGACGCACGCCAGAGACAAAGCCAACCACGCCGAATGGCCCGGCGATGGTCCGATTCAAACGTTCTTAGCGGATGCGGCCAAACGTCATGGTCTGTGGATCATTGGCGGCAGCATTCCTCTTACATCACCGGATGAAAAGCGTGTCTACGGCGCCTGCGTCGTCATCAATAGCGATGGTGATGCGTCAGCAATCTATCGAAAAATTCACTTGTTCGATGTCGATCTGCCCGATTGCGATGAGTCTTATCGCGAATCCAATTCGATGTACCCGGGGAATGAGACTGCGGTCGTTGACACTCCAATCGGCGTGATCGGCCTGACGATATGTTACGACGTTCGATTTCCCGAACTCTTTCGTGCACTCGTCGATCAGGGTGCGACGGTCTTTACGGTTCCCGCGGCGTTTACGGTCGTGACGGGCACGGCGCACTGGCACACGTTGCTTCGCGCACGGGCCATCGAGAATTTGGCCTGGGTGATTGCGGCAGCGCAATTTGGCACGCATGCTGACGGTCGTCAGACGTTTGGGCATTCATTGATCTGCGATCCCTGGGGCAGAATCCTCACCGAGCGGGCAGACGGCAATGCCGTGGTTGCGGCGGAAATAGACACCGAAGCGCCACTGCATTTACGACAGGAGTTTCCTGCGCTGATGAATCGGCGCCTTAATGAATTGCAAGAGAATGTAACGTGAGCAAGACGCTAAACGACGAAACTGCCAGCGGCACGATCGAATCGGTCATGTCGCGCATGCTCGAGCCCGCTGGGCTCGAGGAGCGACACCTTAACAAGACCTTGGGTGGCATCCTGCAAGGTGGCGTGGACTATGCCGATCTGTATTTCCAAGTCAGCCGCCAGGAAAGCTGGACGCTTGAGGACAGCATTATTCGTGAGGGAAGCTTTAGCCTCGATCAAGGCGTCGGCGTTCGCGCAATCAGTGGCGAAAAGACCGGCTTCGCGTATTCGGATGAGTTGATGCTGCCGGCGCTCGAGCATGCAGCGACAGCGGCGCGCGCGATCGCTCGACAAGGTCAGAACAAAGCGCTGCCAGCGTGGCGCCGCGGCGAAGCAGCGCCACTGTATCCTCTGACTGACCCGACCGCGAGCATCAGCGATGAGCAGAAAACGGCGATGTTGACAGGACTCGAGCAGGCGACTCGCGAACTCGATAATAGGGTCGATCAGGTCATCATCAGTTTGTCGAGTAGCCAGGATCTAGTGCTTATCGCCGGATCGGATGGCACATTGGCGGCCGATACTCGACCGCTCGTGCGTCTCAATGTCAGTGTCATTCTCGAAGACAAGGGCCGTCGCGAGCAGGGTTATTGCGGTGGCGGGGCTCGTGCCGACCTGAGTTACTTTCTCGCGAACGATTTGCCGATGGAATACGCGCGCGAGGCCGTAAGGCAGGCGATCGTGCAGCTTGACGCCGTGCCAGCGCCGGCCGGAACGATGCCTGTCGTGCTCGGCGCCGGCTGGCCCGGTATTTTACTGCATGAGGCTGTCGGTCACGGGCTCGAAGGAGACTTCAATCGCAAGGGCACATCGGCTTTTTCGGGCAAAGTCGGCCAGCGGGTCGCGTCGTCCATCTGTACCATCGTCGACGATGGCACTATTCCGAATCGCCGTGGCTCGCTTGCCGTCGATGACGAAGGTACGCCGGGCCAGTACAACGTGTTGGTCGAGAGAGGCGTTTTGCAGGGTTACATGCAGGACAAGTTGAACTCGAGTCTTATGGGTGTTGCGCCCACCGGCAATGGGCGTCGAGAATCTTTCGCGCACGTACCAATGCCGCGTATGACGAACACCTATATGCTCGCAGGGGAGCACGATCGCGAAGAAATCATAAAGTCAGTTGAAAAAGGCTTGTATGCACCTAACTTCGGCGGTGGTCAGGTCGATATTACGTCCGGAAAATTTGTGTTTTCCGCAAGCGAGGCTTACCTAATCGAAAAAGGCAAAATTACCGCACCGGTCAAAGGCGCGATGTTGATCGGTGACGGCCCCGAGGCGTTAACAAAAATATCGATGGTGGGCACGGACCTGGAGTTGGACAGCGGCGTTGGCACTTGCGGCAAGGAAGGGCAATCTGTGCCGGTGGGTGTCGGACAGCCCACACTGAGAATCGACGAGTTGACAGTCGGTGGCACGGCTTGACATAAGCCGCGTATTTCCGGTTCACAAACGAGTCCGAGAAATACTTCACATTATTGAATATATCTGTCGAGTAGCCTATCGCGGTCTTGAATAGGAATACGACCGATGGCATTCGAAAATACAATTACAGAAAAAGACTTGGACAACGCCTCGCAAACTTTCGTGAAAGGATTCCGCGGTGACGGCGATTTTGAGCCCGATCTCGCTGTTGACGGGCTATCGGACTCAATAATCTCGCGCATATTGAGGCTGTTCGGTATCGGCCGCACCAAGTAGACGCGAGTATATTGCTCATAATCCAGCAGTGCGCCAAAAGTCGCGTTTAATGCGACGCGAATTTGGACCTTTAGAGCCCGGCCCCATGCCGGGTTTTTTTGCGCCGTTCGACTGGACGCGGGGACGCCGGCAATGGAAAATGGTGTGCCCCGGGGCTAATAAAAAACCAGAGCAAATGTGGGTCTCGAAACCGATATATGAGGGCTTGCCCTATTTTTACCTAATCGTTGGCGTCGTGACGTTAGCCGCATCGATGTACGTCAACCATTGGTATTGGCCGACAATTAGTTTTGTAACCGGAATGTTTTGCTTGGTCGCAGGCCTGGTCGTTCTTCTTAAACGACGCGATGCGCGCATGAAGGTAAAACGCGGGCAGAAGTCTTAGTACTTGAAATCCCGAGCCTTGTCGACTCAGTTGCCGACGACCGAAGCCTCGTCGTCTTCTTGCTCCTCAGACTCATTAACTTGACGCAGGTCTTTGTAGACGAGCTGATGGACTCCTAGCGATACGATGTCGCCATTCTTGAGGCGGTATTTCTTGATTTGTCTATCGCCAACAAATACTCCGTTGGTGCTGTTGAGGTCTTCAATGACACAGTGGTCCTGGTGACTGACAAGTTGCGCGTGGTGGCGGCTGACGAACTTGCTCTTGATATAGATTTCATTGTCCGGCGAGCGACCGATAATGACCCGGCCCGGTGGAAACGACTGTATTGACACCGGTTCACCATTGACGCGAACTTCGATTTCCGCGACGTGAGAATCGTTGACTGCTGTCGGTGTAATGTTTCTGATCGGTCCAAAAACACCGGATTGGCTTTGGTGTTTTTTCCAGGCGAGCTCTTTTACGGCCGACTTGATGTCGGCGGTGCTTACACGTTTCTTGCCGTCGGCAAACGCGCACAGCAACGCGGTATCGCACAGCGTGTTTACAAGGCGTGGAACACCGCCTGCGTATTGATAAATGACCTCGTAACAGTCGTCGGTGAACATCTTTTTCGATGAGCTCCCGGCCACTTCGAGGCGATGCTCGATGTAAGTCTTCAATTCAGGCTTGTCGAGCGGCCCCAGGTGAAATCTGAGGCGGATGCGCTGCACCAGTTGTTTCAGACTTGGCGACTCGAGCGTATCCCGGAGCTCCGGTTGACCGGCGAGAATGATCCGCAGCACTTTTTCCTTGTGCGTCTCGATGCCGGATAGCAAACGAATTTCCTCAAGCACTTTTCTTGACAGATTTTGCGCTTCGTCGACGATTAAGACGACTTTCTTACCATTCGAATATTGCTCAATAAGGAACATATTTAGCATATCAAGCAGTTCGACCTTGCGCTTTTTGAATGGTTTGAAACCAAACTCGGTTAGCACGGCCTGCAGGAATTGCGTTGCCGTTAGCTGCGTTTGCGAAATGACCGCGTAGACAATATCGTCCTCGAGCTCAGTCAAAAACGACTGCAGCAGCGTCGTTTTTCCGGAGCCGATCTCCCCGGTAATCACGACAAAACCGTCGGCGAGCCAGATCGTCGATTCCATGTATGCCTTGGCGCGAGCGTGCTGTTTGCTCCAATACACGAAGTCGGGGTCCGGCGTCAGCCGGAATGGTTGCTCTTTCAACTTGAAGTGATTCAGGTACGACATACAGCCTTTCGTGCTACCGGATAGTCATTGATTATGTAGTTATTTTCGCGGCGCACAGCCCAGTTTACCTGCTTTTCTAGGCTACTCGCTATGTCGGATGCCCTTAATCCCCAGTCGACTGGGTCACAGTTTTGCAGATTTCGGCAAGGCGATCGTCGCGCTTGGCCGCGGTATCGGCAACAACCGTTATATGACCCAGCTTACGGTCTGGGCGTGGCGTCTTGCCATAATCATGCAGCGCGCTGCCAGGGCCGGAAATTTCGCGGATTGCATCGGGAATAGACCCGATCAGGTTCACCATGCCAGCGTAGCCCCGCGCTGCAGTTGGCCGTGGCGTCCGGCCGGTGATCGTCAGCAAATGATTCGTGAATTGGCTGGTTTCTGCGCCTTCGATCGTCCAGTGTCCGGAATTGTGCACGCGCGGCGCGTATTCGTTTGCGAGTAGTGAATCATCGACGACGAACAATTCGAGTGCGAGTACGCCGACATAGTCCAGGTGCTTAAGCAGCCGCTGCATGTAGGTCTCAGCGCGAGCGCTAATTACGTCATTATCCAGCGGCGCACGCGTCGTGCGCAGGATGCCACCGACATGTTCATTACTGGATAGTGGCCAGATCGCCATTTCGCCACGAGGATTTCTCGCGCCGAGAATCGAAACTTCAAGATCGAAATTGACCCAGGCCTCGGCAATCGCCGCCCGACTGTCGAGCGAGCGCCACACATCGTCTAGCTCCGATGCGTCACGAATAACGACTTGTCCTTTGCCGTCGTAACCGAAACGACGCGTCTTGACGACGACCGGCAGGCCGAATTCGTTGATGGCATTGTCCAGGTCGGCTCTCGTGTCAATCGATTGATAGTCGGGCACCGGTATATCAAGTTCATCAAACAGACGTTTCTCGCTGAGTCGATCCTGCGCCTTCCTTAGTGCTTTGAGCGGCGGATAGACCGGAACCTTGTCGGTGAGCGATGCAAGCGCCGCAACTGGGACGTTTTCAAACTCATAGGTGATAACGTCGCAACGCTCGGCAAGCGTCGCCAGGGCATTCTCGTCGTCAAAGGCGGCTCGAATCACCTGACCCGCACTCGCGGCCGGCGGTGAATCAGACGGGTCGACGAAGCAACACTCGTAGCCGAGTCCACGCGCCGCAAAGCCCAGCATTTGGCCGAGTTGACCGGCTCCGAGAATGCCAATGCGCATGGTTTTTTGGTTCAGTCCCGGGGATTCGGGCGAGGGTCTGGGTCGGCCAGAATCCGATCGGTTTGTTCCCGCCGGTAATACTCGAGTGCGCGAGCAAGGTCGGCATCGTCGTTGGCCAGAATCGCAGCCGCGAGCAATGCGGCGTTGACAGCACCGGCGCGGCCGATCGCCATCGTTCCGACCGGTACGCCGGCGGGCATTTGTACGATAGACAACAACGAATCCTGTCCACGCAGGGATTTCGACTCCACTGGGACACCAAGCACCGGTAAGCGCGTCTTGGCGGCGGTCATGCCCGGTAAATGCGCCGCGCCGCCGGCGCCGGCAATGATGACCTTGAGGCCGCGAGCGATCGCCGAGTCGGCGTACTCAAACAGCAGGTCTGGCGTGCGATGTGCCGAAACGACCTGCACGTCGTGACCGATGCCAAGCGCATCGAGCGTTGTGCTCGCATGTTGCATTGTCTCCCAGTCCGACCGGGAGCCCATGATGATGCCAACTAAGGTGTTCATTCTGAAATTCTAACCATCCCGCGACTGTGCGACCAGCGCCGCATGAGTCGCGCGAAAAATTCGTTTCCTAATGTCGCGTTCCACGCGGTCGCTTTTGGCTTGATCAAGCGCCTCGAGCAATGTCCTCAGATCTGGATTCGAGCCGCCTGTTGCAATGGCAAACGCTTCCAGCGCCTCGACCCCATCGTGGACCAAACGATCACGCCAGCGCTCTGCGTCGGCAAATATGCGCTTTTGCCGCCGGTCATCCGCCCGCAGCCGCTCCAGCAATGCCTGGATCGGGGCCGGATCGACATCGCGCATGAGCTTGCCTATGTACTGCTTCTGGCGCCGGATAGCCTCGTGCGATTTCATTCGCCGGATGTCATTGATCGCGTCCAGGAGCCTGTCGTTAAGCGTCAGGCCCTGCAACAGTTCGTCGCTTAGGCCGATTAGCTGTTCGCCAAGACGCTGCAACGTCTGCTGCTGACGTTTTAGCTCACTTTTGCTGGGCTTTGATTCGGTCACCGGCTAAGCTACCGCGCGGACACTATGCAAGACGGCGAGATTAGCAAAACGGATGAATGAAGTGGCGAACAGTAACGCGGTCGGAGGTGCTCTTGTCGATGCACTGGGACCGAAGGAGCTTGAAGCGTTAATCGCTGAAGCGCTAGATGCGGCGCACCAGCAAGGCGTCGACCAGGCCGAAGTCGCGGCCAGCCACGATGTCGGCTTGTCAGCGACAGCTCGCTTCGGTGAGGTCGAAAACCTCGAATACACAAACGATCGCGGTATTTGGGTCACCGTATACAAAAATTCGCGCAAGGGAAGTGCGAGCACTTCGGACACGACGCCTCCGGCAATTCGAGAGGCGGTCGCGAAAGCATGCTCGTTTGCGGCTTACACGGCCGAAGACCCGCATTCGGGGCTTGCGGATGCAAAGCTGATGTGCAGCGACTTCATCGATCTCGACCTCGACCATCGCTGGGACATCAACGCGCAACAGGCGATTGATATGGCGATCCGCTGCGAAGCGGCCGCTTTGGCGCATGACAAACGAATCAATAATTCAGAGGGAGCCACCGTGTCGACCCATCGTGGCGCGCGAGCGTATGGCAATACACACGGATTCGTCGGCAGCTTATCGAAGACTAGTCACAGCGCCACTTGTATCGTCCTCGGCGAGCAGGACGGCGATATGCAGCGCGACTACTATTACAGCGCCTCGCGTGACTCACAAGAACTTGAAGACCTCGAATTTATTGGACAGACGGCTGCAGAGCGCACAGTTGCGCGTTTAGGTGCCAGAAAGATTTCAACAACACTTGCGCCAGTCTTATTTACACCGGAACTGGCGCGCGGCTTCATCGGGCATGCGATGAGTGCGATTACTGGCAGCGCTCAGTATCGGAAGGCGTCGTTTTTGCTAAACGCCGCAGGCGAGCAAGTATTTCCGGAATTTCTGCGCATCGAAGAGCGACCGCATCTACCGAAGGCAATGGCGAGCGCCGTCTTCGATGCCGAAGGTGTCGCGACTTGGGACCGCGATATCGTTAGCGACGGCATTCTTCGCGGCTATATTTTGAGTAGCTATTCGGCGCGCCGGCTGCGGTTGGAGACGACGGCCAATGCCGGTGGACCGCAAAACCTGATCGTTTCGAGCAATGCTGACGACCTCGATGCGCTGTTAGTCGAGATGGGCACCGGCCTGCTGGTCGAGGAATTGATCGGGCACGGCGTCAATGCCGTGACCGGCGATTATTCGCGTGGCGCCGTAGGACATTGGGTCGAAAATGGCAAAAAACAGTATCCGGTTCACGAGGTTACAATCGCCGGCAATCTGCGTGATTTATATCGCCGCATCGAACGAATAGGCAATGATCGGGACTTGCGTGGCGGTATTCGTTGCGGCTCGCTACTCGTTGGCGAAATGACTATTGCCGGGACGTAATCGCCGCTAGCCGTTTTCATCCAAAATGTCGGCGAGGGTTTTTTCGCCAACCGTTGCCGCAACCGCAGCGTCGAGTTCTGTGCCAAGCGCTTCGATTTTTGCCGCCCATTTTGGTACTCGGTAAGAGCCTGTTTCGCCTTCAACGCGAACGACTCGTAGAATATCATTCAATGTGATGCGCGACATTTCACGCCCAGGTTGCAACCGCTCCTTCTCGGTCAACGTCAGTAAGCCAGCGCGTTCCAGGCCTGTCACAAATGGCGCGAGTCCGAGCCCTGGTATTTTTAATGCCGCGCTCAGCGAGCTGACCGTAATGCCGTCACGAGGATTTCTAAACTCCCGCCCAACCAAATACATGATGTTTAATGTCAATCGCTCGCGCATTGCATTGGATAAACGCGGATCGCGTCGGCCGATGCGCAAATACACTGGGTTTTGGAAATAAAACGCGAGTTGTGCACCAATCAGCAGAATAAGCCAGTTTAGGTACAGCCAAATCAGTGCCGTTATCGGGACCGCAAAGCTTGCGTAGATTGCATTATTGCGGGTTGAATCGACGACAAATGCGGCGAATAGAACGCCGGTCGTGGCCCAAAGTACACCGCCAGCTACACCGCCGACGAGTGCCGAGCGAATGTGTACGATTGCGTTTGGCATGAACCAATAAAGAAACGAGAATAAGCCACAGACGATCAAGTACGGAAACAGCTTTCCGACGGCAACAAACGCTGGGCCAACGATATTGTTTTCCAGCAGGTATTCGATAAGCGACACGCTTTGCAATGCGGATATGGATCCGAGCGCAATGGATACAAAAACTGGGCCAATCAATAGTACGAATACGTATTCGACGAACCTTCGTGAAAAGCTGCGTTTCTTTATCACATACCAGACGTAGTTAAAGCTCTCCTCGGTTTTTTGCACCATCGAGATTGCGGTATAGATGAAAAACGCGAGACCAATTCCGCCGAGGACGCGGCCATTCACTTTCTCAACAAGGCCTAGGACATCGTCAGTGTATTCTGTCCCCTTGTCACCGAGAGGCTCCAGAAATCCATGCAGCTGCTCAGTCACTACCTCGTGAACCCCAAGACCCTTGAGCACCGAAAAACTGAACGCCAGTAACGGAACGACGGAGAGTAGTGTGGTGTAAACGAGACTCATCGCGCGCAGTGTCAGTTGTCCCGAGAACACATCGCGCAATACCGCATATAGGTAGCGCAGCACCGTCGCCAGCATACGGCCCGCCGCGCCACGTTTGACGAGCAGGTCACCCCAGATAAGTGCTTCGAGATTCTCGCGTAGATTGGCGATCATCGGCGCATTGTACATGCACGAAATGAAACAAACGGCGCAGGCGTCAGACGCCGGTCAGACGGGTTAAGGCCTCGTTGTATTTCTTGGCTGTCTTTTTCAGGATTTTCCGCGGCAGCCTGGGGCCGGGCGGCGTTTTGTCCCAATCCAGTGTATCTAGATAGTCGCGTAAGAATTGTTTGTCGAAGCTCGGTGGACTAATCCCTACTGTGTAGCCCTCGACAGGCCAAAAACGCGATGAGTCTGGCGTTAGTACTTCGTCGATGAGATGCAAACGCCCTTCGTCATCGAGGCCGAACTCAAATTTCGTGTCCGCAATAATTATGCCGCATTCGAGCGCGTATGCTGCCGCACGCTCGTAGATTTCGATTGAGACATCACGCACGCGCTTGGCGAGGCGCTCTCCGATGCGGTCAACAACGTCGTCGAAGCTGATGTTTTCGTCATGGTCACCGGCTTCAGCCTTACTGGCCGGCGTGAATAAGGTCTCCGGCAGTTTCGACGCCTGCTCGAGGCCCGGCGGCAAGGCGATGCCACTTGTTTGTCCGCTTTGCTGATAATCGCGCCAGCCGGATCCTATAAGGTATCCGCGAACTACGGCCTCGATCGGCAATGGCTTTAGTCGTTTGACGACGAGCGCGCGCTTGGCCAAGGAACGATAAATTTCCGGATCATCGATGACATCGTCGACTCTCAGCTCGGTGAGTTGGTTATCGATAATGTCCGCCATCATCCGAAACCAAAACAGTGAAATGCTCGTAAGTACCGCACCCTTGCCGGGAATCGGATCAGGCATAACGACGTCATAGGCCGACAGCCTGTCTGTGGTCACGATCAGCAGGTGTCGCTCGTCGACGCTGTAGATATCCCGTACTTTGCCGCGTCCGATCAACGGCAGATTTGGGATGGACGATTCAAATAGCGCCTCAGCGTCATTCATTGTGGAATTCTTGGATTTCAGCAGTTGCGGTCGGATCATCGCCGTTTGGCAAAGACGAGGCAAGCGATGGAAATAGGAATACCGTGCGCTAACCGTTAGGATTGATGGCTGACCGGATGTCGGGATGCGCGATTGTACTGGGGCAAGATCATCGGCACATTGGCAGGGCTTGCGACCCTGAAGCCATTGCTTGGATTACTGGGATTCATCCTTGGCCATCAATTCGACCGCGGTTTTGGGGCCCGCTACCAAAATTTTCGCGATCAAGAGAATGCGGCAAATGTGCTCGGCGACGATTACGTTCGCGCGCTGTTTCAAACGATGGGCCATCTTGCGAAAACCGATGGCCGCGTCTCCGAAGACGAGATCCGCGCAGCCCGCTCGGTAATGCACCGGCTCGGCTTGGGTCCGGCACAGGTTCAGCACGCGATTGCCTGGTTCAACGAGGGCAAGCATTCCGGATTTCCATTGCTGCAGACGCTCCGAGAGCTGCGCAGAGTCAGCGCGCGACGCGCAGACTCCCGCGCCGTGTTCGTGCGTCTGCTGCTCGAAGTATCTTTGGCAAAGAAGCGCTTGCCACAAAAAGAGCGGGCAGCCATTTGGACGGTTTGCCGTGAAATGGAGATTGGCCGCGTCGAGTTGGCACAGCTCGAAGCCATGATCCGTGCGCAAAAAGGATTCCGACGCTCGCCGGCTGGCGACCTCGATGCTGCTAGGGTCAGGGGCGCCTACCAGGCACTCGGTGTCGGCCATTCGGCCACGAATGACGAGATCAAAACCGCGTATCGTCGGCTGATAAACAAAAGCCACCCGGACAAGATTGCGTCGAGCAACCCGGACGATGAGGTATTGGCGGAGGCCGAACGTCGCACACGCGAAGTCCGCAGCGCCTACGAATTATTGAAGGCGCGACGTGTCATTCGATGACCTTTAATCGATGACAATTCGTATTCCCGTCGGGTACATTGACGCTCTAATTAGAGGATGAAGTAGTGACGCCACTTATTGCCCCTTCCATCTTGTCGGCAGATTTTGCGCGCCTCGGCGAGGACGTTCGCACAGTGCTTAAAGCTGGCGCCGACATCGTGCATTTCGATGTTATGGACAACCATTTCGTGCCCAATCTGACGATCGGGCCGCTGATTTGCAGTGCATTGAGAAGCTACGGAATCGAAGCGCCCATCGACGTCCACCTGATGGTTGAGCCAGTAGATCGAATCATTCCTGACTTCGCGAAAGCGGGCGCGAGCTATATCACCTTTCATCCGGAGGCGAGTCACCATATAGATCGAACTTTGGGACTGATCCGCGACGAAGGTTGTAAGTCCGGTCTGGTGTTCAACCCGGCGACGCCGCTCGGCTGGCTCGAACATGTCATCGACAAGGTCGATATGGTGTTAATCATGTCCGTCAACCCGGGCTTTGGCGGTCAGGCGTTCATCCAGGCGTCACTTGACAAGCTACGAGAAGCACGGCGGCTTATCGATGCCAGCGGTCTGGACATCCGTCTTGAGATCGACGGCGGCGTCAAGGTCGATAACATCGGCGCTATCGCGGCGGCCGGGGCCGATACGTTCGTTGCCGGCTCGGCGATCTTCGGCAGCGATGACTATGCGAAGACTATCGCCGCGATGAAAGCGGAGATCTCCCGCGCTCAGTAATACCTGATTCCAACGGCTGTGGGCGACGGGCTCCTCATCGTCATGGCTCGCTCTGCTGCGCTTTACTTCCGATGAAGAGCCCGTCGCCCACAGCCGCATCGGATACTTTCGGGCACCGAAAACCTTCAAAAATCTAGTCGCGGCCGGCTAAATTTTGTCGACCACAGTGTCATGAAATTGTAGCGATCGGGGTGTGAGGGGTTTTCGACCGAAGTAAAGCGCAGCAGAGCGAGCCATGAGGGAGAGGACCCCTCACACCCCGGTTGTTACGCAATTGCGATGTTTTGGCCGAAACTCTTCTTACAACTTGCGGTTTGGTCTCGCCCCGTAGACAACGATGGTTTTGCCGCTGGCAGACACTAGGCCTTGCTCTTCGAGTACCTTGAGGACGCGACCGGCCATTTCGCGCGAGCAGCCAACCAGACGACTTAGCTCCTGACGGCTGACTTTAATTTGCATACCGTCCGGATGTGTCATCGCGTCGGGTTCGTTGCAAAGATCCATGATGGCATGAGCAACGCGGCCAGTGACATCGACAAAGGCGAGGTCGCCTAGCTTGCGGTTAGTGCGATCGAGGCGCGTTGCAAGTTGAGTCGCTAATTCGAAAACGAGACCAGGACTTTCGCTCGCGATTTGACGGAATCGTGGATACGTCATTTCGGCGATTTCGCACTCGGTGCGTGTCCGGACCCAAGCGCTTCGGGTCGGTTGCTCGTAGAACAATCCCATCTCGCCGAAGAACTGACCCTTGTTCAAATAAGCCAGAACCATCTCATTGCCGTCCTCATCCTCGATCATGACTTCAACCGATCCGTCGACGATGTAGTACAGCACATCGGGCAAGTCTCCGGCATGGATCATGACCGTTTTCGAAGGAACGGTGCGTACGCGGCAATAGCTCAAAAAGCGATTTATCGCCGGTACGTCACTCAGGGTTTTCGCATTGGATTGCATGGATTGGTCTCTCATCGCTCAAGCGTCCCCCTTTTAATACAGTTCGCTCTGAAGGGCAAGCTAGAGCCTTGTTTTTCCTATTAAACCCGGTAGGCGGTGGTCGTCATTATGCGCGCTGTGAGTTTCATCAGGCCTTTTAGCGGAGCTGGAAGCTCGGCCGCGCCGGCGTCGATGGCATCTTGACCGTGTACAGCTTCCTCGTCACGCATCTTGCTTACGATCGCGCGGCTGCGCGTGTCGTCATCCGGCAGCCCATCGAGATGACTCGATAAATGAGCGCAAACCTGTCGCTCGGTCTCGGCAATAAAGCCAAGACTCCACCGGTCACCCAGCACACCGCTGGCCGCGCCGATCACAAATGAACCCGCATACCATAGTGGACTTAGCTTGCTCGGCGATTCGCCGAGTTCCTCGAGTCGCTGTTCGCACCAGGCAAGGTGGTCAAACTCCTCGTCAGCAGCATGCTGCATTTGCGTCTCAACTTGACTGTCTCGGGCCACGGCGGCGTGGCCTTGATACAAACCTTGTGCGGCGACCTCGCCGGCGTGATTGACTCGCATCAGGCCAGCTGCATGTGCCTTTTGTCGGGGATTAAGGTTGCCTTCCTCAATCGCCGCCGCCGGGTTGGGCCGCGGTGATTGGCCGGCGGGCGCCGCGACGGTGCGAAGGGCGTTGTTGACGCCTACCAGCAAGCGATCCAGCGGCGTCAGGTTTCGACTGTGCATGCCAACATTATAGCAACTGCAGTCGCCTCAAGCGCGATTGCAAAGAATTGTGAAATTGACACCAATGGATGAGTCGCAACGATATACTCCGCGGCTATTTAATCCCGCGGCCATGAACCCGGTGTCCATGTGTTCCAAGAACTTAGGAGATGGCAAATGACTAATCGTACGATTCCGGCACTCGCGTTCGTGCTTTTTGCGCTGCCGGTTTTGGCACAGGAGGAAGGGGAGGATGGTCCGTGGTCGGGTACTGCAACACTCGGCTATCTCGCAACTTCCGGAAATACAGAGAATTCGAATCTGAACGCGGGTATCACAGTCGGTTATACGTCGGGCCGATGGGCACATCTGCTGGCAACGAAAGCTATCCACTCCGCTGACAATGATGTGACGACGGCCGAAGCGTATGAATTCGGCTGGAAGAGCGAGTTTTCGATTAATGAGTACGATTACCTGTTCGGCCGCGTAGATTGGCGCAAAGACCGTTTTTCGTCTTACGACGCCCAGGTGTCGGAGACAGTTGGCTACGGTCGCCGTTTGATCGATCGAGAGTTTCACAAGCTCAATGCGGAAATTGGCGCTGGCGCGCGGCAATCGGATCTCGTCGACGGCACCAGCGAAAGTGAGTTTGTTGTCCGCGCTGGAATGGACTACACGTGGCTCATCAGCGATACGTCCGAATTCGTGCAGACACTAACGGCTGAGGCAGGCGATACGAACACGTATCTCGAGTCGATCACCGCGCTGAAAGCGAGACTGGTCGGGGAGCTCGCATTGGTTGCTTCTTATACGGTCAAACACAACACGGATGTGCTGCCGCTGACAGAAAAGACGGACACCTATAGCGCGCTGTCACTCGAATATACTTTCTGACCCAGCAAGACGCCGGCCAAGCACACTAAGTTATTGAATTAAAAGAATAAAAGGCGACCTGTGTTGGCCGCCGTGTGCGCGTCAATAAAGTCGCTACGCATTGCAATGGGCAGCCCCGTAAAGTAGAATTTCGCGCCTTTCGGCCCCCGGGCAGCTTTACGCCTGCCTGAAAGCCGGGCCGGATGGGGCTTAAGCCCGATCCTGTCTTATGCAAAAACTCGAACCCGGAAAACAAAGATCATGAAGACGTATTCTGCGAAACCTGAAGAGGTTCGCCGCGATTGGTACATTGTCGACGCAACGGGCAAGACCCTCGGGCGGCTATCGACGGAGATCGCACGTCGCTTGCGTGGCAAGCATAAACCCGAATACACGCCACACGTCGATACAGGGGACTACATCGTTGTCGTGAACGCAGAAAAAGTACGCGTCACCGGTAACAAGCTCCGCGACAAGATTTACCATCACCATACGGGCTACATTGGCAACCTGAAGTCGGTCCCGCTCGACCAGCTGCTCAAGGAAACGCCTGAACGGGCAATTCAGTTTGCCGTCAAGGGCATGCTGCCGCGCGGCCCGCTGGGCCGAAAAATGTTGTCGAAGCTGCGTGTCTTTGCAGGCCCTGAGCACAACCATACTGCACAGCAGCCGATCCCACTTGAACTGAACGCCTGATTAGGCCACCGACGTACTTAAGCCCAAGAGGCATTAGCAATGAGTGAAAATTATTACGGCACCGGTCGTCGCAAAACATCCACGGCCCGTGTTTTCTTATCGCCAGGCAGTGGCGAAATTAAAGTTAACGACCGTCCGCTGGACGTATTCTTTGGCCGAAAAACTGCACAGATGATTGTCCGCCAGCCGCTTGAGCTGACAAACGCTGGTGACAGATTTGATGTCAACGTCACGGTGCGTGGCGGTGGCACTACTGGCCAGGCCGGTGCAATTCGCCATGGTCTGACGCGCGCTCTGATGCAATACGACGAAGCGCTGCGCGCGCCGCTCAGAAAGGCGGGTTTTGTTACCCGCGACGCGCGTGAGGTAGAGCGCAAGAAAGTGGGTCTGCGCAAGGCCCGCCGCGCGACACAATACTCGAAGCGTTAGTCGGGAGAGGTCGTCACAGACAACCTGTTTGGGGGATCGTCTAGTGGTAGGACTACGGACTCTGACTCCGTCAACGGGGGTTCGAATCCCTCTCCCCCAGCCAAACAATAAAAGCCCGCTATCGCGGGCTTTTATTGTTTGGCTGGGGGAGCGCCCGGATGAGGACCCTGTTCGATCCGAGGCGCACAAAGTGCGCCGACAGGCGAGCACGCCCGCGTGTTCGCCTATCCCGTTCACAATGAAACATTGATCATCCGTAAGAAGGAGCTCTAGTTGATTGGCTGGGGGAGCGCCCAGATGAGGGGCCTGTTCGCTTGTTAAATTATGCCCGCATCTCTCGGACACCATCATCGCTAGCGACAAGCAAGATGTCGGCCGGTCGTTGCGCAAATAAGCCGACCGTCACGATTCCAGGGATCTGATTTAGACGATTCTCCAATTCGACCGGATTCGGGATTTGCATATCGTGGATATCGAGGATGTGATTGCCATTGTCGGTGACGAAGCGCTCTCGCCAGACGGGTTGAACGCGTAGCTTCAATAGTTGGCGAGACACGAATTCCTGAGCCATCGGTAGAACTTCGATCGGTAATGGGAATTCGCCAAGCATGCCAACAAGCTTCGAGTCGTCAACGATGCAGACAAAGCGACGCGATGCCCCGGCCAGCACTTTTTCGCGCGTTAGCGCTCCGCCGCCGCCTTTAATCAAATGCAGGCGCTTCGTCGACTCGTCTGCGCCATCAATGTACACATCGAGATCGCCAGCCTCGTTTAGCGTCTGGACCTCAAAACCGTGGTCCTCCAATAGCTTCGTCGACGTACGCGAGCTGGAGACGATGCCGTCTATCATGTCGCGGACGGTCGGCAGAAGTTCGATGAGGCAATTGACCGTCGAGCCGGTGCCCACGCCGAGGCTCATACCGGGTTCGATGAACTGCAGCGAAGCCTCGGCCGCGATGCGTTTTTTTTCCGTTGCATCCATTGGCACACAGTCTGTGAGTTTTTACCGGGACCGAGCTTAGCGGATCAATCGGCCAATCGCCATGCGCGAGGTCATATTCAAACGAAAAGTGCCCGCGATTGCGGGCACTTTTACTTGCTTGGAAGAAGGCTGGGGCGACTAAGTGCCCCTCTCTTCCCAGCGACCAGACGCTAGCGTTTCTTTCTGCGGGATGCTTTCCGCTTCGTCTTACGCTTGGCCTTGCGTTTCGTCTTACGCTTGGCTTTGCGTTTCGTCTTACGCTTGGCTTTGCGTTTCGTCTTACGCTTGGTCTTGCGTTTCGTCTTACGCTTGGCTTTGCGTTTCGTCTTACGCTTGGCTTTGCGTTTCGTCTTACGCTTGGCTTTGCGTTTCGTCTTACGCTTGGTCTTGCGTTTCGTCTTACGCTTAGCCTTCTTCTTGGCTTTGCGTTTCGTCTTACGCTTGGTCTTACGCTTAGCCTTCTTCTTGGCCTTGCGTTTTGTCTTGCGTTTTGTCTTGCGTTTCGTCTTACGCTTGGCCTTCTTCTTGGCCTTGCGCTTCGTCTTACGCTTCGTCTTACGCTTCGTCTTACGTTTAGCCTTCTTCTTAGCTCTGCGTTTTGTTTTACGCTTAGCTTTCTTTTTGGTCTTCCGCTTCGTCTTACGCTTGGCCTTGCGTTTTGTTACGCGACGTTTCGCGGTTTTCTTCCTCGTTACCTTGCGCTTCTTAGCGGATTTCCGCTTCGAAGCCTTCTTGCGTGACTTCTTCTTTGTAGCCATGGTTTTCTCCGTGTCGGGTACCCGGCGTTGAGTATATACATTAAAAGCAAAAAATCCAGCAAGTTAGCCGCGTTGTGACGGCCGTCACATTGTGTTCGACAAAGGTGTCGACTAGTCGACGAAAAGTGTTCGGAGTCGATTTCGAAAATCGAGTGCAAACATCACGCTCGAAAACAGATGTGTCGACGAATAAAAAGCGTAAAAGCAAGCTCTAGCGAGATTCGTTAAAAACCCGATAAAGCCGTATATCCCAAGGATTTGGCAGTATTTTCTCGACTTTTTGGCAATCGAACGCAAGTCCTACCAGTTTTGGCCGTAACCAATGTCGCTTGTGTTTGAGAAACGAAAAAGTACGGTCGTAGTAGCCACCGCCCATTCCAATTCTGTGCCACTGAGGATCAAATACGACTAACGGTGTCAGGATAACATCGAGGTCGTTTTTGGAAATTTCTGCGCCTGTTACCGGTTCCCATACCCCGAATCGGCTTTTCTCGAGCTGCGTTGCGCGCTCGACGCGAACAAAGCGCAACTGTCGCTTATCGGCGACGACCGGTGCGAAAATCGATTTTCCCGCACACCACGCGCGATCGAAAATCAATCTGGTGTCGACTTCGTCCTGCATCGCGATGTAACACGCAATGTTGTTTGCGGACAAGAATAGATTGGATCGCAGGAAGCTTCGTTGAATACGTGCTGATGCCAAATCCCGATAATCATCGCTAAGAGCTCGGCGCGAATTTCTGGCAATAGTTCTGAGCTCTGCATTCGACGATGTTGTCATACTACGGGCGCGTCTAGAGGATTGTGATTTTCAACGAATTAAAGAGGAGACGCCTCCCGCCTGTGCCGTTACCGAACCGTCGCTCTCGAACCGGAGCAACAGGTGGGGCCAGCCGTGGCAGCAACAGGCTTTCCGGAAATACCGGTCCTGCGCAAATGCTACCGACAGTGCACGGCCCCGAGGTAAAGATTTAGGGTCGAAAGGTATCCAGGTCGATATCGAACACTGCAGGAGGCGTCAATTTGTTGCCGCGTCCCTATAGATCCAATTGCTGGGCGTCACCCAACGCATTCTCGACGCGGTCTGAAATCAGTTTTAGGCGATTGCTGATGTCACCTTCAAGTACTCGATCGCGAGCCTGTGCATGCAGCAGATCGTTTGCCATGTTCAATGCCGCCATTACGGCGATGCGGTCAAGTCCCACAATACGGCCAGTGTCTCGAATTTCCCGCATTTTTGTATTCAAAGCTTCCGCTGAATCAAGTAAATCAGTGCGTTCGTTTGCGGGACAGGCGACTTGATATTCCTTATCGAGAATCCGGACACTAACCTGGGCGTGTTGTTCGTTCATTTAAGATCCTTGCTCCATTGCTTTCAATCGGCCAATCATCGCTTCGACGCGCGCACGTACTTGCTCATTTTTCTGCAATAGGTTTGCGCGCTCCGCAGTTAGGACGTCCTGTCTTTGTTTCAGTGACTTATTCTCGTCCTGGAGCTGATCACAGACTTGAACCAAGGCGTCGACGCGTTTCTCGAGTCGCTTCAGTTCGTGCTCAAATGCGGTGCTGATGTCGTCGGCCATGAATCCAATATAGTCAGGCCGTCCGGCAGAATCAATCGCCAAAAACGGGTTGGCATGGGATCATTGGCGTTTCGTGGCCGACAACGACACATTAAGATGACAAGCGACATTAGTCATGACCAGCTCAATGATGCGCTCAGGGGTACGGGCAGTAGCTGGGATGCGGCCCAGACGCACGGGCTTGTGTCGGGCAAGCTCGCGGTGCTGGGGGCCGCAGCCGGACCCGCGTGGCTGGAACAGGTGCTCGAGGGTACGGACGCTTCAAGCGCGTTACGTAAAGAATGCGAGGACATGCTCAGCACGCTGTATCAGTCAACCCATCGACAGTTGGCGGAACGATTGTCAGAGTTTGCGCCATTATTGCCGGGCGATCACGACAGCAAAAACGCGCGAACCGAAGCACTCGCGCACTGGTGTGAGGGTTACTTGCATGGGCTGGTTTCCGCGCCACATGACGACCCACTAAAGCAACGTCTGGCGGCCGAGCCGGTGGCGGGCATCATCAAGGACATGCTATCGATCACACAGGTGGCCATCGATGATCACGGCACCGACAGCGGTGATGACGACAACGATGAACAGGCTTATGTAGAGATTGTCGAGTATTTGCGCGTCGCCGCGCAGCTCGTCTACGAAGAACTTGCTGAACAGAGACCACAAATAGTGCAATGAAACTTCAGGAATTTGCCCGGCGCCGCAATCAACTAATGCGCATGGTTGGCCGAGATGGGGTGGCGATACTGCCGTCTGCACCTGTGCGAATGCGCAGTCGCGACGTTGAATATCGCTATCGGCAAGACAGTGATTTTTACTATCTGAGCGGCTTTGCCGAACCGGACGCGGTCGCTGTGCTTGTTCCGGGCAGAAAGAATGGTGAGTACGTTCTTTTTTGTCGCGAGCGTGACGAGGAAAAGGAACTGTGGGACGGAGCGAGAGCCGGTCCCGATGGCGCAATAGAATCCTACGGGGTCGACGATGCGTTTCCGATCGACGACATTGACGATATTCTGCCGGGCATCATCGAATCTTGCACGCGCGTGTACTACACGATGGGCATGTATACGGATTTCGACATTCGCATTGCCGACTGGATCAATTCGCTGCGCTCGCGTGAATCCAAAGGCGTGCATACTCCGCAGGAATTTGTCGCGCTCGACCACCTACTGCACGATATGCGCTTGTACAAGAGTCGCGCAGAGGTATCAGCGATGCGCAAATCGGCCAAAGTTGCGGTTGGAGCGCACGAACGTGCGATACGGACCGTGCGGGCCGGCCTGTATGAATATGAGGTTGAAGCCGAGTTTCGCCACGAGTTTCGCCGCAGCGACGCCTGGGTATCGTACAACCCGATTGTCGGGTCGGGTGCGAACTCCTGCACATTGCATTACGTCGACAACAATCAGCAGCTAGCTGACGGCGATTTGCTGTTGATCGATGCCGGTTGCGAACTGGATTACTACGCATCTGACATTACCCGGACCATACCAGTCAATGGCAAATTCAGCCCCGAGCAACGCGCGGTTTATGACATTGTTCTCGAGGCACAGCTCGCTGCAATCGACAAAACGCGCAAGGGCAACCATTGGAACGAACCGCACGACGCCGCAGTTAAAATCATCACCCGCGGACTCAAACGTCTCGGATTGCTGAATGGGACGCCGGCAAAACTGATCAAGGACGGCGCATACCGACAGTTTTTCATGCACCGTACTGGCCACTGGATCGGCATGGATGTTCACGACGTCGGTGATTACAAGGTTGGCGACCAATGGCGCTTGCTTGAGCCTGGCATGGTAACGACGGTTGAACCGGGCATTTATATTGCGGCGCAGAGTAATATTCCGACGCGATTTCACAATATTGGCATTCGTATTGAAGACGATGTGTTGGTGACCACAAAAGGTCCGGATGTGCTTAGCAAGGGATTAGTCAAGCACCCTGACGAAATCGAGGCAATGATGGCCGCGTCATGAATGTTGCAGCGGACAAAGCCTACGACGTCGTTATTGCCGGAGGCGGCATGATCGGCACTAGCCTTGCGCTGGCCCTGTCTCCGCTCGGTCTGCGAGTAGCGATGGTCGAGGCGGTCGAGCGCAAGGCATCGTCGCAGCCAAGCTTCGACGATCGCTCGACGGCGCTTTCGCGCAGCACGCAGCGCATGTTCGAGGCCATGGGTCTTTGGCCCGACATCGTCGCGGCGTCGACACCGATTCGACGCATTCACGTTTCCGATAAGGGCCGCTTCGGTTTCTCTCATATCGATGCTGAGGAGCAAAACGTCGAAGCGCTCGGCTATGTGGTGATCAACCGCATACTGGGTGGTGTTCTACACACCGCACTCGACAAGGCTGGGTCGATCGATATTCTGTGCCCGGCGCGCATTAGCAAGATTTCCCTGGCGCCCGAACATGCGACAGCCATTGTCGATCATGCAGACGGTAGGACCGACACGTTGCGTTGTCGCCTACTGGTTGCGGCCGACGGTGCGAATTCCAGTGTTCGTAACATGATGGGTATCACGGCCATACAGAGCCGCTATCGGCAGCACGCGGTGATTGGCAACTTGCTGCCGGAAAAGCCGCCAAACAATATCGCGTACGAACGATTTACTGACTGCGGCCCGCTCGCATTGTTGCCGGTCGCAGACAATCGCGCGGCGTTTGTCTGGACTGTCAGCGAAACTGACGCGTCAACGGTGCTCGAACTCGACGATGACGCCTTCATCGCAAAATTGCAGGCCGCATTCGGCCATAGGCTCGGCGAGTTTTCCAAGGTCGGCACGCGGGCTGCGTACCCACTAATGCTCAGCAAAGCAGTGCGCCTTACGGCGACGCGCAGCGTGCTGGTCGGTAACGCGGCGCACGGTCTGCACCCTGTCGCCGCACAGGGCTTTAATCTTGGTATGCGAGACGTTGCAGCGCTCTGCGACTGCATCGCCGACAATCATGCAAGTGGCACAGTTGAAAGCGCTATTGGCGATATGGGTGACTCGGCCCTGCTGGAACGCTATGCGACATGGCGCAAGAGCGATCAGAAAAAGTTGGTGCAATTTACTGACGGGTTGGTGCGAATGTTCGGCTCCACCAATACACCCATTCGGATGTTGCGCAATATCGGCATGCTCGGATTTGACCTGCTTCCCGGCGTACGCTCGGAGTTTGCCCGACACACAATGGGCCTGGCCGGCCGATTGCCGCGTCTATCGCGCGGCGTACCGTTGATATGAAGCAGAACTACGACATTGTCGTTGTCGGCGCCGGCATAACCGGACTCACGGTCGCCGCGATGCTCGCGAAAGGCGCGCAAGCCGACCGTTGGAACATCACGCTCGTCGACGCGGCGGCGCGGCCCGTGGTCGATTCCTCGGACGAGCTTGCGTTGCGCGTTTCGGCAATCTCCATAGGGTCTGCTGACCTTCTGAATTGCATTGGCGCCTGGAGTATTGTCGAGTCTGGTCGAATCTGTCCTTATGATCGCATGCGAGTATGGGACGAATCGGATGATCCGAATGGGCCATCGACGCTTCGTTTTGACGCCGATGAATTCGCGATACCGCACCTCGGATACATCGTTGAGAATATCCGGCTGCGGCATGCGTTGTTGGAAGTGCTCGATGAGACCGAGGTCGCGTTGACCTTTTCGTCGCCGCTCAAGGCGCTTCAATCGCATGGTCGCGGCCATCAGATTACGCTGCACGATGGCAAGACTCTCGAGGCCGATCTTGTCATTGCTGCTGATGGCGCGAGGTCTTTCGTGCGCAATAGTGCTGGTATCGACGTAGCGACGCGTCCGTATGAACAAACGGCATTCGTCACGCATCTGCGGCCCGACAAACCGCATGCGGCAACCGCCTGGCAGCGTTTTCTGCGTGACGGACCACTGGGCATATTGCCGCTGGACGACGGACGGGTGTCAGTGGTTTGGTCGACGACGCCGGAGAAAGCTGAGCGCGCGTTGAAATGCAGCGACAAAGATCTCGGACATTTGCTTTCCGATGCGTCCGACGCGGTACTCGGACGGTTGCTCGTGGCCGGGCCGCGTGGCGCGTACCCGCTTGCCGCACAACATGCCGAGCGCTATGTTGCGCACGGCATTGCGTTGATCGGTGACGCCGCGCACACTGTGCACCCGCTTGCCGGGCAGGGAGCCAATCTTGGACTTGCCGATGCGCGGGCACTGGCCGATGTGATTCAAGCTGCACTTGAGAATGGTGAATATCCTGCCGATCGGCCTGTACTTCGTCGTTACGAGCGCATGCGCAAAGGCGAAAACGCGACCATGATGCACTTCATTACTGGTCTCAATCGACTGTTTGCTTCAGACTCCGTTGTGCTTGGCGAGCTAAGAAGAGCGGGAATGGCGCTGTTCAATCGCAGTGGCCCGATTCGGCAACATGTCGTCGATGTCGCACTGGGAGGCGGCAGACGGTGACGCGGCTCAACCGCGGCGTTAAAAGGCACAATGAAGCAGAAATACGTTTACGCACTCGCGATATTGCTGACCGTCATCGGCGTGTCGGTATTCACCTACAAATGGCGTGTGCTCGGTTTTCCGCTGACCGATAACCAAGATACGACAGTCTGGACTCTCGAGTCTGCGATAAAATTTGACTCGGGTCCCGGTTCGATCAAGGTCAACCTGCTGATACCGACGTTGACCCCGGGTTTTCGGGTGTTGAACGAAAACCCAGTATCACGTGGCTACGGATTCAGTCTGAACTACGGTAGCAGCGGCCGTGAAGCACAGTGGGCTGTGCGCCGTGCCGATGGTCCGCAGACCATTTACTACCGGATTTCGGTGTACGAAGACGCGTCCGCCGAGCAAGAGGACACGACACCGCCGTTTCCGCCATCGCCAGTCATCAACGAGCCGTTCAAGACCGCTGTCGAAGTCCTGGTCGGAGACGTGCGGGAACACTCCGCGGACACAGGATCGTTTACAACAGAATTGCTGCGCCGGATGAATGATCCGTCGCCCGATCCGAATGTCGAATTGTTGCTTTCGAGTGCCGGTAATCGCGCGGATTTTGTCGACACGGTCACAATGATGCTGGCCGAAGCACGCATTCCGGCCCGCATGGTGCACGGCTTTCCGCTGACGGGGCAGCAACGTCATGCGGAACCCGTCGTCTGGCTCGAAGTACACGACGGCGACCAGTGGCTCTATTTCAATCCGTCGACTGGTGAGGAAAATTTGCCGGATCGCTTTTTTGTCTGGTGGCGTGGCAACGAGCCGCTGATCAACGTTGAGGGCGGGAGCGGTGTCGAAGTCGACTTCGCGGTGCAGGAAAATCATGTCGATGCTGTTGCGATCGCCGAGACTTACGCGGCGAAAAGCAATGCCAGGCTAATCGATTTTTCGCTCTATAGCTTGCCGATATCGACGCAGGCGGTATATAGCGTGCTGCTGATGATTCCGATTGGCGCACTCATCATGGTCGTGATGAGAAATCTCGTTGGCATTGATGCCTTCGGTACCTTCATGCCGGTGCTAATCGCACTCGCGTTTCGCGAAACACAACTGTTCTGGGGCATCGTACTGTTCACGCTGCTGGTGGCATTGGGCCTCAGCATCCGCTTCATGCTCGAGCGGCTACGCTTGTTGCTCGTGCCGCGACTCAGCGCCGTGCTTATCGTTGTTGTCTTGTTGATGCTGCTAATAAGCCTGATATCGCACAAACTCGGCCTTGAGACGGGCCTGTCCGTGGCATTATTTCCAATGGTCATCATTGCAATGACGATCGAACGCATGTCGGTCGTGTGGGAAGAACGTGGTCCGAGTGACGCGATTCGCGGTGCCTTCGGTAGCCTGGTCGTCGCCATGTTCGCGTATATCGGTATGGGCATTGGCTGGCTCGAACACCTGATTTTCACGTTTCCCGAGCTGCTGCTGCTGATTCTCGCGCTCGTCTTGCTCGCAGGCCGATATACTGGCTACCGATTACTCGAGCTGACGCGCTTCAAAGCGCTGGCAGGAAATTGATGTTCAATGTTGCGAAAAAGCTGCGAGCGGAAGGCATACTCGGCCTGAACGAACGCAACGCGAATTTCATCATGCGCCTCAATCCGCGGCGACTGTATCCGCGCGTGGATGATAAGTCGATTACAAAGCAGTTGGCGCTCGACGCCGGTATGGCGGTACCGGATTTGTACGGCATGATCGAAAATCAACGCGAAGTTCGAAATTTTGGTGACATCGTTGCAGAGCGCCATAGTTTCGTCGTAAAGCCTGCGCAAGGCAGCGGTGGCGACGGCATTCTCGTTGTGACGGGCCGCAGTCAGCGCAGGCGCAACAGTTTCCGTCTCTCCAGCGGCCTATTGATCTCAAAGGCCGAAATCGAGCATCACATTTCGAATATCGTTGGTGGCCAATACAGCCTAAGCGGCAATCCCGACAAGGCGCTGATCGAATATTGCGTGCGCTTCGACCCAACCTTTGACGAAGTCAGCTACCAGGGCGTGCCCGACGTTCGCATTATCGTGTATCGGGGTTATCCGGCAATGGCGATGGTGCGACTGCCGACACGTGCGTCTGACGGTAAGGCAAATCTACATCAGGGGGCTGTCGGTGCCGGTGTCGATATGTCCAGCGGCGAGACCCTGACCGGTGTTTTGCAAAACGACATAACTGAAGAGCACCCAGACACCGGCGCGCTGATCACAGGATTGCTGATTCCGCAATGGAACTTCATCTTACAGTTGGCCGCACGCGGTTTTGACGTAACTGGCCTGGGTTACCTGGGCGTCGATATCGTGATTGATCGCGATCGCGGTCCATTGATTCTCGAGATGAATGCGCGGCCAGGCCTAAATATTCAGATTGCCAACTGCACCGGCCTTTCAAAGCGCATAAAGCGCATTGACGAGATTTACGATCCGGCTAAGAAAGCTGAAGAGCGTGCGCGTATCTCCCGAAAAGAGTTTCCCACACAACGACAGACGTCGATACTGTTCGACGTTTGAGGTTTGACAACTTGACTGCGGGTGTAACACTACTCATCGTCATGGCTCGGTCCGATAGCTAGGATTAACGCAACCCATCGTGAATTACGTTGTTGAATACGCTGCGCTTTACTTCCGATGAATAGTGTCACACCTGCAATCGCTTGGCGGCCATTCGAAAGCTATTCCTGCAGTTGGGAAGTTACCCAAGCGTCCATCCGTTGTTCGAGTAGGTCCAGCGGTAGTGCTCCGGCACCCAGCAGTTCGTCGTGAAATGCGCGTATATCAAAGTTGCCGCCCAGCGCGGCTTCTGCGTTTTTTCTTAGTGCGAGGATTTTTAGCTGACCGATCTTATACGCTAGCGCCTGCCCAGGGTTGCCAATGTAGCGGTCGATTTCGTTAATGATGTCGTGTTCGGTTTTCGCTGCGTTGTCTTTGAAAAAATCGATCGCCTGCTGCCGCGTCCAGCCTTTGTAGTGAATGCCAGTGTCGACGACGAGGCGGACCGCGCGCCACATTTCATAGGTTAATGCGCCAAAACGCGAGTACGGGTCTTTATACAAGCCGAGATCATGGCCGAGGCTTTCGCTGTACAGCCCCCAGCCTTCGACAAACGCCGTAAAACCGGAGAAGCGGCGAAAGTTCGGCATCTCGCCTAGCTCTTGTTGTAGCGCAATCTGCAAGTGATGGCCTGGCATTGCCTCATGCACCGACAGTACTTCAATCTCGTACTTCGGACGAACTTCGGGCATGTACAGATTCACCCAATAGATGCCTGCGCGACTTCCGTCAGCAGCCGGCCCGGTGTAATAGGCCGTGGTCGTGTCCGGCGCCGTAGCCGCCGGAATTGCTTTAACGCCATACGGCATTCGCGGCAACTTGCCGAAGAGTTTTACCAGTTCCGGGTCGATGCGTTTGCAGATCGCGAGGTATGCCTCAAATAGATCGTCCGGGTTATCGTAGTAAAACTGTGAGTCGCTACGCAGGAATTCCAGGAACGCCTGGAAGTCACCATCAAATTCGAGCTCGTCGATAATGAGCTGCATCGCTTCGCGGATACGTTTTACTTCGCTTAGGCCAAGGCGATGTATGTCGTCGGGTGTCATCTGCGTTGTCGTAAATTCCCTGGCCAGGAACTCGTACCATTCGTTGCCTTTCGGCAGCGATGATAAGCCGATGCTGTCACGGCTTGCCGGCAGGTAAGTGCGTTCAAAATACCGCGCAAGCCGACGATAAGCGGGGATAACAGTTTTTTCGATGGTGTCGACGGCGGATTGTTGCAGGCGCTCTCGATCGGTCGTACTGAATGATTCGGGTAGCTCTTCAAATACTTCGTAGAACGGGCTGTCGGTTCCGACCTCGACGAGCTGTGTCGCAATCTGATCGGGTATTCGCTGCATCAACACAGCCGGTGGCATAATGCCGTCTCTACGGCCGCGTTCTGCGAGATCGATGGTCTGCTTGATGACTGTTTCGATCTGACTCATTCGCGACAACCAATCCTCGTAGTCTTTAACCGTTGCCAATGGAATGCTGCGCGTCCGATCGTCTAAGGTTTGTACGCCACCCCTGTGACTGAATGGAAGCAGGTGGCCGTTGTAAGCGTATCGATCAGCATCGTTTTGTAACTCGCGGCGAAACAACTCGTAGTTCAGCTGATCGCCGTCTGATAGCTCGTTGCGCTCAATGGCATAAACGCGGCTGAGAAAGTCGCGCGTTTTTTGCTGCCGCGTCGCGATGGCGCTGAGACTTTGATCTGTCCACTGATCGTTATAGCGGCGATCGCCGAGATAGGATGCAAATGTCGGAAACTCCGCCATTTGATGCTCCCAGACCTCATCGACCAAGGTCTGAAAATCCGCGCTCGCGTCGGCATAGGCGGGAATTGTGAGCAGAATATTGAGGGTGATGGCCAAAAGATTGGCAAGTAAGCGCAGCATGTGAATCCCCGTCGGATTTCTACGACAAATAAGGCAACATTGTGTCCGCCGCTTTCTGCGCCCGCAAGCGCGGGCAGGCCGGCGGGTCCCGATTATCTGTGTTCAGGTAGTCATCGCAAGGGGCATTCGCTATGATTGCCACACTAATCAATAGGGTGCACAGAAGAGACCTCGAATCGCTCGGGGCGCCGAAGGCGCAACTCGCTCGGAAACGCTCAGGCAAATGGACTGTGTACGCTGATTAGCTCTGGAGAGCGGCCGTAACACTGGCCCACCGAAGGGGTATGCGGCTGCTAACGGAAAGACCCGTGGCCATTGATCTCTCAGGTACCTAAGGACAGAGGGGCGGCAGGTCGGTTGATCTGCCGCCCCATTTTTTTTGCTCTGGAGTGCATATGGGTCAGAAGACACCGTTGTATGACAAGCACGTTGAAGCTGGCGCCCGAATCGTCGATTTCGGCGGTTGGGATATGCCTGTCAATTACGGATCGCAGAAAGAGGAACATCATGCGGTGCGTCAGCATGCCGGTGTCTTCGATGTGTCGCACATGACAATCGTCGATTTGTCCGGAGAACGCACGCAGCCGTTCTTGCGCTACCTGCTCGCTAACGATGTCGCCAAAATTACCCAATCCGGCAAAGCAATGTATACGTGCATGTTGAACGAGTCGGGCGGCGTTATCGATGACTTGATCGTGTATTTTTTCGATGCCGAAAGCTATCGGCTCGTTGTCAACGCCGCGACGCGTGAAAAAGATCTTGCCTGGATCCGCGAACATGCCGAGCCATACGACGTCCGTGTCAGCGAACGCGCTGAGCTCGCGATGCTCGCCGTGCAGGGCCCAAAAGCTCGTGAGCTTGCAGCGCCAGTGATCGGCGAACAATGGCGCGACCAGGCGTTGCTGCTAAAACCGTTTACGGCAATGTATGCGGGCGACCTGTTCGTTGCGCGTACAGGCTACACTGGAGAGGACGGCTGGGAGATCGTTATGCCGGCCGCGGATGCCCCGGCAACCTGGGATCAATTACTGGCCGCTGGCATTGTGCCCTGTGGGCTGGGCGCCAGAGATACGCTGCGCCTTGAGGCCGCGATGAATCTATACGGTAACGACATGGATGCGAACTTCACGCCGCTCGAGTCGGGTCTGGAATGGACGATAGCTTGGGAACCGGCGGAGCGCGCGTTCATTGGACGTGCGGCGCTAGAACAGCAACAAACGGCTGACAACGTGCGGCGTTTTGTCGGGCTTGTCCTTGAGGGCAAGGGTGTACTGCGTGGTCATCAGCGTATCGTTGTCGAAGGGGTCGGGGAAGGCGAGATTACATCGGGCGGCTTTTCGCCGACGATGGAGCGCTCTATTGCGCTCGCGCGCTTGCCAGCCGGTGACTACGATGTGGCTAAAGTCGATATTCGCGGCAAACTTCTCGACGTGCGGGTCGTTAAGACACCCTTTGTTCGTAACGGAAAAATTCGCGTCGAGCTTTAATTTGAACGCGAGCAAGAAAATACTCTGAAAGGGGAGACACACAATGAGTGAAATGCCTGGAGACCTGCTGTACACAAAGGAACACGAGTGGCTGCGGCGAGAAGACGACGGCAGCGTAACGGTCGGCATCACTGATCATGCACAAACTGCTCTGGGTGATCTGGTCTACGTAGAATTGCCGGAGCAAGGGATGGATCTTGACGCGGAAGGTGAGATGGCCGTTGTCGAGTCGGTCAAAGCAGCGTCCGATGTCTATGCACCGATATCGGGTACCGTTGAGGCAGTCAATGAAACTCTCGCGGACGATCCGGAGAGGATTAACTCCGACCCGTACGGCGATGGCTGGATCGTCAGGATTCGGCCTGCCGATGCGATTGACGAATCCGAACTGATGTCGCCTGACGACTACCAGGCGCTATTGGACGAGCTCGACGCCTGATTCTCTAATTCAAAGAGCGGGACTATGCCGTTTATACCTCACACGAAAAAAGACACTGAAGAAATGCTCGACGCGATCGGCGTCAGTGATATTGAAACGCTGTTCGACGAAATCCCCGACGAGCTGCGTATCGATTCGTTAGCTGGGGTGCCGGATGCGCTGTCCGAGATGCACATCACGCGACTGATGCGCGAGCGTGCGGAAAAGGATGGAGCACCGTTGTGTTTCATCGGCGCTGGGGCCTACGAGCATCACATTCCGACCGCGGTTTGGGACATCGCGACACGCGGTGAATACTACAGCGCTTACACACCATACCAAGCAGAGGCGAGCCAGGGCACACTGCAGACAATCTACGAATACCAGTCCATGATCACCGAATTGACCGGGCTTGATGCGAGCAACGCGTCTTTATATGACGGTGCCTCCGGATTTGCCGAGGCCGCGCTGATGGCCGTGCGTGTCAACCGCAAGGTGAAATCAGGGCGCGTGTTAGTCGCACCGGGTGTCAATCCAGTCTACGTCAAAGTCGCCAACGCCATTGCCGGCAGGCAGGGCATCACATTCGAATCGCTGCCAGCCGATCCGCAAACTGGAAACGTCGAACTTGAGCAGGTCGATGACAGCTGCGTACCGGTTGCGGTCGTGATTCAACAGCCGTCATTTGTTGGCACGCTCGAGGATGTCGATCGATTGACTGACTGGGCGCATGCACAGGGCGCGCTGGTCGTTGCAGTCGTCAACCCGACGTCGCTTGCTTTGCTCAAAGCGCCAGGTCACTGGGGCCAGCAGGGTGCGGACGTCGCCAGCGGCGAAGGTCAGCCGCTCGGTGTGCCGCTGTCGTCCGGAGGCCCGTATTTTGGATTCATGACCTGCAAACAAAAACACATCCGACAAATGCCGGGACGAATCGTCGGTCGTACGACCGACCTCGATGGCGATCCTGGTTTTTCGTTGACTTTGCAGGCACGCGAACAACATATTCGGCGTTCAAAAGCGACCTCGAACATCTGCACGAATCAAGGGCTAATGGTCACCGCGGCGACGATTTACATGGCCTTGCTCGGCTATGAGGGCCTGGCGCGGGTTGCGGCGCGATCCCATCAAAATACGGCGCGGCTAATCGATGGCCTGTGCGCAATCGATGGCATCGAGCGCTTGTATGAAGGCCCGTACTTTCATGAAGTCGCATTGCGGCTCGATCGGCCAGTGGCGCCGGTGCTCGAGGCGCTTGCGGCACGCGATATCCTCGGCGGTCTCGATCTATCCGCCTACTGTCCCGACATTGAGGACGCGTTGCTCGTTTGCGCAACGGAAACCAAAACAGACGAAGACATCGACGCCTACATAAGTGCGATGCAGGATATTTTTCACTCACGGTCTCAGACCCAACCCCGGAAAAGCGCATGAGCGGAACAATCGTCGCAAAAACCATTTATGACAGTGGTAATTATCGTACCTACGGCGATCTTCCGGCCGTTGGCAGCCGAGCCCCCGACATCATGCTCGTAAACACCAAATTACAAAACGTATCTTTCGCAAACTGGATGGGCTCCCGCAAGATCATGAATATTTTCGTTAGTATCGATACGACGATCTGCGCACAATCGGTCATGGAGTTCGATCGATTGGGCAAGGATTACGACGACATCGCGATGCTAATGGTTTCTTACGACCTGCCGTTCGCACATGCACGGTTTGCAGAGCAGCATGAGCTCAAGAATGTCGTTGGGCTGTCTGCGATTCGGCACGCCGGCTTTGGCGAAAACTACGGTGTGCAAATCATTGAAGGCCCCCTCGCCGGAATGTTCTCGAGAGCCGTCGTCGTTATCGACGAGAACAATACCATTGTGCACCGAGAGCACATTCAAGACATCGGCAGAGAACCCGATTATGCGGCAGCGTTCAAGGCCTTGGGCGTCGATGTCGAAGACTCGATAGCTTAGATAGGCAAATCCATGACGAAGATCACCGATAAACTGATATTCGAGAAGTCCCGCTCCGGACGGCGCGCCTTTGCGCAGGCGCCGCAGTTCGATAGCGACATAAATATCCCGCAGCAATTCCGGCGCCCGGACCGGCCGAATCTGCCGGAGGCATCTGAACTACAGGTAGTCCGACATTACACACGCCTTTCGCAAAAGAACTTTTCGATCGATACGCAGTTCTACCCGCTCGGCTCATGCACGATGAAGTACAACCCCCGCGCCTGCAATGCGCTTGCGTTGCTGCCCGGGTTTGCCGGGCGTCACCCGCTTGGCCCTGAGAGTCATGGCCAGGGATTCATGAAATGCATGTTCGAATTGCAGGAAATGCTCAAAGACGTCACCGGCATGAAAGGGGTGTCACTGACGCCAATGGCCGGTGCACAGGGCGAACTTGCCGGCGTCGCAATGATTCGCGCGTACCACGAGGCGCGCGGTGACGATGAACGTGTCGAAATTCTCGTGCCAGATGCCGCACATGGCACGAATCCGGCAACGGCTACGATGTGCGGCTGTATCGTCAAAGAGATTCCGACGGATAGCGAAGGTGATATCAATATTGATGCCCTAAAAGCCGCGCTCGGCCCGAAAACAGCCGGCATCATGTTGACGAACCCATCGACGCTGGGTGTCTTCGAACGCCATATCACTCTCGTCGATGAACTTGTACGCGATGCTGGCGGGTTGTTGTATTACGACGGTGCAAACCTGAACGCGATTCTCGGCAAGGTACGTCCGGGCGACATGGGCTTTGATGTTATTCACATGAACCTGCACAAGACGTTTTCGACACCGCACGGTGGAGGTGGTCCGGGTTCTGGTGCGGTAGGTGTCAACGACAGACTACTGCCGTTCATGCCGATACCAGTCATCGGTGCGGACGTCACCGGCGGCGAAACCGTGTACCGATGGTTCGCCGAGAAAGACCTGCCGCAAAGTATCGGTCGCCTGTCCGGTTTCATGGGTAATTCTGGCGTGTTACTGCGCGCTTATGTGTACATGCGCATGATCGGCCGCAATGGCATGCGACGGATCGCCGAGTTCGCAACGCTGAATGCGAATTACCTGATGGTGAAACTTGAAGAGAGCGGCTTCGAGCTGGCGTTTCCGAATCGGCGTGCCAGTCACGAATTTATTGTTACGTTGAAAAAAGAAGCGAAGTCATATGACCTGACGGCAATGGATTTAGCCAAAGCACTGCTTGATCGCAATTATCATGCGCCAACAACGTACTTTCCGTTGCTCGTACCGGAATGCTTGTTGATCGAACCTACCGAGACGGAAAGCAAGGAAACGCTGGACGGCTTCGTCGATGCGATGGTCCATATCGCCAATGCTGCGCGGGACAAGGGTGAGACTTACAAAGAAGCGCCTTATACTATGCCCGTGCGGCGGCTGGACGACGTTAAAGCGGCGCGGCAGCTCGATATCCGCTATCAGCGCGACAGCGAATAAATCCTCTCTTTTTTGGGAACCGCATCGCCCTCAGCCAGTCCCTATTAGTCTAGTATGGGCGCGTCGGCACCCTTCGAGGACTTACATGACATTCGGCAGATACCTCGTAGCTGTTCTTTTCGCATTCCTTGCGGCGCCGCTACCGGCGGCCGAGGACTCCGAGTGGACCAGCACGCTCGATCGGATTTCGTCCGGGGTCGTTTCGATTCGTGTCGACAGCACCCGTGCTTTCGACACCGAATGGAATTCGTCGAGCCAGGCAACCGGCTTCGTCGTCGATGCCGAGCGTGGGCTGATCTTGACCAATCGGCATGTCGTAACGCCTGGCCCGGTCGTTGCCGAAGCGGTATTTCGCAATAATGAGGAGGTGCGCCTGACACCGGTGTACCGCGACCCGGTCCACGATTTTGGCTTTTTTCGCTACGACCCGGACGAGCTGAATTACATAAAACCAACAGAATTGCCGCTCCGGCCAGAGGGCGCCGGGATCGGTCGTGAAATTCGCGTCATCGGTAACGATGCCGGTGAGCAGCTGTCCATTCTGGCGGGCACAATCGCGCGCCTGGATCGTAAGGCACCGGACTACGGTCGCGGCAAGTACAACGACTTTAATACCTTTTACTATCAGGCGGCCTCGGGAACATCGGGCGGCTCGTCAGGCTCGCCGGTTGTCAATATCGACGGTGAAGTGGTTGCCCTCAACGCCGGTGCAAATAATTCCGCGGCAAGCAGTTTTTTCCTGCCGCTTGATCGCATCGAACGGGCGTTATTGTTGTTGCAAAAGGATCAACCGGTCACTCGCGGCACCCTGCAGACGATGTTCGAGCGTAAGCCTTACGACGAACTCAATCGACTCGGCCTAAGCGAAGCATCCGAGCGCGCGGCGCGATCTGAGTTTCCAAGTCAGACGGGCATGCTAACAGTCGAGCAAATCATTCCGGATTCGCCAGCTGATGGCAAGCTAAAACCAGGCGACATTCTGATTCGCATAGACGGAAAGCTGGTTGCCGAATTCGTGCCGCTCGCGGCGATGCTCGACGACAAAGTAGGCGATGAAGTTACGCTCGCGTTGGAACGCGGTGGTCGGACCGTCAATGAGACCGTGCAAGTTTCCGACCTGCACGGCATATCGCCGTCCGAATTTCTCGAGGTTGGCGACGCGATCGTCAACAATCTTTCGTATCAACAGGCGCGCCACTACAATCTGCCTGTCGAAGGTGTTTATGTCGCAAATCCCGGCTACTTAATGTCGAAATCCGCGGTGCCACGAGGCGCCGTTATTACACAATTTGGCTCGGACCAGGTTCGTAATCTCGACGACTTTGAGGCAGCGCTTGATAAGCTTGCCGATGGCTCGCGTGCGCTGCTGCGCTACGTCACAATTGAAAACCCACAAAACACAGTTGTTCGACCGTTCGAAATGGATCGCGTCTGGTTTCCGGTCCGCCGATGCGCGCGCAACGACAAGACTGGCATTTGGCCGTGTCGCGAGCTTGGGCAGGGCCCCGAATTAGAACCACCGATCCCGGGTAGTACGCGATTCACGCGCTACTCTGATCCGCGCGTGCGCGCAGTAGCGTCGTCGCTAGTTGTTGTGACGTTTGACCTGCCATATACGCTGTCAGGCGTTGCAGAACGCCATTACTATGGGACCGGTCTGATCGTCGACAAAGAACGGGGTTACGTACTGGTCGATCGAAATACCGTGCCACTTGCGATTGGCGATGTGACAGTTACTTTTGCCGGATCGCTCGAAGTCGATGCGAAGATCGAACAGCTGCATCCGCTGCACAACCTCGCAATCATTTCCTATGATCCTGCGTTGATTGGTGATACTCCGGTCAAAGAAGCCACGATCAATACGGAAGCACTGCATTCGGGCGACGATGTCTGGGTCGTCGGCATCAAAGCCGATCACCAGCTTGTGCATCAGCAAAGCAAAGTCGCATCAGTCGATCCATTGATACTGCCGCTTTCGCGGACCTTGCGATTCCGAGATTCAAACATAGAAGGTGTTTCGCTCGTTAACGGCCCGGCCGACTTCGATGGCGTAATCGTCGATAAACGTGGACGTGTAATGTCTACCTGGTCGAGTTTTATCCTGCAGGGAGGTGGCGAATCAACGCAATTTAATCGCGGAATTCCGAGTGAGCTTGTGCTCGAGTTCGTACAGACGGTGCGGGCCGGCAAGCCGTTCTACTCGCTCGAAGCAGAATTCGTTTACGCACCTTTGTTTGCGGCGAGAAACATGGGTGTTGATGAAGACTGGCTCAAGCGCCTTGAGCAAAAAGACCCTGTGCGGCGTCGGGCGCTGAGTATTGCGCGCCTGGTCGCCGGTACACCGGCGGCTGAAAAACTTCGCAACGGCGATATTGTGCTGGCCGTTAATGGCGAAGTAGTGACGTCTTTCCGTACGCTCGAGCAGGCCACTCAAAAGCCCGAAGTAACGCTAACCGTATGGCGTGATCAAGATGTGCGCGAAATTACGCTAAAAACCGCATCGCTTAGTGGGCGCGGAATTGACCGCGCCGTGTCGTGGGCCGGTGCGCTATTGCAAGATCCTCATCGGCCGATGGCGGCGCAGCGTGGCATCCCGCCGTTCGGCGTGTATGTCGCGTTTTTTAGCTATGGGTCCCCGGCGACACGTTACGGCTTATGGGCGGGTCGCCGCATCGTGCAGATCGACGAAACGCCGACGCCAAACCTGCAGGCCTTCGTCGACGCCGTGTCCAGCAAGCAAGACCAAGAATCCGTGCGCGTTACAACGATAACGTGGAACGGGGCCGTCGAAGTAATTACGCTGAAAGTCGACAATCAGTACTGGCCGGCGTACCAAATTCGCCGCGAAAATAATGGTTGGAGCCGTTCGTCGATTGGCGGCTAGGATTGGTGGCCAAAAGCATCAAAATGGCCACTCCGTGGCACACGCTGACAGCGCTTTCGCTTGCACTGGTTTTGGCAGTTGCACTCACGATCGCGGCTGGATCCGTCTCGGCGCAGTCACTCTATAAGTACCGCGGCGAAAACGGCGAGTGGATTTATTCCGACCGGCCACCGGACGATGGCGATGCTGACGAAGTTCGGGCCCTACAGACAGGGTCGACAAAAGGCACGGTAGACGTCGCCGTCGCTGACGCCGGCCAGAATGTGCGATTTATCGCGACGAATCGCTATCATGTTCCAATACAACTGCAACTGCGCTTTAGTCGAATCTCGGGTCTTGCGCGTCCGAAATCCGATGACGACCTAACCTGGATTCTGCCACCCAGCAGTGACACGGTCCTGCTAAGTCTTGCGAAGCAGGCGAGCAGCACTGCTGCAAAAGCGGAATACGAGTACGAATATATCGCGGGTGATCCACGGGCAGCACATCGGCCAGGCTCGCCCTATCGCGTACCGTTCGCAATCGCGGCCAACTTCCCCATTACTCAAGCCTATCCGGATGTCGTCACGCACAAGACAGTGGATTCATATCACGCTGTCGACATTGCGATGCCGGTCGGAACAGATATTTTTGCCGCACGCGATGGAATCGTCTTCGATGTCTCGAGCGACAATTTCGAGGGTGGGCTCGATCCGACACGTGACGGACCGTCAGCCAATATCGTACAAATCCTGCACGATGACGGCACCTATGCTCTATATGCGCACTTAAACTGGAATTCGATTCGCGTAAAACCTGGCGATCGCGTTGCGCGCGGTGAATACATTGCCGATTCTGGCAACACTGGCTTTTCGAGTGGGCCACATTTGCACTTTGCAGTGCTTAGGAATGCCGGCTTGAAGACCGAGTCTGTGCCTATTCGGTTCGAAGGCGCTAATTCGAGCACGGTCGTGCCGGCGACAGGCAGCGTACTTACAGCATACTGAACGACTTGCCGTATAATGGCGCGCCGCAATGGCCGCCTGGCGCATCGCCATGGCACAAGAATAAGGGCACAGTAGGAAACCCATGAGCACTGCAAGCATCATTTACACAATTACGGACGAGGCTCCGGCGCTGGCGACTTATTCGTTTCTACCTATCCTTAATGCGTTCGCAGACGCAGCGGACGTCGCCGTCGAAACACGCGATATTTCTCTCGCCGGGCGAATTCTCGCGAACTTTCCGGAAAAACTCACGGACGAACAGCGTCAAAGCGACGACCTCACTGAACTTGGCGAGTTGGCGAAAACGCCGGATGCGAATATTATCAAGTTGCCGAATATCAGCGCTTCGATTCCACAGTTGGTCGCGGCGATTGCCGAACTGCAGGACAAAGGCTATGACGTCCCTGATTATCCCGAAGAGCCGCGGAACGACGATGAGCGCAGCATTCGCGATCGCTACGCGAGAGTTCTCGGCAGTGCTGTAAACCCAGTTTTGCGCGAGGGCAATTCGGATCGCCGTGTCGCCGCCGCCGTCAAGGCTTACGCGAAGGCGAATCCTCATTCGATGGGAGCTTGGAGCAAGGATTCGAAGTCGCATGTTGCCAACATGCCGGATGGCGATTTTTACGCTAGCGAGCGCTCGGCGGAAATTAGCCGGGCCGGTAGCCTGCGAGTTGAACACATTGCGAAGGACGGCACCGTAACGGTGCTTCGCGAGAACATCCGAGTACTCGATGACGAGATCATTGATGCAAGTGTCATGAATACCAGCGCGTTACGTCGATACTTTGAGGCCGAGATCGAAGAGGCTCACAGCCAAGGATTACTGTTGTCGCTGCATTTGAAAGCGACGATGATGAAGGTGTCCGATCCGATCATGTTCGGTCATGCGGTAACTGTCTACTACCGGGACGTTTACGAGAAATATGCGGACTTGTTCGATGAGATCGGCATTGAACCGAACAATGGCATTGGCGATGTATACGCGAAAATTTCAGATCTGCCCGCAGCCGAGCGGCAAAAAATCGAGGCCGACATCGATGCGGTCTATCAGACGCGGCCCGCGCTGGCGATGGTCGACTCGGACAAAGGTATCACCAACCTGCACGTACCCAGCAACGTTATCATTGATGCATCAATGCCGGCAGCGATTCGGAGTTCCGGAAAAATGTGGGGACCCGATGGCAAGCTGCACGATACCAAAGCACTGATACCTGACCGCTGCTACGCCGGGATCTTCCAGGCCGTCATCGATTTTTGCCGTGAAAATGGTGCCTTTGACGTCGAGACGATGGGCAATGTCTGCAATGTTGGGCTGATGGCGCAAAAAGCCGAGGAGTACGGCTCTCATGACAAGACCTTTGAAATCTCAACGGCGGGTCGGGTCCGCGTCGTCGATGAAGCCAGTAATGAACTGCTGATTCATCGAGTTGCGCCTGACGATATCTGGAGAATGTGCCAAACCAAAGATCTGCCAATACGCGACTGGGTTCGGCTCGCGGTGCAACGAGCTCGCGACACTGGGTCAACGGCGATATTTTGGCTTGACGAGAATCGTGCACACGACCGACAGCTAATCGAGAAAGTGAATCGGTATTTGAAAGACCATGACACGATTGATCTCGACATTCGTATTCTGGCACCGGTTGACGCAATGCGTGCAACACTGAGACGAGTCGCCGATGGCAAAGATACAATTTCCGTCACCGGCAATGTACTGCGCGACTACCTAACCGATCTCTTTCCGATACTCGAACTTGGCACCAGCGCCAAAATGTTGTCGATCGTGCCGCTGTTGGCGGGTGGCGGACTCTATGAAACTGGTGCCGGCGGTTCGGCGCCGAAGCATGTGCAGCAGTTCCTCGAAGAAGGTCATTTGCGCTGGGATTCGTTAGGCGAATTCCTGGCGCTTGCCGTGTCATTAGACGATGTCGCGACGAAGTCCGACAATAGCAAAGCGCGGACGCTTGCCAACGCGTTGAACGAAGCTAACGGTCGTTACCTCGAAAACAACAAATCGCCGTCGCGCAAAGTGAATGAGCTCGATAACCGCGGCAGCCACTACTACCTGGCGATGTACTGGGCGCAGGCGATGGCCGAGAAAACCGGTCAGGTGGATCTCGCGGCGCGATTTGAACCGGTTGCAAAGGCGCTTGCCGAAAACGAACATAAAATTCTCGACGAGCTTATCGCGGCGCAAGGCGAGTCTGTAGATATTGGCGGCTATTATCGGCCGGATTATGATCTGGCATCAAAAGCAATGCGGCCGAGCCCGACGCTTAATGCGATAGTCGATTCCGTCTAGGACCTTACCGTGTCGCGTCGAGGCGAAATGATGAAGTTCCTCCCTTTCGTCGTCGCATTGCTAATCGCTGTCCTAAGCTATCAGCGCTCGTCGGACGACGCGTCGAAACAAGAATTGCCACCGTCAACGCCAGTAGGTCAGGACCACGGTTCTCAGCAATCGTCGGATGCAGAACTAGCGCGCGCATTCGAGGAGCGGCTTACTGCACACCAAGTCTTGGGACGCGGCACCGTCGAGCGCGTCCTATCAGACGATAATGATGGCAGCCGGCATCAACGCTTCGTGGTGCGACTCGCCTCCGGCCAATCGCTGATGATAGCCCACAACATTGATCTGGCCCCGCGCGTTGCCTCATTGCAGAAAGGTGATTACGTATCGTTCTATGGCGAGTACGAATGGAACCAACAAGGCGGTGTCATCCACTGGACTCACAATGACCCTCAAGGAAGTCATGTCGCTGGTTGGCTGGAGCATAACGGGCAACGCTATCAATAGCGCACGGACTTGCAGCGTAACAGCCAGTCCTCAAACGTCGGTCTTACTTCAACAACTCGTGGTCTGGCGGCAGTTGGTGGGTGACCCACATGGCCAGTCGATGCTTCATGTTGGGTATTGACAGCTGATTCGGCGGTAGCGGCGCAATTTTCTTGTCGTGGATGAGCAGCCGGTATACGTATTCGATCTTGAGTTCACGGGGATCCGTTGCTTCGAACTCGACAACACCGCGTTTCTCCGCATCTTCCATGACGATCCGCAGTGCTTCATTCAAAAGTGCCGGTTCGTTTTTTAACTTTTTCGACATTATGAATATCTGGCTTCAGGCTAAACGGTAGTCTATCAGCCGAAGACGGCCGACGATCGCCATTTAGTCGACTAGCTACCGCTCATTCGTGTGGCCAACGCTTCAAAGCTCGTTACTGGCAGCTCGCAGTGCGTGCCGAGGCAGCGGTAAGCCAGCGTTTCATTTTCGACAGCTTTTCGCTCGGCGAGCGCGCCCGGGAGCTGGTCCACGTCTTCAGCTATCGCAAACACGAGTCGGCGAGGCGCGTACAGTTTAGATGCCGAGGCATTCCAGCGGTCGACATCGTCCTGCGGTCCACGAATAACGATGATCTCTGGTTCATGCAGATACTCCTCGAGCGCCGTTAACAATGACACGTTGCCATGCGGATATTCCGAAATTGCCTGCCAGCCGGCACGCAGGGTTTTCTCGGCAGCTTCCAGGTAGCGGGATTCACCGAGCACATAGCCAAGTCGTTGCAATGCAAATGCCGCAATACCGTTGCCGGAGGGTACGGCTTCATCGGCAAATGGTTTGGGCCTGTGCATCAGTTGCTCGTGATCGTCTGCCGTGAACCAGAATCCACCGCCGTCTCGATCTTCGAATCGCTCCAGCAGGGTGTCCGCGAGCTCTATAGCAAACTGCAGGTGTGTCGTGGACCAACGTGCCTGCAATACCTCAATAGTCGCGTCAAGCAGAAAAGCGTAATCGTCAAGATACGCCGGAAATCGCGCCTGACCATCCTTGTAAACAGCGAGCAGCCGACCGTCGACATATAAATACTGGTGGACGAAGTTGATGGCGTCGGCGGCTGCATCGATAAGATCCTTACGCTCAAGTTCGCGGCCCGCTATCGCAAGACCGCGAATGGCTAGAGCGTTCCACGCTGTCAGCTGTTTTTCATCGCGCTCCGGGGCGACACGCGTTTCTCGCTCAATCAACATCGTTTTCCGGCCTTGCCGCAACAGTGCCTCAACGGCGCCAATGCTGTGCTGAATTTCCTTGGCAATATCAGCAAGCGGCTGTCGCACCGTTAGGTGCCACTTGGCTTCGAAATTCGCTTCCTGGTCTAGGCCGTAACGACGGCTGACGGCAGCGTACGCGTTGTCGTCGAGCAAGGCCTCGACCTCCGTCGGTGTCCAGACGTAATACTTGCCTTCCTCACCCTCGGAATCGGCATCACGCGTTGAGTAAAAGCCGCCATTGTCCGCCCGCATGTCGTTCAGCATCCAGTCGGCGGTTTGATTGGCCACGTCGGCAAAGTGCTGCTCGCCGGTGGCGAGATGCGTATCGGAATAAAGCGCGAGCAACGGGCCATTGTCGTATAACATTTTTTCGAAGTGCGGGATCTGCCAGTAGCGATCCACCGAGTAGCGACAGAATCCGCCGCCTAAATGATCGAAGATGCCGCCATCCGCCATGCGCGTCAGCGTCAACGTTGCCATGTAGAGTGCGTCGAGATCCGGCTCCGCGTCGTTTGCCGAAATGCGCCAATGTCTAAGCAGCCGGTCAATCGTTGTCGGATGCGGAAATTTCGGCGCGCTATCCAAACCGCCATAATCGCGATCAAAGTTCTCGGCGATGCGTTGCCGAGCTGCAATCAGCGGCTCGCCGTCGAGAGTCTGCTCATCGTCCGCAGGCTGCGGGCTTAGGCGGCTTAGAACGTCGATCAAGCGGTCGCCCTGCTGCTCAATGTCATCGGCATGCTCGCTGAAATAGGCGGCGACGCTCCGTAGCAAGTCGCCAAACGCCGGCATGCCATAGCGCGGCTCCTTTGGAAAATAGGTGCCACCGAAGAACGGTCTTTGGTTCGCGGGATTCAGGAACATCGTCAGTGGCCAGCCGCCGCCGCGTTGTGTCAGTAACTGATGCGCCGTCTGGTAGATCTTGTCGACGTCAGGCCGTTCTTCGCGGTCGACCTTGATGTTCACAAACAGCTGATTCATCTGCTTCGCAGTTTCGTCATCTTCGAAAGATTCATGTGCCATAACATGGCACCAATGACAGGCCGAATAACCGATAGACAGCAACACCGGTTTGTTCTGTTCGCGAGCGAGCGCAAACGCGTCGTTCGACCATGGGTACCAGTCGACCGGGTTGTCGGCGTGCTGCTGCAGGTATGGGCTGGTTTCGTTGGCGAGATGGTTGGGCATTCGATTGCCTCTTCAGCGGCATTCGTCGTCTTGTAATCGGCCACTATAGCGCATCTGCGAAACGACAAAGGTCGGGCTATAGTCGATTGATAGGCGATGGTAGACTTCTGCGAAATGATGCAAAGCGAGCGTTCATGCTGACCTATCCCGAGATCGACCCGATCATTTTTTCGATCGGCCCCATTGCTATTCGTTGGTACGGCATGATGTACGTGATCGGCTTTCTGGCCGGCTGGTGGCTGGCGCGCAAGCGTTGCAAGCAACCGCATTCACCGGTCACCGCGCAGCAGGTGGACGATCTGATCTTCAACGCGATGATTGGCGTCATTATTGGCGGTCGCGTCGGCTACTGTCTTGTGTACGGATGGGATGAGCTGATCTCCGATCCGCTATACCTGTTTAAGATCACCAAAGGTGGCATGTCATTCCACGGCGGACTCGTCGGTGTCATGGTCGCTATGTGGTGGTTCGGTCGCAGTCGGGGAAAGACGATGTGGCAAATCACCGACTTCATGGCGCCGTTTGCGCCGCTCGGCTTGGGTTTCGGCCGCATCGGCAACTTTATTAACGGCGAACTGTGGGGCAAACCGACAGAAATGCCTTGGGGGTTCAAGGTCGGTGATGAAGTGCTGCACGCGTCGCAGCTTTACGAGGCGCTGCTGGAGGGATTCGTGCTGTTCGCAATCATTTGGATTTTCTCGGCGAAGCCGCGGCCGCACATGGCCGTATCGGGACTGTTTTTGACGCTCTACGGTGTATTTCGTTTCTGCGTCGAGTTCTATCGCGTGCCCGATGCGCACCTCGACTATCTGGCGCTCGGATGGGTGACAATGGGCCAGGTATTGAGCGCGCCGATGATCATCATCGGTGGAGTCATGTTGGTCATGGCGTATAGTGGGCGAACGGAGGAAACAGCCTGACATGCAGCAATACCTGGACCTGATGCGACGAGTCCGCGACGACGGATTTCAGCAAAACGATAGAACCGGCACCGGCACACTGAGTGTATTTGGCCACCAGATGCGCTTCGATCTCAGCGCTGGCTTCCCGATGGTTACGACCAAGAAACTACATCTACGCTCGATCATCCACGAACTACTTTGGTTTCTATCGGGCGACAGCAACGTTCGCTATCTGCAGGAAAACGGCGTCCGCATTTGGGACGCGTGGGCCGACGAGAACGGTGAACTCGGTCCCGTGTACGGCGTGCAATGGCGCAGCTGGCCGACGCCTGACGGTTCCTCTATCGATCAAATCGCTCAAGTTATGCAACAGCTCAAAGAAACGCCTGACTCTCGCCGAATTATTGTCAGCGCATGGAATGTCGCGGAAATCGACAGCATGGCGTTGCCGCCCTGTCACACGCTGTTTCAGTTTTATGTGGCCGACGGCAAGCTGTCTTGTCAGCTTTACCAGCGCAGCGCGGATATTTTTCTCGGCGTGCCGTTCAATATTGCGTCGTACGCGTTGTTAACGCATATGCTTGCGCAACAGGCGGACTTGAGTGTCGGCGACTTCATTTGGACGGGCGGCGACTGCCACCTGTATCAGAATCATCTCGAGCAGACGAATGAGCAGCTGACGCGTGAGCCGCTGCCGTTGCCACGTCTCGCAATTAAGCGGCGGCCGGTTAGCATCTTCGACTACCAATTCGAAGATTTTGAGGTCCTAAATTACGAATCGCACCCGCATATCGCCGGCAAAGTCGCCGTATAAAGCAGCATGCGAATTAGTCTAATCGTCGCGGCGTCGGCGAACCATGTTATCGGCGTCCGCGGTAAGCTGCCATGGCATTTGCCTAATGATTTCAAGTATTTCAAGCAAAACACCCTCGGCAAGCCGGTTGTTATGGGCCGCCATACCTGGGATTCGATCGGCAGAGCCTTGCCGGATCGACACAACATCGTTATCACGCGGCAAGCGGATTTTGTCGCACAATCGGCGACAGTCGCCGCGTCACGTGCGCAGGTGCTCGAGGCGGCGGGCGATGCGGATGAGCTCATGATTATTGGCGGCGCACAGATTTACCAGTTGTTTTTCGAACTCGCAACTCGAATCTATTTGACACGAGTGAATGCAGAAGTCGATGGAGATACATTTTTTCCGCAGCCCGATCTGTCGCAATGGTCATTACGTTCATGCGACGCGCATGCAGCCGATGAACGGCATGCGTTTGACTATGAATTTAGAGTGTACGATCGACTTTGATTTCGTTCAGCGGCGACAGCCGCTCTTTCGCAGCAATTATAGCTGCTGTTAGATCCACGTCGCCCAAGCGTTCAGCACCTGCAGTGAACTCGTGCAGCAATTGTCGCTGCGTTTCCCCGCGTTCGCGTGCGACCGCGTACGGAATATCCGAATGAAACATAACCATTGAATATCGCGGAATAAAGTTGTCGGGAAGTTGTCGCTCAAGTTCGAACGCCAGTTCTTTGCGCAACGCAAACTTTGGGTCACGTACCGTGTCGCGCATCTCGATGTAGTTCTCAAGCGCCATGTCCGCGATCGCATTGGCGTTGAACAGCTGTTGTTCCTCAAAGCGTCGAAAGATACGCGGCCAGTCTCCTCCCTCTGTACGCATAATATGATCGAGCACGATGCAATCTTCGAACGCCAGATTCATACCCTGGCCGTGGAATGGCACAACCGCGTGTGCGGCGTCGCCGATCAGCAATACGTTGCCTCTGTCGTGCCAATGGCGGCAACGGACCGTGCCAAGCAAACCCAGCGGCTTGTAAAGGACATCATCGACTAGGTTGTCGATCAGTTCTGCAACATCGGGGAAGTGCTGCTGAAAAAAAGACTCAACCTGGGCTGGTGTTGTCAGGCTCGAGAATCCCGGGTCGCCGTCATTGCGCAGAAACAATGTCAACGTAAAGTCGCCGCCGGGATTTGGCAGTGCGATGAGCATAAATCCACCGCGTGGCCAGATGTGCAGCGCATTCGGTTCGAGCTGGTGCTGGTCGCTTCGCCCTGGTGCAATTGATAATTCTTTATAGCCGTGCTGCAGCAGGGTTTCGATACCGCCGAAAGTATCTGAGCCGTCGAACGAACGGCGGATAATCGAGCCGGCGCCATCCGCCGCGAATAGTGGCCGTGCTTCGACTTCGTACAAGCTGTCGTCGTTCAAATCGCGCACATGGACCGTGCAGTCGCGCGCATCATAGCCGATCGCCTGTTGCCGAAAGTGCAGCCGAATATTTGGTATCCCTTCCGCGACACCTAGTAGCACCTGGTTCAGATCTCTGCGCGTAACGGAATAGATGACCTCATCGTGCGCCTGGCCGTAGCGTAGAAACTCCGCATTGCCATCGGTCTGATGGAGCATTCGCCCACGCATCGGCACCAGCATCGCTTCGATCTGATCGTAGATGCCGGCCCGCACCAGCGCGTTGATGCCGCGTGCGGCGAGCGCTAGATTGATCGACCGGCCGGCCTCCGCATCAATGATGCGCGGATCATGATTGCGCTCGAACACGTCAACGAGGAAACCCTGTTTGGCCAACATGATGGCGAGCAATGTTCCACACTGGCCGGCGCCGATAATATTGACGGCTTCCTGTGGCATGTCAGAGCTGCGTCAATGCAATTTCTAGACGTTCGGCAAATTCGAAGGCATCGGAAAAATTGTTGTACAGAGGTGCAGGTGCGATTCGAATAACGTCCGGTTCACGCCAGTCGCCGGTGACGTTCATGGCGCATAGTTTGTCAAATAACGCCTTGGCTTCGATTGACTTATCACGGACGATCAGCGACAGCTGACAGCCACGTTCATCGGCCGGCGTCAGTGTATCGATGCTTTCGTTGAATCGCTTTTCCAACAACCAGGCCAGATAGCCAGTCAACGATCGCGACTTTTGGATCAATCTCGGCAGACCGGCCTCCTGAAACAGCTCGAGCGAGGCAACAACCGGGGCAAGCGACAAAATAGGTGGATTGCTCATCTGCCAAAGCTCGGCGCCTGCGGCAGGTTCGAACGACGCTCGCATCTTAAAACGAGTCTTTTCATCGTGCCCCCACCAGCCATGCAGCTGATTCAGATTTTCGGGCGAGCAATGCGATTCGTGCACAAAGGCACCAGCAATCGCACCGGGGCCGGCGTTCAGATACTTGTAGGTGCACCATGCGGCGAAGTCCGGCGCCCATTGATTGAGATGCAGCTCGACATTGCCGATCGCATGCGCAAGATCCAGACCAACCTTGCATCCGGCATTACGACCAAGACGGCAAATCTCAGCCATATCGAGCACTTGCCCGGTGTAATACTGCACGCCCGGCAGCAACAACAACGCGATGGCGTCCCCCTCACGCTCGAGTAATGCGGCAAGATCGTTGTGATCAAGGTAGCCGCTTTCGTCAGCAGACGCCCACTCAACGACGCCCTCGTCGGGATTGAAGCCGTGCATGCGTATCTGTGATGCGACCGCAAAACGATCCGATGGGAAAGCCTTCGCTTCGATCAAGATCTTGAAACGCGAATCCGTCGGCCGATAAAAGCTCGCCATGAGCAGGTGCAGATTGACGGTCAGCGTATTCATCGCGACGACTTCTATGTGCTTCGAACCAGTCAGCGTCGCAAAGCCCTCAGTCGTCTGACGATGAAAGCTTAGCCAGGGGCGATTCGCGTGAAAATGCCCGTCAACGGCAAAATCCGCCCATTTCTGGAGTTCCTCGTGCACGTACTGTGCGGCGAGTTCCGGCTGCAGGCCAAGAGAATTGCCACACATGTAGACTGGTGAAAATCCGTTCCTGTCGACAGGAAACTTGAATTTGCTGCGAAACTCGCGCAAAGAATCGCGCTGGTCTTGTGCTTCTGCGAACGCGCGGTTGTCCTCAAAATTCACGACTTAGTCCGGCTGCGGCTTGACGGTGCCACAGCGATTGCAAGTGCGATGCTCGCGCGAGTCATAAAAGTGCTCAAAGATTGGCGGGAGTTGATTGACAATATCAGCGATGTAGATGTACTCCTCATATAATTTGTTGTCGCAGTTATCGCAGTACCAAAGAAAGCCATCGAGTTCGGTGTCAAGGCGTTTGCGTTCGACGACGAGGCCGATTGTGTTGACAAATCGCTGTGGTGAATGCGGAACGCTCGGCGGCAGCAGCAGGATTTCTCCTTCGTCGATCGAAATATCGACGCGGCTGTCATTCTGTATCGTGCGTAGCATCATCTCACCTTCAATTTGGTAAAAAAGCTCTGGCCCCTTGTCGATGTGATAATCATCCCGTGAATTTGGACCGCCGACGATCATGACAATGAAATCATCTTCTTCGAACACCTGTTGATTGCAAACCGGTGGTTGCAGTTTGTCCCGGTGCTCGTCGATCCAACGTTGCAGATTGAATGCAGTCAGCGATTGCATTTTGATCTCACTCCTGTCCTCGAACCTGCAGAATACGCGGTACCCGTGTTTCCATCCGTACAGCCGTGAGCTGTCGCCCCCATACACAGCCCGTGTCAAGGCTGACAAGCTCGGGCAACACAATGAGCCCGAGCGCCGACCAATGTCCGAATACGATGCGCGTACGTCCTATGGCCGAATTGTGGAATTCGAACCACGGCTTCAGATCGCGACGGCCTCGCCACGGCGAGCCCGTGTGGGAAAAATTCAGGCCGACCTTATTTGTCAACATGCGCATGCGCGTAAATGTATTGATAATAAAGCGTAGGCGCGCATAACCGCTTAATTTGCCCGACCATTTGCGCGGCCGGTTGGAGTACATCTTGGACAACAGCGTGGTGCATTTCGATCCCTGCAGCGCCTCTTCGACTTCAGCGGCGCGGCGCAGCGTCTTCTTTACCGACCACAGCGGCAGCGTGCCGGCGTGTACGAGCAAGGTGTCCAGTTTTTTCGAGTAGTGCGCCAGCGGTCGCTGCCGCAGCCAGCCCACCAGATCATCGACATCGGGTGCGTCGAGGACCTTTTTAAGCGTCTCGAAGCGCGCGCTGTAGTCAATGGCACCGGTCGCTAGTGCCAGCAGGTGCAGATCATGGTTGCCAAGAACCGTGATGGCCGAGTCACCGAGGCTTTTGACGAATCGCAGCGTCCTTAAAGATTTCGGACCGCGATTGACCAGGTCACCGGTGAGCCAGAGGGTATCCTGCGCGGGATCAAATCCGATCTCGTCGAGTAGATGTCGCAATGGGTCGTAGCAACCCTGGATATCTCCGATTGCGTAAGTGGCCACGGCGAATCAGGCGGTCAGTGGAGCAGTCCAGGGACGGCCAATGTAAACGGTGCAATCGGTGCGTCGAAATTGACACCGTCATCCGCTTCCATCCGATACAGTCCCTGCATAGCGCCCACGGGTGTTTCGAGAACGGCGCCGCTCGAGTAGCGGAATTCCTCTCCGGGCTGCAGATGTGGCTGCTCACCGACGACGCCGTCGCCGGAAACCTCCTGAATCTTGCCGTTGGCATCGGTGATGACCCAGTGACGGCTGATCAACTTTGCGGCCACGTTGCCGTTGTTTGAAATCGTTATGGTATAGGCGAACACGTATCGGTCGGAATCCGGCTCGGACTGCTCGTCAACGTAGTCAGTTACGACCTGAATGCCAATGTTGCAGATCTTATCGTTCATTGCGGGGTGTCTTAGCTACTCGATAGCCTGTGTCAGGCGTCATTCTAGCGGGTTCAACGCGGGATGTCGGTGTCCATCGCCAGGTGATTCGCCAATGCGACCCAGTCCGCAACGGAGACATTCTCGGGTCGTAGCTGCGGGTCGATTTGCAGATACTCGAGGTCCTCCTCTGTGGCAACCTGTTTCAACGCATTTCTCAGCGTTTTGCGACGCTTGCTGAAGGCTGCCGCAACAATCTTGGACAACAGTCCGGGATCGCTGATTTGCACCTGTCCCTCGGGCCGCGGCGTCAAGCGAACAACGGCAGACGTTACGTCAGGTGGCGGCTCGAATGCGAACCGATCGACGTCAAATAGTGCTTCGACGTCAAGAAAACAGCCGAGCATGATGCTCAGCCGACCGTAAGCTTTGCTGCCCGGTTTTGCGGCCATACGGTCGACCACTTCTTTCTGCAGCATGAAATGCATATCAGTGATCACAGCTCGATGCTCGAGCAAGTGAAATAATATCGGAGTTGATATGTTGTAGGGCAGATTACCGATAACTCGCAGCGCCGAACCGAGGGCACTGAAATCAAATGTCAGCGCATCGGCTTCGTGAATCGTGACATGCGCATCGGCTGCGAACCGCTCGCGCAAGCTCGCGGCAAGGCCGCGGTCGAGTTCGATCGCATGAAACCTGCCGCAGCGTTTGATGATTGGGGCCGTAATAGCGCCTGGGCCCGGACCAATCTCTACGATAACGTCGTCGCCTGTTGGGGCGATTGCGCGAACGATCGCATCGATTACGCCAGGGTCCGTCAGAAAATGCTGACCGAAACGTTTTTTTGCGCGCGGATGTCCTATTCGCGACATGACAGTGTTGCCGCAAGCTCGACCGCGGCGATCAGGCTGCCCGCATCGGCTCTTCCGCTGCCGGCAAGATCGAAAGCGGTGCCATGATCGACCGATGTGCGAACGATCGGCAAGCCCAGTGTGACGTTGACCGCATTGCCGAACCCGGCATATTTGAGGACAGGCAGGCCCTGGTCGTGATACATCGCCAGCACGGCGTCGCGGCTGCCTGCGGCTGGCAAGAACGCGGTATCAGCCGGGATCGGACCGCGTACGTTCATCCCTTTGTTTTGCAGCGCGTTAATAACGGGCACGATAATTTCATCGTCCTCGTGGCCAAGGTGTCCGCCTTCGCCAGCATGAGGGTTCAGGCCGCAAACGACGATCTCAGGTGCGTCAATTGCGAAGCGGCGTTTAAGGTCGTGATGCAGCACCAGTAGAACGGATCGCAGCCTGTCTTGCGTCAGGTTCATTGCTACGTCCCGAAGAGGCATGTGAGTCGTCGCGAGTGCGACACGCATGTCGCCACAAACCAGTAGCATGACGGGTAGGGCGGTGCCGGTCAGCGCTGCAAAAAATTCGGTGTGCCCCGAGAATGAAATGCCCGCATCGCTGATAACGTGTTTGGCGATCGGCCCTGTTACAAGGCCTCTAAACACACCTTTCTGACAGCCGGCAACGGCGACGCCAAGCCCATCCAGTAATGTCTGGGCATTCTCCGAACGCGGTGTGCCGCATTCGACTTGCGCGGGCAATGGCATGTTGAGCACCCGCATTTCGCCGTTCGCCGGATGCGTGTCGGTAATGGTGTCTATCGCGCACGCCGTTATCTTGATTTTGGAATTGAGCTTGGCCGCCCGCTGACTTAGCTGCGCAGTGTCGCCGATGACGACGAAATCCGGAAAATCAGTGCGCGCTGAATGTTCGACGATTGCAACGCACAAGTCCGGACCAATGCCGGCCGGCTCGCCAGCGGTGACTACAAGCGGTGGGGTCGTCACATCCTTACGTCGACGTAAGCCTCGTCACGCAGTCGACGCATCCACAACTGCGTTTCGTCGTCGCGTTTGCCGGCGCGAATACGAACGACGCAGTTTTGCTCTTTTAGGTCTTCGGTGTTGTCGTAAACCCGACGGTCGAGGACTTCCACGATATGCCAGCCAAACTGAGTGCGAAACGGCTCACTTAATCCGCCGATCTCGAGGGTGTCCAGGGCCGCTTCAAATTCCGGTGCAAATGTTCCAGGGCCCACCCAACCAAGCTCGCCGCCCGAATTGGCAGAGCCCGGATCGTCGGACAACAGTTTTGCAAGTTCGGCAAAATCTTCACCGTTCTTAATGCGCTCGTAGGCGTCTTCGAGTTGCTGTTTTGCGGTCTCGTCATCAATAATTTCGTCGGGAGAAATTAGTATATGCCGAGAGCTAACCTGCTTAATTTCACTGCGCTCCACGGCGCTACGCATATCGTTGATCTTTACGATGTGCACACTGTTCGCGGTGCGATAGGGGTCAGAGACATCGCCGGCCGACAACGGCGTAAGTATGTCGGTGAATACGGTTGGCACCGCCTCGCCTTTCATCCAGCCAAGAGCGCCGCCCTCAAGTGCGGTAGGGCCCTGCGAATAGCGTGCCGCCAGCTGCCGAAAGTCGGCACCGTCTCGTGCCCGCGCGACAATTTCGTTAGCTGTTGCGAGCTTCTCGTCGATCTCCGAGCTTGAGGCAGCTTCGGGCAGCGTCAGCAAAATGTGGGATAGGTCGTATTCGGAATTTACAACAACGTTGGTCTCAAGATCGGCAATGCATTGTTCAATCTCGCGCGGCGAGACTTCGATGCGTTGCTCGACGTCAATGCGGCGCAGCTGTTCTAGCGTGACGTCCTCACGCATTTGTCGGCGAAAAGTCTGATAGTCGATATTCTCTGCGGCAAGCATCGTAGGCAGGTCGGCCAGCGTGCCGCCCATTCGGACTGCGACATCCGCCAACACACTGTTGAGCATCTGATCGGATATTTGTAGCCCAATTCGATCCGCACGTTGTAGCTGGATTTCGGTAAGAACGACGCGCTCAAGCACCTGCTCTTGAAGAATATCCGCGGGAGGAAGTGGAATTTTCTGCTCACTCGCACGTTCCATAATCATTTCAAGTTGGTCGTAGTACTGGCTTTTCAGAACGACGCCCTCGTTGACCACAGCGGCGACTCCGTCGATGAACTGACCGGTCTCGGAGAGCTCTTCCGCGGCGACGTAGGGCGCTGCCAATAGCACACAGAATGCGCATAAGCTTTTGATTTTTAACACTATTTCTTACCGAATATTGGCGGAATAGCCAAGAATACCACGTTCTAACAATTTGTCAGCCGCGGTGCCGATACTGGTCATTCCCTTCAATACCAACTGCAGACCAAACGACGAATCCCGAGTTCCGTCACGCGTCGAAATGTGTCGCCGGGACACGAGCCTCAGGCCCCAGCAGCAACTTTCATATTCCAACCCAAAAAACTGTTCGAGGGTCTCGTTGTCGCGGAATGAGAAATTGTATCGGCCAACAAAATTCCATTGGGAACCGACGGGCCACGACCACGACAAATCACCCTGTTCGAGAGAGTCACGGCGGAAGCGATAGCTGAGGTTCAGTATCTTGTTGATCGAAGGTCGGTACTGCAGACGGGCTTCGGATTGCGTCGTGCCGCTGCTGCCGGTTCCCCATTGGTGACCGAAATCAAAATTTAGGTTTTCGTACAATAGAAATCGCACTTCGGCAATGTAGTCGGATGACTCGAAATTGGCTGGCGAGCCGCCTGGCAAGATCACTTGGCGGTCGCTCAGGTAACGTGTTTGCCCGATGGTTGCGGTTACGAGTTCTTTGCCGCTCGACACATCAAGAATTCGCGACGTTACGCCAATACTGACTTGGTCAGTATCGCCAATGCGATCAGTGCCGAGAAAGCGATTCTTGCGAAAAAGTTGCACGAGATTTAGGTCGGGAACAATCGTATCGAAAACTGGCAGATCGTTCTGGTCGCGAAATGGCACATGTACGTACAGCATCCGCGGTTCGATCGTCTGGAGTCGGCGTGTGCCGGAGCCGCCATTGATGAGACGTTCGAGTACGAATCCCGTGTCAAGACTCGCAATCGGCAAGCTACGGCTCGGGTCAGTCGACTCGCCGGGCTGCGTATCGCTGAGTTGATATTGTGTGAAGTCCCACGCAATGGCCGGATTGACAAACCAGCCTGGTCTTTCGATTGGCAATTCGACCGTCGGCGCAACATTCGCGCGCCAGCCGGTAACGCCGACGTCGCGATCGAAGTTAACGATTTCGCTATTCAAGCTTACCGAAAGACCGAGAATTTGATCGGGCCACCGGCCGTTGATTAAGACTTGCGGCAAGCGTTGATAGGGCTCCTCTTGCGGCAAGATCGCATCGTCTAGTGTTTGGTAATCTTGGACCTGAGCAAAAATCGACCACGTCTTCGAGTAACGGTCGAAGTTAATGCTGCGATTTAGGTGAGTGACACTCGACGCACTGAGGCTGCCGCCCAAGTCTTCGAAATACTGGCTATCGGAGACTTCCCGAAAGTCGATCTGATTGCGCCACTGGTTTGCAAAGAGCGTGCGATGTTGCAGACTCATCATATGTCGCTCGTCGTCGACAAGACTGTCATCCGGCAAATATTGCGCCGTGACAATGCCGTCACTACGTTCCGTCAGGTAGCGGAACTCAGTTTGCAGCTGTAGTCCTCGGTCCGTCAGCAACCTGGGAGTGATAGTTGCATCGTAGTTAGGCGCGATATTCCAGTAGTACGGGACACGAAACTGATTGCCACTACGCCCAGCGCTACCAATCTCCGGCGTTAAAATGCCGGACTTTCGAGCGTCACTAATTGGGAAGGAAAGATAGGGTGCGTAAAGAATCGGGATATTTTGAAATCGAAGTTTGATGTTTCGTGCTATGCCGACACCGGTACGCGTGTCGAGATCAATGTCGCCCGCTTCGAGTTCCCAGTCATTGGATCCAGGTGGGCAGGTTGTGTAGCTGACGTCATCGAGCTGTAACTGGCCTTGTTGATTGATCAATAAATTCGAGGCGCTGCCTGTCGCATTGTTGTGGCCGAGTGAGAATTCCGCCCCAGAAAACTGGATACGCCCCGAATCATAGGAAAATTCGGCCGAGTCGCTGCGGATCTGCGTTCCCGGGTCCTCGTATCGCACGTCCCCGTCCAGGTGCACGGCACGCTTATCGGGATCAAAAGACGCTCTATCAGCACCCGCGAGCTTGTCGCCACGTCGGAGTAATACGCCACCGCTCATCGTCGCGGCCGGATTTGGTCCGATCGTGGCTTCGAATTCGCCGGCGGCCAGTTCAATTGCAGATTCGCCTTCAATTGTGCGCGGTGGCATCTGAACTTCATCGTCAAGCCGGGTATCGAGCGAGTTCTGACAGGCCAGCGGATCCGCGGCGTGAACGGACGACGCGGCCAGCAGGCAGCTTAAAAAAATCAATCGATTCGAAAACAAGGCTCTGGGCTGATTTGTCGTGAAAACTAACGCCATGACGGCGTTGTCAAAAACGGGATGTTATCAAGCATCGCTATTTGTTACCTTCGCATAGTTTTGCAGGTGCTTCAACGCGTTACGGAGACAGTCTATCAGTCATAGCACGGCTTCAAATGACTCGCGTCTGGACGAATTATCCGGCTGGCTAAACGGTCTCGGGAATTTGGCTGACGGCCATATCACGCCAGCGTCGGAGGATGCGAGTTTCCGTCGATACTTTCGATGCCAGACCAGGGACCAGAGTTTCATCGCTATGGACGCGCCGCCGCCGGCGGAGAACTGCATTCCGTTCGTGAGAATTGCCGGCTTCTTGGAAGCGATGCACTTGAACGCGCCGCGGGTTCTGGAAGCGGATCTTGAGCGAGGCTTCCTGTTGCTGACTGACCTCGGCAGTACGCAATACCTCAAGTTTCTCGAATCCGATCCGGACTCGGCGGGCGTCCTGTATGACGATGCAATCGATGCATTGCATACGCTGCAGCAACGTGGTGACGCGTATCAATCACTGCTGCCACCTTACGATTCAGAGCTGCTCGAATTCGAACTGTCTCTGTTTCATGACTGGTTGTGTGGCACGCATATTGGTATCCGCTTTTCCGCCGATGATGAAATGGCTTGGCGCAAGACCTGTTCATTGCTTGTTGGGAACGCGTTGGACCAGCCGCAGGTATTCACGCACCGGGACTATCACTCGCGCAATCTGATGTATGTGCCGCATGACAATCCCGGCATTCTCGACTTTCAAGATGCGGTGGAAGGACCGCTGACCTACGATCTGGTGTCATTGCTTAAGGATTGCTACATCCGGTGGCCCGTCGATCGAGTTCGGACCTGGGCCGAGCAATACTATGCCGGGACCAGTGACATGATTCGCCGGCAGGTGGACGGTGATCGATTCCTGCGTTTCTTCGACCTAATGGGTGTGCAGCGTCATCTAAAAGCGGCTGGCATTTTCGCTCGCCTCAATCATCGCGATGGCAAGCCGGGTTATCTCGCTGATATACCGCGGACACTTGCTTATGTCACGGATCTCGAGTCACGTTACGATGAGCTTAGTTTTCTCGTCGACTTGATCCGTCGGCAAGTGTTGCCAAGCTTCGAGACTGAAAAATGATTGCGATGATTTTGGCGGCCGGGCGTGGTGAACGCTTACGGCCGATTACGGATGCTATACCGAAAGCATTAGTGGAGGTGGCTGGAAAGAGTTTGCTCGATCGCCACCTCGAAGCCGTTCGTGCCGCGGGTATCGATACAGTGGTGATTAACCTGGGCTGGCTTGGCGGGCAGATCGCCACGCACGTTGGTTCGGGCGCCGATTTCGGTTTGAACGTTGTCTACAGCCCCGAAGGAGACGACATACTCGAGACCGGCGGCGGTATACACAGAGCACTGCCGATTTTGGGTGCAGAGCCGTTTGTCGTTGTGAATGCCGACATTTTTACCGACATGCCATTGCCAATGACGCTTGCGGACGATGTTGATGGTCATCTGATGTTGGTGCCGAAACCAATACACCATGCAAGCGGCGATTTTGATCTTGTCGACGGCAAAGTCGCTGTCAACGATACGGCGGCGTATACCTTCAGCGGTGTTGCAATTTACCGGCCGGTATTTTTCGCGGGCTGTGAGGCAGGGAGGTTCCCGTTGGCACCGATGCTTCGCGCTGCCGCAGCTAACGGCCGCCTAAGCGGTCAGGTTTACGACGGTTGTTGGGCAGACGTCGGCACGCCGCGGCGGCTAGACGAACTTAACCAACAATATCGCTAGTATTTGGCGACGCTCACGGCGTTTCGGCAAGAGCCATCTCACCGAAACCCAAATGCCGCAAAAAATGCGGCAGCAGCCGCGCCTGGATGAGCTCAAGGTCGTGTTCGGCGCCGAGTGCCCTGAAATCTGTAACCGACAATTCCGAATAGCCGCAAGGGTTGATACGTGAAAAGGGTTCGAGATCTACGTCGACATTTAGTGCCATGCCATGAAAACTGGCGCCGCGCCGAATTCTCAGGCCGACACTAGCGAGTTTAACGCCGTCAACATAGACACCCGGCGCATCGGCACGGCTTTCAGCCTGAAGACTAAATTCAGCAGCGAGGTCAACAACGCTTTGCTCCAACGCAGTAACCAACGACCGCACCCCAATTTTTGCCCGCCGTAGGTCGATTAGCGGGTAGACCATCAGCTGGCCGGGACCGTGATACGTAACCTGGCCGCCGCGGTCGATTTGCACGACCGGAATATTGCCCGGGGCAAGCAGATGCTCGCGGCTCGCGTTGACGCCGAGCGTAAATACCGGCTTGTGTTCAGTGAACCAGATCTCGTCCGGCGTATCCGCATTGCGAGCATCGGTGAACTGCTGCATTGCTCGCCATACCGGCTCGTAGTCCGTCAAACCAAGCTCGCGAATCTCGATAGCCATTTCAGATCCTACAATGCCATTAACACATCTTCGTGAGCGCTAATCTCACGATAAATGTCGTCCAGTTGTTGCTGGCTCTTTGCGTTGATCGTTACGGTGATCGAAACAAAACGACCATTGCGGCTCAGCGAAGTCTGAATAGCTCGGTCGTCGATTGGGCCAGTGTGCTTTTCGATAATTGCGCGGACTGTCGTATGAAATTCTGACGATTCACGTCCCATCATCTTGATGGGGAAATCGCACGGAAACTTGAGCAGTTTTTCTTCGCCCATGACGGAACTATTCGAACCAAAGGCTGATTCCGTCGCGAGTACGCTGCCAAAACGAACCGCGGGGATTATCCTCGAGCGCACGTAGGGATTCAGAAAGCAAAGTATCGCCGTTTAAATTGACACTGATCTTGGCGAGCGCTTGCCCCTGTGAAACGGGTGCCGTCATCGTCACCGGAATCTCCCGTATCATGTCCAGCGAGTCATACGTGCCGCGCGGAATCGTAATATACAAGTCATCTAATAAGCCGAGCGGCGAATACTCATTAGCCGATTTCCAGACCCTCGCCCGCGTGACTTCCTCCCCAGCCCGGTAGAGCAGCCGAGTTTCGTAAAAGCGGAAGCTGTAGTTAATCAGGGCCTGGCTGCCATCGATACGGGCTTTGTCGCTAGACGTACCGAGGACTACGGCGATGACTCGCATCCCGTCGCGCTTCGCCGACGAAACGAGACACCAGCCGGCGTCGTCAGTTTGCCCAGTCTTCATACCGTCGACACTCGCGTCGCGCCACAAGAGCCGATTACGGTTGGGCTGTTTGATGTCGTTCCACGTGAATTCGCGCACCGAATACCATTTATAGAACCCAGGGAATTCTTCGATAATTGCGCGGGCCAGCGTCGACAGATCTCGCGCGGTCGAGTAGTGATCCTTGTTGGGCAGGCCAGTTGAATTCATAAAATGACTTGAGAGCATGCCGAGCGAGCTTGCGGATTGATTCATCATTTCCGCGAATACCTCCTCGGTACCGGCCACGTGCTCGGCCAGGGCCACGCTCGCATCGTTGCCCGATTGCACGATCATGCCCATCAGCAGGTCCTGTATCGAAACGCGCTTGCCCACTTCGATGAACATACGTGAACCGCCAGTGCGCCAAGCTTTCTCGCTGACCGTGACTTCATCTTGGAGTTGAATCTGGTTCTGTCGTAGGGCCTGAAAGACCACATATGCCGTCATCAGCTTGGTCAGACTGGCCGGTGCCAGCCGTCCGTCGGGGGCGAGACTCGCAAGCTCGTGGCCGGTCCGGCCGTCAATCATCAAATAACTCTTGGCACCGATAATGGGCGGGGCGGGCACCGGCCGCTGCTCCTGAGCGAGCGCTGTTCCGGCGATAAGAATCAGGACAACAGAAACCAGAAAAGGAATTCGTAGGAGCATGAGGACTTTGAAGTAGGGCATTCGTGGGGGCGCTATTGTAGCCGGATTTTTGTGCGAGCGGTCACATGATAAAGGAGAGGGGCTCGCGATTTAGCTGTGAGCGTGATGCTCGTTATCGGAAGTAAAGCGCAGTGCAACGAGCCATGACGATAATGAGCATCACGCTCACAGCTCTACAGTTCTTTAGTCCGTCACAAGGTACGGATCCATGATGCCGAGATTCTCAAGCTCCTCGACCAGAACATCGTATTGGATGACCTCAACAATCGGCCCAATACGCACCCGATACATCGTCGGTGTCACGCTTTTATCCGTGTGCACAAACGCATTCCCGATACCCCGATCCGACAACAGCGTATGGCGGCGCTCGGCGTTGTCGCGGCTGCCAAACGCACCGACTTGAACAAACACATTTTTTTCGTGCTTCTCCAGTAGTGGTTCAGGTTCGGTGGTTTGAGCCGGTGTAGGAAATGGCGCGGAAGCGTCGGCTGGTTCAGGTGGCGGGTGTGAGACAGAACGGGTCGGTCGGTCGCCGGCTGGTTCGTCGAAAGAAATCGCTGTTACTTCAACGAGGCTGGTGCCGTCACCGACCATATCGAGCCGAAGCGCCGCGGCGTATGACAGGTCAATTATGCGATTGTGTACAAAAGGCCCGCGATCATTGACGCGAACGACAATGCTTCGGTTATTGCGCAGATTGTGGACGCGCACATAAGATGGCAATGGCAGCGTCTTGTGTGCCGCGGTCATTGCGTACATGTTGTAGGTTTCGCGGTTAGACGTCAGACGGCCATGAAATTTTTGTCCATACCAAGACGCGACGCCGCGTTCCGAATAGCCGCTGCTAGACGGCATTACCGTGTACCGCTTGCCCAAGACTTCGTACACCGGCCCGTTACCGTAGCGGCTGCGAGGCTCGATACGCGGTATTGCGTCGCCGGGCAAATCAGGAATCGAAACGCTGCCGCTTGGCGCTCTATCTCGCACATTGTTGCCGCCGCAGCTCGCGAGTAACGCGATTGACAGGGCTGCTGCCGCAGTTTGAAGAGCTTTACGATGCATCTGATTCAAGTGCGTACGCAATTTCTTGTCCAAGCTGATGTACCGCGAGCGCATACATCACGCTGCGGTTGTAGCGCGTAATGACAAAAAAATTGTGAAATCCAACCCAATGTTCTGTCCCGTCCTTGCCTTCATACGTTAACAGTTGAGTCTTGCTATCGTCGGGTAAATCGGTGGCGAACAAAACACCTTTATCACTCAAAGTCCTGACGGTATCTTGCGGTGTCAATGTGTTTTCGGGTTTCGGTACTTCGCCATGCCACCGCTTGCCGAGACTGGCCTGAGCAATAACCGGTTGGTTCGACCGCCAGCCGTGCGCGTTGAAGTAGTTTGCGATGCTAGCCGCGACGTCGGTCCAGTTATTCCAGATATCGCGCTTGCCGTCAGCGGTAGAATCGATCGCGTACATTCGAAAGCTCGATGGCATGAACTGCGGCAGCCCCATCGCTCCAGCATAGGAGCCGGTCGCTTGATCCGCCGGCATCTCCTCTTCTCGGACCAGCAGCAGGTATTGTTTTAGTTCCTTGCGGAAAAACTGCGCGCGCGGTGGGTAATAAAATGCCAGTGTCGACAATGCATCAAGCACGCGGTAACCGCCTGTGATTCGACCATAGTAGGTTTCGACGCCAATGATGCCGACTAGAATCTCTTCGGGAACACCCGAAGTCGCGGCGACCTCTGCCAACATGTCACCATTCTCCCGACAAAAATCTGCGCCCGCCTCAATGCGTTCCGGCGTAATAAAAATGCGCCGGTACTCCGCCCAGGATAGGGTTTTCTCTGCCGGCCGACTGATTGCGTCGAGAATTGCCTGCTTGCGCTCTGCCTGTTTGAGTGTTCCCACAAGTTCCGCGCGGTCAAATTCATGGTCTCTGACCATTTCGTCAATGAATGTGCGCACTTCGGGCTGCTCAACATCCACCGCGTGAACGGTCGAAAACGAAAGCAGAACAGCGCCGGCGTAGAGGATGGCTTTCATTAGTGCGGCAATAGCTTCCGGTCCGAATGAATCGACATTAGAATACCGAATCCAGCCATAAGCGTCACCATCGACGTGCCACCAAAACTGACCAGTGGCAATGGCACGCCAACGACCGGAATGAGACCCGAAACCATTGCTGTATTAACAAATACGTAAACGAAAAATGTCAGGCTGATGGATCCGGCAAGCAGGCGCGAGTAGGTGTCGTGCGCTTGTGTAGCGATCCAGAGTCCACGGCCGATGACAAACACGTACAGGACTAACAGCGCCAATACACCGAGCAGGCCAAATTCTTCACCCATCACGGCGAAGATAAAGTCTGTGTCGCGTTCTGGAAGAAACTCAAGCTGGGCCTGCGAACCGTTGGTCCAGCCTTTGCCGAAAAGTCCACCGGAACCGATCGCGATTTTTGATTGAATAATGTTGTAGCCGGCGCCGAGTGGGTCACTGTCCGGGTTGAGTAAGGTCAATACACGCTGTTTTTGATAGTCCTGCATGTAATTCCACAGCACCAGCGCTCCCGGTACGGCCAACACGGCAAGCGCGATCATTAATCGCACCGGCAAACCCGCCAACACGATGACGATAATGCCCGACGCAGCAATTAAGAGTGCGGTGCCGAGATCGGGCTGCCGGGCGATCAACAGCGTCGGTACGAAGATCATTGCTACGATGATTAACAGTTGTCCCGCTCGCGGCGGAATTGGTCGGTCGTGCAAGTACCACGCGGCCGCCATCGGTACGGCGAGCTTCATCATTTCTGACGGCTGAAAACGGATGCCGATATTCAACCAACGGCGCGCGCCCTGGCCAACCTCGCCGGTAACCAATACCAGAAGCAACAATATCAGCCCTGCGACATAGGCCCACGGCGTCCATCGGCGCAAAAAGTCGGGCGAAATCTGGGCGACGAGCAGCATCGCAACGATGGCGATGCCGAGTCGAACAAACTGATTTACCGTCAGTCGGGTGCTTTCGCCGACGGCGCTGTAGAGAATAACGAGTCCGAACGCGCAAATCAGTATCACGCTGCCCAGTAGCGGACCGTCGATACTCAGCCGGCGCATAAGGCGTGCAAAGTCCGACAGCGGTGCCGCCTTGCGCGTTACCAACCGGTGTTCCTCACCTTGCCACATCAGTGACTCCCAGGTACTCGTCCATGATCGCGCGCGCGATCGGTGCAGCAACACGGCTGCCACTGCTGCCATTTTCGACGATCACCGCAACCGCGATTTTCGGATCATCGAGCGGCGCGAATGAAATAAACAGCGCATGGTCACGTAGACGCTCTTCGACTTCCTCCTCCTCGTATTCTTCCTCTTGGGCTACCGAGAACACTTGTGCCGTGCCGCTCTTACCAGCCATCTCGTAAGGCGCACCCAAACCAACCTGGCGTGCGGTGCCTCTCACGCCCTGCATGACATCGTGCATGGCCCCGAGCACCGTATCCCAGTAGAACTCGTTATCGACATCAGCATCGGCAATGCGCTCAGGGCGGATCAAGGTGCGTTGTCCACTCAGCCCGTCCTCTGACGCAGCGACCAGGTGTGGTCGAAATCGGGTGCCACGAGTTGCAAGTGCCGCCGTGGCGTTTGCGAGCTGCAATGGGGAGGTCAGCATGTAGCCTTGACCAATTGACGCAATGACCGTTTCCCCGTGGTACCAGCGCTGATCGTCGGGGTTCGAGAATGCGCTCCGTTTCCAGTCGCGTGATGGATTAATGCCGATTCTTTCGCCACGGACGTCGACGCCCGTCGCCTTTCCAAGGCCGAACTGGTCCAGGTAATAGTGCATATTGTCAATGCCGAGATCCACGCTCAATTCATAGAAATAAACGTCGCAGGATTGCTCGATCGCGTCATGCAGATCGACCTCTCCATGACCTTCCGGGCGCCAGTCGCGATACCGATGCGTCGAGTTTGGCAACATGAAGTAACCAATGCACACTCTCTTGCGTGTCAGATTCGTCGCGCCGACTTGTAGTGCTGCCAGCGACAGCATCGGTTTGATCGTGGAACCTGGAGGATACGTGCCACGCAGCGCACGATTAAAAAGCGGACGGTTCAAATCATCTTGCAGTTCGGCAAATTGGGACGTCGTCATACCAGCCGCGAACAGATTTGGGTCGAATGATGGTGCGCTGACCATTGCCAGGACTTCACCACTCCATGGGTCTATAGCAACGATGGCGCCGCGGCGTCCTTCGAGGGCCTTTTGGGCCAGTAGCTGCAGATCGAGATCGATACTAAGATAGACGTTTGAACCGGGCGTCGGATGCGCGTCGGCCGGTAACGAATCGAGTAATTCACCGGTGTCCGCGGGAATCACCCGTCCCCGCGCATCGGTTACGACATGCTGGTATCCCGGCTCACCATGCAATGTGTTCTCAAAGCTCTGTTCGACGCCGGTCTTGCCAGTTTGCCCGGTCGCGGCATAGCGAGCGATATCCAGCACCTGCAAATCGTTTTCGGATAACGCGCCGACATAGCCAACGGCATGCGCCACGGCCGGACCGTGCGGATAGTAGCGAACGAGTCGTGGCCTCAGGTCTACGCCCGGAAATCTTGGTCGCTGTATCGCGAAATTGGCGACTTCTTCCTCGCTCATTCGCAGGCGCAGCGTTACCGGTTTGAATCGCGGGCCGCTCGCGATCAATGTCTTGAGCTGTGGAATCGCGTCGGCTTCGATCAATTCAAGTCCGGCGAGCCGATTCAGCGTGTCATCAATATCGTGAATTTGTTCAGGAATAAGTTCAAGCTGATAGGCTGGCAGATTCTCGGCAAGCACTCGGCCTTCGCGGTCGAAAACAAGTCCGCGAATCGGTGGCACCGCTTCGATTCGAATACGGTTTCCCTGCGATTGTTCCGCAAAATGTTCGTAGTCGAGAATTTGCAGTTGCACGAGTCGGGCGACGACGAAGGCAAGTAAGGTTATCGCGACGATCGACGAAAAAATGACGCGTGTAATGAACAGTCGTCGCTCCGAGTGATGGTCCTTGATCGGCGACAATAGGTCCATGTCAGCTTCGCATTTGCACCCGAAAACTAACGCCGCTCAAAAGTGTGAATATCAGCGGCCAAAGGATTGCGCTTGTCAACACCGGCGCCCAGTAAACGATCGCCGGAGCAGTGATACCCGCAACGCCATTTATCCAGAACAACAAGAACTGGTACAACGCGATTAGGGCGAAAACCGTTGCCGTCAGCTGCAACGGAGGAAAAACGCGCATCAACAGATGAAACCTGACCACGATGTAGACAACAACACATAGGGCTAACGCGTACTGTCCGAGCAAGGTACCGTGCGAAACGTCCAGCACAATGCCAACGACCCACGCAATTCCGACGCTATAACTTCGCGGCACGCTCAGAGCCCAGAAAATCATGATTAGTGCAACCCAGTTGGGGCGAAACACTTCGATTACGCGCGGCAATGGCAACATCGTCAGCGCGAGCGCTACGATAATTGACAAGATGACAGGCAGATGCCGGATGGCGCGATCGTTACTCATCATCACCGTCCAAGGCTGCATCGTCCACATCGTCGTCCGGCGGCGCCGACCAGACCAACATGACCTCCCGCACCTGATCGAGCGCAGCGGACGGCGTCGCAGATACGTCTGCAAATGCCCGTTGTGGGATGCGATTGACCGTGTCCACGACAGCAACGGGATAGCCGTTCGGGAAGGCGCCGCCAAGGCCTGAGGTCACAAGCAAATCGCCAACTTCTATATCGGCGTTATTGGCAAGTCCTGGTAAATCGAGGCGACCAAATTCGCCGGTGCCGTACGCGATCGTGCGCAGACCATTGCGATTTACTTCGACCGGCAATGCATGGCCCGGGTCGCTGATTAATATTGCTTCCGACGTCATCGGCCCGGTCTTTATTACCTGACCGACGACGCCGTCGGCATCAACAATGGCCTGGCCGTCGTACACGCCGTCACCGCTACCGACATCTATGACGAGGCTATGACGAAATAGATTGGCATCGACCGCCATGATTTCGGCGACGCGCACGCGATCTTCGAACTGTTCGCGAGCATCCAGCATGGCGCGCAGACGGGCATTTTCCGCCTCGAGCGAGTTTAATCGTTGTAGTCGAGCGCGCGTCAATAATTGCTCGGATTTAAGGCGCGCGTTTTCGAGCTGCAGGTCGTTTCGTGACTGTGAGCTTTCACTCGCCCAGACCCAAAGCCGAACTGGTGCATCAACGATGACACGCAATGGGTAAACCGCGGTACCGATTGCGTTGCGTACTGTATCGAGGTGGTTATCGCGATTGTCGAGAAACATCAGCAGGATGCTGAGAAACATCAGCACAAGCGTTCGCAAGCCAAGCGCTGGGATTCTGGCAGGATTAGATGTGTTGTTTCGGGAAGCAACCATTGCGGGTGTGCCCAATTAGCAAACGTTCCGACCCAGGAAGTGCGATCACTCCAGACCGAATACTGCCGGCCCGTGTTCGTCGATCAGTTCGATAACGCGGCCGCCACCCCGGGCGACACAGGTCAACGGATCGTCGGCGATGACAACCGGCAAGCCGGTCTCTTCCATTAGCAGCTTGTCTATGTCACGCAAGATCGCACCGCCGCCGGTCAGGACAATACCGCGTTCCGCGACGTCGGCGCCAAGTTCGGGTGGTGTCTGTTCGAGCGCTTCCTTTACCGCACCAACGATTCCCTGCAACGGTTCTTGTAGTGCTTCGAGGATTTCGTTGCTATTCAGCGTGAAACTGCGCGGCACGCCTTCAGAAAGGTTGCGTCCCTTGACCGAGATCTCCAGAACTTCTTGCCCGGGAAATGCCGAGCCGATCTCGTGCTTGATTCGTTCCGCTGTCGCCTCACCAATCAGAATGCCGTAATTGCGACGCACGTAATTCGTAATCGCTTCGTCGAAGCGATCGCCACCGATGCGCACGGAAGCGGCATAGACAATTCCGTTAAGCGAGATGACAGCGACTTCGGATGTACCGCCACCGATATCGAGAACCATCGATCCGCGCGCTTCATGGACCGGCATGCCGGCACCGATCGCGGCAGCCATGGGTTCATCAATCAAGTGAACTTTGCGTGCACCGGCGCCTTCTGCCGATTCGCGAATCGCGCGACGTTCGACCTGCGTCGATCCATAGGGTACGCAGATCAAGACGCGCGGGCTTGGCCGGAAATAACGTGTCCCCAGTGCCTTCCTTATGAAATGCTGCAGCATCTTCTCGGTGACCGTGAAATCGGCGATGACGCCGTCTTTCAGCGGCCGAATTGCCGTGATGTTGCCCGGGGTACGGCCCAGCATGTTTTTCGCCTCGACACCCACGGCCTCGACGACTCGACCACCACGGCCACTGTCTTCCCGAATGGCGACGACCGAGGGCTCATCAAGCACGATGCCATGGCCACGCGAGTAAATCAGCGTATTGGCGGTGCCAAGGTCGATCGATAGGTCATTCGAGAAATAACCCAGGATATTCTTGAGCATACGGGGGTGGTCCGGCCGAGAAAAACGTAATCTAACAATGCCCACGACATTGCACAAGGCGGCGTGTATCATTGCGTGCGCGCTCGCCGCCGGGCGCTAAAAGCAGCTCAAATTCCGGATTTCCGACCGTGTCACTCGATAAAGACCAAGTACAGCATATTGCGATGCTGGCGAGGCTGCGACTTGCCGACGAAGAGTTCACCGAGACCGTCGACAAGCTGTCTCGAATCGTCGATTTCGTCGACCAACTGGCCGCGCTACCGACCGACGATGTTATGCCGATGGCTCATCCGTTGAATCAAGCGCAGAGGCTGCGTGCGGACGCTGTCACCGAGGCCGATGATCGCGACCATATTCAGCAAAATGCCCCATCGGTTGCTGACGGACTGTATCTCGTGCCGAAGGTCATCGACTAATGGAGCTGCATGCTCAGACGCTGACTGATCTACAGGCCGGTCTCGAGCGTGGCGATTTTTCATCGGTCGAAATAACACAAGCATTGCTCGATCGTATCGCGAAGTTCGATACAGATCTGAACGCCTTCATAACAGTTACATCGGAACGGGCACTCGCGGCTGCGAAGCGTGCCGATGAAGTTCGGTCGTCCGGCGACAATGGGGTTCTTTGCGGTTTGCCCATCGTGCATAAAGATATTTTTTGCACGCGCGACGTAACGACAACTTGTGGCTCGCGCATGCTTGAAAATTTTGTCTCGCCTTATGATGCGACGGTAGTCGAGCGTTTTGCCGATGCTGGCGCCGTTGTTTTGGGCAAAACCAACATGGACGAGTTTGCAATGGGCTCGTCAAACGAAACCAGCTTTTTTGGGCCGGTTAAAAATCCTTGGAACCTCGAGTGTTCGCCGGGCGGCTCCTCCGGCGGCTCGGCGACTGCGGTTGCGGCGCGGCTCGCGCCAGCGGCTACCGGAACTGACACCGGTGGTTCGATCCGACAGCCTGCGGCGCTGACCAATACGATTGGCATCAAGCCAACCTACGGGCGCGTGTCGCGATACGGCATGATTGCGTTCGCCTCGAGTCTCGACCAGGCCGGCGTCATCACACGATCAGCAGCCGATGCGGCACTGCTACTCGGTGTCATGGCCGGATTCGATTCGCGTGATTCGACTTCGATCGATCATCCAGTGCCGGACTATGTCGCTGGGCTAAACGGTTCGCTCGATGGGCTACGCGTTGGTATCGTTCGACAGCACTTCGATGAAGGTCTTGATGCTGCCTGTGCTGATGCGGTGCGCGAGTCTCTAGGCGTATTAGAGGCGCAGGGCGCAACCCTAAGCGAGGTTGATCTACCCAATCTCGACTACTGTGTGCCGACCTACTACGTCGTCGCGCCCGCCGAGTGTTCGTCAAACTTGTCGCGCTTCGATGGCGTGCGGTTTGGCCACCGCGCTGCCGATCCGAAGGACCTATTGGATCTCTACTGCCGCAGTCGTGGCGAGGGCTTCGGCGCGGAGGTCAAACGCCGCATCATGACCGGTACGTATGTGCTGTCGGCGGGCTATTACGATGCCTACTACTTGAAGGCGCAGAAAGTTCGGCAGCTCATTTGTCAGGACTTCAAACGGGCGTTCGCCGATGTCGATGTCATTGCCGGACCGACAACGCCAACACCGGCATTCAAACTCGGTGATAAGACCGATGATCCGATTACGATGTACCTGAATGACATTTACACGATCGGTGCGAATCTCGCGGGCTTGCCTGCGATGTCGGTGCCGTGCGGCATAATCGATGGCTTGCCAATTGGTTTGCATATGGTTGGGCCGCATTGGGCCGAAGAGACACTGCTCTGCACAGCACATCAATTCGCACGGCAAACCGACTGGCACATGCGGTCTCCGGAGGCCTACCGGTGAGCGCTGCGAAAAACAACGGGACTCGAGGAAATGGACGATGGGAAGTCGTTATCGGACTCGAAGTGCATACACAACTTGCGACCCAGTCCAAAATATTCTCCGGCGCGTCGACGGCTTACGGTGCGGCACCCAACACTCAGGCTTGTTTGGTCGATCTTGGTTATCCCGGCGTATTGCCGGTACTAAATGAACAAGTCGTGCGCATGGCGACAAAGTTCGGTCTTGCGGTCAACGCAACGGTCGCGCGCCGCTCGATCTTTGCACGCAAGAATTATTTTTACCCGGACCTGCCAAAGGGCTATCAAATCAGCCAATACGAACTGCCGATCGTCGAACATGGTGAGTTGCTTATTGAGGATCAGAGCGGCAATGACAAGCGTATCGGCATTACGCGTGCGCACCTCGAGGAAGACGCCGGAAAGTCTATCCATGAAGGCCTCGATCGATCATCAGGCATCGATTTGAATCGCGCCGGCACGCCGCTGCTCGAGATCGTATCCGAGCCGGATCTGCGCTCGGCCAAAGAGGCTGTCGCCTACATGCGCAAGATTCACTCGATTGTGCGCTATCTGGATATCTCCGATGGCAACATGCAGGAAGGCTCATTCCGTTGTGACGCAAACGTTTCGGTTCGCCTCAGGGGCCAAGAAGAATTGGGAACCCGGACCGAACTAAAAAACCTGAATTCGTTCCGGTTCGTCGAAAAGGCGATTAATTTCGAAATCGAACGCCAGATCGAGGTGCTAGAGGATGGCGGTGAGGTGACTCAGGAAACCCGTCTGTACGATTCGGACAAAGACGAAACACGCTCGATGCGCTCGAAGGAAGAGGCAAACGACTACCGATACTTTCCAGATCCTGATCTGTTGCCTATTGAAATTGACGAGGCCTTCATCGACGCCGTGCGCAACACGCTGCCCGAGCTGCCGGACGCCAAGCGGCAGCGCTTTGTCAGCGACTACGGTGTCAAAGCAGAGGATGCAGGCATCCTGACTGCCAGCCGTTCGTTGGCTGACTATTTCGAAGCTTCCTCGAAGTTTAGCGATGTCAAACCGCAACTCGTTGCAAATTGGATCATCGGCGACTTGTCCGCGGCATTGAACAAAGCTGGCCTGGATATCCGGGAGAGCAGGATTGCGCCTGAACAACTTGGCGGACTTCTCAATCGTGTTGTCGACAATACGATTTCCGGAAAGATTGCGAAGGAAGTCTTTGATGCAATGTGGATGGGCGAAGGAAGTGCGGACGACATCATCGAATCGCGCGGTCTCAAACAGATTACCGATACTTCCGCGATCGAGGTGGTAATCGACAAAGTAATCGAAGCGAATCCGCGCCAGGTCGCAGACTACAAATCTGGCAAGGACAAACTGATCGGGTATTTCGTTGGCCAAGTAATGAAAGAAACTATGGGAAAGGCGAACCCTGCTGTAGTCAATGAGATTCTCAAGCAGAAGTTGTCTGAATGAAACATTTGATAGCTGAAATAACGTGTTTGCTGACCACGTAATTCCGTTTGTGTTTGAATCTCTGCCGGTGCGTGGGGAAATTATTAATTTGTCGCGCTCCTGGCGACGCATGCTGGCTAATCACGACTACGACAGAATTGTGCAGGACACGCTGGGACACGCAACCGCAGCGACCGGATTGATCGCACAAAGCATGAAATTTGATGGGACCGTAAGCTTGCACGTGCAAGGCAGCGGCGATCTGCGCATGCTCGTCGTGCAATGTACCAGTGACCTCGAGCTTCGCGGCATGGCGTCGCCAGCTCCCGAGGTAACGGCAAGCTCATTCGGCGAGCTGATGCAGACGGCGCAATGCGCAATTACGGTTGATTCGGGTGAGCGGCCATACCAGGGCATCGTCGAGGTCAATCGCGATTCTTTTGCAGCGAGCCTCGAAAACTATTTTGCCCGTTCCGTGCAGATACCGAGCCACGTTGCGCTCGTTTGCGATGATGAAATGAGCGGCGGCATCTTGTTGCAGAAGATGCCCGGAACGGCGATCGACAAAGACGATTGGAATAGGTTGGGGTATCTCGCCGCAACTTTGCAATGCGAGGATTTTTTTCACGACTCAGGTCTGGAACTGATCGGCAAGCTGTTCAACGAAGACGATGTTCGCGTCTACAGGGGCAGATCGCTGGTCTTCAAATGCCGCTGTTCCAAAAAGAAGGCCGAAGACGTGCTGCGAATGCTCGGTGAGGCGGAAATCGAAGCCGCGCTGCAAGAGCAGGGCAGCCTCGACGTCACTTGCGAATACTGTGGCAGAGGGCGCCATTTCGACTCGGTCGATGTCTCCAAGTTGTTTGCCGACAATGTTGTGACCGGTCCCAAAAGCGTGCAGTAGGAGCGCCACTGGCAGCGCGACTATGCTTTTGGCCGATAAGTAATCTACTGGCGTCGATCGCCGAGGTTTCTCCCTCGCTCGGGGGCCGCTTCGCTAAACTCGCTCGTTAGACACCCCGACGCTCGCCGCCGCGACAGGCACCCGATGGGCTACGCAGGCGACTGTGCAATTTCGTGGAACCTTCAATTCAATGCCGCTGGGGCGTGGGCATGATGCCTCTCAGCGTCATGGCTCGCTTCGCTGCGCTTTACTTCCGCTGAGAGGCATCATGCCCACACCCCTGAGTTGGCGGATTATGAAACAGCGCATACAACCGCCCGAAACTCCGTGGTAGACTGTTCGGACTTAAATATAAAGATATCTTTATATATTTATGAACCTCGAAACCCAACAGCTGATGGCGCAATTCAAGGCACTCGCCGACCCGGTACGGCTGCGACTGATTGCTTTATGTGGCCATGGCGAATGCAGCGTCTCCGAGCTGACCCGGGTATTGGCGCTGAGCCAGCCGCGGGTGTCGCAGCATCTGAAAACGCTGTGTGATGCCAGTCTTCTCGAGCGGTTTCGCGATGGCCAGTTCGTCTATTACCGGGTGCCTGCTCGTGGTGAAGCAGGGGTGGCCCGACGTCGTCTCGTCGAGCTGCTGCCTCTGAACGAGCCGACGTTTGCGGACGATATCGAGCGTCTACGATCGCTGCGCGGCGGTGTTAGTGTCGATGCCGCCGCCGCCGAAGACCGCGCTTTACATCGTGCGCTGATCGAATTGACCGTTGCAGCGCCGCTCGGAGACATCATCGATATCGGTTGCGGCCACGGGCGCATCCTGAAATTGCTGGCGTCGCGCGCCAAGCGTGCGGTTGGTGTCGACATCGACGCCGACGCGCGCCGATTTGCGCGCGCAGAATTACTGCTCGCCGGATTGCCGCATTGCACACTACGAAAAGGCGACATGTACGCGCTACCGTTTGCCGATAAGGAATTCGATACGGTGATTCTCGACGACGTGCTAGGAGATGCCGACCGACCCGTCGCGGCTATCGAAGAAGCAGCTCGCCTGTTGCGTCCCGGAGGGCGACTGCTCTTGCTTGCAACCGCCAACCGAAACGATGTGCGTGGAATCAGCGCCAATCTCGCGGCTTGGTGCCGATCAACCGGGCTTCGATTGTCATCACCGCGATCCGTTCCCGTCAAAAACCCTAGCTGGGTGCTCGCCGTTGCGACACCGGCAGAATCTTCAAGATCGGCAGCCTGAGAGCGCTATGACAAAACACAACGAAAGCGTTCAGGTGTCATTCGAATTTTTTCCGCCGAACAGCGTAAAAATGAACGAAACGTTGTGGCATTCAATCGAGCGGCTCGCGCCGCTTGCGCCGCGCTTTGTGTCGGTGACCTATGGCGCCGATGGCTCGACGCGTGAGCGCACACACGCCGCGGTCAGGCGCATTGTCGACGAGACCACTTTGACGGCGGCGCCACATTTAACCTGCATCGGTGCGGAGCGCGGTGAAATCGACGACATCGCCAGAGAGTATTGGGACTTGGGCGTGCGCCACTTGGTTGCGCTGCGGGGCGATCCGCCGAAAGACGCAAGCGGCTACAAACCGCACCCGGACGGCTACGAGTACGCGTCAGATCTCGTCGCCGGCCTTAAGAAAATTGCGGACTTCGATATTTCTGTTGCGGCTTACCCCGAAGTACATCCCGAGGCGAGCAATGCGATTGCAGACCTCGATAATCTACGTCGTAAGCTGGACGCAGGTGCAACGCGTGCGATCACTCAATTTTTCTTTGGCGTCGACAAATTTCTGCGCTTTCGCGATCTCTGTGTTGCTGCCGGCATCGAGTCGTCTATCGTACCGGGCATCTTGCCGATCACTCGCTTTCCGCAGTTGACGAGATTCGCCGAACAGTGCGGTGCCAGCGTTCCTGCGTGGCTTTGCGAACGCTTTGCCGGGCTCGACGACGATGCAGAGACACGGAAAATGATTGCGGCGAGCGTCGCGATAGAGCAGGTGCAGAGGCTGCGAGCTGAAGGGATACACGAGTTTCATTTCTATACGCTAAACCGATCCGAGCTGACGTTCGCTATCTGCCATGCGCTCGGCGTGCGCCCGAAGCAGGCGGCGGCTTAAGGGCGCACGATGCAACGCAAGGCTCGCATAGATGCACTGATGGCATCGCTGGACGATCGAATCCTGCTGCTGGATGGCGCGATGGGTACGATGATCCAGAGCTATCGGCTGAGCGAAGAGGATTATCGCGGTGAGCGCTTCGCTGATTGGGGTCGCGACCTGAAAGGTAATAATGATTTGTTGTCTATCAGTCGGCCGGCTGTGATTCAAGAAATCCATCGGAAGTTTCTCGATGCCGGCGCTGACATTCTCGAAACCAATACGTTTAACTCCAACGCACCGTCAATGGCGGACTATGGCATGGAAGCATTGGTTGCGGAGTTGAACAGCGCGGCTGCGCGACTTGCCCGCGAATGCGCGGACACGCACGCCGCCAAGACCGGCACACCTTGCTTCGTTGCCGGCGTGCTTGGGCCGACCAATCGAACTGCGTCGATTTCGCCGGACGTTAACGATCCCGGCTACCGTAATATTACGTTCGATGCGCTCGCGGCGACGTATGAGGAATCGGCGATCGCGTTGATCGACGGAGACGTCGATTTCCTACTGATTGAGACGATCTTCGACACGTTGAACGCGAAAGCCGCAATCTTCGCTGTGAAACGCGCGTTTGATAGCACGGGGATCACATTGCCGGTGATGATTTCCGGGACAATCACAGACGCATCCGGGCGCACGTTGTCCGGACAGACGGTCGAAGCTTTCTGGAATTCGGTGCGTCATGCGGAACCGTTCATGATCGGCTTGAACTGCGCGCTTGGCGCGGAAGACCTGCGTCCGTATTTGGCCGAGCTCGCGCGAATCGCTGATACACGTGTCAGTGCACACCCCAATGCCGGCTTACCGAATGAATTCGGCGAGTATGACGAGACTCCCGAGGCCATGGCGAGCGTCATTGGTGAATTTGCCGCAAGCGGCCTCGTCAACCTGACCGGCGGATGTTGCGGCACTCAGCCTGAACACGTTGCCGCGCTGAAAAAGATCGTCGATGAAATAGCGCCGCGCGAACTGCCAGAACTGCCGGTGCGCTGCCGGCTCGCCGGGCTCGAGCCCTTGACGATCGGACCTGACGATTTATTCGTTAACGTCGGTGAACGATGCAACGTCACCGGCTCTGCACGTTTTCGCAAGTTAATTGAGGCCGACGACTATGCTGCGGCCGTGCAGGTTGCGCGCCAACAGGTCGAAGATGGCGCGCAGATTATCGACGTCAACATGGACGAAGGCATGCTCGATTCTGAG
>JAOTZC010000070.1 GCA_029861535.1 Gammaproteobacteria bacterium
CCCTCGGCAAAATTATCATGGAGGACTTTGCGGACGCCGAAGTACAGAAAAAATACGCCGGTGTAGACTCGCAACAAGGCGATCGGCCAGGTGTTGATTTTGGTGCGTCGAAACTCGTCGAGATTGCTCATTGTTATTCTCCCCTCACGTATGCCTTCTAGCGCCTGCTGGCAGGTCTGTCGTTCGACAATTATCAGGCAATATTACACGCCTTGGCCTTGGTTTGATGCTTGTGAACCGCCGGATTTTGAACCGGGGTCACAGCCTCAAGTGTCTGTTGGACCTAGTATTAGGCCTAGTCCTGCAAAGCGGAGCCCATATTAAGCCCATGAAAGGACGAATATTTGGGACATTATTCGCGCTGCCATTCTTTAGCGTCGGCGTCTGGATGCTGTGGTCAATCGGCGCCACGTTCCACAGCGCCTGGCAGATGAGTGCCTGGACTCCCACCGACGCGCGGCTGACCACGGCAGGCTACGAGACCCACCGTGGCGACGACTCGTTTACCTACGAGGCGTATGCCCGCTACACCTACAGTTACTTTGGCCAGACGTTCACGGGCGACCGAGTCTCGCTGGCATCCGGTGGCGATAACATTGGCGACTATCAGCAGGACCTCGGCTCGCGGCTCAGTGCAGCGATGCGGCGCGGCGACACGATCACCGTTTGGGTCAATCCCGACAATCCTACGCAATCGATCATCGATCGCTCGATTCGCTGGGGGCTGCTCGGCTTCAAGTCAATTTTCTTGTTCGTTTTCGGCGGTGTCGGCCTCGGCCTGCTAATTATTATCTGGCGAGCGCCCGATGAGAAAGATAAAACGCTGCCGCAATACCAACAGTCTCCCTGGTTGCTGAATGACAAATGGCAATCGGCAAGCCTTCGCTCCGATTCGAAGGCCGCAATGTTGGGGGCGTGGTTTTTTGCGGGCATATGGTGCCTGATTTCGGCACCTTTGCCGTTCGTTATGTACGACGAGATCGTTGACAAGCAAAATTACCTGGCCCTGGTTGCCGTGCTATTTCCAATCGTTGGCATCGGTTTGCTGATCTGGGCAATCCGTCGCACGCGTGAGTGGCGGCGCTTCGGTGCGACGCCGCTTGTGCTGGACCCGTTTCCGGGATCGATCGGCGGCCATGTCGGCGGCACGATCGATACCAATCTGCGTTTTGAATCGTCGAACAAGTTCATGCTGACGCTGACCAGCTTGCAAAGCTACGTGTCCGGCAGCGGCGACAGCCGCAGCAAACGGGAGAAAGCATTGTGGCAGGATGAACGGCTTGCGCATATTGAATCAAGCCCTGCGGGCACCCGGCTGACTTTTCGCTTCGACGTCCCGGCGGGACTCAAAGAATCCGACGCCGAACAGGCTGGTGACAGCTATCACCTGTGGCGGCTCAACGTTCGAGCCAGTTTGCCGAACGCCGACCTCGATCGTGAATTCACGCTGCCAGTCTATGCGACAGCAACGGAATCAAAGCATATCGCTGAGCGCAGCGCCGCATCGTCACGCGCCGAGCAGGATGCGATCTACGATCAGGCGGTCCGAGATATCGTGCGTATCCAGTTCGACGGCGTTACCAAGACCCTCATTTACCCGATGGGACGTAATCTCCTTTCGAACCTTGCTGGTTTTTTTGTTGGGTCCGTTTTTGCAGCCGCCGGTTGGTTCATGATCTTCAAAGAAGGTATGACGATTTTCGGTGGTGTGTTTGGCAGCGTCGGCGTACTCATCGCCATTACGGCCTTTTACTTGATGTTGAAGTCACTTGAAATAAGACAACAGGGCAATTCGATTGTCGCCATTCGACGCTGGATCGGCATTCCGATTCGCAAACGTGAAATGCGCCGCAGCGATTTCAGTCGCTTCGAGAAAGACAGCAATATGCAAACGCAGTCTGGTGGCAAGCACGTAATGTATTTTAAGGTTCGCGGGATCGACCGGCAGGGGAATGACCTAATTCTCGGCGAAGGCTTTCGCGGCGAATCCGGTGCCGATGCAGCAATTCGCTTTTTGTCACGCGAACTCGGTCTAAGCGACACTGACGCCGTTACCCGCCGCAAACGCGACGCGTTCGACGAAGAACTCGTCAACGAGTTCTAGTAACGATCAATTCGTTAATGAGTCCTAGCGACGTTCAAAGCGCCAACGAATTTAATTCGCGCTATTTCGGCTTCTTGAACGAGTCCGCAAACTCGAGCGGTGCCGCCGGCCGCGTCGATACCAGCTTTGTGCCGCGCTCCGGTGTCTTGCTCAGCGACACGGGTCGCGCAATCGAAAACTTTTCCTGCACCTGAGTAACTTCAATGGTGCCGAGCACAGTTTCGCTGCCGCCGAGCGATATGCCGGTCTCCGGGTCGATCAGCTGTTCGCCCTGTTCGCGAACCTCGAGAATCTCACCAACGGTTACAGCACTGTCGCCGAGGTTGGTGAATATCTGATTGGGATCCGCTTTGACGACGCTGCCTTGCGCGGTTTTTGAGCCAATTTGTTTGATCAGATCGAAGACACCCTGATTGATGCCGGCGATGACGGCTTGGCCTATCGGTGTTCGAGAGTAATTCGAGAAAAATCCGCCAAGCGCGACGTCGCCACTAAAACCAATGCCGCCGAGTGACAGATCGGACTCATTGATGACTGACTCGATCTGCTTGGTGAACACAATTTCGCTGGTTACGGCATCGATGAGCCGAAAGTTCAAAC
>JAOTZC010000025.1 GCA_029861535.1 Gammaproteobacteria bacterium
TGCCTACGGCCACGGCATGCTTGATGTCGCAGAGCAGCTCGAGGATGTCGACGGGCTTGGGGTCGCACGGCTGCCGGAAGCTTTGAAGCTTCGCAACGCAGGTATCGACAAGCCCATTACATTGTTATCGGGTGTATTTTCACCGGCCGAACTGAAAATAGCGGCCGACAACCACCTTGACGTTGTGGTGCATTGCGAGGAACAGCTCGAATGGCTGAATTCGCATGTAGATGCGCCAATGACCGTCTGGCTCAAGGTCGACACCGGTATGAATCGCCTTGGCTTTACGCCGGAGCGTGCCACCGAATTGAAAGATCGACTAGCGGCCGCAGCGGCCGTTGGTGAGCTACGCCTTATGACGCACTTCGCCGACGCCGACAACACGCAAGGCCCACTAACGATGGAACAATTCGAGCGGATTGCGACAGTCGTTGACGGATTTGAGGGCGGCGTTAGCCTTGCTAACTCCTCAGCAATACTCGGATGGCCGCACATCGCTGCGGCGCAGGAAACGCTTGGATTTTCTGGCGATCTCTGGATTCGACCGGGCGTCGCGTTATTCGGAATATCCCCGTTCGCGGACCGCACCGGCAGCGACTTAGGCCTGCAGCCGGTTATGCATTTCGAAGCGCACCTGATTGCCAAAAAGTCGCTTCAAGCCGGGAGTCACGTTGGTTACAAATGCCGTTACATCAGCGATCGCGACACCAAGATTGGCATCATCGCGGCCGGTTACGGTGACGGATACACACGGCATTTCAGGGACGGCACACCGGTACTGATCAACAACCGACGTGTACAGTTGATTGGCAACGTATCCATGGACTTGATTGCAGTGGATCTCGGGCCGGATGCGACCGATGCAGTTGGCGACGTCGCCACGCTATGGGGCGATGAGTTGCCGGTCGAGGAAGTCGCACGTTGGGCGGATGCCATTCCGTACGAGCTGGTGTGCGGTGTCACGCACCGCGAGGCGCTGGAGATGACGGTATAGCAGGGCCGTCCAGGCCCGCTCGCATTTACCGAATTACGACGCGAAAAATCCCATTTTGACGCCGGCAAGCTGCACGACATCATTATCTGTTAGCTTGCGTGCCTGAGGACCGATCGGCTTGCCGTTGACGAGCGGATAGTCACCTTCTTCTCCGGACTCGACGTGGACAATAAAATAGCCCTCGGCGCGGCGTGTGATCGCAGCAACCTGAACGCTGGGCCGACCCAACGTCGTTAGTGCCTTGGTGAGTTCGAGTTCACGTCCGGCGAATGCGCCGCTCAATACCTGCAGTTTCGCAAGCGGCAAGGCGCTTGGTGCAGAGCCTGGGTCAACGCCGGCCGTCGTTTCCGTATGTGCTGCCGGCTCGGCAACAGGCTCGGGCACCGCTTGGGGCCGGGATGGCTTCGATCCAGCCAAGGGCCCGGCTTCCTCGTCGTCAAGCTTGACACCGGCATCGTCTGCCATCGAGGCTGCTGGCCCGCTTGCCGCCGCCGCAGCTTCGGCCGCTTTTTCCGCCGCTGCGAGCTGCTCAGCGTTTTGCTGGCCAGCCGGAATAACCATCGTCTTTTCGAATTCGTCCTGCGCGGTTTCGTTAGTCTGCTGTTCCGAGAATCTGAGCTGGTGGTGACCGATCGTAATGACGTCGCCATGTTGCAGCGCATGCTTTTTGATCAGCTTGCCATTGACGTAAGTGCCGTTGGTGCTATTCAGGTCTTCGAGAAACGAATCGTTCAGGATATTGATAATAAGCGAATGGTGACCACTGACAGCGGGATTATCGATGCGCACGTCATTGTCCGGGAGTCGGCCAATTGTGTAGCGCTCCTTGGTCATGTTGTACTCAGCCAGGACCTGGTTGTCCAAACTCAGAATTAATCGTGCCATGGTGACTCGCCGCTCAGCAGTAAAGACCAAAAGAACCCAGCAGGGGCGCAGCGAAAAGCCGACTGTGATAACAGCCATGTCGCTCGTCGTGACAATAGTTCCCGCAACCCTGCATCCCTATTATTAGCCATCAGCTACCGAAACCATTTGGCGATCTTGACGAACAGGTTTTGTTTCGCCGCAAACGATTCCAACACTTGTGCCACCATTACCGACACGTTGTCGCGGCCGCCCTGATTGTTCGCCAGGTCCACTAACTGCTGACTAACGACGGCAAGACTAGCATTAAAAGTACTGATAGTTAAGTGAATATCCTCATCTTCGACCATGTCCGGCAGGCCGTCCGAACACAGCAAATAAAAGTCGTCCGGCAGCACTTCGTGCTCATGAACCTCGACCTCAACCGTTGGCTCAACGCCGAGTGCTCGGGTCACGTAGTTGCGGTTTGTGGATCGCTGCGCCTCTTCCGCTGAGTAGAAGCCTCGATCCACAAGCTCCTGTAGCAACGAGTGATCCAGCGTGACTTGTTCAAACTGGCCGCTGCGCAAGCGGTAGGCTCGGGAGTCACCGACATGCGCGATCGATACTTTATTGTCGTAGAACATGCAGGCGACGATCGTTGTGCCCATTCCTTCGCAATGCGTCTGGCTTTGTGCGGTCTGGAAAATAATCTTGTTGGCGCGGTATACGGCGTCGCGCAGGATGATTGACTGACGCATCAGGCCGCTGTGTGGGTCGATATCGGCGCGGTCCTCGCGGTGCGCGGCCTCAGTGGCAAGCTCGGTGACGATCTGTACCGCAATGCCACTTGCCACCTCACCCGCGTTGTAACCGCCCATTCCGTCGGCGAGCACCATCAGACCGATCGCGGGATCGGACCCGATTGCATCTTCATTATGCTCACGAACGCGACCGACATCGGTCACCTCCGCAAAGTCAATTTTTCCGCTCAAATTCATACTCGTCGTGCTACCGCTCAAATGATCGAATTACGAGAATCGGGCGCAGTTGCGAAGCGCTATTGCCATTTCCGCGCCACACGAGAACCGCTGCTCGGGACGTTTGGCCAGGGCTTTCGCCAGCACTGCATCGACACTCGGCGGGAGGCCTGCGCGCCGGTTGGAAATAGCGGCAGGTTCTTCCGTGGTAATTTTCGTCATTAGCACTGCAAGGTTCGTCGCTTTGAATGGCACCTCGCCAATCAAAAGCTCGTATAGGGTAACACCAAGCGAAAACAAGTCCGAGAGCCCTGTGAGCGGCTCGGCCCCGAGCTGCTCGGGCGACATGTACATCGGGGTACCGAGGACGATGCCAGTTTTCGTCTTGTTGTTGTCGGTCAGTCTTGCAACGCCGAAGTCAGATATCTTCAGTGAGCCCTCCTTGGGGTTGTACAACAGATTGGCGGGCTTGATGTCGCGATGAATGACACCCTGATTGTGCGCATAGTCGAGGGCCTCCGCGGTGGATGCCGCCAGTTCCAGCGCCCGTTTTGGCGCCAGCAGCCTATTCGGATCCGTGAAATCCTTTAAGGGAATGCCGGGCACGTACTCCATCGCGATGTAGGCGAGGCCCTTGTCCTCTCCTGCATCGTAAACGGTAATGATATTAGGGTGAGTCAGCCGGCCCGCTGACTCCGCCTCGCGGTAAAAGCGCAGCCGTGCTTCTTTGAGTTCCTCGTCTTCGAACTCTTTCGCGATCGGAATCACCTTTACGGCAACGGACCGGTTGATTCGCGGATCCTTGCCAAGATATACAGCACCCATCGCGCCACGACCGATGCGGCGCTCGATGACGTAGCGGCCGAGCCGCTGTGGTACGCCACTAAGTTTCTTTGACGCCTGGCCAGATGCCGGAATGCTGGAATGAGTTCGCTTCATCCATTCGAGCACGGCCTCGGCGCGTTCAGGTTTGGCCTGCTGTTCGAAGGCCAGCGACAACTTATACATATGTGTGGCCAGGGACTCTGACGGTGTGCAGCGGCGGAATTCGGCGAAGGCCGGTTCCAGCCGACCGGCAGAAAGAAAATCCGAACCTCGCTTGAAAGCATTCTTGGTGATCTTTCGGTTATCGCCGACCAGCCAAATGGTCAGAATCGATACGCCAATGAAAATCAGTATTGATCGTCCGAGATCGAGACGTATTTGCAGGATCATTAATGTAAGCGCTTCGATCAATAACAAGCCAACAAGCGTTGCGATGGTCAAAACCGCAATATCGCGTCGCGCTCGATCGGGCATGAACAAGACAGCAACAATGGCAAGGAGGACGGGCGCAAGCCACTCCAAGGCCTTGACCCATGAAGGCGAGATGATGGATCGGTCTTGTTCGACATCCCTCAATAAGGCTGCTGTTATTTCGGAATGAGTGACGTATTGCCGCGAGGGCAGCAAGGCTGCGGCGCCGCTCAATGGTGGCTCGGAGTCGACAAACACAGTGTAGCCAGCGAGCGAACGGCTATTGATATGATCGAAGATCAGGTCGTCGACAGCGATGCGTCTCACTTCGCTGTAGTTCGACAGATAAATCGCATCTTCGGCACTCGATAGCCGGTGACCGGCCGGGGTTTCGTTGTCGAATGCAATTGCCAGCGGCAACGATGGCGACATGACGCCATCGTCGAGCTGCCAAAGTTCCGATCGCCTGAGTACGCCATCAGGGTCGGGATTCAAATCAACGAAGCCACTTCGCGACGCAAACTCTGCGAAACGATGACGGGTTGGGACATAGACCGGAACGCTTGACCTCAGCGTCGCCACCCATTCTGGCAGCTCCTCCGTAGCGGCAATCTCGGGCGGATTCGGCATGATGACACGGGCAACGTTAGCGTTTTGGAGTTTGCCCAATACCTCGCCGTAAAGGTCAATGACGTTTTCGCCGTTGGTCTTTGCCGGGTCGATGCTAATGATGACGGCGTCGGCCAGCGGTCGATTGGGCAAGTGCGCCGCGAACTGGTCGTATAGAATGCGGTCAACCACAGCAAACCACTGCGCCAGCGGCCCGTAAATCAAGAGCAGCAGGACGCTCGCGAAAGAGAGTGCTATCAGACGGTTGCGTTTTTGCTTGGTCGCAGGTTCCAACTCAGTCAGGTCCTTGTTTTCAGCTCGAAAGTATAGAAAAAGGCGAGCTCCCTTTATGAGAAAGGGTTGGCATTTTTATGTAATAACGCCATGGAATCCGCTGCTATGATTGGCCGTCACCGGCGGATTCGGCCTGCTTCGGCGGCGATTTTGGTTTTATCCCGGCAATCCTGTCATTAAAATTATATAAATCAATATGTTACGAACAAAAACTAATGCCGCGCGCTAAGACAGCCTATGTGTGTCACGACTGTGGCGCGCACAGCGTGAAATGGGCCGGGCAGTGTCCGGAATGTGCGGCGTGGAATACGCTCACAGAAACGCGGGTGGCAGCGCCGTCACCGCTCGGCTCAACGACCGAAGTGGCGACTCTATCGAGCGTGCTCGATGATCTGGCTGATCGGTATCCGACCGGGTTCTCCGAATTTGATCGTGTGCTTGGTGGCGGTCTCGTCGCGGGCGCCGTCGTTTTGCTGGGCGGCGATCCCGGCGTGGGCAAGTCGACGCTTTTGCAACAGGTGTCAGCGTCGCTGCCGGCGGAGTTGCCGGTTTGCTATGCGACAGGTGAAGAGTCACTGCAACAGATCGGACAGCGTGCTCGGCGCCTGGGTCTCGAGCGTCCGACACTAAAACTGCTCGCAGAAACTTCGCTTGAAGTCGTGCTCGAGCAGGCAAGCAAGACTGCGGCCAAGGTTCTGGTCATTGATTCGATGCAAACCATGGCAAGCGGCGAATTGCCTTCGGCCCCTGGCTCGGTTGTGCAGCTGCGCCACTGCGTCCACCGGGTTGTACAGTTTGCGAAACAAAAAAACGTAGCAGTTTTTATCATCGGTCATGTGACGAAGGAGGGGGCGATCGCCGGGCCGAGAGTCGTCGAACACATGGTCGACACCGTGTTGTATTTCGAGAGTGATCCGTCGAGCCGTTACACGATGATTCGGACCGTGAAGAATCGCTTTGGCGCCAACGGAGAAATGGGCGTGTTTGCGATGACGGAGCGCGGTTTTCGCGAGGTCACAAATCCGTCGGCCATTTTTCTGTCGCGCGAATCGGCGGCAGAGCCAGGCAGTGTCGTGTCGGTGGCATGGGAAGGCAGTCGACCGCTGTTGGTTGAAATACAGGCGTTGGTGGCGGATGGCGCAAGTAACTACCCGAAGCGCCTGTCACAGGGCGTCGACCAAAATCGCCTCTCTTTGCTGCTGGCTGTGTTGCAACGACATGGCGACGTTGCGCTCGGCAGCGAGGACGTGTTTGTCAATGTCGTTGGTGGGCTAAGAATCGCCGAAACATCAGTCGATCTGCCGTCATTGCTTGCGATCGTGTCGAGTTTCCGCGATCGGACCACCGACGAACGAATGATTTGTTTCGGCGAGATTGGTTTGGCTGGCGAAGTACGGCCTGTTCGTTTTGGGGAGGAGCGCATCGCCGCGGCCCAAAAACAAGGCTTCACACGAGCAATTGTGCCGCGGGCCAATGTACCCAAAAATCCGCCGGCTGGCATCGACGTTGTCGGTGTGGCCAAGCTGCAACAGGCGCTGGACGCGACTTTCTAGCTCTCGACCGCGACTTCCGCGACGCGCGATCCGATCCGGACCGTGCGAATGCGGTTATCGTCGGTGGCGACGATTTCGATCGGGTAGCCGTTTATTTTCAAGCAGGTTGTGGGCTCAGGAATTGTTTCCAGCCGCTCTACGATCAGGCCATTGATCGTTTTGGGGCCGCCCGTCGGCAAAGTCCATTGTTGTGTACGATTTAGCTCACGAATATTGGCGGTCCCGTCAACGAGCCAAGTGTTCGCGCTGTCGCGAACAATTTCATCATCTTCGTCACTCGGATCAGTTGTGAACTCGCCGACAATTTCTTCCAGTATGTCCTCGAGCGTACAAATGCCCTGGATGTCTCCGTATTCATCGACGACCAGCGCAATCCGTAGTCGCCGGCGTTGGAATTGCACAAGTTGCGTGCTTAGCGGCGTTCCCTCAGGGACGAAGTAGGGCTCTTCGAGCAGTTTTTCGAGATCGTCGGCGTCAAAACTTTGTTTGGCAAGGTTCGCGAGCTTGCGTAGATGCAAGACGCCGAGCACGTTGTCGATCGTGTCCCGATAAACAGGCAGTCGCGTATGCTGGCTTGCATCGATAACCTTTTCGACTTCCTGTGGGTCATCATTTAGATCGATACCAATTATTTCGTTGTGCGGCACCATTACGTCGTCGACAGTGACTTTTTCCAAATCGAGAATGCTTATTAGCATTTGCTGATAGCGGCTCGAAATTCGGCTGCCCGCTTCGTGCACGAGCGTACGTAGCTCATCGCGTGTTAGTGAGTCTAGTTCGGCGTCGTCGGTGCGTACGCCGAATAGGAACAAAACACCGTTCGAACACGCATTGATTAACCACACGATCGGATACGCGATTTTCAATAACGGGTAGTAGATGAGTGCGGCGGGGAAAGCCCACCGCTCAGGATTTAGGGCCGCGCTCGTCTTTGGCGTTGCTTCGGAGAATATAAGCACGATCAGCGTAAGTGCGACTGCACCCAAAGCTACGGCTGGCTCGCCACCGAGCTTAAGAGCAATAACGGCGACCAGCGACGCCGCGGAAAAATTGACGAGATTGTTGCCGAGCAGGATGAGTCCGATGACGCGATCGGGCCGTTGCAAAAGTCGTTCGGCCAGGCGTGCACCGCGATGGCCCTGGCGCGCTTTATGACGAAGCTGGTAGCGATTGAGGCTCATCAGAGCCGTTTCCGAGCCAGAGAAAGCGGCGGAAAGAAGAAGTAAGAACATAAGGAGGCCGAGTAAGGCCCCTAGTGGAACGTCATCGCCCAACGGACGAATACCTCCTCGCAGTCAATACCATTGCAGTTCATCAGGCCAGCCCGAAACTGTCAAGGAAATAGCACTCAGCTCCAGCTACGCCCCAGCAGTTCCTCGAGAATATATCGGCTACCGAAATACGCGAAGCCCAAGATCGCGAACCCCAGCAGATACAGATAGATCGCGCGCTTGCCGCGCCAGCCGGCGAAGTGACGTCCGGCGAGTAGGACGCCGAATACCAGCAGTGCGAGCAGTGACAAAGTTGTCTTGTGAACCAGGTGCTGCGCGAACACATCCTCGATGAAGGTCACGCCGGAAATTACCGATAGCGCCAGTACGGTGAATCCGGCCGTCGTTACCGCGTTCAGCAGTTTTTCAGTCGTTTCGAGCGGCGCGAACAGCGCGTTGGCCGCCGAAAGTCGAGCGTGCCGCAAGCGGTTTTCCTGGACCAGCGCATACAGAGCAACGATCGCTCCGACCGTCAGCAAGCCATACGCGAACATTGATGTCAGCACATGCGAACGGAGTTGCCAGCTCAGTGACGCTGTGCCCGTCACAGCATCAGATTGGCCGGTCGCAAGTGACGTCAGTGCGGCGAGCAAAAGCAAGCCGGCGGACAGGCCTCGCAACTTGACCTCAAACGCACCCAACAACGCGATCAGCCCAAGTTGCAGGCCGATCAATGAGACAGCGCTAGTCAGCGTCAGGCCGCCGCCGGAGAAGAGTTCGATATACAACAGCCGACCATGAATGACGACGGCAACAGTCGACAGAAAGAACGCGACGAGGGACAGAATACGCTCGCGATTGGCGTGCTGGGGCAGGCGGCTAAGCGCGAACGCCACGGCCGCAATCAAATATAGAAAAAAAATTGTGATTTGAAACACAGAAACTCGGGGGTGTATGACCTACCGTTTCGGCGAATGAATCATCCCATATGGCGATTCCCAATAGAACCCTTTTTCTATGTGTAGCTGGGACTTGCCGAGGGCTTTGGACGATGCGGATCAGAATTCTCGGTTGCAGCGGCGGGATAGGTGCCGGCTCGCGGACATCAGCGCTGCTGATAGACCATGACGTATTGATCGATGCCGGCACTGGCATCGGCGATCTCGCTCTGCATGACCTGAAATCGATCCGACATGTTTTTCTGACCCACGCTCACCTCGACCATATTGCGGGTTTGCCGATGCTGGTCGATTCAGTGTTCGAGCCAGATTTCGACGTTCCGTTGACCGTCTATGCCCGAGAGGAAACGCTGAGTGCGATTCAGGCACACCTGTTCAACGATGTCATTTGGCCGGACTTTGCCAAGTTGCCTAGTTCCGAAAACCCGATGTTGCGTTACCACGTATGCAGTCCTGGAGACACGGTGTCTATCGATCACCGCGAATTCTACGCGGTGGATGTCATGCACAGCGTGCCATCACTTGGTTATACAGTGCAGAATTCCGGTGGCGTATTCGCGGTCAGCGGCGACACCAGAACCAATGAGACCTTGTGGCCGGTTTTGAACGCCTACGAGGATCTTCGCGTACTGGTCATCGAAGTTTCGTTTCCCGACGAAATGGAAACGCTGGCGACTGAAGCAGGGCACTATTGCCCGAAAACGCTGACGCGAGATCTCGAACGACTGCGGCATAGCCCCGCAATTTGGCTGACGGGCATGAAACCCGGCGAAGAGTCGCGCATCCTCGCGCAGGTAGTTTCTGCGGCCCCTGACAAGAATATTCAGATGCTCTCACGCGGAACGATTCTAACAGTCTGATACACTGCACGCGCGCAACCGGAACCGCGGCAAATAGCGCTGCTACGGGGCCGTTTCTACAGGTGAGATCAGCATGTTCGACAATCTAAGCGGTCGCCTTCGCGATGCCGCGCGTTCAATTACCGGCAAAGGCCGGCTGAGCGAATCAAATATCAAAGACACGTTGCGGCAAGTGCGACTTGCATTGCTCGAGGCGGACGTTGCGCTGCCGGTGGTCAAGACGTTTGTTGAACGTATCCGTGAACGCGCTATTGGCGAGGAAGTCAGCAAGAGCCTGACGCCAGGCCAGGCTCTGGTCAAGATTATCCACACCGAGCTCGTCACAATTCTCGGGGAAAGCAATGTGCCGCTGGACCTGAAGGCACAACCACCTGTTGTCGTGCTGCTCGCCGGTTTGCAGGGCGCTGGTAAGACCACGACAGCCGCGAAGCTCGCCAAGAAACTGATCGAGAAGGACAAAAAGAAAGTCATGCTCGTTAGTGTTGACGTACATCGTCCTGCGGCGATTCTGCAGCTCAAGACGCTCGCGAGCGAAGTTGGTGCACTGCATTGCGACAGCAATGTAAGTGAAAAACCCGTGAGCATTGTTGATCGTGCATTGGATGAGGCGAAGCGCTCGCATGCAGACGTGTTGATCGTCGATACAGCTGGTCGTTTGCACATTGACGGTGACATGATGGCCGAAGTCGTCTCCGTGCATCAGCATGCCAAGCCGCTCGAAACGTTGTTTATTGTTGACAGCATGGCTGGCCAGGACGCGGTAAATGCGGCCACCGTATTTAGTCAAAGTCTTCCGTTGACCGGCATTGTGCTGACCAAGGCTGACGGTGATGCCAAAGGCGGCGTTGCACTGTCCGTTCGGGAAGTCACTGGCCAACCGATTCGATTTATCGGCGTCGGTGAAAAAACCGATGCGCTAGAGGTGTTTCATCCGGATCGGATGGCATCGCGCATCCTCGGTATGGGCGACGTACTGTCCCTGGTTGAAGAAATCGAAGGCAGCGTTGAAAAGGACAAGGCAGAAAAGCTAGCCAAGAAGTTAAAGAAGGGTAGAGGTTTCGACCTATTTGATCTGAAAGATCAGCTCGAGCAGATGATGAATATGGGTGGCCTAGGAGCGATGCTGGACAAATTGCCTATCCCGGGCAACATCAATGCCGCGGCACTGAAGGATCAGGCCAATGAACAGCAGATGCGCCGACAAATCGCGGTCATTAATTCGATGACGCCCGGGGAGCGGCGTTTCCCAAAGACGATCAACGGTTCGCGCAAAAAACGCATTGCGGCCGGTTGTGGGTTGCAAATTCAAGACGTCAACCGCTTGCTGAAGCAGCACACTCAGATGGAAAAAATGATGAAGAAGATGTCCAAGGGCGGCATGAAAAAGATGCTGCGCGGCATGCCCGGTGGTGGTCCGCCGCCAGGTTTCAGGCCATAAACCCTGCAATCCGCGCACGGCAGCACATAAGCAACTGAAAAATAACTGGTTTTTCGTCCCGAAAACGCTTCACATTTGGTTTCAAACCGGTACAATGCGCCCTCTACTCGGGTCGCCCCGGGACCGGGCAGGTCTGCCTAACAACACGATTTATAACGGAATAGAGATGGTCAGTATTCGTCTTTCGCGCGCGGGCGCGAAAAAACGTCCTTTTTATCACCTTGTGGTTACCGACAGTCGCAACCGTCGGGACGGCAGGTACATCGAACGCGTGGGATATTTCAATCCGGTCGGCAAAGACCATGAGGAAAATCTGCGCATCGATGTCGAGCGAATTGATTACTGGATCGGTCAGGGTGCACAGCCCTCCGATCGCGTGGCCTCGCTCCTGAAGTCGCACCACAAGGCGGCCGCGGTAAACTGATCCGTCGGCCGCCTGGGCGGCCGATTCGTATTGGTGTGACGGACGCTATCGCAAAGCCAGCTACGGACGCCATAGTCCTGGGCCAGATTACCGGTCTGTTCGGCGTCAAGGGCTGGGTAAAGGTGTTCTCATACACCGATCCGCGCGAGGCGATATTGAATTACAGTCAGTGGTGGCTCAAATGCGATGGCGATTGGCAAGCGACCGAACTGAAAGAGGGTAAACGGCACGGCAAGTCGGTCATTGCGTACTTACAGGGCATCAATGATCGAGATGAGGCAAGCAAGTTGTTGGGATGTAACATCGGCATCCCACGGGAAGACTTGCCAGAACCCGATCAGGGCAGCTACTACTGGAGCGACCTGGAAGGAATGAAAGTAATGCATCGCGACGGCAGCGAAATCGGAACTGTCGCGTATGTCATGGAAACCGGGGCCAACGACGTTTTGGTCACGGTTGGCGACAAAGAGCGGCTCATCCCGTTTATCGCCGACAAAGTAATACTCGACGTTGATCTTGCCGATGGTGTGATCAAAGTCGACTGGGAATGGGAATGATGCCATGCAGTTTGCGGTAGTTAGCCTATTTCCGGAATTGGTGGCTCAGGTGGCCGAACACGGCGTTGTTGGGCGCGCGGTCGAGCGGGGGATAGTGTCTCTCGCGTTGCAGAATCCGCGGGACTACGCAGATGACGTGCACCGGACGGTTGATGACCGACCCTATGGTGGCGGCCCCGGTATGGTTATGAAGTATGAGCCGGCGGCGAAGGCAATCGACGCTGCGCGCGAACACGTTGCCGAGGACAGCCCGGTCGTGTGTTTGTCGCCAGCAGGGCGAGTGTTTGATCAGTCGGTGGCATTGCGTCTTGCCAAGTTGCCGGGGCTGATCTTGCTCGCGGGCCGATACGAGGGTGTCGACGAGCGGCTGATAAAGAGTCACGTCGATGAAGAATTATCGCTCGGCGATTTTGTGTTGTCGGGCGGCGAGATCGCTGCAATGGCAGTGATCGACGCGGTGACGCGATTATTGCCGGGCGTGCTCGGCGATGCGGAATCGGCGATACAGGACTCGTTTATGGATGGTCTACTGGACTGTCCGCACTATACGCGTCCGGAGAGCATTAGCGGACAGGATGTGCCCGCCGTGCTGCTCTCAGGCGACCATGCAGAAATTGCGCGGTGGCGGTATAAACAGGCGCTTGGCCGGAGTTATCTAAGGCGGCCAGACCTGGTGAGTAAGTTGAATTTGGATCGTCAGCAACAAACATTGCTTGACGAATTTTTGAAAGAATCCGGTACTTAATGACATGAGCAAATTAATCGAAGCGGTCGAGCAAGAACAGATGGGCAAGGACATTCCGGGGTTTGCTCCGGGCGATACTGTCGTTGTTCAGGTCAAGGTCAAAGAGGGCAGTCGCGAGCGCCTGCAGGCGTTTGAAGGCGTGGTCATTGCGAAACGCAATCGCGGCCTGAATTCGTCCTTCACGGTTCGCAAGATTTCACACGGTGAGGGCGTCGAGCGTGTGTTCCAGACCTACAGCCCAGCGGTGGATTCGATCGCGGTCAAGCGCCGCGGCGATGTACGCCGTGCCAAGCTGTACTACTTGCGGGGCCGTACCGGCAAGGCAGCGCGGATAAAGGAAAAAATCTAGCTTTTCGAACTGTGCCACAGCCCACAAAGCGCGGTTGTGTTACATACATCGCCTGAACCATTCCGCTCCGGCCGGGTCTCTCGACGCATGAAATCCGTAATTCTTCAAATGCTTGTTAGAATTGGTCCGCTTGGACTAATTTTGGCCATGATGAGTGGCTGCGCGACCTTGGTTTCCAACGCGGCCAACGGCTTCGCCGACAATTTGTCGGCGGCTGTAATGAATCAGGACGATCCGGAGACCGCGCGTGCCGCCATTCCGTCCTACATGATCCTAATAGACAGCATGATTGAGGGCGATCCGGATAATGCGTCAATGTTGTCCGCCGCCGCCCGGCTGTATGCCTCGTATGGCGCGGTCTTTGCAGACGATGACGTGCGTGCAAGGCGACTGACTCGCAAGGGTCGAGAATATGGCCTAAAAGCGATGTGTACAGAATACGATGACGCCTGCGGTTGGCGAAGCTTAAACTACGATGATTTTGTTGCCAGCCTGGACGCTGTGCCAGATAAACATGCGGAGCTGCTTTACACCTATGGTTTTGCAACGCTGGCTTATCTTCGCGCCCATAGCGACGACTGGAACTCGCTAGCCGAGTTGCCGCAAATCGAGGCATTGTTCAAACATTATCTCGCGATCGCCGGCGACAAAGTCGATTCCGCGACGCACACTTATATGGGTATCTTGTTGACGTTACGGCCACCGGCGCTGGGCGGAAAGCCGGACGAGGCGCGCTACCATTTCGAACGGGCGATCGAGTTGAGCGACGGTCGGGATCTGACCGCCAAGGTCGAGTACGCGCGCGGCTACGCGAAGCTGCTTTACGAACGCGATTTGCATGACCGGCTGCTGCAAGAGGTACTTTCGGCCGATCCTTATGCAGACGGCTTGACGCTCGGCAACGTTCTGGCAAAGGAAGATGCATTGGTCTTGCTGGCGGAAGCTGACGACTATTTCTAAACCAAATCTCTTTGAGTCAATGGGCATGACGATGAAGAAAATCTTGTTTGTATTATTGGTCCTCGCATCGGGCGGATTTGCCAGCGCTGCGACATTGAAAATCGCTACTGTTACCCCAGAGGGTTCGCAGTGGATGAAGGACATGCGTGCGAGCGCGGCAGAGATCAAGGAAAAAACCGAGGGTCGCGTGCAGATCAAGTACTACGGTGGCGGCGTCATGGGCAATGACACAAAGGTGCTCGGCAGAATCCGAATAGGAGCTCTGCAAGGTGGTGCGTTTACGCCATCGGCATTGAGCGAAAAGTACCCCGATATAAACTTGTACGGATTGCCGTTAATCTTCAACTCCGAGGACGAAGTCAATTACGTTCGCGAGCGAATGGACGTGTCTCTTGGCGAAGGCCTGGCCGAATCCGGCTTTGTCACTTTTGGTTTTGCCGGTGGCGGTTTCGCGGTCATCATGTCAAACACGCCGGTTCGTGGTCTCGATGACCTGAAGGGCAAGCGCGTCTGGGTTCCGGAAGGCGACACCATCAGTTACGCGTCTATGGAAGCGTTGTCCCTGTCACCGGTCACGCTACCGTTGACCGATGTGTTGACCGGGCTGCAAACTGGGCTAATCGACATTGTCGCGATTTCGCCGATTGGGGCACTGGTCTTGCAATGGCACACGAAGGTCAAATACATGACCGAATTACCGCTCGTGTACACCTTGGGATTCATGGCAATCGACAGGAAGGCGTTTGCCAAAATAAAGCCAGAGGATCAGGCGATCGTCCGTGAGGTCATGGAACGAACCTATGAAAAATTTGATGCGGCCAGCCCGGCCGATAACCGGGGTGCAAGAGACGCGCTTTTGAATACGGGCATCGAAACGGTGCCGTATGATGAAGTGGAGCTGAACCGGATTCGCAACGTACTTCTGCAGTCCAATCGCAAGCTGGGTGCGCGCGGTGATTTCACTCTCAAAGTTTATGATGAAATGCTCGGTCATATTGACGAATACCGACAGAAGATGGCCAGCGCCGGCGGCGATGCCGCGACCGATGAGAGCGCCGCCAGCGATTGAGTTGCCGCTCTTTTGAAAAAACTTCTAAGCCGACTTGATGGACTGGGGCGATTTGCCGAAAACGCAGCGCTGATCATTCTACTCGGCGGAATGATAATACTGGCCGTCGGCCAGATCATCCTGCGAGAAGTGTTTGCAACTGGCTTTATCTGGGTCGACCCACTCATCAAATTGATGGTGTTGTGGCTTGCGATGGTCGGTTCAGTCGCGGCCTGTCGCGACGACCGTCATATTCGAATCGATGCGTTGTCGCATATTCTGCCGGATGGCCTGGTAAAAATTACTCGAATCGTTGTCGATATATTCGCGGCGCTGGTCTGCGGCGTCATCGCGTGGCACACGTATCGCTATCTGCAGCTCGAAATCGAGTTTGACGACAGGTTGCTGATCGATGTTCCGGCGTGGTGGGTACACGTCATTGTGCCAGTCGCATTCCTTTTGGCGAGCTACCGGTTTTTCGTTCTGGTTGCCCGGCAGATTATCACCTGGGCAGTCGGCCAGGAGCCGGAGAAAACGGAATGATGCTGGTCAGTGTCATCCTGATACTACTTGCGGTTCTGGGCGCACCGTTGTTTGCGATCATTGCGACCAGCGCAATGCTTGGTTATCAGCGCGGAGAAATCGATCTAATGAACATGATGCTCGAAATATTGGGCATTGCCGATTTGACGTTCCTCTCTGCGATACCCTTATTTACATTCGCCGGATATTTGCTCAGCGAGAGTGAGGCCCCGAAGCGGCTGGTTCGACTGACTGGCGCAATGCTCGGTTGGATGCCGGGAGGTCTGGCGATTGTCTGCATCGCCGCGTGCGCGTTCTTCACCGCGTTCACCGGCGCATCCGGGGTCACGATTATTGCGCTCGGCGCGATTCTATATCCGGCGCTAAAACATGACGGCTACCCGGATAAATTCAATCTTGGCCTGGTGACCTCATCGGGCAGCTTGGGCCTGCTATTTGCACCGTCGTTGCCATTGATACTGTACGGTGTTGTTGCTGAGGTCTCGATCGATAAACTGTTTCTGGCCGGAATACTTCCGGGACTCGTCATGTTGGTCATGCTGTCGGGCTGGAGCTTATGGGTAAATCGCGCGAATCGTCGCCCGGTCGGTTCGTTTTCGTTCAAGGAGCTCGGTCGCGCGCTTAGGGAAGCTATCTGGGAATTGCCGCTGCCGATTGTCGTGCTTGGCGGCATCTATTCCGGCTTCCTTGCAGTATCAGAGGCGGCTGCTATCACTGCGCTGTATGTGCTCATCGTTGAAGTGTTCATCATGCGCGAGATCAAGCTGACGGACTTACCGCAGATCATTCGGTCGTCCATGGTCCTGGTCGGGGGCATTCTCATTATTCTCGGCGTTTCGATGGCCTCGACTAACTACATGATCGACGCGGGCGTTCCGGAGATGTTGTTCGGTGTTGTTGCCGGGCTCGTATCGAGTCAAGTGACGTTTCTAGTATTGTTGCTAATATTCTTGCTTATCCTGGGCGCGATTCTCGACATATTCTCGGCCATTGTTCTCGTCGTACCACTGATGCTGCCGATCGCTGCCGGCTATGAGGTCGATCCAGTGCACCTCGGCATCGTGTTCCTCGCGGCGATGCAGCTCGGCTACCTGACGCCGCCGGTAGGGCTGAATCTTTTTATCGCGAGTTATCGATTCGAAAAACCGATTATGCATGTGTATTCAGCTACATTCCCATTCCTGTTGATACTGATGCTGTCTGTTATTCTGATAACGTTCTGGCCTGAGTTGTCGCTTTGGCTGGTGCCGGAGGAATAATTTCTATGTGGCGTAATGTGATTGTATTGCTGCCGGTGTTTATGTGCCTCGCAGCAGTCCCCGGCCATGCAGCTGTCGATCTTGACGATATTAATCTACCGCCCGGATTTTCGATCGAAGTCTATGCCGAAGTACCGAACGCGCGGTCGATGGCGCTGGGACCAAATGGCATTGTATTCGTCAGTAATCGCCGAGCCGATTCAGTATATGCAGTGGTGCCGGGACCGGGCGGCCGAAATCGGGTCGTCGAAATCACCGACGATCTTTCCACGCCGAACGGGATTGCATACAAGGATGGTGATCTCTACGTCGCCGAGATATCGCGTGTGCTCGTCTATCGAAATATTGATTCGCGAATCAATAATCCGCCGGAGCCGGAAGTACTCGATATCGAGTTACCGTCGAAAAGCCACCACGGCTGGCGTTACATCGCATTTGGGCCGGACGGCAAGCTTTACATTAGCATTGGGGCACCGTGTAACATCTGCGACGAACAGGGATTCGCGAAAATAATTCGTACCAATGTCGATGGTAGTGCTCGCGAAACAGTCGCGGCGGGAGTACGCAATTCCGTTGGATTCACCTGGCACCCAACGACGGGCGAATTCTGGTTCACAGACAACGGTCGCGACATGCTCGGCGACGACACGCCGCCGGGCGAGCTGAACCGAGTCACCGAAATTGGTCAGCACTTCGGCTTTCCGTATTGTCACGGCGGCGAAGTGCTTGATTCCGAGTACGGCGATGGCAAAGACTGCAATGATTACGAACCGCCGGCGCAAAAGCTCGGGCCGCATGTCGCCGGGCTTGGGGTCAAGTTCTATACCGGCGAGATGTTTCCGAATGAATATTCGGGGCAGGTATTTATTGCCGAACACGGCTCATGGAACCGCTCGAAAAAGATCGGCTATCGAGTTAGCTTGGTTAGGTTTGCAGACGGTCAACCAGTCTCGTACGAAACCTTTGCCGATGGTTGGTTGCAGCGCCAGGAAACAAAAGGGCGACCGGTCGATTTACTGGTTCTCGAAGACGGCTCGCTACTGGTGAGCGACGACTTCGATGGCAAACTGTACCGAATTAGTTATGAGGAATTTCAATGAGTAAGCCTAATATGTTCATGCGCCTCATCGCATCGATCTGGCACGGCGTAAATGGCATCCGCAAGATCTTGCACCTGATTTTGCTGGTGTTTATCTTCCTGGTCTTCTTCGGCGCTCTGTCGGGAACGGCGCCGGTTTTGCCGAGACAGGCCGCGCTCGAGATACAGCTGGTCGGATCCCTCGTCGAGGAGTACGAGGGCGACCCGTACGATCGCGCAATTCAGGACCTCTTTGGCGACGTGCCACCGCAAACTGTTGTACAGGATGTTATCGACGCCCTCGAGTACGCGAGCAACGATAAGCGTATTCTCGCTGTACACCTCGATTTGAGTGGGCTGGCTGGCGGCGGCCTGAGCAAGCTGCAACGTATCGCGGCTGCCATCGGCGAATTTCAAACGTCGGGCAAACCGGTTATCGCCAGCGGCGATTTTTTCTCGCAGGGCGGCTACTACGTCGCGGCTCACGCGGACGAGACCTATCTGCATCCTGAAGGTGCCTTGCTGCTGCAGGGCTACGGCAGCTTTCGCACTTATTACAAAGAAGCGATCGACAAGCTGCGTATAGACTGGAACATCTTTCGAGTCGGCACGCACAAATCATTTGTGGAGCCGTATACGCGCATGACGATGTCGGACGAGGCGCGCGAGGACGTAATGCGGCTGACCGACCAGCTGTGGGATATGTACCGTTCCGATGTTGTTAGTGCACGTGGACTTGACGAAGGCACGATCGACCGCTTTTCGAATGACCTGCTGGCTCTTGTCGAATTCGCCGATGGCGATATAGCGGTGGCAGCGCTAAATGAGGGCCTGGTTGATGGATTGCGGACGCGTAAAGAAATTCGCCAACAGCTCATTGATATTGTCGGTGAAGACAAAGAATTTGCCGATGAACATGAATCCACGGATATGCGCGACTATCTCGCGCAAATGCGCCTGCTCAAAGGTGACAAGTCACGCGATCAGAATGTCGCGGTTGTCGTCGCGTCCGGTGAAATTACGTTCGGCTCGCCGTCGCCCGGATCGATCGGTGCTGATTCTACCTCCCGTCTGCTTAGGCGGGCGTTGAACGACGAATCCGTCGCAGCGGTTGTGTTACGTGTCGACAGCCCCGGCGGTAGCGTTTTCGCGTCGGATGTCATTGCCAATGAAGTTGCCGCATTGCAGGCAGCGGGAAAGCCCGTCGTCGCATCGATGAGTAGCACAGCGGCTTCTGGTGGCTACTGGATCGCCGCGGGCGCCGATCGAATTTTCGCGAGCCCCTCTACAATCACCGGATCAATTGGAATATTCGGCATGTTTCCAACCTATCAGCGCTCGATCGGTGCACTGGGCATAGCCGTGGACGGGGTAGGGTCGACACTGTGGGCCGGCGAGTTTCGGCCAGACCGGCCAATGTCTGAGCGCGCAAAGCAACTGTTTCAAATGCTCATCAACGAGGGCTATGACGACTTTATCTCGCGTGTCGCAATCAATCGGGGCATGGATGAAGCCGAGGTTGACGCAATCGGCCAAGGGCGAGTTTGGACCGGTGTCGACGCGATTGACAACGGGCTCGTTGATGAACTGGGGAGCCTTGACGATGCTATTGCGACAGCAGCCGAACTTGCTGATCTGGCCGACGCTGAATACGGCAAAAAGACGATTCAAACCGAGCTTTCGCCGACTGAGCAGCTAATTATTGACCTTCTCAGTGTCGCGAAATCTGCAGGCGTCGATCCGTCAGATTTTTCACGCCCGCCGAGTCGCCTACAACAGCTCGCAGCAAAGCTCGAAACGGCTATTGCGCCGCTCACTCGTTTCGACGACCCGAAGGGCGTTTACGCGCACTGTTTATGTCTATTCGAGTTGTAATGACATTGCCCGGAGCGGCGTCCTAACTCGGTACATTACATAAAGTGCGACGTAGTTCTATGTCGTTTTCGTGACGCACGATAACGAAATTTGCGCCGATTCCTGTCAGATTGTAGCAACCAGAAACTCGATTAGTTGAGTGAACCGTGTGTGTGGTTGTAAACACGTTGGCAGGGAGTTAGGTGATGCTAAGAGCCAGTCGGACGGCGATGTTGTCTATAGGAATGCTGCTTTCGTCGGCAGGATTCGCTGATGACGCACTGTCTTCAAAAACTGGTGATTCAACCAACGCGATAGTGACGTTTTCTGCAGATACCTTGGCGAAAGAATCGTTGTACGTGTCCAACTGGGAGCAACTTCAACCGACAATTGCAATAGCGGACTCGGACGAGCGGTTGCGACCGATCTCCAATCTCCATTTCCAAGACTCCAGCGCATTAGCACGCGCGCGCAAGATTCGCGCTTTGTCGTTGTTGACGTTAGGACATTTCGGTCAATCACGGCTGTTTCTGGGCGTCAACGACGACGGCATAGCCGGCCTGCATTTCAACGCGTTTCCGCGCCATGGCGATGACACCTACATCGAGCTTGTCCGCATGCCATACCTACAGGAAGAGGCCCCGGACAAATAGGTCGACCGGTTCCGGGATGACTAAGAACCTCGCCTAGCTACCCTTAAGTCAAATAGGGGATCGTGCCCGCTGCATCGCTTGCGTCAATGGCAATAAAGTGGCTGTCCGTGCCGGCCTGCCGCGCTTGGGCATACGGTGCATAATCCGGATCGGACACGAACGCATGCAATGCTTCCGCAGTTGGAAACTCGATGATTGCGACGAGGTTCGCGGTAGACTCTTCCCCTTCGAGCGTCGTAATATTGCCACTGCGCGACAAATATTTGCCGCCGTGGCGGTGCACGATATCGTGAACATGTTCTGCATAGTCGGGAATCCAACTGTCGTCGTTCACTTTCACTTGTGCGACTAGGTAATGTGACACTTGTTCCTCCTCACGGGATGTTCTTATTCGATGAGTTACACTGTTAGCATAGATGGTCTGCAGCGTAATCGCGAATTCGGTGTCAGTTTTATGTGGAAATCAGACACTCACCCGCTAACGCATAAGGGTATTTCCTGATACTTGCCCTGCTATCGTTGCGGCATGATAATTCACTCCTGATCAGGCGCTCAGGCACAACATGTCAAACGAAATTACGACAGTCCTCGATGAACTGCGGCAGGATCATCGCAATATGGCGGTATTGCTGAATTACCTTGAGCGCGAAGCAGAGAAAATCTTCAACGGTGACGACACGGATTTTGAGTTGGTGCATGACATTATGCAGTACATGACTGTATATCCGGATGCCGTGCACCATCCCAAGGAAGACCGCATCTATGCGGAACTCAAAGCCGCGCGGCCGGATTTGTCACAGGGAATGTCACGCGTTACTGACGAACATCGCAGTATTGCGGAGCAAAGCCTGTCGCTTCGTGACAAGATCGAACAAGTGATCGCTGGCGATTTCGTCGAACGCAATGCGGTCGTCGCCGATGCGATGCGCTACATCGAGGCGCTGCGCAAGCATATGCGCTGGGAAGAAACTGATCTGTTTCGCCGTGTCGATAGGATGATTGCCGATGGACACACATTGATCGACACATCGATCATGGTCAGTGGCGATGATCCATTGTTTGGCGCTCGGGTCGAAGAGCGATTTGAACGACTTCTAGAGAGCACCAGGCCCGCAAAATAATTGATGCCAATATTCAGTGCGAGACGCGATCGTGAAATTGAATGCGCATCTGACTCGCACTTGCCTGAGCTGCGTGTGTCTCTGTTTGCCGTGCATTTCGAATGGTGCAAATAGTGTTGATATTTGTCGGGAGTCGGTAGACGAATCTTATCTGTCGATCGCGTATTACGACAGCGAAGAGGCATCCTTCGAGAGCAACCTTGGTGAGACAAACCGGGAAAACTACAGCGCCGATTTGCGGCTCACATTAAATAACAACTGGGTCATTGGCGGCGGACTTAGAAGTACGGTTTTGAACGTCGATCGACTTGCGCTACAAACGAACGGCTATTTACACAGCATCTTTCTCCCCTTACATAGGGTCAGTCGGTCTGAAAACACTAGTTTTCGCTTCAGCATTGCGCCCACGCTATCCGCGTCTTCCAACATTACTAAGAATCCAAGCGAATACACAAGCGATGCGCTACAGCTGTTGGCGACTTTGGTTTGGAGACGGCAGATATCCGATCGCGTAGACCTGCGCTACGGAATCTGTGGCGATCATCGCTTTGGCGAATATCGGGTCTATCCCATATTCAGCGTTAATTGGCAACCGCATACCAGTTGGCTGATTGAACTCGGTTTGCCGTCGTCGCAGTTGAACTATCAGGTAACAAAGAGTCTGGCGTCTATAGTGCGCATCGCGCCGAATGGCAATGAGTGGCAGGTCAAGGACAAGAGCCTGGAAAAGCACTCGCAATTAATCTACGAGGCGTACATTGTCGAGTGGCTGTTCAACTGGCGGGTGTACGAGCATTTCATGCTTACAGCCAGCGTTGGCAGGGAATTTCACGGTCGATACGAAATGACATTGCTCAATGAAAATCGAGTCCGACTTGAAAGCGACCCGGCTACTCAAATCGGTGTGGCTATGGCATGGTTTTTTTAAAAACGCGACAGGCGGCTGAGGCTAAGCAGGGCAGCCATAGTCACGATTTCCTTCCAAAATGTGACGGATATCTCGTCCAAATATCATAGGTGGCACTTAAAGTATCGGTCTTGTCGCGATATCAGGGGGTCAGCAATGCGAATTTTGCTACTGCCGCTCATTTCGCTACTTTGCGCCTGTACGAGTACTAACCCGACGTCCACTTACAGCCATCGGTCGCCTCTTGCATCATCGGCGGCGCCGACAGTTGGTGTTGCCGCCGTATTTTCGGCCGATGAGATACAAATCATTCGCGCTTACTATGAGGCCAACGGCTATAGCCACAAAGGGAAATCCAAAGGTCTCCCAACCGGAATGCGCCGCAGCTATTCTTTTCATGCTACGCCCATAAATCAGGCTTCGTACGTGGTGCGACCACCCATGACCGTGCGCAGCACATTGATCTCGATGATAGACAGCGGATCAACCGAATGAGGATCCTTATCCAGAATGGTGAAGTCTGCGAGCTTGCCGGCCGTTAGCGACCCTTTGGTGTTTTCTTCGAACGACGCGTAGGCACCATGAACGGTGCATATACGCATTGCCTCAGACACAGAAATACGCTGACTTGGCCCCCAGACGCGACCACGAGTGTCCTGTCTTGTGACCATGCTTTGAATTGCCATCATCGGTTCGAACGGTCCAGGCGGATAGTCGGAAGCAGGCGCAACCGGAATACCATAGTCGAGGAAACTTCGGTGCGCGAACATGTGCTCCATTTTTTCTTCACCGTATTCGGTCCACTTGTTGCCGTGGAAGTAAGCGTAGGTGTAAAAGGGAAAGGGTATGGATCCAGTTTCCTTGATACGGGTCAGGAGTCTGGGATTGATAAGCGAGCAATGCTCGAGTCTGTACCTGGGATTCTCGCCAGCATGGTTCTTGAGCGCGCGTTCATACGCGTTCAACACCATATCAATTGCGATATCACCGTTAGCGTGGATGCCGATACGGAAATTATGTGCAACGGCATCGTTAACTGCCGCGTCGATATCTTCCTGCGTCATCGTCAGGATACCGTAGTCGTCCGGTCTCCCAAGGTAGGGCGTAGACATACGCATTGTGCGCTCAGACGCCGATCCATCTGCTGCGAACTTTACGGCTCCAATACGCAGCATGTCGTCACCAAAGCCGGACTGGATGCCCGCGTCTTTGAGTGACTGATAGACTGGATTCGTTCCGAATGGCATGAATGACACGCGAAAGTTAAGTTGATCGGCCGCGCGAGCATCCTGCAACGCAACAAGGTTAGCGCCTTCGCCCCACGCATCGGTTGTCGAGGTTAGTCCGTATGACGCCATGCGCTCTGCCGCAACCCGAACGGAATCTTGTCGAACTTCGCGATCGATCACCGGCCATTTGCCATGCTCATACAACGTATCGATCGCCAGCTCAGCGATTTTCCCAGTGAACTCGCCGTTTTCCCGATAGTACTTGCCGCCTGTGGGGTCCGGCGTGTCAAAGGTGATACCGGCGACCTCAAATGCCTTTGAATTAATAACGCCTGTATGGCCGCCACGGTGCCAGACAAACACCGGATGGTTCGGTACAGCCTCATCAATGTCATGCAAGTTAAGCGGGCGCTCATCCTCGAATTTAGTGTCGTCATACATGACGCCACGCACCCAATGCCCCGGCGGTGTATTGGCCGCTTGCCGGTGCAATGCCTCTTTGACGTCTGATATCCGTGGCAAATTTACGTTTGCGCTTACGGCGTGTTCCGGCACGACTGGATGGCTATGACCATCTATAAAACCCGGCGCGACAGTCATGCCTGCAGCGTCAATAATTTTGGTTTTTGGACCAATGAGATTAGCAATATCATCGTTGGAGCCGACCGCCTGAATATGATGGCCCGTAATTGCCATGGCTTCCGCTTTTGGCAAAGCAGAATCCATCGTCAGCAAATTGCCGCGTGTAACGACGATGTCAGCGTGCGCGCCGGATGACATCGCATGTGCCGAATTAGGAGAGCCAAGCAAACCCAGCGGCAATGCGGCACCGGCCGAGTGATAAGACTTCTTCTAGTTATCTTTGCCATCGCCATTTTTTCATCCGTGTGAGTTTATGCGAGTGTCTACAGTACGATGCAGCAAATCAAATCGGGCGCTAACGAGGTAGGGCGGGCGCGGTGAGCCCTGTCAGAAACGTTCGCAGTCCGCGAATATAGTCGCGCTCATCCTGTAGGAATGCGTCGTTATGTGTACCGCGAATGACTAGAAGTTTTCGGGGTTCATTTGCTGCCGCATGAATCGCTTCACCGTGGCGAAATGGGATAATTTCGTCGTCGCGACTGTGAATGACGAGTACCGGGCAATGAACGTCACGAACATGATCACGTGTCGCGTGTTTTAGACGACTCAACCAGCGCGCCGGCAGCCATGGGTAGAGATCTTGGGCGATGTCCGGGACAGACGTGAACGACGATTCCACGATGAGTGCCAATGGACGCTGCTGCGCGGCTAACTGGGACGCGACAGAGGCACCCATTGAACGGCCAAAAATGACAATATCGCTGGCGGCAAAGCCACGGGCCTCGATGAGGTAACGCCACGCGGCATCCGCATCGCGATAGACGCCGCGTTCGGTGGTCCGGCCTTCGCTCTGCCCGTAACCCCGATAATCGATGATCAGTACAGACAATCCCAGACCGTGGAACTGCCGTATCGAGTCCAGACGATGTGAGATATTTCCGGCATTACCGTGAAAGAACAACAGCGCCTGAGATGATCGCCCCGCGATGAACCATCCGTGCAGCGCCACGCCGTCGGTCGTATCGATGGAGACATCTTGATAGGCGATGCCAACGTCGGTCGGTGTCATCGTTAACGTTCGCCCGGGCACATCTGAGAGATACAGCATGCGGCCCTGCATGAAATATACGATGACGACGAGCAGGCCATAACCAACAGCGACGACTAGGATGAATTTCAGCATGACAAACCGTAATTGTTGCGTGGACGGCGATCAGGCTTACATTTTACGCATGCTGATATTCACAACCAAAAAAAACCCCGCGCTGGGCGGGGTTTTTCTGAAAAACGTCTGATTCAGGCATTGCGTCTACGTCTCGCCAATCCCAGTCCAGCCAGACCGATACCCAAGAGCGCGAGAGTGCCGGGTTCGGGGACGCTGACAAAGTTGACCTGCCCTCGAATTTCACCGCCTGGGTTCAAAACTGTGTGGATGTTTATGTACCACAGCCCCGCGAGCAGATCCGCGATTTGCGATGCGTCGAGCACCGCGGAACCAATACTTGGGCTTGTGAGCCCGCTGATAGCGCCAACGTCCACCTGAACCCCGGCATTGAAGCCAGGCGCGCCCGGGCCGTGGAAATGCATGGCAACCGCTGCGTCGGACAAGCCGCTCCAGGAAATATCCCAGTCTAAAAGGCCGGAGACGGTGTCAATATTCCCGAACGCTAGACCTGAGGCACCCGGCACGGCGGCGCCTATGAATGTCTCCTGCGCCTGATCGAGGCTTGCTGTCCAGGGAATAATCGCGGCCTGACTGAGTGTCGTGATAAATAACCCAGCCACCGACAACAGCGTTAGTAGTGACTTTTTCATGATCCTCCCCCAGCAAATAAATATCGGTATTCGAGACGGCTGCAAGAAACGTACCCAAAAAATTTGGTTTATCTAATCAGATATTTACAAACCGCCGAAATGGCGCTTGTAAAATTCCTCGACACTTTCGCCGTTCCCTAACTTTCAAACCGCTGCTATTCGGGAAAAACGAAGTCCTCAACGATGTCGACCCAGAATGGCCGGGGCACCAGAAAATCGTCCAGCCACTCGAACAATGGTACGCCATTGGCCGACTCGTAGAATTCCGGCAACTGCAGCGCCGTATGCGACGTGTTGCCACTGCGAATGAAGCGCTTGTAGCGATCCGGGTGAGCAGCGTGCAACAACCCATGCTCCATCTCTAGCAACATCCGGTAGCCAATCGGATCAAACAACATGTTCAGGAAAAAGCGATTCGTCAAGTCACCGTCTGTTGAATAGAACGCCTCACGAATCGTGCTGTCATTGTCCAGCCGCCACTTGATTATCGCGGTGCTCTGCCCCATGTCATCGCAGTCCGTGCAGCTGGCCGGATAAAATTGCCCGAACTGCCAGTCCCCTGCACGCGCCGCGATAGCAGCGGCGTCGTCGAGATTGATCGCGACAGGACCGGCGTCGTTAAACACCGTTAGCTTCTTGTTATTGCCATAGGCCATGCGGGCGAGGAACGGTGCGAATCCCGCAGCGCCTACGCCGCCGGCGCTGGAGCCCGCCACCATGATACGGCCCGCATGCGGGAACATCGATTTCGCGACATCGATGCCGGCCGTGAGGTTTCTAAGCCCGCGATGAAAGCGCACTACGATCTCCGGCACTCCAAGGTCCGCTCCAAATGCTGGATCGAATACATCGTTATCTCCGGTGAACACCGAACCGTCACAGTAGGGCATGTACACGACGGACCAGTCGTCGATGGGATTGAGACCGGAGACATCGTCCCAGATACCCACAGGAAATGGTGGTGGAGCTTCTTGATCCTCCGCGAGCACGTTGCAGTTGTAGAAGTCCTGCCAGCAGGCACCGCCGCCTTGCAACATGATCAGTAGCTTCGCTGGATTCTGCGCTTTGGTAAATACAGAAAAGGGTGTACCGGCGATGCAGATCGGGCCATCACCTCCGTCAGGATCGAACGTGTGCTTGAACCAACCGTCGCCAACAGGCATGGACGCGGCAGGCGTGAATTCGCCGACATATTTGTTGACCCCGGCGTCGACAAGTTCTGTCGCCGCCTGCGGATTGAGGCCGTGAGGCGATACTCCGCCAGGCTTGCTGAGCGCAGCGCCAGACGCAACAGACAAGCAAACGCATACGAGTACGCTAGTAATTTTTTTCATGTTCCCCTCCGCGGACGATCGTTAATCATTATTAGGCATGGTCCGACATCGATAAGTATAGATCAATTCGGATTCAGCGACTGCGCTTGGTTACTGCCTTATGTCCAGTTCAGAATAATTTTGCCGGATTGACCGGACTCCATCAGATCAAACGCCGGCTGAAATTCGTCGATGTCGAAGTGATGCGTGATCACCGGCTGAATATTTAGCCCGCTTTGGAGCATGCTGGACATCTTGTACCAGGTTTCAAACATCTCGCGGCCGTAGATGCCCTTCAAGATTAGACCTTTGAAAATGATCTGAGTCCAATCGACGCTGGTTTCATCGGCTGGAATGCCAAGAATTGCGACCCGGCCGCCATGATGCATTGTCCGCAACATGTCGCGAAACGCTTGTGGATTACCCGACATCTCCATGCCGACATCGAAGCCTTCCGTCATGCCGAGGAACTGCATCGTGCCGTCGAGTGTGCCGTCGTTGACGTTCAGCGCCACGGATGAACCCATCTTGCGAGCTAGCTCGAGCCGATAATCGTTGATATCGGTGATGACAATATGCCGCGCGCCCGCATAACGCGCGACGGCGACCGCCATAATGCCGATTGGGCCCGCGCCGGTAATCAAAACATCTTCGCCGACCAGATCAAACGACAACGCGGTATGCGTGGCGTTGCCCAGTGGATCGAGGATGGCGGCCATATCGTCGCTGATTTCGTCAGGTAGCTTGAAAACATTAAAAGCAGGCACCGCAAGGTACTCGGCGAATGCGCCCGGCCGACTGACGCCAACGCCGACGGAATTGATGCACAGGTGGCGACGACCCGCACGGCAGTTACGGCAGACGCCGCAGGTCACGTGTCCCTCGGCGGATACACGATCACCGGATGAAAAGCCCTTGACTTCCATGCCGACGTCCACGATTTCGCCCGAGAACTCATGGCCAATGGCAAGCGGCACCGGGATCGTGTTGCTCGCCCAGTCGTCCCATTGATAGATATGAATATCGGTGCCGCAGATTGCGGTGCGGTTGATTTTTATCAATACATCGTTATGGCCAACGCTCGGTTTTGGAATGTCCTCCATCCAGATGCCGCGTTCGGCTTTCGCTTTGACGAGCGCCTTCATCAGTGAATGACTCCGAGTTCGCGGCCAACGTCGGTAAATGCTTCGATGGCTTGATCGAGTTGCGTTCGCGTTAGGCCGGCGGACATCTGTGTGCGAATACGGGCTTGGCCTTTCGGCACGACCGGAAACGAGAAACCAATAACGTAGACACCGCGCTCGAGCATTTTGTCGGCCATCATCGTCGCGAGCTTCGCGTCGCCGAGCATGATCGGAATGATCGGATGTTCACCTGGCTTCAGATCAAAGCCGCGCTCAGTCATCCTTGCCCGAAAGTATCGGGCGTTCTCATGCAACTGTTGCATCAGCGCATTGTCTTTTTCGAGTAAGTCGAGCACCGTCATCGATGCCGCCGCGATCATCGGAGCGACCGAGTTCGAAAACAGATATGGGCGCGAGCGTTGTCGCAGCCAGCCAACGATTTCCCTGCGTCCGGACGTGTAGCCACCGGATGCTCCGCCTAGCGCTTTGCCGAGCGTACCGGTTATCACGTCAATGCGGCCCATGACATCGCGGTACTCATGCGTACCGCGCCCGGTGTCGCCCAAGAAACCGGTCGCGTGACAGTCATCAATCATGGTCAATGCATTGAATTCGTCCGCCAGGCCACAGATGCCGCTCAAGTCGGCGATCGTGCCGTCCATTGAAAATACTCCGTCGGTCACGATCAATTTGGCATTGGCGCCACTTGCGCTGTCGAGTTGGCTACGCAGATCCTGCATATCGTTGTTCTGATACCGGAATCGTTGCGCCTTGCACAGTCGTATACCGTCGATAATGCTGGCGTGATTCAGCGCGTCGCTGACAACGGCATCCTCAGGGCCGAGCAGCGTCTCGAACAGACCGCCATTCGCATCGAAACAGGACGGATACAATATCGTGTCTTCGGTACCCAAAAATTCGCTAATGCGTTGTTCGAGCTCCTTGTGAATCGTCTGGGTGCCGCAGATAAATCGCACCGACGCCATGCCATAGCCAAAATTATCGAGCGCACGGTGGGCCGCCGCGACCACCTCCGGGTGGTTGGCGAGCCCCAGGTAGTTGTTTGCGCACAAGTTCAACACGTGTCGTGTATCGCCATTCGTGCGGACAACAATATCAGCTTGCTGTGGCCCAGCGATAAGTCGTTCGGACTTAAAAAGCCCTTGCGATTTGAGCGCCTCGGTTTGGTCCGCAAGAGATTCGAGAAAACTGGCTGACACGGTATTGCCCTCAGTACGGAAAGGCCGCAAAGTATATCAGCACGTCCGAAACCAGAGGTTTATTTGAATGCAATTCACTGCGCAAGCGGCCGCGATGCCGAGCCCCATTCCACATATTGATGACCGCTACCTGAGCGACGAAGAAACGCTCGTCAAAGAGCTCGCGACTGCTGCTGACCCCGGCGATGCGGCGCGCAAGAAGATCCAGGCAACGGCGGCGACGCTGGTACAGGCGGTGCGCAAGAATCAAGGAAAAGAAGGCGGCATCGACGCTTTCTTACAGCAGTACGATCTGTCCTCGACAGAGGGTGTGCTGCTGATGTGTATCGCCGAAGCTTTGCTACGCATTCCGGACGCCGATACGGCCGATCGGCTGATCGCCGACAAGATAACGTCGGCGCAGTGGAAAGATCATCTGGGAACCAGCGAATCCCTGTTTGTTAACGCGTCGACATGGGGGCTGATGTTGACGGGTGAGTTGCTGAAGCTCGACGACGAGGCCAAAACAAACCCTGCACAAGTAATGGGCAAGCTGGCAAGCCGGGCGGGCGAGCCGGTTGTTCGCGCAGCGATGAAACAGGCGATGCGTATTATGGGCCACCAGTTTGTCATGGGGCGGAGCATTGAAGAGGCCCTGGAACGAGCAAACAAGAAAGGCAATCGTGCGTACCGGTATTCGTTTGACATGCTGGGTGAAGCCGCGCTGACGGCAACAGACGCAATGCGATACTTCGATGCCTATCACGAGGCGATAAGCGAGATTGGTGCAGTGCCTGATGCTGACGACATCTACTCGGCGCCGAGTATTTCCGTAAAGCTGTCGGCCCTTCATCCACGCTATAGCCACACTCAGCATGAGCGGGTGATGGCTGAGCTGGCGCCGCTGGTCACCAAGCTGGCCGAGCATGCCAAGAGCTGCGGCATTGCGCTTACCGTCGATGCGGAGGAAGCCGATCGGCTTGAAATCTCGTTGCAGATCTTTGCCGCCGTCATGCGCGGCGCCAGATTGCAGGATTACGATGGATTCGGACTTGCGGTGCAGACTTATCAGCGGCGATCAACGGATGTATTTGCGTTCCTTGAATCGCTGGCCAAGGAAACTGGTCGCCGGATTCCGGTGCGTCTGGTCAAAGGCGCGTACTGGGATACCGAAATCAAGCGCGGGCAGGAGCAGGGCCTCGACAGTTACCCGGTTTTTACGCGCAAGGAACACACTGACGTATCGTATCTGGCCTGCGCGCGGCAGGCATTGGCCGCCGGCGATGCGTTGTATCCACAATTTGCGACACACAATGCACATACGCTGGCGAGCGTGCTGCACTATGCTGGCGCGCGCCGCGATTATGAGTTTCAGCGTCTGCATGGTATGGGCGAGGAACTGTATTCAGAGGTGATCGACGCCGACAAGATGAACCGGCCGTGCCGGGTTTACGCACCCGTTGGCAGTCACGAAGATCTGTTGCCGTACCTGGTGCGCCGATTACTGGAAAACGGCGCCAATACGTCGTTTGTCAATCGCATTGTCGACGAATCCATTGAGGTTAGCGACATCGTCGCCGACCCGCTGGAAACGACGCGCGCACACGATTTCCGGCCACATCCAAAGATAACCGCACCGAGCGAAATGTTTGCGCCGCACAGGCGCAATTCGGCGGGTGTGAATCTTGCCGATCGCTCGGTGACACAGGGACTACTCGCCGCCATGCAAGCGTCGATGAGCAAAGCGTTTGCTGCGGCGCCGATAGTTGGCGGCAAGAGAACGGACGGCGACGAGGTACCCTCAGTCAATCCAGCCAACACCAGCGATATCGTTGGTGTGTGTAAGCTCGCGCGGCCGGAGCATGTGGATCGGGCGCTAGATGCGGCGATCAGCGCACAGCCGGCGTGGGACCGACTGCCAGCAGACGAACGGGCGGCTGTTTTGGAGCGCGCGGCGGATCTCTACGAGGCAAACATGACCGAGTTGCTTGGTCTGTGTGTTGCCGAGGCTGGAAAGATTATCCCGGATGCGGTGTCGGAGCTGCGCGAAGCCGTCGACTTTCTGCGCTACTACGCGCAACAGGCGCGGGCGCTGTTCTCGGCGCCGGAATTGCTGCCCGGCCCAACTGGCGAACGCAATACTTTGGCGATGCGCGGGCGCGGCATCTTTGTTTGCATCAGTCCGTGGAATTTTCCGCTCGCGATTTTTACAGGCCAAGTCGCTGCGGCACTGGCCGCAGGCAACGCGGTGCTCGCGAAACCGGCCGAACAAACGCCGCTGGTCGCGTTTCGCGCCACAGAATTGTTGCTTGAAGCCGGCGTGCCCTCCGACGTGCTGCATTTTCTGCCGGGCGACGGAGCAACGATTGGTGGCCGTGCGGTTGCAGATCCTCGCGTCGACGGCGTCGCGTTTACGGGTTCCACCGAAACAGCCCGCCTTATCAACAGCACGTTGGCCGGTCGTGACGGACCAATTGCCGCCTTGATTGCTGAAACCGGCGGCCAAAACGCGATGTTTGTCGACAGCTCGGCGTTACCGGAACAAGTTGTGCAGGATTCTGTGTTTTCCGCATTCAATAGTGCGGGTCAGCGTTGTTCTGCATTGCGCCTCTTGTGCGTGCAAGAAGACATCGCACCGCGTGTCATCGAGTTACTTGCGGGTCATATGGACGAACTCAGCATTGGCGATCCGGCATTACTGTCGACCGACGTCGGCCCGGCAATCGACGAAGAGGCCAAGGGAATACTGCAGGCGCACGTCGAGCGCATGGCGACAGACGCAAATGTCTTACATCGTTGTGAGTTGCCAGAAGGCACTAGCGGCGGGACGTTTTTCGCGCCGACGATGATCGAGATAGACAGCATCGATCAGCTGAAACGTGAGGTATTCGGTCCGGTTCTGCACGTGCTTCGATTCCGCGGCAAGGACTTGCAAAAGACGATCGAAGCGGTCAACGCGACCGGCTACGGCCTGACGATGGGTCTGCACAGTCGAATCGATGCACGGGCACGTAAACTAGCGAAGCTATCTGCAGCCGGTAACATTTACGTCAATCGCAACATGATCGGTGCCGTGGTCGGCGTGCAGCCTTTTGGTGGTAGCGGCCTTTCCGGTACCGGCCCAAAGGCCGGCGGGCCACACTATCTGCCGCGTTTCGCCAACGAATATACGGTCAGCAACAATATTGCGGCGGTCGGTGGCAACGCAAGCCTATTGTCCCTCAGCTCGGACTAGGCGACAGCTCATGGCCGCAATCAGCATCTTCGACATTTTTAAGATTGGCATTGGTCCGTCCAGCTCGCATACGGTTGGGCCAATGAAGGCGGCGCAAGCATTCACCCACACACTGAATCGTGTCGCCGACAACGTATCAACGGTGCAAGTGACGTTGCACGGTTCGTTGGCATGGACCGGCAAAGGCCATGGCACGGACTCCGCCATTATTCTCGGCCTGATTGGTCTCGAGCCCGAAACGATTGATCCGGATATCGTCGATGATCTGTTGCGAGACATCCATTCAACCAAGAAGCTCGAACTCGCGGGTGTCGGCGATATCGCATTTGATCCGCCGACGAACATTGTGTTCGATACGGGCGAGGAGCTACCGCGACACACAAACGGCATGCGTTTTGTCGCACGCGCAGAGGACGGGCGCCAACTGGCTGACGAGACTTATTATTCGCTAGGTGGCGGCTTTATTGCGCGCGGTGACGAGCCGGAAGTTGCAGCGCAAGACGGTGATCCGCCGTATCTGTTTGAAAGCGCCGAAGCCTTACTCAACCTGGCCGCTGAAAACAGACTGACCATCGCTGAGCTTGTCTTAAAAAACGAGTTGAGCTGGCGCAGTCAGCCGGAGATCGAGCAACGCATGGATGCGCTTTGGTGCGCAATGGAGTCCTGTATAGAACGGGGTCTCAACACCGAAGGCGTATTGCCTGGAAAAATGTCGGTATTGCGGCGAGCTCCGAAATTGCGCAAACGCTTGGAAGAACGTGGAGAGCCGTCCGCACTCAATGCCATGGAATGGGTCAATGCATTCGCTATCGCCGTCAATGAAGAGAACGCTTCGGGTGGGCGTGTTGTTACGTCGCCGACAAATGGTGCCGCTGGCATTATTCCGGCTGTCCTAATGTACTACCAACGTTTCGTGCCGTCCGCGAGCCGCGAAGGAATTCGCACGTTTCTACTCACAGCCGGTGCTATTGGCATCCTTTATAAGATCAACGCATCGATCTCTGGGGCAGAAATGGGCTGTCAGGGCGAGGTCGGCGTCGCGTGTTCGATGGCTGCTGGCGCACTTGCCGCGGCGCTTGGTGGCGATAACGATTATGTCGAGGAGGCGGCCGAAATTGGCATGGAGCACAACCTGGGTCTAACGTGCGACCCGATCGGTGGTCTTGTGCAGATCCCGTGCATCGAACGCAACGCGATGGGTGCCGTAAAAGCAATCAACGCAGCTACGCTCGCATCTCATGGCGACGGCACACATAAGGTGACGCTTGACCAGGTAATAGAAACCATGCGGCAAACCGGTCTTGACATGAAATCAAGTTACAAAGAGACGTCGCAGGGCGGCTTGGCGGTGAACGTACCGGAGTGTTAAGTCAGTTTTTTTCAACCGCCTGACGAATGTCGTCCAAGTCTTTCTGCAACATCTTACGAATAGTGCCATCGAACATGAAACTCATTGCCGACATCATTTTTGACGCCATTGTTGTCGGCTTCGCAGAAAATTGAACGGTCAAGGCTGTCTGGTCGCTCGAATCGTCCAAACTAAACCGGGTTGTATAAATCATTCCGTGATTTTCGGCTGTGGTTTCGTAGAAGCGATTTGGCTCGGCCGCGCTGATCCACATCGTCTCGATCGCTTCTTTGCCGAATAGCATACGCGTTTCCTTCCATTTCAAACCGACAACGCCGGCTTCCGGCTTGTTGAGTACATCGATATCGAGGATGCCGGAAATCGTATCACTCCAGCTATCGATGTCTGTTATGACGTGCCAGATTTGTTCAGGAGACGCGTCTATTTGCTCGGTTACGGTTATTGTCATTTTAAGCGTCCTGGGCGAAAGTTAGCGCACGTAGGTGCCTGAATCACATTGTCAAAAGACACGAGTCGCGCCCGGTGGTGACAGATCTAGTCAATTACGACACCAATTGTAGTCCAAAATCGTGTTGGTTACGCCAAATAAAGGAGCATTTGCAAGTATTCTGATATCGTTCGGAGCACAGTTTTGCCCACTGAATAACAATAAGGACGCGTGACTCATGACCAAGACTTTGGCGTATTTCGGCTCGATCGCGTTGCTCGTCGGCCTTTTCATGGTTGCTTGCAGTAGATCCAACAATGTCGATGAAGAGGGAGTTGCGAATAGCAATACGGAGTCCGGCACGTCGACCGCGAATACGCCGCCCGTCGCGCGAATCGATGTGGTGAACGATTCTTATCACGAGCAAACGGTTGACGACCCGTATCGTTGGCTCGAGGACTGGCAGGATGAAGAGGTCAAGTCCTGGACTGATGGACAGAACGATTATGCGCGGAAGGTCCTCGGGGACTTGCAGGAGCGCCCTGCAGTACATGCGCGGCTCACTGAGATTCTAAAATCTGTCGAGAGCGCCACGTATCGTGCACTGCGAAAGGTGGGCGCGGACGCGTTATTTGCCGTAAAGCGGGACCCGGAGAAACAACAAGCCATTCTTGTGCGTATGGCTGTGGACGGCGACCCAAGCCACGAAAAGATCTTCATCGATCCGAATCACATTGATGCGGAGGGTGGTACCAGTATTGATTGGTACGAGCCATCTCATAATGGCGCTTTGATTGCAGTATCTATGTCGTCGGGCGGCTCCGAATCCGGGGATGTAACAGTCTATGAGACGGCAACCGGGAAACAAGTGGATGTTGTCATCGAGCGTGTCAATGGTGGCACTGCCGGTGGAGACCTGGCCTGGTTCCCGGATGATTCGGGTTTCTATTACACCCGCTATCCTCGTGCCGGTGAGCGTGAAGACGACGACATGCATTTCTACCAGCAAGTCTGGCAACACACTTTGGGCAAACCCGCTGAAGACGATCAGTATGTTATCGGCGAGACTTTTCCACGTATTGCAGAAATTCGGCTCATTGTTGATGAAATCAGCGGGCGACTGTTGGTCTGGGTGCAGGACGGTGATTCAAACCGCTTTGAGCTGCATTTGCGACAAGCGAATGGCGCCTGGAACAAATTCAGCGAATTCGGGGACGGCGTCATTCAAGCAGCATTCGGGCCAAACAACTCGATCTATATCATTTCGCTCGCTGGGGCGCCTCGCGGTCGAATTCTTAAATTGGACGCCACCGCACCGATCCTTGCTGAGGCAGAAGAAGTTGTCGCGCAAGGCGAGGGTGCTCTTTCCCATAGTTTTTACTTCAAATTTTCTCCAAGCATCCTGATCGCCGAAGATCGGATCTACGCGACTTACGAGATTGGCGGGCCGAACGAATTGCGCGTTTTCTCATTGGATGGCGATCCGCAGGCGTCGCCCGTACAAATGGACGTATCCACGGCCTATGGATTGACGCCGGCGGGTGGTTCCGATGTGTATTTCGGGTCTACCTCTTATGTGGCCATGTCGAAGTGGTTACATTTCAACGCAT
>JAOTZC010000026.1 GCA_029861535.1 Gammaproteobacteria bacterium
CTCGGGCATGAATACGGCCACGACAGAACTCGCGATGGCCCGTAACGACCAAAACTACGAAAACGCGTTTCAGGCAGCAGAGACAGGGCTCGAAAACGCGCTCACGCAAGGTACTTATGACACCGTGGCAGGCGCCGTTTTACCGCAATATATATCGACTAGCGGGCACGAATATGTCGACGCACGCATTGACTTTGAGGATTCGACACTCGTTCCCGACAAGGCATTTAGCCTCGGTGTTGGCAGTGGAATCGCCGCTTATCACTTCTTGGCGACCTCGCAGGCTGATTCGTTTCGCGACCCCGGCAACACGACCGATCGCGATGCCAGTGCGCTACACACCCAAGCCTTCTATGTTGTTGGCCCGGAATCGAACACGCTTTAAGCGGTAGACCGAACGGAGCACTACCATGAAATTTAGACTTTTGATGACCGCCCTTGTATTGAGCCTGGCGCTGCCTGCTGCAGCACAGTTTACGACCGTACAGCTCGCACATGAAGTTGAGATGTCAACGGTACGATTGCCACAGTCTGAGTCCGGCACGATTGCGTTCAAAGCGTGCGGGGAATGTGACTACCAGACGACGCGCGTCAGTAGCGAAACCGTGTGGCTGGTGAACAATAGGCCGGTAACGCTTGTGAAGTTTCGACAAGTCGTCGCCGGAATGACTGATCGGGACAAGGAATACGTCACCGTCAAGCAACACCTAGAACGTGATCTGATCACACAAGTTTCTATCATCGTACGCTAGCAGAGCGAGTCCTAAGTGAGGGAAGCAAGATGAATAAGGTAATTCGAAAAACTGGAATTGTTTGCACAGGACTGCTGGTCGCGCTGACGAGCGGCGCCCCCGCGCTCGCTGATGATACCGAGCTGCTTCTCGTCAGCCCGAATCAGGCAGTGACGCCGAAGCCGAACATTCTGTTTATCCTCGACTCGTCCGGTAGCATGAGCTCCGACGAGAATACGCGCGAGGTTTACGATTCGACGCAAGATTACGGCGGCGACTGCGATGACGACATGCTGTATTGGTCTGAAGTCGGCGTTGTGCCAGCTTGCATCAACAACGACAAGTTCTTCAGGAAGGATAGGTTCGTCTGTGTCAGTGCCGCGCTGCAACTTGCCGGCATCGGCCGTTATACGAACATAATGGCCCAGTATCGTCCAAGTATCTTTGTTTTCCTCGGCGACCGTTGGAACCCGATTCAACCGGGCAACGACGATGACATTGTTGAGTGCCAAAAGGACTCTGGCAAACACGGCGACGGCACGGCGGGTGAGCTCTGGGCGCGCAAAGGCGGAAACCAGAGTGAGTTCACGGCCGATCCGAGCCTCGAAGTCTCGTGGGATAGCTGGCCACTGAGTAAAAATATCACCGTCTTCGACGGTAATTATCTTAACTACCTGGAAAACCCAGTTTTCGTCGACAAAGATCGCATCGAAATCGTCAAGGAAGTAACGGCGACAGTTCTGAATTCGATCGAAAACGTCAACGTTGGCGTCATGCGCTTTAACAACGGCGATGGCGGCCCTGTCATTCTCGGCATGACCGACCTCGATACGAACCGCGCGGCGATTTTAGCTGCTATCAACGGGATCGTCGCTGGCGGTGTTACGCCGCTTTCGGAGACGCTTTACGAAGCCGCCCGCTACTGGCGTGGCCTGCCGGCCTATTATGGCGAAAATATTGGCGAACATCCGACCGATCCGAACGCGCTGGTATCGCCAGCCCCGGAGGTTTACAAACAACCTCAGACCGAGGTCTGCGCGAAAAACTTTAACGTGTTGTTGACGGACGGTGTGCCGGTCAGCGACGAAGAAACGCCCGATCTTGTCGACAACCTGCCGAACTGGTTTGCGACGCACGGTTTCGCGGGGTGTGACGGTGTCGGCGATGGCCTTTGCCTCGACGATATTGCGGCGTATCTGCACAATGATGATATTTCGCTGGATCCCGGCCCGCAGCTTGTAACTACACACACAATTGGCTTCGCGATTGACCTAGACATTTTGGAAGAAGCCGCCTTTGAATCCGAAGGCACCTACTTCCAGGCGGATGATGTACAAAGTCTGACGATTGCACTTCTTGATATTGTTAACGACATTCAGGACCGCTCGCTGTCGTTTGCCGCACCTGCGGTTGCTGTAAATACCTTTAACCGTACGCAGAATCTAAACGATCTTTTTTTGACGACCTTTGCAGCTCGCGAAACGACGCATTGGCCGGGCAACCTAAAGAAATATCGCATTCTCGATGGCGAGATTGTCGACAAATTCGACGTTCCTGCGGTCAACCCGGTGGACGGCTTCTTCATCGACACGGCGACCAGTTACTGGTCGGGCGCGATGGATGGAAACGACGTTGAAATGGGCGGCGCACTTGAGAACTTACCCGGCTCTGGGGCGCGCAATCTGTACACCAATAATGGCGGGCAGAACAATTTGACGGCAGGCGCGAACGCGCTGTCACCAGGAAACGCAAATAACTTCGTGAATGCCGACTTCGGTCTTACCGGCGCTGCCGGCGAACCGTCCATCGAAGACCTTATTCGATGGTCGCGTGGCCAGGACATCCGCGACGAGAACAATGATGGCAGCACCCTGGATGACCGCGAAAAGTCCATGGGTGATCCGCTGCATTCTCAACCGGCCGCCGTCGTCTATGGTGGTGATGTCGCCAATCCGGACGCTGTTGTGTACACGGCAACAAACGACGGCTATTTACACGCAGTCGATGCCGCCACGGGCGTCGAACTGTGGTCGTTCATACCGAAGGAACTGTTACCGAACCTGGTTAGCCTGTACTTCAATCCGGATTCTCAATTCAAGAATTACGGACTTGACGGCGATATCGTTCCAGTGGTCAAGGATGTTGATCAGGACGGTATTGTCGACTCCGGCGATGGCGACTTCGTTATCATTATCTTGGGCATGCGCCGAGGCGGTGGTGCGTACTATGCGATTGACGTGACGGATAAGACAACTCCTGTACTCAAATGGCGCGTCAGTGAAGCCGGAATGGATCAGACTTGGTCGACCCCAACCGTCGCCCGCATGGACATTGACGATAATTCATTAAACGCTGATAAAGCCGTTGTGATCGTTGGCGGTGGCTACGACTCAGCGCACGACACGTTGCCACACCCGCCGGCCGACGATACATCGGGCAACGGGATCTTCTTCCTCGATCTGCAGACCGGCAACGTACTTTGGCGGGCTGGCATTGACGCTGGCGCACAACTGACGTTGCCAACGATGACACGTGCATTCCCGAATCAAATTCGTGTAATCGACATCAACGGCGATCGATTTGCCGACCGCATGTATGCGTCGGACGTTGGTGGCCAGCTCTGGCGCTTTGACATTTTTCCTGGCAAACAGCCGAACGGAATCGGCGCGGATGCGCTGGTAACGGGTGGCGTGATCGCGCAGCTTGGCGCCGAAGGCAATTTACCGGCGACTAATGAAGATACGCGACGCCTCTACAATGCGACGGATGTCTCAGTCTTTAATGACAATGCGCAGAACCGGCGATTTATCGCAATCAGCATCGGTAGCGGCTATCGATCTCACCCGTTGGATAACACCAACGACGACCGCTTCTATTCGATTCGCGACAAGGACGTGTTCAACTCGCTGAGTCAAAACGACTTCGATACCTACAGCATTGTCAAAGAAGCCGATCTTGTCGAGGTCAGCGGTACCGTGGGCACTGCCATTGGTCAAGCAGACCGTGGCTGGAAGTTTACGTTGCCGTCGAATCAAAAGGTGCTGGCAACGTCTGTCACGTTTAACAACGAGGTATTCTTTGTCGCCTTTTCACCAGACACAGCGGCAGCCGCGACTTGCGGAGCCGGCCGCGGGCGTAACTTCTTGTACCGCGTCAGCGTCATTAACGGCGACCCGATTGGTGACCTGGATAATATCGCCGCAGGTGATGAAGATCAGGCACGCGTGACGGATCTGGCACAGGGCGGTATCGCGCCGTCGCCTCGATTCCTGTTCCCGAGCCCCGACGATCAGAACTGTCAGGGTGATGAGTGTTCGCCGCCGCCGCTGTACTGCGTGGGTGTCGAATGTGGCGACCCAGGATTCGACAATAACCCGGTTCGTACGCTGTGGACGCAGGACGGAATTGATTAATTGAGATAGGGTTCCGGGCTTTTTCGGCTGGAACCTGGATAATAACTGTTTGAAAATATGGATGTTTCGGAGCATTAGGATGAAATTTCGCAAACTGAGAATTCGCAAATTGACCATCGCCGCGGCGGCCGCACTGTTAATTGGTGCAATGCAGCCGGCCGTGTCACAGATAGTGACGAAGGTCGCAGCACACGAGCTATCGCCGCAGAACATCATCTTGCCGGGCTCAGTGAACGGCATGGTGACGTTTCGGTCCTGTGGCGACGGTTGTGACGAAGAATACAGTCGTGCCCGCTTGACGGCGGACACACGATTTTCCGTCGACGGTCGTACCGTCAAGTTCGAAGATTTTCGCAAGGATTTCGCGATCATCAAACAGAGGAAAAGGAGCTACGCATTGCTAAGCGTGGACGTACAAACAAAAACGATTACAAGTATTCAGATTCAGGGGTAAGTACGGTACGTACAATAAAAGATAAAAGTATTTTGATTTAGGGGTAAACAAAGAGGATTTTTTTGTGGGTGACTGACTGAGCGATAAGTCACGGATAGACTTGAAAGAGGTATGGACACATGTTCAGTTCCAGATTGCACTTCGCTTGGGCACTAGCGGGTGCGCTACTAACACTTACCGCGGGTTCTCCTGCTATCGCAGATGACGTCGAGCTGCTGCTGTCGACCCCTGGCGGCGGCGCAAAACCGAATATTCTGTTCATTATCGACTCGTCCGGTTCGATGACCACGGTCGAGACGACCCAGGAACCGTACGACCCGAGTACTCCGTATCCGGGACCGTGCGAGACGGACAAGTACTACTGGACAACCAACTCCAGCGTCCCGAACTGCGGTGATAACTTCAAGATCCAAAAGACGTCGTTCGTTTGCGATCAGGGACTAACCCAGATCAACGCTGCCGGCTCCTACACCGATACGATGGCCATGTATCGGTCCAGAAAAGGCTTGTGGAAATGGCGCACGCTAAGCAAATCGAAGGACGACAAGGCGGTAGAGTGTAAGCAAGACGCCGGTATTCACGGCTACGGCGCCAGCCCCGGCGACGAGCCCTATCCGCAGTCTGGCTCCAACAAGCCACCGTACACCAACGACAGCAACCTGTCCGTCGATTGGGGTAGCAGTCCGACCGACAGAATTTACACGGTTTACGACAGCAATTACCTAAATTGGTACCACAACCCACCAGGCGCGTCCATGAGCCGTACGGCCATGGTCAAAGCGGTGACCAAAAACGTATTGGGCTCGATCAATAACGTTAACGTTGGTTTCATGCGCTTTAACTGGGATCAGGGCGGCCGAGTAATACATGCCCTCCAGGACCTGGATTCAAATCGGGCTGCGGCCAATACTGTCGTGGACAACATTCCGGCCAGTGGTTGGACGCCGTTATCCGAAACAATGTATGAGGCAGCGCTGTATTACAGCGGTCTGCCAGGCCACTACGCTACCCCAGCTACGACCGATTCTGACGCTCTAGCGTCAAGCACGCCGATGGTCTACGAACAGCCGGCCGAGTTTGCTTGTTCGAAAAACTTCGTTGTGTTTCTGTCGGACGGCCAGCCGACCGAGGACGTCGATGCCTGGGACAAGGTACCGACGCTGCCCAACTACCCGAGTGTCGTTGGGCGTGCCGGTTGTAACGGCGCCAATGTCAACGGTGCGTGTTTGGATGACGTGACGGAGTATTTGTCGAAAGCTGACATTAATCCAAGCGTTCCCGGTCAGCAGTCGGTGATCACGTACACGATTGGTTTTGTCGAAGATCTGCCAATTCTGAAAACGGCGGCGGAAGTATCCGGCGGCGACTATCATAGGGCAACCGACGTAACCTCGCTGACAAAGGCGCTGCAAGACATTCTTACAGATATCTTCGACCGTGATATTTCGTTTACGGCGCCCGCCGTGGCCGTGAACGCGTTTAATCGCACACAGCACTTGAATGATCTATACGTATCGGTTTTCCGTGCACAGGACGAGGTGCATTGGCCGGGCAACGTGAAGAAATTCACGGTTGTGACCAATGAAATTCGCGACGCCGTGGATCAACCTGCCGTTGATTTAGGTACCGGCTTTTTTGACGAGGACGCGATTAACTTCTGGTCGCAAGAGACGACCGGTGACGGCACGAATGTTTACAAAGGCGGCGCAGCGAATATCCTGCCGGACCCGGCGCAGCGTAAGCTTTACACAAATAAGGTATCAGGCAGCCTGACTTTGCCGGTCAACTCATTTTCGGTGGCTAATACCCTATCGTTCGCAGACGCCGATCTCGGCCTCACGGGCGCCGTCGGCGAACCTCTGAAAGACGATCTGATCGATTGGGCGCGCGGCGTTGACGTCAAGGATGAGAACAATGACGGGTCGACGACGGACTTTCGCTATGCGATGGGCGACACCTTGCACTCTCAGCCGGCTGCCGTTGTCTACGGTAACGGTGGTGGTACCCAGGACATCGTGGTGTTCAATGCGACAAATGACGGTTACTTGCATGCTATCGATGCAGACACTGGCAAAGAGCTGTGGTCGTTCATTCCGTACGAGTTACTCGATGGTCTGACGGATCTGTACTTCAACGAAAACGTTGATTACAAAACCTACGGCATCGATGGTAGTGTCGTGCCGGTCATCTTTGATAAGGACCAAGACGGCATTATCGAGCCGGGCGGAAGTGATAATGACTTCGTCTATCTGATATTTGGCATGCGGCGCGGTGGCGACAACTATTACATGATCGACGTCACTGATCGTAGTTCGCCAATACTGCGTTGGATCAAGACGTATCCGGAAAGCGGACAGTCATGGTCAACGCCGTCTGTCGCCCGTGTTGACATCAACAGCGCATTGCAGACCAGCGCGCAGAAAGCGGTGCTTATAATGGGCGCTGGTTACGACACGGCGCACGACGCGCCGGGTCACCCGACCTCACCGGATCTCGAGGGCGCTGGTGTCTTTATGCTTGATCTGGAAACCGGTGATCAGGTCTGGCGTGCCGGCACGGACGGATTTGCCAATTTGGTGGCTCCTGGCATGACCCGATCGATACCCAATCAGGTCCGCGTCATCGACATTAATGGTGACGGCTTGGCCGATCGCATGTACGCCGCCGATTTGGGTGGACAGCTGTGGCGTTTCGATATCACGAATGGCAACCTGCCGAATTCCTTAATCGCGGGCGGTGTCATCGCACAGCTGGGTGCCGAAGGCCTACCGGGCGCCCCCAGCGCCGCCGAGACACGTCGTTTCTACACGACGCCTGATGTCGCATTGTTCACCGACAAGAAGCAGGACCGCCGTTTTCTGGCGATCAACATCGGCTCAGGTTATCGAGCGCACCCGCTCGACAATAGTGCCGCAGATCGTTTCTATTCGGTTCGCGATGCGGACGTTTTCGCGCCGCTGACCCAGGCTCAGTACAACACCTACAGCGTTGTCAAAGACGGCGACCTGATCGACGTCGCCGGCCAGGTCGGTACCGTCATCCCGGTGAATGGCAGCGGCTGGAAGTTCGTTCTTCCGCCGGAACAGAAGGTATTGTCAACCTCGAGCACATTTAACGACTCGGTGTTTTTCGTAACGTTCGAACCGACCGTTAATACGAACGATCCATGCCAGGCCGGCATAGCCAAGAACCGACTGTACCAGGTCAATGTGTCGAACGGCGACCCGGTAGTGCCGTTAGGCACTGCCCTGCCGGCCGCCGGAGCAGACGCCGACGCGGCTCGAGTCACCAATCTGGAACAGGGTGGAATCGCACCTCAGCCGGTGTTCTTGTTCCCGACATCGACGGATCCAAACTGTACGGGCGCCGAATGCTCACCACCGCCAATCGGTTGTATCGGCGTAGAGTGTTTCGACCCCGACTTCAACAACAACCCGGTTCGCACATTGTGGACGCAGGACGGTGTAGACTAACGCAAGTCTACTCGTCGACAGGAGAGTTTGATGTACAAGAAAATGCGTGGCGTTTCGCTGGTCGAGCTGATGATCGTCGTGGTCGTCCTCGGCATACTCGCCGCCGTTGCTTACCCGAGCTACCGCGATTTTGTCGCTCGGGGCAAGCGTAACGAGGCGAAAGCGGCGCTGCTACAAATAGCGACAAATCAGGAACGTGTTTATCTGAACACGAACTCCTACACCAACAACATGACCGCATTGGGCTTTCCGGTTGACGATAATTTTCCGACGGATTCTGGTGCTTATATCATTGACGTAACGTTTGCCGACGCGAACAATTTTACGGCCGTCGCGACGTATCAATTAGTTGATAATGAAACCGGGAAGTGTGCGACCTATACCATCGATGGTCGGGGAACACGCACTTCCGCGCCGCTCGCGGACTGCTGGACCCGCACGCGTTAACAACAGTTAAGAGCGGTCTATCATCCGGATGGGCCGCTCCTAAAGCTTTTTGTCGTCTTTTCCTGAGAAGAATAGAGAATCGACAATGAGCAACACCGCGCCGACGGTGATTGCTGAGTCCGCGACGTTGAACGACGGAAACGGATCGAAAAAAGGGATCGGCAAATTGACCTGGATAAAGTCGGTGACATAGCCAAGCCTGATGCGGTCAATGACATTTCCCACTGCACCCCCTAGTACCAATGACAGGCCTGCCGTAAGTACGATCGGTCCCTCACCACGTATGCGCCACATCCAAACGGCGATCACGGCACTGACGACGGTCGCCAAAACGACAAAAAACCAACGCTGCCAACCGCTCGCGTCGGCCAGGAAGCTAAAAGCCGCGCCAAAGTTTTTCTGATGCGTCAGATTCAAGAATGCGGTCAACGGTACTTTGGCGAATTCTTCGATGTGCTCGATGATTGCCAGCTTGGTCACCTGATCAGCGATGACGACAACTAGCGCGACTGCCATCCATACGGTGAATCGACGAATTCCAGAATCGTTGTTGAATATCACTCGCTAGAGTCCTATTAGGCAGCAGCGTTGGCCAGAATTGAGCGAGCATTGTCGGCATCTATGTGCATTTGCGCAACTAAATCTTCGACTGCGTCATAGCGTTGCTGTTCTCTGAGCCGTGCGACGAAGTCGACATGAATGTAGGCGCCGTAGATATCGTCACTGAAGTCGAACAGGTAGACCTCGAGGATCGGCTTTGTGCCATCGAACGTCGGCCGCGTGCCGACGCTCGCAACGCCGTCTTTCGGACCACACTTCAAGCCGTGAACACGCACCGCAAAAATGCCCATAACCGCACTTTGGCGCCGCCGCAGATCGACGTTCGCCGTTGGAAATCCCAGTGTTCGACCGACCTTGTCCCCTTTGACGATTTTTCCAGACATTCGGTAAGGCCGGCCCAGCAATGCGGTCGCGCGCTGCATGTCGCCCACCTGACAGGCTTCGCGAATCGCCGTACTGCTGACACGTATGTCATTGATCACTACGCTTGGCACCTGGTCGACAGAAAAGTCGAGCACTTTGCCCATGCTCTCGAGCAATTCAATGTTGCCCTGGCGCATGGCGGCGAACTGGAAATCGTCTCCGACCACTAGCCGACGCACATTCAGACCATGAATCAGAATACAGCGCACGAAATCCGCCGCCGCGATGTTGCGCATGGTGGTTGAAAATCTTGGACAATAGAATATATCGATGCCGCTCGCCGCGAGCGCGTCAAATTTCTCGCGAAAACGCATCAACCTTGCCGGTGGCTGCTCCGCCTGAAAAAACTCCTTGGGCGTCGGCTCAAAACTCATTACTAGGGACGGTCGGCCTTCGCGTCGCGCTATCGTAATAACGCGCTCGAGCAACTGTCGATGACCCAAATGCAATCCATCAAAAGAGCCGATCGTAACCACGGTGCCGCTCTCTAGGCGCTCGAAAGGCAGATCGGAAAGGTGTCGTACCAAACGCATTATTATGGTCTCAGGCGAAACTTGGATGGCCGCAGGCCGACAGCAAGCAGCACCAGGAAGTATATTCCGGCGCCAGCAACAACACTGACACCAAGCCATCCAGTGCGAGCCGCAAGGCCCGCTTCCAGCCACCATTCGAGGGGCCGCTGCAGCCATGCGAGTATCGCCCACATCGCTGCAATGGCCAACAAAACCTGACCAAGCAGCGACTGCCAACCATGCATGTGCGACAAAACACCGTCGCGGTGCAGCCCCCGATAAAGCAGCGCTGCGTTCAACAGCGCAGCGATTGATGTCGCCAACGCCAAGCCAACATGAGTACCGACAAAACCAATATGCGTCAAATACCAGGCCGACAGGATGCTCAGCACAAGATTGACACCAAGAGCAATTAACGCAATGCGTACTGGTGTTCGTGTGTCTTCGCGCGCGAAAAACGCTGGCGCAAGGATTTTGACAAACGAAAAACCGACCAACCCGAGCGAGTATGCCTGTAATGCCATCGATGTCATTTGAACTGAATGACCGTCGAACTCACCGCGATAGAAGATGGTTGCCACAAGCGGCTCGGCAAGCACGAACAATCCGACGGCGGCTGGCACAGCCACTAGCAGCGCCAGTTTTAGCGACCAATTGATCGTATCCGCAAAAGCATCGCGCTCATTGTTGGCCCACAATCGTGATAGATACGGCAGCGTTACGGTCGCAAGGGCGATGCCAAAAAGCCCGAGAGGAAACTCCATCAGGCGATCCGAATAATAGAGATAGCTAATGCTGCCAACACCCAGCATCGACGCGATAATGCCGCCTAGCAGCACATTGATCTGTGCAACCGATGAGCCGAATATCGCCGGTAGCATTAGGCGCACCGATCGCTTCACGCCGTCATGTTTCGGCGCCCATTTGGGACGCGGCAGTGCGCGAATACGTGCCAAGAACGGAATCTGGAACAGCAGTTGGCAAAGACCAGCAATGAATACCGCGTATGCCAACGCCATGCCAGGTTCTTCGAGCTGTGGCGACCACCAGATCGCGGCTGCGATTAAAACGATATTCAATATAACCGGCGTAAACGCCGGCACGCCAAAACGACCGTAGGTATTCAAGATCCCGCCGGCAAAGGCTGTCAGTGATACAAAAAACAGATACGGAAACGTAAACCGCAGCATCAAAGCTGCCAGGTCGAAATCGCCACCGTCACCGACAAAGCCGGGTGCGACAAGCAAAACCAGTAATGGTGATGCGACCACGCCGATTAGTGTCACGCCGAATAGCACCACACCGAACGTGCCTGCAACGGAGTCAACGAATTCGCGCGCGTCGTCGTGATCATGTTGCTCGCGATATCGCGCCATGACGGGAATAAAGCCCTGCGAAAACGCCCCTTCAGCGAAGAAGCGCCGCAACATATTGGGAATTCTGTTGGCCACCAGGAATGCATCCATGACCAGCGAGGCACCGAAGAACCGTGCCAGCACGACATCGCGAACGAGCCCGAGGATTCGCGATAGCAGCGTCATGCCGCTTACAAGCGACGTTGTTCGAAACAGCGCCGAGCCAGTCACCCGCCTTCGGAGCGCGGTGTCCGGCCGTTGAGCTTCGTTTTCGGGGCCATTTTCAGGGTTCATACGGCCACAGAGTTTAGCCTAAAAAATCCCTAAAATCAGTAGTTTAGAGTATACGTTGCAGGCGCTTGTCAGGCCCTGAGCACGGCCATTGACAATACCCCTTTGGCCAAGAATAATACGCGGCTCTTTATATCCCGGACACGGTAATAATCAGTGGCAAACATCAAGTCGGCGAGAAAGCGCGCCAAGCAGGCGGAGAAGACCCGCAAGCACAATATGGGGCTGCGCTCGCGCATGCGTACCAAGATCAAGGATGTGCTGAAGGCTTGCGATGCGGGTGACAAGGATGCTGCTGCTGCTGCCTATAAGGATGCGGTACCGGTTATCGATAGCATGGTAAACAAAGGCATCGTGAACAAGAATAAAGCGGCACGTCATAAGAGCCGCATGAATAAGCGTGTGAAGGCTTTAGCCGTCTGACAAATGTAAGCAATGCGTCTGCGAAAAAATACCCGCACTTCGTAAATAACCGCACCGCCACATAACCGCACTTCGTAAATAACCGCACTTCGCAAATTACCACACTTCGTAGTGGTTTTTTTCGTTCGAGATGCAGCCTCAAGAATTTACGGCGACTTGAAGGCCTGCCGCTTGCGGCGCGAATCCAGAGAAATAGGTGTCGAGGCGAAACGCGGTACCGTCGACGGTCGGCCAACGAAAAAGCCCTGTGCCATGTCGACGCCCAACTTGCCAAGCAAGGCAAGAGATTCGGCGTCCTGTACGTATTCGGCAATGATCTGCATGCCGGCCTCGTGCCCAACCTCGGCGATCAGCTTGATCATTTTCTGATCCACAGGATTCTTCAGCAAGTCTTGCACGAATGCGCCATCGATCTTGATGTAGTCAAAATGCAATCTCTGCAGATAGCTGAATGAACTGTACCCAGTGCCAAAGTCGTCCAGAGCAATTTCACATCCAAGCTTTCTCAACTCGGCGACTTGACGTTCGACGTGAATCGGGCGCCGGATCGCCAGGCTTTCGGTGATTTCGAGAATGATGTGCTCCCCCGGTACGTCATTTTCCGCAAACGCTTCTTTGACGAATACATGCAAATCTTCATTCTCGAACGCGTTTGCCGATAAATTGATCGAGAGTTTTAGCTGCGGTTGGTTTTCTGAGTGCTGAGCATATGCGCGCGCCGCATGCCGGATGACCCACAGATCAATTTCTGACATTAGGCCGAAGCGAACGGCGGACGGCAAGAAGGCCTCCGGTGAAACGAGCTTACCGTCTTCGGACTGCACTCTTATCAAGACTTCATGGTGAGTCGTGTCCCCGGTATCAATGCGGTTGATGGGCTGAAATAACAGCTCGAACTTGTCCTCGTCGATCGCCGTGCGCAATCGGTTCATCCAGCCAACGTCGGCTAGCATTTCATTTTCGAAACTCTCAGCGTCATTGAAGAAGTGAAATCTGTTGCGCCCCGCCAGTTTGGCCTCGCGGCACGCGATATCTGCCTGGGCAATTAGCTCATCATGATTAAGATGTGCTCCGCGCATCATTGTCACGCCGATACTGCAGTGGGGGTGAAAAACCTGATCATCTTCGATGTGCGCCATACTGCGCATATTGGCAACAACGAGTTCGGCATTCGAACGCGCCAATTCCCGGTCGGCGTTCGGAAACAGTACCGCAAATTCATCACCACCAAACCGCGCAACGATCGCGTCTTCGTCAACGCTACGGACAAGCTCATCGGCGACCTTTCGGATCAGACGGTCGCCAGCAGGATGACCGCAAGCGTCGTTAACGTACTTGAACTGATCGAGATCGATGAAAAACAGCGCCGCAGACTGCCCATTCTGTGCCAGCTCCGTTACGGCATTCTGTAGCTCCTCCATAAATCGGCGCCGATTGAAAAGGCCGGTCAGACTATCGTGATTCGCGAGCTCCAGGAGCTCCGCATCGCGTTCGCTCAGAGCTGTGGCCGTTGTCTCGAGAGCCTCGACGATATCCGATATTTCTCGGTGCTCCGCCGGCTTGAATTCAACCTCGAGATTGCCCTTCGCCAACTCGCGTATCGGCTGTTCGAGTTGAGAAAACGATTTTAGCGCGTTGCGTAGAGCGCGATGTCCGAAAAGTGCGAAGGCAAACAACAACGTAAGCAGTATCATTACTGCAGTCTTGATGTTAGCCAGCAATCGATCGTGAAAAATAATGAAGTCCAACTTAATACTTATAAAGCCGACGAGTTCAGTTTTCGCTTCCGGTTCCGCGTTACTCGGATCGAAGCCGAACAATCCGTCATCGACGATAGATTCTGTCCATACCGGTGCCAGAATCTCGAACTGCCGTGGATCAAGATCGGCGTGACTTAACAAATACGGCTGGCGGCTGCCAACGACAGCAGTCGCATCACGCAACAACGTGTCACTGAGGCCGGCAGCAGGTGGCGCGGCGGCGTCGTTATCCACCGAGAACAAAGCTGATCCGTTGGTTGCGTAGTAGACGACGCGGTCAATTTCAGAGTACCGCTCAACATAACTCTCGAGACGTACGCGCGCATCGCTGTCTTCGTTCAAATACAAAGGTGACCCAAGCTCGTTTAGCTCCTCGGTCCACTGCAACGCCCAACGATCGTAGTTGTCCTGCAGTACCCATTGGCCGCCCCAATACAGTGTTGCAATCGCCAATGCGCCGACCAATGCGGCGCTGAAAATCTGAATCGACAGGATTTCATGCACCAGAACACGTTTGCTCCTTCTCTCCACTTTAAGTCTGGAAAGTCCGGGCAAGCGCCCCAATATAGCGGCAATCGCTGCCCTCATTGCGGCGTACCCTCGGATATTTCGGGTTCGGCTGCGACCACAGGTTTTTGCAGAAAAGCCTCGTTCGTCTCAACACGAATGTCGGACAGGGGAGTTAGGGACGGCACATCCGCGAAGCGATTCGCCTGAATAAGGCGGATGATTTCGGTGATTTTCTCGGCAATGTCCGATGGAACGGAAGAGATGCTGATCGTGGCGCCCATCGCTAACATCGATTCGTTCGAAACAAGTACAGCCACGTTTCGATGCCGCGCACTTTGCAAGATTTCGTTCAAAATACGGGTACTTAAAATTCGGTTATCTGGGAACAGCCAGAAACCATCGATGTCCTGGATCATTCGCTTGTATAAATACAAGGTTTCCTGATCCGAATGCGCCGTGCGAATTTTAAGGCTGATCGCGTGCTGCTCGGCTGCCAGCTCAGCCTCGGCAACTAGGTCCTCGTGTCCTTCACCGATAATGATGCCGATTTCGGAGACATTCGGGTCGATGTCCTTCCACGCCGCGATCTGCGCTGCAACCGGCACAATGGCAGCAACCCCGCGACTGGACTCCGTGATAAGTCCATGATCCTGATAGTTAAACACTTGGCTAAAAATGACCGGTACGTTTGCCATTTGCACAGCTGAGGTTGCGGCAATCAGACCAATCGCGACTACCGCAACCGTGTCGGAGTCATTTATCAAACGAAACGCCGCGGCCGGTGGCTGACTCTTGTCGCTTAGATCATAGATAGAGTAATTCTCAAGGTGATTTTCAAGTTCAAAAACGACGTCTTCATAATCTGGATTGCGACTTGATAAAACGATGGCGATCGCCGGCAGCGGCGTGACCGTGACCGGTGGCGCTTCTACGATTGGCGGCGGTGGCGTTGGCTCGATAATCGGAATTGTCGGCTCAACAACAACCTCAACCGGTGGGGGCTCTGCCGGCTCTGGTTGCGGTGGCGGTGTCGCGCAGCCCGCTGTCATTAGCAAAGCGAACATTGCTAAATGAGCTAGTTTTGATGTCGACCTTGCGCCACACTGCATTGCGAATCGTCCTGCCACCGATTGGCATCCAAAATACCCCGTCGGGCCCACCTTATTAACGGAATGGGCTATCGCATTCTGTGTTCTGCGTCCGGTCTGCGACAGATTTTTGACGCACGCCAACAGATATCGGTAGAGGCTATATATATGGGCAAGTTGTTACTTATGGGATGGATTTCGGCGATAGATGGCCTGACAACGAGGGGCAGCAACGCGTCCGAGATTGCGAATTATGTTAAATCGGTGATCGTGTCCGCGTCTTCCCGCTGTCGCTCGAGCTCGCGCATGATCGCTTGCCCGAGCGACTCGGTGCCATCGCCGGTGACAGCACTGACTTCGAATACCGGCCCGTCCCAGTCAAGGTCGGACAGCAGCTGCTCCCGTCTGTCAGCGAGCGCGTCAGACGCCAGCAGATCGATCTTATTGATGACGAGCCAACGCGGCATTTCGGCAAGGTCGGCCGAGAAATTGCTGAGCTCATTGGTGATTGCCCGCACAGAATCCGCGGGCAAAACTGCCTCATCCAGTGGGGCAATATCCACCAGGTGCAGCAACAGTCGCGTACGCTGCAGGTGCTTTAGGAAACGTATGCCAAGTCCGGCGCCCTCCGACGCACCTTCGATCAAACCGGGAATATCCGCCATGACGAAACTCTGCAGGCGCCCAACGCGAACGACGCCGAGATTCGGGTGCAGAGTCGTAAATGGATAGTCCGCGATGCGGGGCTTCGCGTGGGACATTGCGCTAATGAGCGTTGACTTGCCGGCGTTTGGCAATCCGAGCAGACCAACATCAGCAAGGACCTTGAGTTCGAGCTTTAGGTGACGCCCCTCGCCTGTCGTTCCATTGGTTGTCTTACGTGGGGCACGATTCGTACTGCTCTTGAATCGGGTGTTGCCGAGACCGCCGCTGCCTCCTTCGGCAACCATCTGGCGCTGGCCATCTTCGGTCAGGTCGCAAATAAATTCTCCGGTATCGACGTCATGTACGACGGTGCCACAGGGTATTCTAACGTCGAAGTTGTCACCAGAACGCCCGGTCTTGTTACGTCCGGCACCGCCCTGCCCGCTGTCCGCGCGGAACTTGCGCGCAACCCGAAAGTCGGCAAGCGTATTTAGCGACGCGTCAGCAAACAGATAGACACTGCCACCGTTACCGCCGTCGCCACCATCGGGACCGCCTCTCTCGACATATTTCTCGCGCCGAAAACTCAATGCCCCGTGCCCGCCGTTGCCAGCGTGAACACGAATCGTTGCTTCATCGACGAATTTCATAAGCTCTTGTTTGACCGTGTGATTGATTCAGAAATCAAAAACCCCGCAGCGGCGGGGTTTTCGGGGTTCCGATGCGAGCGCGGACCAAAAGCCGCGCCGCTCGCGCCACGCCGCTTGTGGCGCGACGGATCGTGGTGATCGCTCAGTGAAACGCTATCTCACACTCACAAACTGGCGATTTTTCGGCCCTTTCTTTTCAAAACGGACCTGGCCGTCTTTCTTCGCAAACAAGGTGTGATCCCGACCAATACCAACATTGACGCCAGCATGAAATCGAGTGCCGCGTTGGCGAACGATAATATTGCCGGCAACAACATCCTGGCCGCCAAAGATTTTCACGCCGAGACGTTTACTCTCTGAATCGCGACCGTTCTTACTACTACCGCCTGCTTTTTTGTGTGCCACTGTACTGTACCTATCTGTCTGTCTGTCGGCCGATTTCGTTCGGCATCGTGTGTCCTGGACGCTTTCGTCTAGCTCGATTTCTTTTTAGCCGCTTTCTTTTTCGCCGGCTTCTTGGCGGCTGTCTTTTTTGTGCTGGTTTTCTTTGCTGCCGCCTTTTTTGTTGCCTTTTTCTTTGCCGGCGCTTTGGCCGCCGCTGGCTTATCCGCGGCTGCCTTGGCCGGCGCGGCCTTGCCGCCCGATCCAGCACTGATACCGGTGATTTCTACTTCGGTGAAAAACTGCCGGTGCGAGCCTTGGCGCAGATAGTTCTGCCGGCGCTTGAATTTGACAACGGAGACCTTGCGCGACTTGCCCTGCCGAACAATCTTCGCGCTTACCGCGCTACCGGACAACAGTGGGCTGCCAACCTTGACGTCGCTGCCCTGGCCGACCAGCAGAACCTGGTCAAACTTCACCGAGGCGCCCTCGTCTGCGTCAATTTTTTCAAGACGCAGGATGTCACCCTTTGCCGCGCGGTACTGTTTGCCGCCACTGCGAAAAACCGCATACATTTGTTTTTGCTCCATCACATGAGCCGGATTATTCACAACTCACTGAGAAATAAGTGATTTTGCGTGCTTGCCGGACGGTATCGAGGCCCGTCGAACGGCCGGGGCCGCAAAAGAGCGAGAATTCTATAGATTCCGCTGACGTGGGTCAACGCCGCGACCCATCGAAATTTCTGCATATTTCAAAGGCTTGCAAATGACGCTCGGTGACCGAACGGCGTCGAAACAAGTCGCCTCAATCGACAGATTGAGGCATTATCGCGAGCCTCATGCAGCCGCTCGAAAAAACCACCAATTTGCCGTCGTTCGAGGATGTTGTCGCGTTGGCCCGCGATGACATGGCCGCGGTCGATCGCTTAATTTCAAAGAGCCTGGCGAGTGATGTCGCGCTCGTCTCGCAGGTCTCTGAATACATCGTGATGAGTGGTGGCAAACGACTGCGACCGATGATCGTGTTGTTGGCGTCGCGAGCACTAGGCTATGAGGGCGAACAACACCATCGCGCTGCTGCCATCATCGAATTCATTCATACCGCTACTCTGTTGCATGACGATGTTGTCGACTCCTCCGAGCGCCGCCGCGGCAAGGACTCTGCCAATACGGTATTCGGCAACCAGGCCAGTGTGCTCGTCGGCGATTTCCTGTATTCCCGTGCGTTTCAAATGATGGTCGATATTGACAGCATGCGTGTCATGCAAATCCTAGCGGATGCGACCAACACAATCGCCGCCGGTGAGGTAATGCAGTTGATGAACGTGCATGATCCTGATGTGACCGAGGAAGCGTACCGTCAGGTGATTTATCGCAAGACGGCACGATTATTCGAGGCCGGTGCGCAGATCTCCGCAGTCCTGGCCGGTCGTAGCGCCAGTGACGAGGCGTCCATGCTTGCCTACGGACAACATCTTGGTACGGCGTTTCAGCTTGTCGACGACGCACTCGATTTCAACGCTTCGGCAACTGAACTCGGTAAAAACCTAGGCGACGACCTCGCCGAAGGTAAGCCGACTTTGCCATTGATCTATGCGATGCAAAATGGCAGTACGGCGGAACGCGAAATGATTCGTCGAGCAATTATCGATGGTGGGCTGAATCAGCTCGAAAGCATCCAGGCGGTCATTGAATCGACAGGGGCCCTCCAGTACACTGCGGCGCGCGCTCAGGAAGCCGCCGACCTGGCACTACGTGCGTTGACCGACATTCCCGAATCGGTCCACAAACAGGCCCTGATTGCGGTCGCGGAATTTGCAGTCCAGCGACGCGCTTGAGGCGGCGGCAGCCTTGGCGCCAACCGAAACGGATATGTCAGACGGGGTATAGCTCAGCCTGGTAGAGCGCTACCTTCGGGAGGTAGAAGTCGCTGGTTCGAATCCAGTTACCCCGACCAAATGTTGATTTGCGCCGAACTTGGCTCATTGCTGCAGAGAAAGCGCGATGACGAAACAAATTGTATTTCTTGTTACGACAATGCTTGCGACCACGCTCGCAAGCAGCGAAGAGTTCAACGTGGAAATCACGCCGCTTATCGGTTATCGATTCAGTGGCGATTTCGAGGTGCAGGATTCGCAGACGACGGTCGATGTGGACGATTCAGCCTCGTTCGGTTTCCTGATCAATGTCCGCAACGATGCCAATACAACGTGGGAGCTGCTGTACTCGCAGCAACGCACCGATGCGCAGCTCAGCGATCCCTTGGTGACCGTGTCATCAGTCGATACCGACATCCATGTGCTGCAGCTGGGAGGTACCTATCACGGCGACGGTGACAAGGTACAGCCGTATGTTGCGATGACTATTGGGGGCACCCACATAAGTACGGACGCGAATGGGAGTCAGAACGATACGTTTTTTTCAGGCTCCATTGGGCTCGGTATTAACGTTATGCCTAGCAAGCGCTTTGGGCTGCGGCTGGAGGCGCGCGCCTATGGCACCCTGACGGATTCGGAGACCGACCTGTTTTGCAGGACCGGCCCGGACATAAATTTGTGCGCCATCCGTATCGAGAGCAATCTGCTTGGGCAGTTTGAGACATTCGCGGGATTCAGATTCAGCTTCTAATTATGAATCGGGCGAAATCCGTCGACGAGTACTTTCGCGATGCCGCGATCTGGCAGCAGGAACTGATGCGTCTCCGCACAATCCTGAAATCCACCGTCCTCGATGAAGAGGTCAAATGGGGCGGGCCTTGCTACACCTATAAAGGCAAGAACGTGGTCGGAATCGGCGCTTTCAAATCCTATTTCGGACTTTGGTTTCATCAGGGCGCGCTACTGACGGACGACGCGAACGTGCTGATCAATGCGCAGGAAGGCAAAACCCGCGCGCTACGCCAGTGGCGCATGGCCTCCGCAAAAGACATAAAGCCTGCCGTCATCAAGCGCTACGTCAAAGAAGCCATTGCCTCGATCGATGCCGGCAAGGAAATAAAGCCTGATCGTTCAAAATCGGTTGACGTCCCAGACGAATTGAAAAAAGCAATTCGCCGAACCAAAGGTGCCACTGCGGCGTTCCGCAAACTACGCAAAGGACGGCAGCGCGAATACGCTGACTATGTTTCAGACGCCAAGCGCGATGACACGAAACAGCGAAGAATTGACAAAGTCCTGCCCATGATCGTCGCCGGAGTCGGGCTCAACGATAAGTATCGGGGGTAAATCGGGCGTATTTTGACTTGATCTAGCGATCGTCTCGAATGCGGCGACGGAATTGACAATCCATTCCGGAGGGTGTCATTGTCACCGCCCTATGCATCTCAAGCTAGACAGCAAACTCCCCGACGTTGGCACAACGATTTTCACGGTTATGAGCCAACTTGCAAATGACCGTGGCGCCGTCAATCTGTCACAGGGTTTTCCAAGCTTCGATCCTCCAGAAGCGCTGCTCGATCGCATTGCTTTTCATTTACGCAATGGGGCTAATCAATACGCTCCGATGCCTGGCGTACCTGCCTTACGCGAAGCGGTTGTTGCAAAGACCGCGGAATTGCACGGTCGATCGGTCAATGTCGATACCGAAATTACTGTCTGCACCGGCGCTACCGAGGGACTATTCAGCACCATCCAAGCAGTCGTGCGCGCCGGTGACGAGGTTGTCGTATTTGATCCGGCGTACGACTCCTATGAACCCGCCATAAGGCTTGCCGGCGGTATTACTCGTCACATTCCTCTCGCCATTCATGAAAACGGTTTTGATTTTCGAATCGACTGGCAGCGCCTCCAAGACGCTATCAACGAAAAGACCCGCCTCATTATTTGTAATTTTCCACACAACCCGACCGGCGCAATTCTCTCCTCCGACGATCTCGACAGATTGGCGTCTGCGGTAGCAGGCAGTAATGCATTTATTTTATCCGATGAGGTGTACGAACATATTGTCTTCGATGGAGAACAACATCAAAGCCTGTTGCGGCATGATGAGCTCTGGGAACGCACCTTCGTTGTGTCGTCATTTGGCAAGACTTTTCACGCGACGGGTTGGAAAGTCGGCTACTGCCTGGCGCCATCGGAGCTGACCGCTGAGTTTCGCCGTGTGCACCAATTCACTGTATTCACGACAATAACGCCAATACAATATGCGCTCGCTGAATTCCTACGCAGCGATCCGAGCTTTTATGAACAACTGTCCGCGTTCTATCAACAAAAGCGCGATCACTTTTGTGACTTACTCGATGGGTCCCGTTTTCGATTCAAACCGGCGCGCAGTACGTTTTTTCAGTTGCTGGATTACAGCGAAATTTGCGATGACCTCGATGAAGAGCTGGCGAAACGCTGGACCTGCGATATCGGCGTTGCATCGATTCCTCTATCGGTATTTTGCGAAACACCGTTTACCGGCCAACGATTGCGTTTCTGCTTTGCAAAAGACGACGACACGCTCGCAAAGGCGGTGGAAAAGCTCCAACAATTGTAGGTGAGCTCCTACAGGAACTGGTAGGCCAATAACGCGCCAAGATAGCCGAGCGCGGTCATATAGCCCCACGCAAATATTGGCCATCGCCAAGTATTGGTTTCACGGCGGATAACGGCGAGCGTAGCGGCACACTGCAGGCAACACGCATAGAATATCAATAGCCCGATAACCATCGGCAGCGTAAACACGGCGGAGCCGTCCGACCACGTTGCCGCCTTCAACCTTTCGGACAGCGTCGACTCGTCAGCTTCATCGCCAACCGCATACACAGTACCGAGCACAGCAACGACAACCTCTCGCGCAGGAAATCCGGCAATTACGGCCGCCGAAACTCGCCAATCCCAGCCGAGCGGCTCGAACGCCGGTTCGACGAACTTGCCAGCGCGCCCAAGCCAGCTTTGCTCGAGCTGTAACGCAGCACCCTGATTGTCAATATTGGCGAGCGCCTCGGCGAGCTCGGTACCGCTCAAGGTTGATTCGACCAGCCGCTGTTGTTCGACAAGATACGGTCCGACGTCAGCCGATCGTGGATAGTACGCCAGTGCCCAGACGATAACGGCCACAGTAAAGATTACGGTGCCGGCGCGATACAGGAATACCTTTGCACGACCGAGCAGCTGGAATAAAACGGTACGAATATTCGGCCGGCGAAATTCGGGCAGCATTAATGCGAACGGCGGTTTCGGACCACGCAGCGCAGTCTTTCGCAGCAGCAGCGCGGTTAGTACACCCATGAAGATACCGAACAGGTACAAGCCGAATAGCACGAGGCCCTGCAGGTTTAGAACGCCAATGCTTTGCGAAGGCACGAATGCGGCAATCAGTAGTGCGTACACGGGCAGACGTGCCGAACAGGTCATAAACGGCGCGGCAATAATCGTCGCGATACGATCGCGACGGTTAGGAATGACGCGCGTTGCCATGATGCCGGGTACCGCACACGCGAAACTCGAGATCATTGGTATGATCGACTGCCCCGAAAGTCCGATCGATCGCATTGCGCGATCCATTAGATAAGCGGCCCGCGCCAAATAACCAGAATCTTCGAGCAATATAATAAACAGGAACAGGATAAGGATCTGTGGCAAAAAAATGACGACGCTGCCGACGCCACTGATCACGCCGTCAGCGATCAGGCTCGCGAGTGGGCCATCACCGATTGCGGAATGAGTTAAAGCGGCGAGCGATGAAGCAGCTGAGTCGATCAAGTCCATCATCGGCGTCGCCCATGCGAATACGGCTTGGAAAACGATTGCCATGACAATAAACAAGCCGATCGTTCCAGGAATAGGTCGATTGAGGAACGCTGTCAGACGGGTACGCCAGGACGCCAGTGAAGTGCCCCGACTTTGCACGTCAGCGAGTACTGCCCTGACCCAGCGATATCGGACACGTGCTTCGGCAGCAAGTGGCGGATCCCTGCCAAACACTTCATCCTGCGCGCGTCGAATCGCCTCATTGCCAGCCGGTCCCAACGATGCCACTACGGCGGCATTGGCATCGCTCGGGCCGTCAACCAATAGTCGTTCGACTTCGACCCTCCGAAGCGGCGCGGCAACGGATGCGACTAACGCTTCAGCTGCCGCCGATAACTTCGGCCACGCAAGTATTGGCTGTGGCGGATTCTGCTCATGTAATGACGAGAGTCCGTGGCGAAGTTCTTCCAGACCACGGCCAGTTGTTGCAACTACCGGGAAAATCGGCACGCCGGCGAGGTGTTCAGATAATCGCTCGAGATTGATTTGCAGACCTTCACCTTCGGCAGCATCGGTCATCGTAAGCACTACGGCGAGCGGTACGCCAAGGTCCAGCAACTGCTGCAAAAGATAGAGGCCCTGGTACAAATTGGTCGCGTCGACAACGGCAAGTATGCCGTCGGGCTGCGGTAATCCCTGCATGCGACCAAGAATCACATCAACAGCGATTCTTTCTTCGAGCGAATGAGCGCTCAGGGTGTGGGTCCCCGGAAGATCGACGAGTTCGATGTTTCGGTTGTCGATCTTGAGGGTGCCGATATGGCGTTCGACCGTCACGCCCGGATAATTACCGATGCGCTGCCGCAACCCGGTCAGACGATTGAATACCGTGCTTTTTCCGGAGTTCGGCGTACCGACCACGGCAATGCTGGCATCGCGCTGCCGGCTTATCGGAATTTGATTGGCAGGGATCCGGGTTTCGCTGGGCTTAGTCACCGGGTCCGACGGGAGAAACCGTGAAGTGTCGCGCCTGCTCTAGACGCAACGAGATGCCGCGACCGAACAGTCGGAATTCAAGCGGGTCGCCGCCTAATGCTGCACTTCTGAGCTCGATTTCTGCGCCTTCGACAAGGCCCAGGGTCATCAGTCGCTGTACATGCGGGCACGCGGCATCGACGGCGCTGATGACACCTTTCTGGCCCTTTTTTAATGCCGCGAGAGTATTGCCGTTGTGTTTCATGACTGGTCCGAATTGCCTGCAAAAACACCCATCTGAATTATGTAACTAGCGGATATTTCTACAGGATTCCTATCTGTCTAGAAATGATAATGATTCGCATTACGAAGTGCAATAGGGGATTTCACGGATTTGGGAAACGGCCCCCCAAAGCCGCGTTCAGCCTGTATTCATTGCGCTGCGGGTAGCGTCACAAGGCGATCAAAATTCCGAGGACGACAACATGAAAAACAGGCTTTTGGGGCTGGCAGCTTTAACCATGACATTGTGTGTAACCGCTACTGCGCTAGCGAATAGCCCGACGATAAGGCTCTTCCCAACAACAGTCGTCGAAGACCTCCGGCAAACGGGCAATGTTGCTCGTGACATGGAAACCGGCCTGCAGGAGGTCATCGGCCGCCTCGACCAGCAACAGCAGCTCTACGAACAGAGTAAGTGCGATGGTGCCGAGAATGATTCGGGCTGTCAGCGCCTGGCGCGCCAGATAGGCGCAACGTATCTGGACATGCTCACAATTATGGAAGAGCGCCTGCCGGACATGGAACACACGGTGAACAACACACGGCAGAGTCTCGAGAAAGGCTTGCGCAATGAACTCGGCAAGAAAATGACACCGTGGGCGTTGCAGGAAACGCTCGTTGGCACAGGTGCTACCAAGACTGCAACGAAATCGTCGCCAACGCTTCGCGGCCGATCCGGCATGCGCTTGTCGGAACGCTTCAAGCAGTATTATCAACTGGTCGCAACGTCCGGCAGCCAAAGCGACCAGTCGCTTGCGGTACTGGCGTCGGACATTTACCTCGACATGGAAGAAACGAGTGTTTTGATTCAACGCACGCGACAGGAAATCGCCCGCGCAACCCTAATGGAACAACTCAATCAATCTTTCGGAATCATAACGCCCGAGATGATGGAGGTTGTCGGCGGCGTCAAATCCATTTTGTTTGGCGATGAAGAAGCACGCGAAATTGTCGCCGGCCCGCCACCTGGCAGCATAGAACAGGCGTACCGCAGCCCTCTAGAACAATGAAATCAGAACAGTGAGCTTCAAGGAGCACCCATAATGTCGAATTTCAAACTTAAGAGCCGTCTGGCATTTGCGAGCATACTTGCTGTCTCGATGTTGTTGACGGCGTGCGCATCAAACGAACCCAGCTGCATGTCGCCGCAGACGCGCAATCTGTCAAACGCGATAAGCGCCGTGCAAAGCAATCTTCAAAGCGGCTGTCAGGCGTACTTCGACAGCTACTATGACGATTTACTGACTATCGCCGAGGGTGATCCGCGACCTGAAAACAAGCGCGAGTTCAGTGAATTTCTCGTCTGGGCAGCCGACGACGGATTGTTGAGCAAACGCCAGGCCGAGGATTACTACAACCGCTACTTCAATGTGAAATTCATGTCGATGCGCGGTGACTACAATAATTGCTCGCACACATGCCCGAACAAACAAAAGGTCTTGTACAACATGGAGCGTGAATTGTCCGACAAGGAACGCGGGCTACTCAGAGTCAGCCTGGACAACGACGGCTATTATCGCGCAGACCAACTTTTCCAGGAAGTCGAACTGGTTCTGGAAGCCACCTGCACAGCGTGCGCCGCCGGTCGGTAGGCTGCAATGACGGAGCGCCGCGATTTCTTGCAGGGCATGATCGCCGGCCTGACCGGCACGCTGGTCGGCGGCGCGGCGATCGTATACGGGCTCGCACGCGCCGATCTAGTTGTCCTGAGCAACTCAGCCATCTCCAGTCCCGCAGACTGGCTCGTCTGGGCCTATACGAACCTCGGTTCGTCAATTCCGGTCTTCGCCGTTTTGTTGATCGCATTCTTTGTCACGCTCGGCAGACTGCGCAAAATGCTCGACGGCGATCGTCCGGTTAATCAGGTTGTTCAGCTCGACCATCTAACGGAAATATGGACGACGCTGTTTTTTGGCACCGGCGTCATCTGGACGGCGATCGGCATGCGCAGCGCCCTCATTTTTGCTCTCGGCGACCGCGACGCAGCGTTAAGCCAGGGCGCATTCGCGATGCTTGAACGAATGATCGACGGCGGCATTCTGCTCGCCCTGTCCACGACTATTTTTGGCGGCGTCGGTGGCTATCTGATGCGCGTATACAAGACAATAACCATCGGTGCCGAATTGCAACATCGGTACGATCGTGCCGCCCGCGCCGACACGTCGGAAATGCGCGAGAGCCTGCAGCGCATCGAAAAACATCTCGGCAAGCCTGATTCCCGGCTTGAAAGGGATGAACATTGAGCCGCTCGCCGCTCGCCTACCCTCTTGTCCGCGGCATCGACGGCGACAGCGGCGGAGCCGCCGACCTGCAGACCGACATCATGCGTTTCATGGCAATTCTTGCCCTATGCTTGGTCGCGATTTTCGCGCTCGTGCAAAGTATTCCACTTGCGCCTGAAATTCCTATAGAGGTTGTTGCCGAAACCGCTCAAGCAGAACCCGTTATCGAGGCGCAAGATCCTGTAACGGCTCCGACTGTCGAAGCAGCGAAACCGATTGTCGAAAAACTCACCGAAATCGTCGACACCACACCGCCATCGCACATGCAAGCGGTAGCCAAGCCGCAAGTTACACTCGCACGTCCCAAATGGGTGCCAAAATTTCAGCCACAGACTCCACAAAAGCCTCCGCCGATGCCGGAGGCGCGCGCTACTGAGACGCCAGAACCGGCGCCGTCAATGGAGAAGGCATCGTTACCGTCGGTGGTCCAGACAAAAACACCGAGTGAACCGCAGGATGAGAAAGGCTTTACGCTGCGATTCGAATCAGATCTGGTGTTGACGCGCTTGGTCGCGGCTGGTCACGTTGGGTTCTACGCAATCGATGCCGGTCGTGCACAGCGCATGGCTGTCAGCGAGAGCCGTATTAGCTTCTGGGAAGCCTCAACACCCAATTCATTTCACGAGATGGAAGCGACGACGGTACCACGACCCGTGATCGAGGCATTATCGCGAACCGGCGCCGACGCAAGGTCTGTTGACTGGGGCGTCACGTTACCCGGAAAGCTCCGAAATCAACTAAGTACGCTGATGCGCGAACACTCGAGTGGCGCCCTCGTTATTGGCGCCGACGGTAACCTCAATCTGGAGGCGTCGTAGTGTTGCGTAGAGTACTAATCATCAGTTTCCTCGCCGTACAAGCGTTGCCGTCGCCAATTTTGGCGAAAGAAGTCGATCTCGATCGTTTTGTCGACCGCGAATTGATTCCATTCGTTACTCAGCAGTTGTTGACTCACCCGCGCTTCAAGGGCGAGACGCTCATGTTCGTCATTCTCGACAACAATACACCGGCACCTATCAGCAATGAACTCGCTCTGTCATTGCGCGATCGTCTGTTGGATGCGGCATTAGACACAAACGGTGTACGAATCGGCTGGCGGCAAGGCAGCGCCGATCGTCTTGGTACAACAGCTGTGGACTGCACGCGCGATGATGTTCACTACTACATAGGACTCGAACTGTCCCAGCAGGTCGATCGCAGCTACGAACTGAGCCTACATGCACTGGACCTGGAAGATCACAGGTGGGTCGGCGGCTTCGTCAAGTCCTGGCGCGGCAGGTTGAACGGCTCACAACAGCAAGCAATTCAAAGGACGCAGGTTGATCAGACATTTCTGGGCGCCCGAGACGTACCGTTTACACTGGCGCAGACAGACCTGCTTGCGCGGCATCTCGCGCACGAATTGTCCTGCGATCTATTAAGACAAACTAATGGCGAATACATCGTTCCGACGTCGACAGCGGCCAACAGCGACGACGAACTGGACGGCACCGTGGAATTGATCGGCAACAATATTGCGGCCCATTCTGCAATTGAATTGACGGTGGACAGCGACCGTGCAAATGCGGCGCTCGCCGGCAAGGCGCACCAGATCGATGGACCGCTGTATCAATACTGGCTGACAGTGACACCGAACGGCAAGGACACCGACCTGACAACCTTGAGTGCCAGCGCTTATGTCGTGATGCCAAATACTCGATATGCAAACATGGAGCCAACGACTCCGGTCACAGTTCCGCGACCACAGGCGCGAGAACGCGCTCTGCCTATACCGGCAGCGATATCCATTCCGAATGCAGGCAGTGATGCGTTGATCGGCCCGCTGCAAGTTCATTCGCCAACAAGCGTTGCACAATGCGGCTCGCAAGACGCATTCCTGCAAACGGCCTCGTATTGGTCGAGAGGTCGGCAGTGTTCGTTACTCGAGGCCAGCACACACTCAGACGCGGTCGTATTTGTCCTCGAGCATCAACCACACCTTGGCCTCGTTCGCTTAGGCGGCGACAATTGCCGTGACCGTACGACAGCTCGCGTGGTGCGTCGCGGTGGTTCGCTGCGATTCCCAATCGCCCCGTTTTCGACAAATACCGGTCAAGCACAAGAATCCGACGACTGGCTGGTCACACCGCGTGTGGATACTTATTACGCAATCGCAATATCGGACGCCAGATCGGCAAGGCGCATCGCCAATCATATCGACAGGTTGCCGATGCGCTGCGGCGCGCCATCCCGGTCGGGCCTGACCGGTGCAGATCTGCGTAACTGGCTCGACGACTTTGCAATGCTTGCGGCGCAATCCGCCAATCACATTGACTGGCGGGCATTAGAACTAAAAGACGTACTTTGAGGGTAAGCCAATGATTCGATTACTTGGCGCAATTACAGGATCTGCACTAGCTCTCGCAACACTGCTGGTGCTAGTCGGCATACCGCAATTCAAGGCGGAGCCGATTGAAATCGATCGTCCGGTCGTCACGCTGCCATTGCCGACGTCCCCGGTCGAAATACCAGCGCTCGCGCTTAACAAGGCAGACAGTGTCCCTGCAGCATCACCGGCTATACCTTCCATGGTGGAGGAATCGGCGGAAAATACGACTGTTGACGATAGCGAAGCTGAAATTGCGGAGCCTCCTGCAGCACCGACCGAGTTTGCAGCGGAATTTGCTGGCGAATCGGCGGCTACGCTGGATGAGCAAGCTGCAATCGACCAAGTTGCAGATAACGATGCGCAGTCGTGGTACGCATTTTGGAGTCCGTTTCGCAGCGAATTTGCAGCATCGGGTTTCGTAGACCAGTTACAACGCGTCACCGGGCTTGATTACCGAGTCGTGAAGATTAAACCCGGAGTGTACGAGGTCGCATTCGCATATATCGACGATACCGACATAAACAACAACCTGTCGCAAATAACTGCCGCGACGGGGCTTGAATTGCCGGAGGGATAAGGTGAGGGAACGACTAATAAAATTCGGCATCGTTGTCGTCGGGTCTGTCTTGACCTGTTTCGCGATTACGGCCGATGCACGCATAGTGGAGCCTGACCTGGATTCAGCATGGAGCAACTACCTGGCGACTCAAACGACCGCCGAGCCGGCATATCAATTTCCACACGCGAGCTGTTTTGGCGTCGCCGCGCTCGAATACGATCTGCCCGAAACCTTATTACTTGCGGTCGCGCGCGGTGAGAGCGATTTCGAGGCCACGGCGCGGTCGCGGGCCAATGCGCATGGCGTCATGCAGATTTTGTGGCCCGGTACAGCTAAGCATCTCGGCATTCATCGGCTCAGCGATCTCTATGATCCGTGTACGAATATCGATGCCGGCGCGCGTTATTTGAAAGAGCTACTCGCCCACTACGACGGCAACCTGCACCTGGCACTTGCCGCATATAATTACGGACCGCGCCGCATCGCCATGGACGGCAGCCAAATCCCATCCGGCGCAACGTGGTATTCGGGATACATATTCAGGCACCTAAATTATGTGCTGGGCGATGGCGCGCCGCAGGCGCCTCGCGGAGAGTATTTATATTCTGAGATTGGCCAATCCACACTCGTGACCTTCGGCGAACCGTATCGCGCGACTGCATTCGTTCAACAACTTGAGAACATATCGCCCGATCTAAGCCTCGACTGGTTTCGACGCGGCACCGGCGAATTCGAGGTGGTCATGACCTACGCCGACCGGGAATCCTTCGACACCAGCGCGCGCCTGCTCGAACAGGCAGGCTTTCGTTTGGATCCGTAGCTCCGTAGAGGCACTGCGTGCGTGATGCTTTTCATCGGAAGTAAAGCGCAGCGTATTCAACGAAGTGCCGAACCATAGGACAGGTGTTTCCCGCTATCGGACCGAGCCATGACGATGAGAAGCGTCGCGCACACAGTGCCATTACATACGCACGGACTTAGCAATCTCATCGGGCAACATAGCTTCAATTCGCTCCATCACATCCAGTCGATGCACGAGGTCGTGGATGTAGTCGAGTCGATCTGTCTCGAGGATCAGTATCTCGCTCATGTCGTAGGTATCGATCCATCCGTCGTACAAGCGTTCGAGGCGTTTCAGGTAGGCGAGTGGAATATCTTTTTCCATTTTTCGTCCGCGTAAGCGGATGCGCTGTCGCAGGGTTCGCATCGAGCAGCGCAGATAGATCATTAGATCGGGCGGGCGAATCGCGTCGAGTATCGCCTGATAGAACCCTTGGTAGGTTTGCCAGTCGCGTTTCGAAATCTTGCGCATCTGGTGCAGCGCGGTCGCGAATACTTCCGCGTCTTCGAAAATCGTACGGTCGAGCGCGACAACGCCGGGTTGACGATCGAGCTCTTGATGCAGCCGAAACTTGTTACTCAGAAAATAAAGCTGCGATTGAAACGCCCAGCGCTTCATATCTTTGTAAAAATCCGCGAGATAAGGATTTTCGTCGTTGGGTTCGTAAAACGGTGCAACGTCATAAGTTCGCGCAAGAAAATCCACCAAAGTGGATTTTCCAGAGCCCATATTTCCGGCAATGGCGATTGAGCGCTTCATCGACTTCTCCCTGGCCAGCTAAGATACCGCAATCGCGTGTGGCATCCACGTGTAAGTTGCCCTATTCTCGCAACTGCTGAGTTTTGGAGTAGCGCGTGAGTAATCCTCCCGTTTTGATCGACGAAGCTGCGATTCTGAAGCGAGTTGGCGAGCTCGCGGATCAGATCTCCGACGACTATGCTGATAAGGGTGACCTTGTATTGGTTGGCGTGCTGAAGGGTTCCTTTATTTTTCTGGCTGATCTGTCACGCCGCTTGAGCATTCCGCGAATAATCGAGTTTATCGCAGTATCCAGCTATGGCACTGGCAGTGTGTCCAGCGGCGCGGTGCGTCTGGTCATGGATGTTCGTGGCAACATTGAAAACCGGCATGTGTTGATAGTCGAGGACATCGTCGACACCGGCCATACACTCAAATACCTTATCGGCATTCTGGAATCTCATCGCCCAGCGTCGATTCGAACCTGTTCGTTGTTGCATAAAGCCGAAAGTGCCGAGGTCGATGTCAAAATCGACTACGTGGGTTTTTCTGTCGGCGATGAATGGGTCGTGGGATATGGGTTGGACTTTGGCGAGCAAGATCGCACGCTGCCCTACATCGGCACCGTAGCGCCCGACGACCGTAACGGCGGCTAGCCGTGATCCGCACAATCATCCACTTCGATCTCTATCGTCGAGTGGCCGATTCCGTAGTCCCGTTGCAGCAGCGACTTTACGTCCCTGATAATGGTGGTCGGATTGCTGGTTTCGTCACGCAAACGTACATGCATCGTCAACATCAGGTCCTGCGGTGTCAGCCCCCAAACGTGTACGTGGTGAATTTCCGCAACCGCGGGTAACACCGCCACGATCTTCGTCTGCATTTGGTCGACATCCAGCCACTCGGGCGCGCCCTCGAGCAATACGTGTGCGCTGCGCGTGACGAGTACCCATGCGCTTTTGAGGATCAACATCGCCACAGCAATGGACAATATTGGGTCGATGGTCATCCAACCGGTGTAGATAATGACAATAGCGGCGACAATTGCCGCTACGGAGCCCAGAAGGTCGCCGGCGACATGCAGCGCTGCGCCGCGAATGTTTAGATTATCCTTGTCGCCCGTATGCAAAATTGCGAACGCGACAATATTGACCAGCAGCCCGGCCGTCGCGACGACGAGCATTGTCGGGCCGACAACGTCCCTAGGTGTGATGAAACGCTGCATCGCCTCAAATAGGATCCAGCCGACAATCAAGATCAGGCTCAAGCCGTTAACAAACGCCGCAAGAATCTGAAAACGCTGATATCCGAACGTCAGCTGCGCGTCCGGCGGTCGTTTACTAACGTGAAACGCGACGGCCGCGAGCGCCAGCGCCATCGTGTCGGTCAGCATGTGGCCAGCATCGGCGAGCAATGCCAGCGATCCAGACAAAATCCCGCCGATGACCTCGACGACCATGAATGCACCGGTCAGTATCAGCGCGACAACTACACGACGCATGTTGCTGGCATTATGGTCGTGATCCATAGCGAAGCTAGTCCTGCTGCGATTCCTGACTTAGTCGATAGATCAGTATGGCGGCGCGCTTAATCGCCACGGGCATGGACGATAGATCGAGACTTTCATTAGGCGTATGGCCGCCCTCACCCAGTGCGCCGAGCCCGGCAAGCGCGTCCGTGTATGGCGCGACAAAGGAAATATCCGCAGCGCCGCGGCGCGACGGGTCGAGCGCCGGCATTTCTCCGCGACCCAATGCCTCATTGACGTCGGACAGCAGCAAAGCCAGTCTCTGATTGCCGTCGGTTGGTGACATTGGTGGATAACGGTCCTCGAACTCGATCGTCGCTAGCGTGTGCGGCAGGTGTTTTTCGACGACGGACCGCATTGCCGCGCGCGCCCATGCCAGCTGATCGACTGAAATTGTCCGCATTCCACCGTGCACGACGACTCTTCGCGGAACAACGTTTGTTTTACCGAATGTCGACCCGCGATTTTGTTGTGGATCGTACTCGACCTTGGTGCCGCCTTGAATTGTGCCGGCATTGAACGTTAGGTACTCGTCGCCACGCACCTCATCGTAAAAACCGTTCAATATGCGCGCCGCTTCGAATATGGCGCCAGCACCGACTTCTTCGTTAAAGATACCGGATGAATGTGCCTGCTGCCCCTCAACGGTAAGAACCCAACTTGACGAGCTACGGCGTGCAATCGTGGCCCAGTCCGTGTCGTCATAGGTGACCGCCGACTCGAAGCCAAGCGCAAAATCAGCCCATCTTCCGGCCTCGATCAGGTCTTTCCGCGCGATCGACAACGGCGCACCGGTCTTTTCCTCATCTCCGGTATAAGCGACTGCAATAGAAACCTCATCAAGAACCCCAACTTCGGCAAGTGCTTTCAGCGCGAATATGATTATGGCATTGCCCGACTTCATGTCGTCAACGCCCGGGCCTCTCGCAATATCGCCGTCTTTTTCAAACGACTGAAACGCATCGTCGGACTCGAAAACGGTGTCGAGGTGACCAATCATCAATATTTTCGGGCCGCGGCTGACATCACGATACGCAAACAAATGGCCGGCACGATTAACCTCTGGCGGCATATCAATCCACGCAGAATCGAAGCCGAGTGCATCGAGCTCCCGGCGCATTATTTTTCCAACCTCGCGCACGCCTTCATGGTTCATCGTGCCGCTGCCGATATTTACGGTCTCCTCGAGCAAACCGATTGCGCCGGAAGCATTGGCGTCGATCCACGCCGAAATGCGAGCCTCGGTACTGTCAAGCTCGGATGAACCGGCGGTGGCGGACGAAACCGAAATCGCGACGAGCAATGCCATCAAAATCCTTGTCGTATTCCTCATATCGGATTCTCATCAAAATGCCGCGGCACACGGATATGCTCGACCATCTGCTGAACTCTATCTGGTGGCGGCGCGGTTAGATGACTGACGACGAGTGCAACCGCGAAATTAAGGCACGCGCCAATGACACCGATGCCTTCTGGCGAGATGCCGAACAACCAGTTGGACGCGACATTCTCACCCCACGGTGCGCCGGCCCACTTGAGGAACAAGCCTTTGAAAAATTCAATATAGCCATAGGTGAACAGCAAACCGGTCAGCATGCCGGCGATCGCCCCTTGCTTATTAACGCGTTTAAAGAAAATGCCGAGCAGAATAACTGGGAACAGCGATGCGGCCGCAAGTCCAAACGCGAACGCAACAACCTGAGCGACCCAACCGGGCGGATCGAAGCCAAGGTAGCCGGCGATCAATATTGCGAAAGCCGCGGCGATACGACCGGCAAGGAGTTCGTGCGATTCCGAAATCGTTGGTACGAAAATACCCTTAATCAAGTCGTGCGATACGGCAGCGGATATAACCAGCAACAGACCGGCTGCCGTCGACAATGCCGCGGCGATACCGCCGGCCGCGACCAGCGCGATAACCCAGTTCGGCAAACCTGCGATCTCGGGATTTGCGAGCACCATGATGTCGCGGTCGACGCTGAGCTCGTTACCCTGCCAGCCATATGCGGCGGCCTTGGCGGCAAACGAATCATTACTGTCATCGTAGTACTGAATACGACCGTCGCCATTTTTGTCTTCGAACGAAACCAAGCCAGTGTTTTGCCAGGTCTCGATCCATTCGGGGCGATCGACATAGGCCAGGTTGCCATCGACGGCACCAATCTCACCCGGCTGCACCGTATTTATCAGGTTATAACGTGCCATCGAACCGACAGCCGGCGCCGTCGTATATAAAATCGCGATAAACAGCAGTGCGTAGCCCGCCGATACGCGCGCATCACGAACCTTCGGCACCGTAAAAAAGCGCACGATTACGTGCGGTAGGCCCGCCGTACCGACCATTAACGCCATCGTGATACAAAACACATCGACTCGGCTCTTGGTACCGGACGTGTACTGGTTGAATCCGAGCGACGTGACAATGTCGTCAAGCTTGTCAAGCAATGCTGTGTCGCTACCGGCGATCTCACTACCGAACGCGAGCTGCGGGATTGGATTGTTGGTGATCTGTAACGCGATGAATATCGCCGGCACGGTATATGCGAAGATCAATACACAATATTGCGCGACTTGCGTGTACGTTATGCCCTTCATGCCGCCAAGTACTGCGTAGGTGAACACGATTGCCATGCCGATGACGAGTCCAACAGTGACGTCGACTTCGAGGAAGCGTGAAAAGACAATGCCGACGCCGCGCATCTGCCCGGCAACATACGTGAACGATATAAAGATCAGGCAAATAACAGCAACAATGCGCGCGGTCTTCGAGTAATAGCGCTCGGCGATAAACTCGGGCACCGTGAACTTGCCGAACTTGCGTAAGTATGGTGCGAGCAACAGCGCCAGCAGCACATAACCGCCGGTCCAGCCCATCAGGTAGACGGATCCGTCGTAGCCCAGGAACGCGATTAGGCCGGCCATCGATATAAATGACGCGGCACTCATCCAATCGGCGGCGGTCGCCATGCCGTTAGCAATTGGCGAGACACCCTTGCCCGCGATGTAAAAGTCCCCGGTCGAGTGGGCCCGCGACCAGATGGCGATGCCGATATAAAGGGCGAAACTCAGCCCGACGACAACATAGGTCAGCGTTTGCAGGCTCACCGATTAGTCTTCATGCACATCAAATTGGCGGTCTATGCGGTTCATGCGCCAGGCATAGAAGAAAATCAACGCGACGAAGACATAGATGGAGCCCTGTTGCGCGAACCAGAAGCCGAGCTTGAAGCCACCGACCCGGATCGTGTTCATCTGCTCGACGAACAGCACGCCGAATCCGTATGAGCATACAAACCAGATGACCAGGCAAATACCGACCAGTCG
>JAOTZC010000052.1 GCA_029861535.1 Gammaproteobacteria bacterium
GATTCGGCTAACCGACGAGCGCTTTTATCATATCGATACCTGCTTCTGTCCGTTAAGCGACGGTTTTCTCATGTACCATCCGCCGGCGTTCGACTTCGATTCGCGCGTCGCGATCGAGAGCCGTATCCCACCGCACAAACGCATCATCGTCGATACCATGGATGCGGGAAATTTTGCCTGCAATGCGGTCAACATCGGTGACCAGGTGTTTCTAAACAAAGCATCCGATCCGCTAAAAGCGCGATTAATGCTGGCCGGATTCCGCGTACATGAGATCGACTTATCCGAGTTCTTAAAAGCCGGTGGCTCTGCCAAGTGTCTGACGTTGAAGCTGACGGAACCGCTTAGAGCGCGCGACTGATAAGCGGACCGATGACGCACCAGTATCGCATTCACCCGAAAGACCCGGCGGCACATCTGTTTGAGATGCAGCTCCGCGTCGCCAAGCCCGATCCGAATGGACAGGCGTTCGTGCTACCCGCCTGGATACCTGGCAGCTACATGATTCGCGACTACGCCCGCAATGTCGTCGCAATACGGGCGGAGTCGGGTGGCGTCGATGTGCCGCTCGAGAAAATCGACAAGAGCACCTGGAAAGCCGCAAAAACGAATCGGTCGCTGACGCTTATCGCCGAGGTGTTCGCGTACGATCCGAGCGTGCGCGGTTCACACCTCGACAACACGCACGCTTATTTCAACGGTACCTGCGTTTTTCCGAAGGTCGTCGGACAGGAAAATGAGGTCTGCGAGCTCGAAGTCTTGGCGCCCGACATGCCGGCGGCTGAGAATTGGCGTGTCGTCACGTCGATGAATCGCAAGGATGCGAAGCCGTACGGTTTCGGTAGCTACCGCGCAGATAACTACGCTGAACTGATTGACCACCCATTCGAAATCGGCGAGCTGGCGATCGGCGAGTTCGAGGTTCAGGGAGTTCCCCACGCCATCGCCATACGCGGTCGACACCGCTGCGATATGGCCAGGCTTTGTCACGATCTAGAAACGCTGTGCACACAACATTTGTCGTTTCTTGGCAAACCGGCTGATCTTGATCGGTACGTTTTTCAGTTGAATGCGCCGAGCAGCGGTCACGGTGGCCTAGAACATTGTTGGTCGTCGAGCCTGGTTTGCGGCCGCGACAATTTGCCGTTCAAGGGACAAACAGACATCGACGACGGGTATCGAAAATTCCTGGGGCTTGCGAGCCATGAATATTTTCATTTGTGGAACGTCAAGCGTATTCGGCCCGCAGCCGTCGCCTCCAGTGACTTCGCTTCCGAGGCTTACACACGCTTGCTTTGGGTCTTCGAGGGCATCACGTCCTATTATGATGATCTGCAATTGTTTCGTTCCGGGCTCATAGCTGAGCAAAGCTATCTCGAATTGCTGGGTCGCACGATCACACGTGTTCGCCGCGGTCTTGGTCGAAGGCGACAATGTGTTGCTGAGTCGAGTTTCGATGCCTGGATCAAGTTTTACAAACAGGATGCCAATGCGAACAATTCGATTGTCAGCTACTACGCGAAGGGTTCATTGATCGCACTTTGCCTGGACCTGAAACTGCGAATTGTTACCGACGGCAAGATCTCTCTCGATGACGTGATGCGGGAATGTTGGCAGCGCTATGGCGATAGCGCAGACGGTATGCCGGAACACGGCTTTGAGGAACTCTGCGATGAGGTATCAGGCGTCGACTTGGGCGACTTCTTCAACGCCACCGTTCGTGGCACTGGCGAGTTGCCGCTCGAAGCCTTGTTGCAGAGTCATGGGGTCGTGCTGAAGACGCGGGCCGCGACTGACCGCGCCGACGAAGGCGGAACTGGGCCGGACCCCGCCAAGGCTGTGGCGATTACGATAGGCGCCCATTTGCGCGACAAGAGCGGCAGCTCAGTATTCTCATCAGTCGAAAATGGTGGTCCCGCGGAGCGCGCTGGAATCGCTCCCGGCGATCGGGCGGTCGCATTAGACGGACTGCGGCTCACGGCGGCGAACATCGATAAGCGGCTACGTGCGTATCGAGCCGGCGACACGATCGATATCGACGTTTTTCGCGGCGACGAGCTGCAAAAACTCGAGATCTGTCTCGCGGCGGCGAGCGACGATACGGCTTATTTGTTGCGTGACGAAGATGCCGGTGCTGACGCCAAAGCTCGCCGCGACGCATGGCTCGCTAACTAGCGGCATGGCGCTGTCCAATCCGAAAGCGACGGCGTGATGCTGTCAAACGCACAGTTGCGGCTGTTCGTCGGCGCTGCGTTAATTAGTCTGTCGCCGGTCTGGGTCAAACTGGTCAGCGTCTCGCCGACAACCAGCGGCTTTTATCGGGTCGCGATTGGCGGTACGGCGCTGGCGTTGTATTTATTGCTGAGCGGGCAACGACTGCAATTGTCGAAATGGATGTGGTCGATGCTGATGATCGCCGCCGTGTTCTTCGCGTTGGATATCTGGTTCTGGCATCGCAGCATTAACTACATCGGCCCTGGCCTGTCGACGTTGCTGGCCAATTTTCAGGTGTTCATCATGATGTTCGCCGGCATCGTGTTGCTGCGACAACGTCCTCACGTAGTACAGGTGATAGCTGTGCCGCTCGCGTTGCTCGGTCTCGGCATGATCGTCGGCCTGGATTGGCGCGCGCTGCCGGAGGACTATCGGCTAGGCGTCATTTTCGGTTTGTTGACGGCCGTTGCTTATGCCTTCTACCTGCTAACGATGCGCTCAATTCGTGCAAAGTCCGAGCATCGCGTGCCGGTCCGTGAGATTGCGGTCATGTCGATCACCGTCGCGGTATTGCTCGCGGCCTCGGCGCTGGTCGAAGGCGAGTCATTGGCGATTCCGACGCTTGCGGACGCCGGTTGGCTGCTTGGCTACGGACTCCTATCGCATGGCCTCGGCATGATGTTCATCGCGAGCAGCCTGCCGCACGTGACGACAACGGAGGCTGGACTTGCGCTGCTATTGCAGCCGACGCTGAGTTTTGTCTGGGACGTCGTGTTTTTCGCGCGACCAATGACCGCGCTCGAACTTCTCGGCGCCGGAATTGCGCTGTTCGCAATTTACCTCGGGGCCCGGCCTGCTTCAAATAAGGCTTAGTGCTTCCGGCAGGATCTCAATTTCGAATCGAGTGTTAAGCGGCTGAACTTCACCATCGAGATGTGACGGCACCGGTTCTTCACATTCGATCTGCAGACGTTGCACACTGACATGTGTAACTTCATCTTCATTCATATGCAGGCCCTGCATCAGTTTCGGCAGTAGTGACACAATTCGTCGCCGCGTAACCGGAGCGACGACAAGCAATTCCAACTGGCCATCGCTGTTATCGGCCATTGGCGCGATGTGAAACATTCCGCCGATCCATGGGCCATTACTAATGTTGGCAAGCGTCAGCGGTCCATGAAACTCGAAGTCGTCAGTCTTTATCGTGAGTTCGGGTGTTGCAATGCCATCCGTCATTGCGCGAAAAATGGCGAACAGGTAAATCAGGTCGCCGATCGGCCAGTGGTACGAGCGTGCGATACGGGTGACCTTCGCGTCGAAACCGATACCAGCGCCGTTGGCAAAATAGCGATCGTTCATACGTGCCGCGTCGATGCGCCGTGGCGTCGCGCCGCTAGCGACGCGGTCCACGAGCAATCGTGTTGCCGTCTCCCAGTCCAGCGGAATATGCGCGGCTTTTGCAAAGTCGTTACCGGTGCCAGTCGGTATTACGCCGAGTGCGGCGTCTTCGCCAGAGCTCAGAATGCCGTTGGCGGCTTCATGAATGCTGCCGTCACCGCCAGCGATTATTAGATGCGTAGCGCCAGCATCCACCTGCGTGCGGACGCTATTCTCGAGGTCACCGACACCACTGCTCTTGTGGACTATCGCCTCGAGGTTTGCGTCTGCCAACAGCTCAAGAATGCGTGGCAGACGCTTACCGGCGCGTCCGCGGCCAGCGGTAGGGTTGATGAATAAATGGAGGTCAGGTGCGCTCATTGCATTGCCACGGCTCAATGACTGCCGATGCTACAATGCGCGCGCACGCACACGAAATCTTTCGGCAATTCGAATCTCGCGAAACGGTCAAATTAATGCTCGAGCTCGGCAGCAAATTTCTGATCAGCTACCTCATCGGTTCATTGATGGGTTCCTTGATAATGGGCCAGCTAAAGGGTGGCGTCGATATTCGCACAATGGGCAGTCGTAACGCGGGCGCCACGAATGCATTGCGCACGCAAGGCCTTGCTTTCGCCGTCGGTGTCATGCTCATCGATGTTGGCAAAGGCGTAATCGGTACGGCGATCGTTCCGGGCCTGGAGCTGCCGTTCGTTGGCACCGATCCGGAAATCTCCCGCACTTGGTTGACGCTGTGTTGCGCGGCCGCCGCGGTGATGGGCCATGTCTGGCCGATCTACCATCGTTTTCGTGGTGGCAAAGGTGCGGCAACAATGGTCGGCACACTGCTCGTGCTCGAGCCGGTCCTTGTTCTGCCGGTAATACTGGTCTGGGCTTGGGTATTGACGTTGGCGGGCTTTGTCGGACTTGCGACGATGGCGGCCGCGGTGGCGCTACCGGCCTGGCTCGCGGCCACTCGACTGCCGGAGGATCAGCCGCTCTTCATTTATTCCGTGGCGATGGCGATGTTCATTATTTATTGCCATCGCTCCAATATTCAGCGCATGCGGGACGGCACCGAACACCGCCACACAAAACTGATGATCTTCCGTTCGAGGAGGCAATCTGTCAGCGATGACGAGACTTGATGCCGAGCTGATTCGCCAGTCGCTTGAGAGTCAAACGACAAACGTCCTTGATCGTTTCGAGGTGTTTGCAGAGATTGAGTCGACCAATACCTGGTTGGCGAATCAACCACCCCCGCCGGCCGGGCACGTTAGCGTAGCGCTCGCCGAGCATCAAACCGCGGGCCGCGGCCGGCTGCAGAGAAAATGGATCTCGGCCCCCGGTAGCAGTCTTTGCCTGTCCGTTGGCTACTTATTCCGGCGTGCACCGGCAAACCTGCCGCCACTGACACTGGCCCTCGGAGTGGGATCGGTTAGGGCACTCACCGGCCTCGCGGTACAGAATCTGCGCGTCAAATGGCCGAACGATTTGTTGGTCGGCGATGACAAGCTTGGCGGCATATTGACCGAAACGCAGGTTTGCAATAACGGCAACGTCAGTGTCGTCGCCGGTATCGGCATCAACATTGGACCGCCAGACACAATCGCGGGCAGCGTCGAGTCGGACTGGTCACACAGCGCGATTGGGCTTTGTTCAACAATGGCTGTGCCACCGAGTCGGGAAGGACTCGCGGCCGCCTTGATCGACGCAGCGCTCGATACGTTCACGTCCTACGACGAACACGGCTTTAAGCTTTTTGAACGCGACTTCAACGCGATCGACTGGCTGGCCGGACAGGCTGTTGTTGTTGAAACGCCTATCGGCGACGTTGCGGGTATTGCAACAGGCATCGACGAATCCGGCGCGTTGCTGGTAGACGGCGAGGCCGGACGACAGACAATCGTGTCGGGATCGATTCGGCACGCCGAAAATGCTCGATCCGACAAGCGGGTTGCACCGAGATGAGGGCATTACTACTCGATGTCGGAAATACGCGGCTCAAGTGGGGCGTCGGACAGGACGGCAAGATTGCAAAAACCGGTAATATCCCGCAACAAAAGATACGTGAGCAAGGGGTCGGTGTTTTAACGGCGCGACTGCCACGCAACGTTGATGCGGTAATGGCGAGTAATGTCGCTGGGCCGACGACAGCGACGAGGCTAGCCGGCCTAATCGGCGCGCACTGCAATACCGACGTACATTTTGCGAAAACCGCGCGGTCGGCATACGGCCTTAAGAACAGCTACGCGCAGCCGCGCAGCATGGGCGTCGATCGTTGGGTTGCGATGATCGGCGCTTGGGCCGAGCTGCATTCCGCGTGTTTGATCGTGGACGCAGGCACCGCGGTAACGATCGACGCCGTTAATCGCGATGGCCAGCACTTGGGCGGGCAGATACTTCCGGGCGTTGCGCTAATGGCTCGCGCGCTCGCGACTGACACGTCGGATTTACCGCGCGTTACTCCAGCAAAGACATCAACGTATGATGGCTTGAGCATGTTTGCCGGCAACACGCGCAACGCTATTCAAAGCGGTGCATTAAATGCAGTCGTCGGAGCGATCGAGCGGGCCAACAAGACACTGCGATCAAACGCGTATCGACCGAAGCTGGTCTTGACCGGCGGTGACGCGTCGCGCATTCTACCGACGCTGGATGGTTCGCCGCTGCATCGACCGCACTTGGTCCTGCAGGGTTTGTTGCACATGCTCGACGTCGAACATAATCGTTCTCAATGAAAAACCTGCTGCTCATTTTGTTGCTCGCCAACATCCTGTATTTCCTATGGGGATGGTTTGCGCAAGAGGAATCACAACCGGGCGTCGCGATTATCAGTGAATCGGACCTCGGGCCACCGCTGTTGGTCGCAGAGTCGCCCGAGCTGGACGGGATCAGCAGTGTTGGCGCCGTTTTGGGTTCGGACGATACCTCAGACTTTTTGGCCGTGGTTGGACGCTCGTGTGTAACGATTGGTCCGTTCCGTGAGAAAGACGATGCCGACGCCGCTCAAACGCGTTACGCTGCGGAAGGCATGCGCACAAACATCCGTTCCGGCAGGGGCCAGTATTTTGTCGGGCACTGGGTGCAGATACGCAACATTCCGAGCCGCGACGAGAGCAATCGCATGCTCGCCAGGCTGAAAGAGGGCGGCCTCGCTGACGCCTACCCGGTTGAGACCGAGGATGAGGGTCTGAAGATATCCCTCGGGCTTTTTGGCAATGTCGAGAGCGCCGAGAAGATCGAGCTACAAGCTCGCTCGCTTGGTCTAGACGCGGACGTGTCACCACGAATGAGCGAGGGCGATGTCGCGTGGGTCGATATCTCATTGCCGCCGGGAAGAGGTGCCGGCGAGATCATCGAGCGTTACGGCGAAGAGCAGGTACGGCTTCGCGGCCAGGCGACCTGTCCACCCGGTCGATAGGATATCGGCACTTGCCTGAGGGCGCCGAAACACGAATAATTCGCGGCCTTGCGTATACATCGATTCAGCCGGCATAGCTCAGTTGGTAGAGCAACTGATTTGTAATCAGTAGGTCCCGAGTTCGACTCTTGGTGCCGGCACCAAACCCAAAAGGGCCCCTCTGTGAGGGGCCCTTTTACGTTTGACCGACACCAAGGTCCCTCGGGTGGGCTGGTCACGGTATGTCACTGACCTTGGTGGTTCCGTTTGTGTTGGTCAAGGTAGAAGTTCGACTCTTGGTGCCGGCACCATACAAACAACGGCCTAGCTAGTTTTTTGCTGCTAGGCTGTTCTTGTAAGATTGTGCTTAAGACGCTGAATATGCGAAATATCCGCTTTCGACCCTAAGCGGAAATCAGTCGTTAGGTATATCTGCGAATTGTGTTCGCCAACGGCCAAGCCAATAGTAATTAATGAGTGTGTCCAGAAACTTGCGCATCGGGTTCCTATGCCAGTCAGGTCAGTGGCCGGCGAGACGCTTTTCTCTTTGAAAGAAAAGAGCAACACTTGGATCGCACCGAACTAGATGTCGAGGCACGTCCATGTCCAAAGACCATGAATCGAATTGGATTGCGGGGTTTTGGGAAAGAATCGGCGCATTTGTAATTGACGTCTTGATTTTGGGAGTACTTGGTCTCTCCCTCGGCCTATTCCTCGGGGACGTGTTTGCGGGCATGGGAAATCGGGGCGTTATGGTTGGCTTCAGCATATCGCTCGTCTACTTTGGTGTCATGAATAGCCAAGTTTCAAATGGGCAGACGCTTGGAAAAAAGATCGTGGGGATTCGCGTCGTCGATGTCAACAATCAATCAATCGGCCTTGCCAGATCGATTGCTCGATACTGCGTGCTCGGTGTCCCCTATTTTTTTGGCGGCGTGCAGTTCGGCAACAGCGACATCGCTCATTACTTGAATCTCGCAGTAAACCTTATCGCGATCGCTGGATCACTCTCAATCGCATACCTCTACATTTTCAATCGAGTGACCCGGCAGTCGTTACATGATTTGATTGTTCGGACGTATGTTGTCAAGACCGCGGAAGACAAACAGCCAATCGGTCCTATTTCGACGGCTCATTATGGGGCCGTGGGACTAATCTTTTTCTTTAGCACATTAATGTTTGTACCGACAAATGATGATGCACAAGCGGAACTGATAGCCGATCTCATTGCAGCCAGCGACTTGCTGGTGGAAAACCCCATCGTAATTTCTGCCGATGTGTTCGACGGCAAAAGTATGAGGATCTTTGACGATACGGGTGCTACAGAGATGTCGTACGTGACCGCACGAATATTTCTGGCGCAGGATCAGATTTCAAATGCGGTTATCGCACGCGAGCTCGCGACGACACTAGTATTCGCGTATCGACCATCATTGGAGCGGGACGTCATTCAAGTCACGCTTACCTACGGCTACAATATTGGTATTGCCTCCCGCTGGAATAATCATGCTCATCTTTTTAAACCAAGTGAGTTCATCGATCCAGGGTAGCCGCGACTTTCCTTTCGGTCTGGCCCCGATTTATTAATGACTCGCCGCTTCGTTGCTCTTAGACGAGAGATCATGAATTCCTGCTTTCGTTGGTCGTTTGCTGCTAAAAAATAGTGGTCTAACCGAACTTCAAAGGTGAGGCTTTCTTCAAGAAACTGCAGTTCGACCCTAGTTATTAGTTCGAGATTCGTCTACTCAGTGGCTAATTATTCAGTGCTCCCTGATCGATCCAGACCCGAATGATCTCAACTTGGTCATCCGACAAGGCGGATCCACGTCCTTCGGCCAACGCGGCCTTGTGGTGAGGTGGCATATGGATCTCAGGGCTCGTCTGATGCGCGACCACCAGATATAGAGCGCTAGAGGCGCTGCTGTTCGCAATAACGACAGGACCAAAATTGGTCCCTTTCATCACGCTATCGTAGTCATCCAGGCTGAAGCCGCTCGTAGCGTACCCTTCGGCAGATTTATCGTGACATTCAATGCAGTTCGCAAGAAAGATCGGTTGCACATCGTCAGCAAAACTAATCTTACGCTCGCAGCCGAGAAGTCCAAGACAGAGAGCGAGCATGCCAACCTTGAAGAAGATTTTAGATGCCATTTTCAAGTCCTCCCTGTTTTCGGAAAAACGATAGTCCAGCCGGTACGCCGATTCAATCGTGGCTTTCCACAGTTACGAGACGAAGAGAGAAGGTCCGCATTACGCCCGATATCGGCCGTTGAATTGATACGATGACGATAGGCCGCTAATGACCTGAAGCAGTCGTCGGGTAGCCACAGCACCGGGCGAGTGCGGGTAATACGAAGCAGGCGGAATCAAAGTGTGATGCACTGCATAAACGGGCATCGGTTTGCGCCCTATAATAATCGAATGAAAAACACATCTTTCTCTAATTCGTCAGAAAAGACCGGATACAAGCTTGATAGAGGAAGGAGAAATTTCGGCGCCGGTGCGGCAATCGGGATGACTCTTGGTACATTGACATTCTTCCTCTTTTCAAATTGGCTTCCTGAGCATTTCTTCCTGCCCACTATTTTGATCAGTGGAGCGTTATTCGGCTTTGTCTTTGGCATCGTTTGGCCAATCGAATTGGAGTACCACGATTTCGGTGATGATCCGGACAATATCACTCCGGCGCAGCGTGTTGATCGACTCGATGCTAAACGAGAGACTCCGCAGGGATAATAAGGCGTCAAGTCTATTTCTTGGCATCGATAGAAAAAAACCTGACACCTTTTTCTACAAACCTGACGATCAGCGACCCATCCAATCCTT
>JAOTZC010000027.1 GCA_029861535.1 Gammaproteobacteria bacterium
TGGAAACAGTGCACGCCCTGCAACACCGGCCGTTACCGCCCCAGCCGTGAAAATCAGCATGACAATGATTGACACGATGCGTGCTTTACGCACTTCGCCGTCGTCGCGCGCCGACATATAACGGATTAGCATCTGCGGTACACCCAGAAACGGCAAGCCGATACCGACAAAACTGATAATGACAATCCAACCCGACAGGCCGTCGGCGGTGATCGCGAACATGTCCAACAGCGCCGGGTCCTGGGCATTAAGCGATGCCGTAACGCCACTCCAACCATCCGACGCATAAATCGCCGCGGCAGGAACGAGCATCAAGCCCAGTAGCATCAGTACGCCCTGGACAACATCGGTATATGACACGGCTTTGTAGCCGCCAATAAATGTGTAACCAATAATGATGACCGAGCCTACGACGACCCCGGTTCGATAGTCCCAGCCAACGAAACTGCTTAACGCCTTACCGGATGCGATCATCTGCGCGGTAACGTACGTCGTTACCATGATTAGGATAATGCCGACTGCGATAACACGGATTTCTTGCGCCGAATCGTCGAACTTTGCGGTCAGCACATCTGTTACGGTGATGGAATCAGTCTCATCACCGAGTTTTTTCAGTTTTCTAGAAATCAACGTCCATGATGCGGTGATACCGATGATTTCGCCGATAACAACCCAATAGGCTTGCGCGCCTACCGCATAACCCATGCCGGTAAGGCCGAGCAATAACCAGCCGGATTCGCCGGTTGCGTTCGCGCTGAACGCGACGACCCAGAACGGCAGTTTCTTCCCCGCCAGAAAAAAACCGGCTAAGGTGTGTGTTTCGCGACGGCTCCAGATTGCGAGCGCCGCAAGCACGACCAAATAGCCGAGCAAGACCGACAATGTGGTCGACATATCTTAGTTAGTCGCTGCGGCTGATGCGACCCGTGTCAATCGTCCGGCAATAATTCCGCCGATCAACAGTACGACGCCAATTCCGAACAGATACTCGGGAAATGAGCGCGTAACGCCGCAATAAAAAATCAACGCGATATTGACGAACTGGAACGCATTCATGAGTTTGCTTTCGCGAATCGTCGCTTTCGGGAAACGCACGCGTGAAACCATAAGAATTGCCAACACAAACAACAATACCGGCAGGTACAAATGCAGTGGCATCGAGCTAGCGATTCGTTCGTGATGAATAAGAACCAATACCATGGATGACAGCAAGCCACCGCCACAGGCTGTGATCGGTACTCCGGTAAACCAGCCCGTTTTTGGCTGGTCGCTGGTCAGATTGAAACGCGCAAGGCGCATAGCGCCGGCCAGGGCGAACACACCGCAGGCCAAAAGCAAGACCCAATACTGTCCCGAATCGTATTCGATGCCGCCAAGTTGAATGCCGGCCGTCAGTACTAACACTGCCGGAGCCACTCCGAATGAGATGACGTCGGCCATCGAGTCAAACTCGGCGCCGAAACTGGACGTTGCCTTTAACAATCGCGCAACGACGCCATCAAGCGTATCGAGCAGACCGCACCAGACGATCAGCCAGGCCGCAAATTCCAGGTCGCCGTACTGCGTCGTGATAATCGACGCCAAGCCCAGCAACAAGCTCAGCGCGGTAACGCTATTAGGAACCGTGTAGCGGAGTTTCGACAAAGCTGTGGCAGACCTGCAAGGCAAAAATACGACACCCATTCTGCAATGGAGGCCGCTCTATATCCAGTAGAAGTCGATTGTCGTGGCTAGCGTCCGCGGAGAGTATTGATGCCTAACGGCCCCCGCGGCAACACAACCTGCATCGGCACGCCATTGCGCACGATGTTCACGACGACATTTTCACCGGCGTTACCATCCATGGTCTGCCGTGTCAGGTCAAAGGTACTGAAGACGCGCTCGCCATCGTAGTGCGTGATCTGATCGCCCGACTGCAGTCCTGCCGTCAGCGCCGGTGACGAATCGAACACGCGACCGACGTTGACACTGGTTGGGCGGTTGTCAGCCTGCAGGAACATCTCGTATTCGGCGTCGCCGACTTCGGCGCGCAATAAATTGTCCGGGTTCAAGGCTCGACTCGGCGTCTCGCCCTGCCGCATTGCGTCATAGCGCGCTTGCATTGCCTCCATACGTAGCTCCGATTCGCGCTGCATGATCCAGTCGGCCCGTGATACCGAAAAACCAGCCTCCGTAAGGTCCGCCAGACGTTGCTCCGGGTCATAGCGACGGCTGCCGCCAAACCGTGCGCGAAATTCGTTACGCTGATCGCGAACATCCGTACTCACCTGGATCGGGTCGTCGGCCTCATCGGGGTTTTCGAGAGCATCCAGCGCGTCGTACAGAGCCAGCAGCTCATCTTCGAGCAGCTGACGGGCCTGGCGCTCGGCGCTAACCGCTGATTCCAGCGCTCGTAGCCGTTCCGCAACGCCGGCATCGTTATCAAAATCGATGTATTTACGTTCGCCGGCACGCTCTGCGGGTTCGGATCCGCCGACGAAAAATGCTGCGGCCGCGAAGCCGGTCAATAGGCTTGCGCCGATGGCTATGGCGAGTTTTGGCATGTCTTTCGCTCCTAAATCGGCCCTCCGGCCGGGCCGAATACCGCTGTCACGATTGCGCAATATATGGTGTCATATTGCCCCATCAATCGTACTCATTGGACGCCACCGTGTACTACAAGTTTCTGATTATTTTCACTGCGCTCATGGTCGCAGCATCCTGCTCGCGTGAGCCAGAAGCCACCGATGCGCAAAAAGTCAACGCGATTGCGGCCGACTTCGTCGACGGCTATTACCAACAATATCCCGAAGAAGTCTATGAGGTGGGCTATCCGGATGCGCCATCGGACCGCTTCGGCGACCACAGCCCGAAGGTCCGAGCCGCTTGGGATGCGCGGATCGATGATTGGTTGGATGCACTCGACGACATTGATATTGCCGAGCTCGACGGTACACCCGAAGCCGTCGCTTATGTATTTACACGCGAACGTCTGCAGACGATCGTTGACCGTCGTATTTGCAAAATGGACTGGTGGAACGTCAGCCCGACGTGGACCGGTTGGCAATATTCCATTATTTCGACGCTCGCATCGCAGCCGGTCAACACCGCGGAGCAGCGCGACGCTGCACTCGATCGCGCTGCAGACATCGAGCGCTTTATCGAAACAGAGATTGCCAATTTGCAGGTCGGCCTAGATAAGGGTTATACGGCACCGACAAGCAATGTCGTCGCCGTCATCGAACAAATATCGACCTTGATAGACACGCCACTCGACGAGTCACCGTTTTCAAGCCCGGCGACACGCTCCGACGACCAAGCGTTCAAGACAGAGTATCGAAAAATTGTCGAGTCAGAGATTCAACCGGCGCTTATCGCTTACCGTGACTTCCTTATTAACGACTATGACGGGCGCGACGCGATCGGGGTGGCGTCTCGTCCGAACCGTGAATTCCTCGCTGATCAAAACTCGGAAAGCAACTCGATCGGCGCCGCTGGCAATCCAAATGGCGAAGCATGCTACAGAGCCTCAGTTCGATATTGGTCATCCCTGCCAATGGACCCGATGAAAATTCACCGCGCGGGCCTGTCCGAGATGTCACGCATTCAGACGGAAATGCTCAGCATCGCAAAAAACCATTTTGGTACCGATGACCTGCAGGGACTGTTCGAGGAATTGCGTAACAACCCTGAGTACACATTCGAAAGCGAAGAGCAGATGCTTGACTACGTAAAGGCCGCGGTTGCGCGTGGCCGGCAGGCCGTTCCTGACTGGTTCGGCTATGTGCCCGACGTCGATGTCGTCGTTATTCCGTCACCAGCCTACGAAAAGGATTCTGGCGGTGGCTTTTATTCCTCCGGTTCGTCTGACGGCAGCCGGCCGGGCACGTATCAGGTGGGTACGTACAATCCACAGGGCATTAGCCGTGCCGGACAGGAGTCGACGGCCTTTCATGAAAGCTATCCGGGGCACCATCTGCAGATCTCGATCGCGTTGCTAAACGAATCCCTACACCCGGTGCAGCGCTATATGCATATATCCGGAACTGCCGAAGGCTGGGCGCTGTACAGCGAACGACTCGCTGACGAAATGGGACTGTATTCCAGTGAGCTTGCGCGCCTCGGCATGTTGTCCAATGAAGCCTATCGAGCCGCACGTCTCGTCGTCGATCCGGGCATCCATGTTCTCGGATGGACCCGGGAACAAGCCATTGGATACATGCTGCAAAATACGGCCGAAGGCTACGACTCGGTTTCCGGGGAAGTAGACCGCTATGCCGCCGTGCCAGGACAAGCGACGTCGTATCTCGTCGGTAGCTTGGAGATTCAGCGACTTCGTCGGCATGCCGAATCGATACTTGGCGATAAATTCGATATTCGCGCGTTTCACGATCGCATCCTGGCGGACGGTAGCGTCACGTTACCGATGCTTGCTGCCAGCACGGACGCATGGATTCAGGCGGAGCTCGCCGGCAACTAGACGAATTGGTGGCCGCGCCGTTACTGAACCACGTGCGCCGCTATGACCGTAGCGGGACAACTTGAACCCGTGTAGCCGCCTAGACCCGTGTTGACACTTGCGATCTGGCCGCTCGCTATTTGTCCATTGATCGCCTTAACGAGCTGCTGTGTGCGGCCGTAATTGTCGGTGTACTGTACGGCAATCCTAACGCCGCCCACCGGCACACCAGCCTGATTTTGCACTGAGACGATTAAATTGCCGTTTGCATCAGCGTCGCAACGATGCTTGACGTAAGCACTCGGGTTACGGGGTAATTCGATGCGTGCGAGCTCGCCTGCCGCTGCGTTGCCATATTCGCCGCCGGCCTTGGCAACCACTTTGTAATGCTCGATCGCTGTATTGATGTCTCCACGTTGTTCGGCAATTTTACCCAGCGTGTAATATGCTGGCGCCGTCGGCATCAATTCGATGCTGCGCTCCAAGTCAACAGCGGCAGCATCAGTCTGTCCGATTTCGTTCCTGACAAGACCGCGCTGTAAGTAGTAGTAGAAGAAGTTACTACGACGATCGATCGCGCGAGTGTAATTCGTAATCGCCCAGTCATAGTTGTCTTCGACCAGCCGGACATCACCTCGCAGCGCATGAAAGTGCGCCTCTTCCGAAAACAGATCGAGCGCTTTGTTGACTTGCACGAGCGCTTCGCTCGTGTTTTTGTCCGCAAGCGCCTTACGGCCTTCATCGTAAGCGTCATAGGCCGGCTTCAACTGCATCGTCTTTTGCATCGCTCGGTGGAAATCTTCGACCCCGAGTTTGCCGCCACTTGGCAACGTCGCCGCAGTTTCGCGATTCGCGGTGACTCGCGCAGGCGATGGCGGATGACTCGCGAATAGACCATTGAGCCAATCTGATCGTTGCCCCTCGCTAAGCCGAACGAAGGTTTCCTGCAACGTAATCGCGCCGGTCGGGTCGTAGCCCGCCTTCGACATGTAGCGCATGCCGTATAGATCCGACTCAAGTTCCGCACCGCGCCCATATCGCGAATTGAGTAACTGTGCACCGACACTGGCGCCGCCGACAGCGAGGTTGCCATAGTCGCTGTCACTCGTCGCAACCGCGGTGGCAACGACCAACACCTGCGACAACATGCCGCGTGACATTTGCTGTGCCGAGTGCCGTGCTGCGGCATGCACGATTTCATGGCCGAGAACAGCCGCGAGCTCCGCCTCAGAACTAAGCTCCGTCAGAAGCCCACGATTGACCGCGATTTTGCCGCCGGGCAGCGCCCACGCATTTGGCACCGAGTTGTTCAAAACGACGAATTCGTACGGCAGTTGCCGATCGCTGACAGCCGCCAGCCGGTTTCCTACGTTTTGCACGTATTGCGTCAGTGCCGGATCGACATCGTAGCTACCGCCCTGGGACTGCTGTGTCGGCGCATAGGCCTGCGCGCCCATCTGCAGCTCCTGGGCTTCGCTGACGATCATGAATTCGCTTTCGCCGGTGACCGGATTGACCGAGCAGCCGGCCATAAATATGGCAAATACCGACCAAATAAGGACTTTTCGAGTCATCGGTTTTTTTACCTATTGATTAAATTTGTTAATTAATGTGAACAAAGCACGTAAATCCAGACGGACCAGTATAACGCTTGCTACACTGCCGCCGTTCGTAATCAGCAAGAAAAAAAGGGGAACCAGATGGGCCTTTTCGATTTCGTCAAAGACGTGGGACGGCAGGTTTTTAATACCGACAGTGAAGCCGCCGACAATATCAAGCAGCATTTAGAAATTAAAACTTCGGGCATCAAAAACTTGGAGGTCGAGTTTGACGACGGCGTTGCAACAATCTGCGGCGACTGCGTGAACCAAGCGACCAGAGACAACGCTGTGCTGATGGTCGGCAATATCGCTGGCGTCGAAAAAGTCGTTGCCGATGACATGCGTGTCCCGGAAGTCAAAGAAGAGGAACCGGAAGAAAAAGCCGAGTTCTACGAGATCGTCAGTGGCGATACCTTGGGCGGAATTGCCAAGCGCTACTATGGAAAAGCATCGCAATACACGCGTATCTTCGAAGCAAACCGCGACATCATTTCCGACCCGAATAAGATCTACCCGGGCCAGAAAATTCGCATACCATTGGATTAATCATGGACCTCATGGATCTTTTGTCCGCTGCGGGCGGAAACAACAGCCTGGGGAAAATTGCCGGTAGTCTCGGTATTGGCAAATCGCAGACCTCAGATTTGGTATCGGCGTTAGCACCGGCATTGACGCGCGCCGTGCAAAAAAACACGGCCAGCGACGATGGGCTTGCCGGTCTAAAGGCAGCACTCGCATCCGGTAATCACCAGCGTTACATCGACGATCCGTCGCAACTGGCACAAGAGTCAGCACGTGTTGACGGCAACAATATTCTTGGCCATCTTTTTGGCAGCAAGGATGTGAGCCGCAACGTTGCGGCGCAGGCTGCGGAGCAAACTGGCATTAGTGCCGGTCTAATCAAGAAAGCTCTGCCGCTGATTGCCGGGCTCGCGATGGGTGCGATGAGCAAGAAGACGTCGGCCGGCCGTGATCTTGGCACTACAAGTGCAGGTGGCGGTCTCGGACCGTTGGCCGGATTGATTGACAGTGACGGCGACGGCATCGGCATTGACGACGTATTAGGGCTCGCGAAAAAATTCTTTTGAGCAAAATAAGAGCCTGCGACATTAAAGATGTCGTGGGCTTTTTTGTGCCTGAACAATTCGGGAAATTGCTTAAGCTTTGCCTCTATCGGCCCGCTGATTTCAGAAATACCACGCGAATTGCGCAAATAAACCGAAGCCGGTCGAAAAATAGCGATCCGGAATTCCCGAGTCGATGCCGCCGAACTCGCTACCGTTAGAGCCGATGGGAATATTGATACTTCCGAGTAGTGTCATGTTGTCGGACAAGCTGTAATTCGATGTCAGCTGTAACAGCGCGCTCGGGTCACCGAGGTTCGCGAGTAGTAAGGGTGACACATTCCACAGTGGCGTCATCTCTATCGTCACACTACCCGCCAGATAGTTTCGCCCGATTGTGAATGACTGGCCGCGCACCAGCCGCGCAAGCAAATCGGGGTTGCCCGCCAGGCTTGCCGGATCGTAGCGCTCGCCATGTTGTCCTAATCCGCTGAAGAAATATTCGAGTAATCCACTCATGTTCCTGTCTGCCAGAGTCCATGAATAGCTAAGGTTGCTCACAAACTCGACATAGGTTTCAGTGCGCGCATCCGTTACAACCAAGTCGGCACTCCAGTGTGCACCGCCAATACCCCGACTGACGCCGAGACCAATGACCGTGTCATCGTAAGATTCGGCAATCAGAACATCGAATTCGTATTCGTCAGTAAAGCCGTGATATTTCAACGCACTTGTTGCCTGGTCCGATTCGACATCGCCGGTCAACGGGTCGCGGCGAAACACGATCGCAGCTTGCATATCGTCGCCGTTATCGCGCAAATACTGTACGTACAACATGTCGTCGCCGGTCTTGTATTCGGTATCGATCGCCGCCGGATCGAACGGATTGACCAGATCCATTGGTGTATAGAAAAGTCCGTTGCCCCAGGACAATACCTGCCTGCCGAAACGAACCACGGCCTTGTCGTTCGCGTAGCCGGCCCACAAACGGTCAAGCCGGTGCAATACTGCGTTTTGACTTGATTCATCGATGATGTCTGTCAAATCGAACAACCGGCGATCATCGTTCAGCAATTCGCCCAGTGGGCCAAAAGCGCTAAATGCTTGACTGCCAGCAAGCGCAAGACTGTCTTCGTGCAGCGCGATTAGCTGGTATGCCGCATCGAACGTCCATCGCTCGCTGCGCCACTTTAGGTTCAATCGCAGGTCACCTTGCAGGTCGAGCGAATTGGAGCCGATCAGGTCGCGAAATAGACTGTCATCGGGAAACGTCTGTGCCGTTAGATTGAATTTCGTGTGCCCGCCGATGTCGAGCTTGGACTCGTCGGCGGCGGTTACGGCCGACAGCAGAATGAGTGCGATGAATACGCTAGGCCGCATTCTGCTCGATATCATCGACGATCCGTCCATCGAGCATGCGAACGAGGCGCGGTACGTGCGCCATAACGCGCTGGTCGTGCGTCGCGATAACGAACGTCGTCTTATGATGCGTGTTGAGCTCCTCGAACAGGTCCATCAGACCATCCGAGGTTTTCGAATCGAGGTTCGCAGTAGGTTCGTCGGCGAGCACCAGTGTGGGTCGAGAGGCAATCGCCCTCGCTACCGCGACGCGCTGTTGCTGGCCACCGGACATTTGTGCCGGACGTCGGTTCTCGAGACCCGCCAGGCCAACTTCGTTGAGCAATTCAGTCGATCGCTCGCGGCGCATGGCGGGACTTAAGCCCTGCACCTGCATGACAAACTCGACGTTCTCGCGTGCGGTCAATACCGGAATGAGATTGTAGGCCTGAAACACAAAACCGATTTTGCGTAATCGCAGATCGGCGAGCTCGCCCTTGCTCATGGTGTCGATGCGCTGATCTTCGATCCACACCTCACCACTATCCGGTTTATCGAGACCGCCAATCGCATTGAGGAGCGTCGTTTTGCCGCCGCCGGAAGGTGACGACAAACAGACGAATCCGCCCGCCTCGATTTCGATGCTCAAGTGATCAAGCGCTTTGATCTCCTGGTCACCCTGGAGGTAGGTTTTGCATATATCGATACAACGTACAGCAGCCATTAGTCGACCCTTGTAATTGCCTCAATCGGCTGAAATCGCGAAGCGCGCCACGCGGGTGACAGACTCGCGAAAAAACCGAGAATTAGTACGACGACATTCGCAAGAATGACGTCCTCCATGCGCAGCTGTGGGTATAGCACGCTAGCCGAGCCCATCATTTCCATTCCTTCGGCAACAATCGAGATATCGATGCCGGAATTGAGTGGCGCGATGCTGGCAACAGCAAGCACGTTGCCGATCGCAAGCCCAATGACCAGCAATAACATCGACTCGATAATGATTTGACCCAGAATGCTGGACGGCTTCATGCCAAGCGCCAGCATCAGACCGATCTCCCGCACTCGTTCGAACACGGCCATCACCAATGTGTTGACCAAGCCGAACGACAGCGCGAGAAAAATGACGACGACCCAAATCAAGACAAAGCCATCCATGACTCTGAGCATCGTGCCGAGGTAACTGTCAAGCTCAAACCAGCGATTGACGACCACGCTATCGTCAACGAGCTTGACGACTTTTTCGTATACCGGCTCCACATTGCGGTAGTCGTCACCCATCGCGACCAGTTCGGTGACATGATCTCCAACACTCAACAATTTTTGGATTGTTTGTTTGCCGGCAAACACATAAGTCTCTTCCAGGCTTTGCATGTTGGCGCCAAACAGGCCGACGACACGAAAACCACGGTCGGCGATGTCGTTCTTCGGGTCCTGACTCATGATTACGATGCGCTTGCCGACGTCCGTGTCGAGCGTTTCGGCAAGCTTGCGGCCAATAACGACGCCTTTATCCGCCTCGTCTTCGAGGAATCGGCCGTCGATATCCTCGTAATCGACAAAGGTCAAATCCCGTTCGCGGTTCGGGTCGATACCCAGCAACGTGACGCCGCGTGATTCGCGCTCGCTAGTAATTACAGCCGGTACCTTGATGCGGCTTGCCCATTGTTCGAATCCAGCCGCTGCAAATTTCGCACTAAGTTCGGTATCAGCCATCGGAATCAGGTTATTGATGTTTGGGTCGTCGCGATAATTCGGATGGTGCACCTGTACATGGCCCGGCAGCGCACTTACGCCATCCTTAACCATTTCGTTGACCATGCCTTGCGTTAACGCGGTCATGAATATCATCGCCCAGACGCCAACACTGATGGCCGCCAGCATGATGAACGTGCGGCGGTGATTGCGCCACAGATTGCGCCAGGCGAGCATTAAAAGTACGCGCAACGTGTTCATTACGCGGCCCTCATTGCATCGACCGGTTGCAGCCACCGCAGCCTGAGCGCCGGATAGACTGCCGCAAGCAATGAGAATACGAACACGATTCCCGGTCCGAGCAACAGCGACAGCGCTGTTACCTGCGGATACAAGCGCGCCGGTAAATTGAACTGTATTGCCATCTCCTCCATCCCCGGTATCTGAAAACCGCTAAAGCTGAAATACCAGGTCAAGATAGAGCCCAACAGGGCACCGATGACAGCGCCAAGCAGCCCGATCATCACGGTCTCCAGCATGACCAGACGTCCGAGCCGGCCCGGCTTTAGGCCAAGCGCCATAACGATGCCGAATTCGTGCGTACGCTCGAGTACCGACATCAACTGCGTATTTAGCACACTGAACGCAACGAGTATCGCAAGCACGCCGTACATGAAGAACGAGCTGCTTAGATCCGCCTGGATCGCTTGTTTCAAACCAGGCAGTAAGCGATCCCAGTCGTGGACGACAAGATCGGCGTCTTCAGGCAGCAGAGCTTCGAGTTCTGCTTGCAATGCAGGCGCGAAATCGACGGTCGGCGCATTGACGACAACATGGTGCCCCGCACCTTCCATATAAAAGACATCATTGAAAAGACCGAGCGGAATCTCGGCCAGCGTGCGATCGAGGTCCGGGACACCACTATCGAAAATTCCGATCACGGTTACGACGGCTGCCGCAAACGATCCATCAACACCGCTCCCCAGAATTGTCAGCTCATCGCCGATATTCACGCGGAGATTTCTTGCCAGCACCGCACCAACGACTATTTCGGCGGCATCGTTCTCGCTGAGAAACCGACCTTTGCTAACGAGACCCGAAATATTCGACACTTTTTGCTCAAAGTGCGGCTCGACTCCGATAATCGCTATGCCGTAGCTGCGCTCATCGCTGGAGGCAAGCACGAATGCCTGAGCACGTGCAGCAATCGTGTCGCTTGCCAGTTGCTCGCGTAAAGACCGCGAGAGATCGCCGACATCGGCTACGGTTTGACGCATTCGTTGATCGTCAACATAGCCTGGCGCCTGTACTTGCATGTGGCCCGTTAAGGCCTGCAAGGAATTGTCGATCATCAGGCTATACATGCCGAACTGAAACGACATCATGAAGACGAGCAGGACATTCGAAAACACCATCGCCCCTGCCGTCAGCCAGGTTCGGCGAGGCTGGCGCCAAATATTGCGCCAGGCGAGGCGGAGAATAATGTTCAAATTTACTCGCGTGGGTTGCGTAGATTCGACAATGTAAACAGGTTGTCCCGAATATCGACGTCGTAGTCGACCGCGTCAATACGGATTTCTGTCCATTCGTCGGGGGCATCTACCTCGCCCATGCGCTGACGCATCGCAACGGTGCGCCCTCCCATTTCGCCGATCTCGAGCGACTCGAGAGACTTAACGAGTTCTCCATCCTGGTCGTAAAAACTGTGATTCAATACGACGTGGTCCTCGCGTATGCGCAGCACCTCCCTGCCCCAGACAACGGCCGCCTCTTCATGCGGCACCGACTGGATCTCATATATCGTTAGTTCGTCTTCTTCGCTGACGCTGAGCAGCGAATGATCGTATTGATCGATGATGTCATCGGCTTTGGCGACGTCTTTGTTGGAAAAGTCCGAGCCCATCCAACTTTGGCCCATCAGTGACGACGGTATCTTGATAACGCGATTCACTTTCGGGGAGAACGTCCACATGCTGTTGCCATCGGTTAATGTACCGTTGCCGCGGTCCTTCTTCGGCTCGATCACGCGCACCAGCGATTTATCGTCGCCTTTTGTCCATGCCTGCATGGACATCGCTCGTTCCCAGTCCGGGCGATGAATAACCATTGTCATTTCGGAATAGGACGCAACTCCACGCCAGTGATTGACGGCATCACGAACGATTTGGCTGGCGTCGGGGTTTTCAGCGCCACTGACGAGCGGCAGCATCACCAAAGCGGTTATCAGGATATTTCTCATAGCCATAGACCGTTGGACCAACGGAAGGCCTCATTATTTCACAGTGCGTGCGCCGCTAGGCTGTTTCTGTGTCGAGCGCCTGACCTCCTTCCAGTCGGCTGCGATTGCTAACCATGCGATCGTAAAGTTCGGCAATACAGGCACTGCCGGACTTCTCAAATGCGAACGGCAGAATCGCGTGCACGCCACAACAAAACGCCGCACGAATGAGCGCAAGACTAAAACCCATTGACGAGATGAAGTGTTGTCCGTAGGTCTCACCGACCGTGGCCGGATGTGCCGTGAATTTACTTGCCAGAAACATAATCACCCTCCCTCAGTACCTATTATCGTCAGTTTTCGGCGAATCTTTGTTGCTTTTTGTTGAGGTTTTGGTAGAAAATTAGAACGAATGTTTCGTTTTCTGTCGTTTTTAGGAACAAATGGACAAAAAGGACCTCGAAATCCTCCGGATCATGCAGCGCAACGCCGGGCTGTCAATGAACGAACTCGCCGAGCGTTGTGCATTGTCCAAGACCGCGGTCTGGCGACGTGTCAGAGAACTCGAAAAACAGCGGGTTATCAGAGAGCGAGTCTCGGTACTCGACCCCGAAGCACTGGGATTCGGCCTGATGATCTTCGCATTCGTGCGTACAAACCAGCACAGTGACAGCTGGTTTTCACAATTTCAGCGCGCCGTCGAGTCGATCCCCGAGATTCTCGAATTCCACCGCACCAGCGGCGATATCGATTACCTGTTACGAATCGTCGCGCGTGACATGCACCATTACGACGAGATCTATAAACGCTTGATTCGCAAAGTCGATTTCGCGGACATAAGCTCAACCTTCGTCATGGAAACTGTTAAGTCTGGCAGCGCCCTGCCCATTTAATTGCTATTGAAGAGACTGTGATATCTACGTGTTTGACGCAATGGCGGCATCAGCTGCATTGGTTAAACTTGAGCTCATAAGGGAGGACACAAAATGTTCAGCATTGAATCCATCATGACTACAGATCTGATCACAGTGCCGCCTTCTTCGAGTCTGGCGGATGCACGACAGCTGATGCATGAGCATCGCATCCATCATTTGCCGGTTGTCACCGAGGATTCAACACTCATTGGCCTATTAACGTTGACCGACGTGCTGGCCGCAACAGACTCAAAATTGCGTGAAGACGACAGCCGAATTCACGCTACCGATATTTGTATTCGGGAAGTCATGGTTTCTGACGTCATCACCGTCGATACACGCGCTAGCCTGCGAACAGCCGCACTGTTTATCGAAAAGCACAAGATTGGTTGTCTACCCGTCGTTAGCAACGGCAAACTACTCGGCATCATTACAGACACCGACTTTGTCGCCGTGGCAATAAATCTGTTGGAGCAGCTCGAGGAAACTGAGCCTGCAGACGATGATCTGGATGAGGTTGGCGTCGCCTGATTAACTAATAGCTATTCATCGGCCGCGCGCGATTCGAGTGCATACTGTGCGTCGCGTTCCGAGCCAAGAAATATGGCAATCCAGCGGGTGCCCTCGTCGCTTTCAAGCGCGAGTTTCAACGTCATCGTCAATGGTACCGATAGCAGCATACCCACCGGCCCGAAAATCCAGCCCCAGAAAATCAGGCCAACAAAAACGACCAGCGGCGAAATTCCAACGCCATAGCCCATCAGGCGCGGCTCGATAAAGTTGCCAAACAGTAGGTTGATGCCAACAAAGCCGATCAGCGTCGCGAGCGCTTCGCCCGGTCCCAGCTGGACGAGTGCCAGCAAGATAGCGGGTACAGCGGCAATTATCGAACCAATCGTCGGCACGTAGTTCAACAAGAACGCCAGCATGCCCCACAGTAATGGAAAGTCGAGGCCGATCGACCAGGTTAGCAACCACGCGAGAAAACCAGTGGCGAAACTTACAATCGTCTTGATGCCAAGGTAGCGACCTAGGTTGGTCATAAATTCGCGTGGCCGTTGAAACGTCACCGCTTTTCGCCCAAATGATGCTTCAACCTTTGTTGAGACGCTCGATGCTTCTAGCAAGATAAAAATCATCGTAAAGAAAATCAGGAAGACATTCGTTAGGACGCTTCTAAGAGCGTTGAGCAACGTCGCGACAAGACCCATCGCAAAACCAGGATCGACGAAGTTGCTCAGATCTCTGATCGATTCGTCGAATTTCAGGCGTTCGACGGCAAAATCGAGCACACCTTTCACTATCGTGTCGAGCCGTGCTTGATAGCTTGGTATTGCGGCAGTGAATTCCGCGATTGAGCGGCCGACGACTGTGCCGACGATGGACAGAATCAGCATGATGACGCTAACGATGATCAGCGCGGCAAGGATCGCTGGGACGCGGTTTTTTTGCATAAACAGCATAGGTCGAACGGTGATCAGCGCCAAGAATGCCGCGATAAGAAACGGCACCAGCAGTGCTTTCGCCATCTGCATGCCGTAGATGACGATGATGACAGCCGCAAGGCTAAGGATCACACTGCCGTTCTTCCTGGCTATCTCGCTCACGCCCTGACCTACGGTTTCAATTGGAAGGGCTTGGTGTCTTGCTTACGCGGTGAGTATTGCTCCGCCTCTTCCGGCGTGATTTGTTCGATTCGGATGCGCCAGCGCGCGAGTGTCGAACTGATGCGCAGCTTGTACACGCCGCCTTCATTAAACAACTTGAGTCCATTGCCCTTGCGTTTGGTGTGCAACACTCGGCCGACGTTCCTGCCGGTTTTGGAATCGATCAGTGTAATGTCGAGTGCGATAAGTTGCTCGTAATCTCCATTGAGATGCCAATCGAGTAACCACGGGCTTTCAACAATAAAGGCAGTTGTCGTCATACTTGTCTGGCCGCTGAATTCGCTGACCACACTCTTGCCAACCGCTTCCGCGGTTAGAATCAAGGCCAGCATCGCGGTGGCCAGTGCCATAGTAGATTTCATAGCGATGTCCTGTTTGTGCTGTCCCGCCAATTCAAGAGTACCGTATCTTCAAGCAAGCTATATCACCTTATTACTCAGGTATCCTATAGGCCGCATACGATATATCGACTATAGACATGGCGAACAAAGGAGGCAATGAATGAGTAAACCGAATATTCTGGCATTCTCAGGTAGCGCCAGGAAAGACTCGTTCAATCAACGATTGGTAGAAAATGCGGCCCGCGCCGCCGAGGATGCCGGTGCTAACGTCCGCATCATCAATCTCCGCGACTTCCCAATGCCAATCATGAACCAGGACCTCGAACGTGAGCAGGGACAGCCGGAAAATGGCACGCGATTAAAAGCGTTGTTTGTCGAGCACGACGGCTTTTTGCTCGCATCGCCCGAACACAATAGTTCGATATCAACGCTGCTTAAAAACGCCATCGACTGGGTTTCGCGCAGAGTCGGTGAGGAGCCACCATTAGTCGCCTACAAGGGCAAAACCGCGGCGATTCTGAGCACGTCGCCCGGGCGGCTGGGCGGTCTTCGCGGACTGGTCCATGTCCGCTCGATATTGAGTAATCTCGGCGTGTTGGTCCTACCCGAGCAACTTGCCGTTAGCTCCGCGATGTCGGCTTTTGATGAAGACGGCAAACTCATAAACGACGGCGACATTGACCGAGTAAAAACCATATCCGCGCGACTAGTCGACGTTTTGTCGAGACTCGAATAGACGCACAACGCTAAAATCCTAGGTATGCGAAGGGTCAACGAAATATTGGCTTTTTACGGCTTTTGTCTTACAGCTTGTGGTGGCAGCAGCGGCGGCGTACCGCCCGCCCCACCGCCAACCGGGCCGACGAGCATCACGATGGTGCAGGGATCCGGCGATACCAGCCCATTTGACGGGCAAAGTGTCACCATCGAGGGTGTCGTCACCGGCGACTTTCAGGACAACGATGCCGACGCCAGCAGCAACCTCGGCGGATTTTTCGTGCAAAACGAAAACGGCGACGGCGACGGCGACGCTGAATCGTCCGATGGGATTTTCGTTTTCGACGGCAACAACCCGCCTATCGATGTCGACACTGGCGATCGCGTGAGGGTAGCGGGAACGGTGCAAGAATTTTTCGGTGAGACCCAGATATCGGCACTGACTGTAGCAGTGACCGGAGCCGGTATGATTCGGCCCAGCGATATAAATTTGCCAGTGTCGGACACCGCAACAAATTCCGACGGTCAGTCGATCGCTGACCTTGAGCGTTTCGAAGGCATGCTCGTGAGCTTTCCGCAAACATTGAGCGTCAGTGAGCTCTTCGACGTCGAACGATATGGAGCTGTTCGTTTATCTCAGGGCGGTCGGCTTTACCAATATACGAATCAGAACGCACCGGATCCGGTCGACTACGTTGCGCATCGTGATGCAAACGCCGCGCGTTCGATATATCTGGATGACGGCCAACGCATCAACCACGCTGCCCCGATCCGTTATTTGAATTCCGGCGACGTAGCGAATACCACCGTCAGGGTCGGCGACACCGTGACAGGGCTTGTTGGTAATTTACGGTATTCCCGTGGCAGCGGTGGCTCCGGCGCCCAGACCTGGCGGCTGATGCCTGTATCGTCGCCTAATTTCGTTGCCGCGAACCCGCGCCCTGGCGCGCCGACGATGAACGGTTCATTTCGAATCGCGAGCTTTAACGTGCTCAATTATTTTTCGACGATCGATACCGGGCAGGATAACTGTAGCCCAAGCGGCAACGACGGCTGTCGCGGCGCCGACAGCATCGAAGAGCAGGTTCGCCAGCTTGCGAAAATTACATCGGCAATTGCACTAATTGACGCGGATGTCGTCGGGCTTATTGAACTCGAAAACAATGTAAATGAGTCGCTAGCGGATATTGTCGATGCCCTCAATGCCGTAGTCGGTGCTGGCACATATGATTTCATTAGTACCGGCACCGTCGGCGACGATACAATAAAAACGGGTTTTATCTACAAGCCGGCGACAACCAGCCCGCAAGGTGCATTCGCATTGTTAACCGACGACGTTGACCCGCGCTTTAACGACGATCGAAACCGACCGGCCTTAGCACAAACCTTTTCCGCAATGGTTAGTGACGCGCGCGTTACCGTCGTGCTCAATCACCTTAAATCGAAAGGCTCAAATTGTGACGCCGACGGCGATCCCAATACCGGTGACGGGCAGGGAAATTGTAATCAGATCAGAACCAATGCTGCGGCAGCAATCGCTGACTGGCTAACAAGCGACCCGACCGGGAGCGGAGACTCGGACTTTCTTATCATCGGCGATTTGAACGCTTACATCGAGGAAGACCCGTTGTCAGCACTAAAGAACGCGGGCTACGTAAACCTCGTAGAGACTCCAAACGGTGGCGGCGCATATTCGTTCGTGTTCGATGGCCAAAGCGGCGCCCTCGACCACGCGCTTGCCAGCCCAGGCTTGGTCGGGCAGGTCGCCGAAACGATCGAATGGCATATCAATGCGGATGAAGCGCCTGTTCGAGATTACAACTTGGAAAACGACCGTGATCCGGCGATTTTTGATGGCACAACGCCTTATCGGGCATCGGATCATGACCCGATCATCGTCGGAATCGATCTGGATTGATATTTTATACAAGGGTCGGTCCAATTCGATACCGACCGCTAGGAGGATTTCATATGACGGACAAATATGCTGAGCTGATTGATGACTCCACCGTGCGCTTCGAACGAATACTGCCAGGCTCAGTGGAGTTGGTCTGGCAGTATCTTGTGGAGAGTGTTAAGCGCGCAAAGTGGCTGTGCGCGGGCGATACCGAGCTGAATGTTGGTGGGCTCGCAAAAATGCATTTCAATAACGCGTCTTTGTCGACGGCGGCGGACATCGAACCACCGGAAAAATATTCTGACATGCCGGACGAGTTATTGTTTTCCGGTCACGTGACTCAATGCGATCCGCCACGGTTGCTCGCTCATACGTGGGATTTCGAGGAAGATCACTCCGAGGTTTGCTATCAGCTTGAACAAGTTGGCGATATGACAAGGTTGATTCTAACGCACCAGAGCCTAAGCTCCGCAGACGAAATTATCAGTGTTTGCGGCGGTTGGCATACGCACCTGGCAGTCTTGGACGCGGTTCTCCGCGATGAAGAACCGCCGCCGTTCTGGAAAATCCACACGCCATTGGAAGCCGAATACAAACAACGCTTCGGCTTATGAATCTAAGGCCTTACTCCGGCTTGCGGAACTTCAACGTCATGCGATGGGATTCGCCGATCGCATCAAGGGCCGCCATCAATTCCGCATCGTCGCCCGCGCCATTGTAACTTGGTGGCAGGCGCCAAACGACCTCATCCTCAGTCGGACGATCTCTTTCGTTTTCGTTGATATCGGATTCTGCGACGAATTCAAAACCCGCTCTTTCGATCTGCTCGACAATCCAGTCTCTTTTCAGATAGCCGTGCGTACCATTGGCGAATTCGTCAGACATGTTGTCGCGAGCCCGATGCTGCACAACACCGAATAGACCACCAGGTTTTAGCACCGCATACACATCGGCAAGTGCCTTGGCGAGAAATTCACCTTCACCTGCATTCTGGAAGTTGGCGAGGTTGTGAAGAACCCGCGGGAAAAATACCACATCCACTGTGCCGGCGAACGACTCCGGCATCGAGCCAAAATAGAACGCTTCGAGCGTTGCTGCATTATCTCCGCCCCAGCCTTCGGCGTCTGACTTGAACGCCTCTCCCCACGTTGCCTGTCCGGCAAGAAACTCCTCGCTCGCAAATGAAAAAAGTGGCCACATTTCCATGGAATAATTGGCACCGATCAGGCAGCCGTCACTTCCCAGGTAATTCAGCAACAGCTTTGTGTACCAGCCACGGCCCGGCAGCCCTTCGACGACCGTCATTCCAGGCTCGATACCGAAGAATTGCAGTGTCTGCTGCGGGTGGCGGTATTGGTAGCGAACCTTGACGTCGTCAGGCTGTGCATCGAGAAATGCCGCGAGACTATTGCTGGCAGGGGCTTCAGCCGCTGCCGGTGCAGGTTCCGAAGAAACAGTATCCTCGCTCGCCTGCTGACAACCGCAAAGCAAGACCGTCGTGAGCAACATCAAATATCGGACCATGGTAAACCCCTTCGTTCTTTTCTAGCCTATTGCGCTATTTAATGATTATCGTTGCCCGTCGCTGAAACGACAAGTACGTTCAGTCAAGAGCATGCAGTATTCTGAGGATATCCTGGCGCACCTCGCCGATCGCTCCTAGAATCTCGTCTTTCGCCAGTCTGCCCTGTTCAACTTGTTCCTCGCTACGATTATTGCACGACATCGTGTCTTCGGAATCGATCGCCTGCCAGTTCGCCTGCCATACCTCATGAAGGTGAACAGAGCTGTCCGCCGACATGTCTTCGAGGACCAGCGCCAGATCCTCAATTGACTCCACGTACACCCATCCAGTCCGCGCGTTGCCGCGCAAGCTCGTATTACAGTCATAGTGGTTTAACCAAATCAACTCTTTGAGCTCGCCGAGCAATATCAGAATTTCGAACGACGCCCAGCGCTGATTGCGATTATTCTCGGTATGCTCGTTTCGCCAGGTGTTATAGCCCAGACTGGTAATCGCGATGGCGAGACTGATCAACGCAACCGCGTTACGGCGCAGCTGTTCGATGATCTTGTCGTTCCGCATCTTCAACTCCTGACTAGGGCGGTTAGTAAACAAAGACCCTATAAACTAGGTGTTTATTTCTATCGATGCCCTTCCGCTATGACTTGAGGGCCACAATGTGTCAAGACCGCGGCTTTGCAGCCACAACAGCCAGCCGACAACTAGCATGCCTGCCGCGGCGATTATTGCAAGAAATAAGAAGTAATTCTGGTGTCCGCCGATTCCCGGCGTCGCATCGAGAATTCGACCGGCGATGGGTGCAAAGAAAATCTCGGGTGTATAGCCAACCAGTGACACCATTCCCACGGCCGCGCCGGTGACGTTGACCGGTGTCTTGTTCTCTTCCAGCAATGCGAAGTAGATGCCGCGTAGGGCGAACACCGCGAAGAAACTAACGAAAATATTGACATAAATCATCGTTAGTTCAAAGCCATCGACGGCCAGAAATGACAGTGGTGCATACGATAGCAACAGTACGAAAAACAAGATGCCAATCGTTTTCGCCGCGTCGAATCGATCGGCGACCAGTCCAGCCGTGATCGCCGCAATGGGTCGCAAATAAGCGCCCCAGGTTGCGAATCGGGCGGCGTCAATCTCGTTCATACCCAGGACTTGGACGGCATATAGTGCATAGTTGTCCAAGCCTTTGTAGCAACAATACGCACATACGATAACCGCTGCCTGCGCCCACACAATGGGGCGACGAAAAACAATAGCCATACCTGTCAGCGGATTCGGTCGGCGTTTTGTGTTGTATTCTGGTACCGGAACCAGAACCCACGTCAATGCGCCGGCCGCTAATGTGACAAGCGAATAAGACAGGATGACCGTCTGAAACGCGGCACGTCGTTCCTGATCGCTGGCTATTGATGCAACATCAGGCATCAATCCGGCGAAAATCCACACGCAGATACTGGCAACACCTGCGGCGACTAGCCCGCGACCGGCCTCGAGTGTTCCGAACGCCATTCCCTGCGCGTTCGTGCCGCCCCAGTCGCGTGTCGCACGAATCAGTGCACCCCAAAATAGAAAAATAGTCGTGATTCCCCAATAGCCATACAAGGCGGCCATTGGCATGGCGCCGGGAATCGTCGCCATATACAAACCGCCTATTGCGGTCGCGACAAGCGAAGCCGTCAGTAGGAATCGAGCTGAGAATCGATCCGCCAGCGCACCTCCCGGAAAATACGCCAGCATCGCTGTGGTGCCGTACACAGCGAACAGATCTCCAAGCTGAGTGTTTGTAAAACCGAACACATCCAGCAAAGTCGGTCGAAAGAAACGCGCCGTATGAAATGGCAGGCCAAATATCATTTCGCCAGCGATGACTAGCGTAACGATTAGTACAACACGGGACAATGTCACTCCCCTCTAAGCGCAGGCGCAGCGCATTGAGTATAGACGTTCTGGAACCGACCGTGGAATGACGACGGACGCTTCAGGTCCTCAGTCGGTAACCGGTTTTGAATATCCAGCGCACAATAAAGAGACAAAGAAAAAGAAAACCGATTGTGGTTCCAAGGCTTGATGTGACACTAACGTCGGCGTTCTCGTAAAAACTCCAGCGAAAGCCACTGATTAGATACACGACAGGGTTGAAAAGACTAACGGTCTGCCACGCCGGCGGCAACATACTAATTGAATAGAATGTGCCACCCAAAAATGTCAGCGGCATGATGACGAGTATAGGTACGACCGTTAGCTTTTCCCAGCCGTCGGCCCATATGCCGAGTATGAAGCCGAATAAGCAAAACGAGATCGACGTAAGTATCAGAAACAGCAACATCACCAGCGGATGCGCAAGCTCAATAGTGACAAAGAAATTCGCCGTGATGAAAATAATCCCGCCAATGATCACCGATTTTGTTGCCGCCGCGCCCACATAGCCGAGCACCACCTCAATCCAGGACACCGGTGCCGATAGCACTTCGAATATCGTTCCAGTAAATCTCGGAAAGTAAATCGCAAACGACGAGTTTGAGATACTCTCAGTCATGATTGACAACATTATTAGACCCGGAACAATGAACGCGCCGCAGCTAACTCCGTCGATTTCCGTAATTCGGGAACCGATCGCCGCTCCAAAGATGACGAAATACAATGACGTCGACAACACTGGAGCCACGATACTTTGTACTGCGGTACGAAACATGCGAGCCATTTCGTATTTATAGATCGCCTTAACCCCCTGGATGTTCATGCAGGCCTCTTGACCAGATCGACAAAGATTTCCTCGAGCGAACTTTGCGACGTCCTCAAGTCATTGAAACCGATGCCACTCTCCTGCAATTCTCCGAGCAAGGAGGTAATGCCGGTGTGCTCCTCTTTGGTGTCATAGGTGTAAATTAGCTCGAAACCGTCGCCGGAGACCTCCAGACCATACGGATTGAGATGTGTTGGCACTTCCGACAACGGCTCATGCAAATGCAGGAATAGTTGTTTCTTACCGAGCTCCTGCATCAGGCTGACTTTTTCCTGCACGAGAATAATCTCACCGTGGTTGATAACACCGACTCGGTCTGCCATTTCCTCGGCCTCTTCGATGTAATGAGTCGTCAGGATAACCGTGACGCCTGATTCACGAAGCGACGATACAACGTTCCACATGTCTTGGCGAAGCTCGACGTCCACACCTGCTGTCGGCTCATCGAGAAATAGCAAGTCAGGCTCGTGAGATAAGGCTTTGGCAATCAATACGCGACGCTTCATGCCGCCCGACAGCTCGATAATGCGGCTGTCTTTCTTGTCCCACAGCGACAGCGAACGCAAGACCTGCTCGACATGATCCGGATTTGACAGTCTACCGAAAAGACCGCGACTAAAGTTAGCCGTTTTCCACACCGACTCGAATGTCTCGACCGGTAGCTCCTGCGGTACCAAACCGATTATCGAACGCGTTGCTCGATAGTCGGAAACCGCATCGTATCCATTGACCAGCACGCTACCCGATGTCGGCTTGACGATGCCACACACGACGTTGATCAGTGTTGTCTTGCCCGCGCCGTTTGGGCCGAGCAATGCGAAGATCTCGCCTTGATTAATTTCCAGATCGACGTCTTTTAGCGCCTGAAAGCCGCCAGCATAAGTCTTATTAAGATTTTTGATGGAAAGCATCGCTCGCATGCGAGCATGTTACTTGAAACGCTGCTCGCAGGTAAACGAATCTTCGACAACACATTAAGTCTGAAATATAGTCCGAATTCTGCCGGTCTATTGGCAATAGGATTCCGTTTTTAGTCGCTACTAGCGACTTCTTTGAAGGCTGAGCAGAATGCGAACCGTAATCACTTTGATAGCCCTACTCGCGGTAGTCGTGGCCGGCATTCTTTGGGCGAACAGACCCGTCACGATAACAATTTCGGCCGGCTTGCCCGATGAATTTCCTGCAGATGGCTTCTCGCATCGAACATTTGAGGCGCTGCTGCAAGAGTACGTCAATTCTTCTGGAGACGTCGACTACGACATTTGGCACGCATCGCAACAATCATTAGATCAGCTAAATAGCTATTTGGCTGCAGTTGCCGCCTACAGTCCGGATTCAACGCCCGATCGTTTTGACACTCGAACCGACGAGCTCGCATACTGGATGTATGGGTATAACGCATATGTCATCAGCGGAGTTCTTTCAAATTGGCCAATTAACAGCGTCACCGACGTAAAAGCACCGATTGAGGCTGTCAAAGGCCTCGGCTTTTTTTATCGTAATCGCTACATTTTCGGCGGCAAAGCCTACAGTCTTTTGCATGTCGAAAACGAAAAAATCCGCGCACGCTTCAAGGACCCGCGAATACATTTCGTACTGAATTGTGCGAGCGAGAGCTGCCCTGTGTTACGCCCGGAATTGCCCACCGGTAACGAACTGGAATTGCTTCTAGCCGATGCAACACAGAAGTTTGTATCGGAACCGCGCAATGTGTTCATCGACCATGACAAGAAAGTCATTCGCTTATCGGCAATTTTCAAAATGTATCGCGAAGACTTCATTAATCATGTTCGTGCCAGCGGGCGACCTGTTAGCAACGGAGTCTTGACCTATATCTTGGACGTTGCCCCCGATCGTCTACGGAGCGAAATTGAGAAAGCCAGAGATTATGAAATCGAGTTTTCGGATTTCGATTGGAGCCTCAACAACAGCGACGCATTGGAGAAAGCTTAGGCGAACGCTTATGAAAAAACTTTGCCGGGGTTCAAAATGCCGTCGGGGTCAAACGCTTGCTTTAGATTTTTCATCAATGCGATTTCAATATCGTTTCTAGAATGATGCAGAAACGGCTTCTTCTCCAATCCGATGCCGTGTTCAGCTGAGACCGAACCGCCATACGGTCGTAGCTCCCGGTAAACAATTTCCATTGCCTGTTGTTGCTGTTCGTAGTCTTCACTGCCAATTGTTAACAAGAAATGCATGTTGCTGTCGCCGAGATGACCAAACGTCGTGCCGCGAAACGTATCAGGCCATCGCTCCGCGAGACTACGATTGACTGATGCGGCATAATTTTCTGCGTTGCCGATCGGCAGACTGACGTCGAAAGCGATAGTTGGGCCGAGCTTTTCAACCAGGCCGTCGATATCGTCCCGAATCGCCCACATCGCGCGACGCTGTTGCACGCTTTGCGCAAAAGCTGCGTCGACGATCAGGGCGTTTTCAAACGCCTCTTCAAGCGCCGCCTGAAATCGTTCCGCGTCGACATCCTGATCGCCACCGCGCGCTTCAATCAGTACATAGTAAGGATGTCCGGCAGACACGGGTGGCTGGTGTCGTCCGGAATCGTCAACGATCGTCTCGTAGAAATCGGCCCACATGACTTCGAAGGCGGTCAGCGACCCGCCCAGCGACGCACCCAGCTCGTTTAACAAGCTTGAAATATTGTTGAAATCATCGACAGCAACGAATGCCGTGTTCTGACTCCTTAATGCCGGGCGCAAGCGCAGCACTGCGCGTGTCACGATGCCTAGGGTTCCTTCGGTGCCGATGAAGAGCTGTTTCAAATCGTAGCCAGCGTTATTTTTCAGCATCCGATTCATTGACGACAGGATTGTGCCGTCGGCAAGGACAGCCTCGAGACCGAGCACCTGTTCACGCATCATGCCGTAGCGAATTACGGAGTTGCCGCCAGCGTTTGTCGAAATATTTCCGCCAATCGTGCAACTGCCACGAGCACCGAGGTCGAGTGGGAACATCAAGCCCTCCGCTTCAGCCGCTTCGTGCACAAACTGTAACGGCACACCAGCCTGAACGGTCATTGTACATCCGACCGTGTCCACCGCCTCGATGGCTTTCATGCGCTCAAGCGACAACAGGATGTCGCTTTCATTGCTTAGTGTGCCGTCGACCAGTCCCGTGTTGCCGCCGATCGGAACGATGGACTGTCCAATGTCGTAGCACGCTCTGATAACCTCAGCTACCTCATCCGTTGTTGCCGGACGAACAATGGCCCTGGCGCGGGTAGGCGACGGCCGGAGCCAGCCAGCCGGACGTGCCGACACATCATCGCCCGTCAGTATGCCGCCAGACCCAACGATTTTCGTGATCGTGTCAACAATGTCCGTCATTAAGCGATTTCTTCCCTAAGCACTGATGTTCAGCTGATCAGCGTAGGCGAACAGCGCCGCCGATCCACCGGTATGTAGAAATACGATATTTTTTGCGCCGGCGAACCCGTCGCTGCATACCAGATCGATCAGTCCCGCCAGCGCTTTGCCCGAATAGACAGGATCGAATAACAAACCCTCTAGACGCGCCAGCAACAATACCGCTTCGTTCATCGACTCGGTCGGCACACCATAACTATCACCAACGTAGTCACAATTCGCAATAACGTCGTCGCGATCGACGCATCCCGGTGCGCCGATATAATCCGCCGTCTCCACCGCAAGCGAAAAAACCTTATCTTCTTGCGCGTCCTTCGCAGCACTGACTCCTATGCCTAACAGCGGAATGCCGCTGTTCGTAGCCTTGAGGCCGACGATCAATCCAGCCTGCGTACCGGCACTTCCGGTTGCGGTGATCAGATGATCAATGATAAGGCCAAGTTCATTCGCTTGATTCAATAGCTCGAGTGCACAGTTGACGTAACCAAGTGCGCCGATTGGATTAGATGCCCCACCCGGAACAATATACGGTTTGCCGCCGGCCTTCGATACTTCGTCAACAACGTCGGCCATTGCTTGATCGAAATCCGTACCACCCGGAAACTCGCGAATGTTTGCTCCGAATATGCGATCGAGGAGAACGTTGCCGGAACTAACGTAGGTGTAACTCGGGTCCTCAATTCGATGCTCGAGCAAGACCTCGCATTTCATGCCGAGTTTGCAGGCTGCGGCGGCGGTTTGGCGAACGTGATTTGATTGTACGGCGCCGACCGTGACTATTGTGTCGGCGCCTTGCCGCAACGCATCGCCCATTACGAACTCTAGTTTGCGGGTTTTGTTACCGCCGGTCGCGAGGCCCGTGCAGTCATCGCGCTTAACGAAGATCTCGGGCCCGCCGAGGTGCGCCGAAAGCCTTGGCAGATGTTCGAGTCTTGTTGGCAAATGCGCCAATGGTGTTCGTGGAAATCGTGACAACAGCATCAAAATGGCCTTTAGGTCGTCGGCAACGGGTGTTCGCCTCGTGCAATCGCGATGGTTTCGCGAGCCAGCGCTTCGGTCGACGAAATCAGCGACACATCGATGTCCTTGTCCGCCAGCACCAGCGGTACTTCGGTACAACCGCTAATAATGGCCTCTGCGCCGCGAGAAGCCAACGCCACTGCCAAATTTTTCATTGCAGACCGAACGGGTCCGACACGGTCACCGCCTTTGATGGCGTAAACAAGGCGCATCAACTCCTCGCGCTCGTCCCCCTCTAGTGAAACCTGGCGCAGACCTCTTTCGCTAAGAGCGGCACCGTATAAATTCAGCTGACTGCAAGCGGGCGTTTCAAGAAGACCGACCGCTGTAACGCCGACTGGCAATGACTCGATGCTCGCGTCTACGATGCTTATGAATGGAATGCTTATTGCGCCGACAATGTCTGCTTCGAATGCATGCGCCGTATTGCATGGCATGACTACGAAATCCGCCCCGGCAGCCTCGAGACCTGCTGCCATCGCGGCCAGCACGGGACCGGGGCTTTCTCCATTACGCAGAATCGCGTCTTGCCGATCCGGTACGCGTGGATTTTGATCGACGAGCAGACGCACGTGATCCTGATCCGTCGATGCCGGAGTTAGCGCAATGACACGCGACATGAAGTCAACGGTAGCGTCCGGTCCGAGACCTCCTAGGACGCCCGCTGTAAGGCCCACTTCACTCATCGCTTCATTCTACTCCGACAAATCCGCACCGCTCATTCGCCAATGTCCTCATTCCACAGTGCGCCATTCTCGGCAATAAATTCCTGCATCATTTCAACGCATTCGGCACTATCGACGACCTGCAATTCGACACCACGCGATCGAAGGTAATCTTCGGGACCTTGAAAAGACCGATTTTCACCTATCACGACGATAGGAATTTTGTACAACAGAATTGCGCCGCTGCACATATCGCAGGGCGACAGTGTCGAATAGAGTGCGGCGCGTTGATAGTCGGCTGCGCTCAAACGACCAGCGTTTTCCAAACAGTCAATTTCAGCGTGCAGCACCGAGCTGCCATGCTGTACACGTTGGTTGTGCCCGCGTCCGATAATCTTGCCATCAATAACCAGAACCGAACCGATTGGAATACCGCCATTCTCTAAACCAAGTCTGGCCTCTTGAATCGCGGCATCAAGAAACCTGTCCCGCAATTTGTCGTTTGCACCCAATTTTGAACCCATTGAGAAATCTGTTCGCCATCGAAAGGACAGCATCGCGTTGTTACGCATAGAACGCAATAGTTATTCGCTTTCCTTATTGGGGTGCTTAGCAAGAAAAGATAGCATGTCGCCGGCCAACATCGGATCGCGATTTTCGATTGACATTGGAACAGTGCGTGCTAAGCGTGTCGAACGGACACCGACTTTATCTGCATGATGATTTTTTCATCAGGAACCAGATTTAGTTCAGCCGCAGACCGACGTGTAACGCGCGAAATAAGGCGATCGCTGCCCGCACGTAAATGCACGAGTACACTATATTCGGATTCCTGCTGTATTCGTTCGATTGTCGCCGACAGCGTATTTAGAATTGACGACTGCGTTGCCCTTTCTCGGCATAGGCTTACGTCGTTTGCGCGCAAACGCAAGCGCAGAATGGCCGCCGGATCGTATTTTCCAGGTACCCACAGACTACCCGCTGACACGGCGACCTCCGACAGCCCATATTCACTATCGTAGGATGCGGACGTCGCCTGAATGACGCTGCCGGCCTCGTCGCCTGCTAGCACCGGCAAGTCAGTCTGCGTCAAGACAGATTGCAAATCGCCATGTGCCAGAGATTCTCCCGCGTCCATGACCAACAGTTGGTCGCAAAGGAGGCAAATCTCGTCAATATTATGGCTGACATAGAGCACCGGCACGTCGAGACTTGCGTGCAGTCTCTCAATGAACGGCAGAACCTCATCTTTACGCGCCGCGTCCAACGCGGCAACCGGTTCGTCCATCAATATGAAACGCGGCGACCGCAACAATGCCCTGCCGATACCAACGCGTTGGGCCTCACCGCCTGACAAACGCTCGGGCTGCCGATCCAATAAGCCCGCAAGGCCGAGCAAGTCGATTATCTGATCAAATTCGAAGCTCGGGCGCGATTTGTTGCGTTTGAGGCCATATTCAAGATTGTGGCGGACGTTGAGATGCGAAAACAGCCGTGGTTCCTGAAAGACATATCCGATGTCACGCTTGTGTGGCGGTAAATCGATACCGTTATCGCTGTCTTGCCATACGCTATCTTCGACGGCGAGCACGCCGGACTGTGGTCGTTCAAGCCCAGCGATACAACGCAGCAAGGTCGTCTTACCGGCACCCGACGGGCCGAATATTCCGGTGATACCGCGCATTGCCAATTTAGCATCGACGTCGAGGCCAAACGCACCGCGTTGCAAAGCGTAGCGTATGCGAATATGGCCGGCATGTTGCGCTGAATGGTTCATTGTCGCGTTAGCCGCCGGTTAATAAGGAACATCGCCAGTAATGCGATGAAGGCGAACGCAAGTAGCAACGCAGAAAGCCGATGCGCCGCTGAGTAGTTTAGCGATTCGACGTGATCAAAAATTGCAATCGAGATCACACGCGTCTTACCCGGGATGTTGCCACCAACCATCAGCACGACGCCGAATTCACCCAGTGTATGTGCGAAACTCAAGACGATCGCCGTCAGGAACCCGGGCGCCGATAAGGGCACAGCGACCGATACAAAAGCATCAATCGGTGACGCGCCAAGCGTACGCGCCGCTTCCAGCGGCTGTTTACCAAGTGACTCGAAAGCGCTTTGCAGCGGTTGGACAGCGAACGGTAGGCTGTAGAAACACGACGCAATGACTAAGCCTAAAAACGAAAATGTCAGCGCGTCGCCCGTTACCTCGACCCACCAGCTACCGACCGCGCCGTACGGTCCGAGCAATATCAACAGATAGAAGCCCAGCACTGTCGGCGGCAGCACGATCGGCAGTGCGACGATCGCCTGTATGGCTGGCTTTAGCGGCGATTTGGTGTTCGCGAGCCACCAGGCGAGCGGCATGCTTAACATCAACAAAACAACGGTTGTAATAGCGGCAAGTTGAATTGACAAATACAGCGGACCGAGTCCGTTCGATGCCTCCACTACGGACGTTCCTCTACTATTTCCGGCAACAAGTAACCGAACTGACGAATTACTTCGCGCGATTCCTCGCTCCTAATAAATTTAGTGAACGCTGTGGCGGCATTGTTATTAATTGCGCGCCGCGTAATTACAGCATCTTGCTTGATCGGCGCATGCGTGCCGGTAGGTACCGGTAACATGCAGCTTGTTGCCGGCAAGCCGCCGAGCACAATCTGCGATCTTGCGACAAGACCAATACTCGCGTTTCCAGTCGCGGTGAATTGCATTGCCTGCGCGATGTTTTCACCGAACACCAAGTTTGGCTGCAGATCTTCCCATATGGATTCCTGCTGCAGAAATTCCTTCGCCGCCGCACCGTATGGCGCTAGTAGCGGATTCGCGATCGCGACTTTTTTTCTCGATGCCTGGCGCAGGCGCGTAAGGCAGTCCTTTCCGTCGAGTTCCGGATCTCGTGACCAGATAACCAGTTCACCGATTGCGTAGGTAAACCTCGAACCTTGCTGCACCAGTGAGCGACGTTCCAGTTGTCGCGGCCGTTCAACATCAGCCGACAAGAACACGTCAATGGGCGCACCGTTAATAATCTGTGCGTAAAGCCTGCCGGATGAGCCACGAATTAGACGCACACGGTGCGCGGAACTCGATTCGAAAACCCTCACCAGTCGCTCGGCAGTCTCTGCGAAATTGCTCGCGACGGCCACCGTCACCGTGTCGGCGACGGCGCTGAAAGACGCCAGTACCATCACCAGAATCGACAGGATCCACTGCAAAAATCGGGACACGCGCCTACCTCGCATAACCTATGTTGTAATCAAGATAGCCGACACCGGGCGACCCTCCAAGCCCGCGCCTGGAATTTAGTCAGGGGTGACGGGTCAAAGCTCAAAAGGGGGCGGGTTGTGTCAGAAAAACCGCAATTAGCACGCCGTGAGTTCCTCGCGGCAATAGGCCGGACGGTCGGGGGCTCGGCGATGTTGCGCGCGATGGCGGCCATGGGCATTGCATCGTCGCTCCAGGCATGCGGATCATCATCGGCCTCTCCGGTGGCGCCGCTGCCACCAGCCCCGCCACCACCACCGTCGAGCATGATGTCGCCACGCCCCGGTGACTGGCCGGCAAATGTTGGCGTCGGCAAGTCGGTGGTCATTCTCGGCGCCGGCATCGCAGGCATGACAACAGCATTGGAAATGACGCGACTGGGCTATGCATGCACAGTGCTCGAAGCTCGACCGACCGCTGGTGGACGCAACCGAACTATCCGCGCCGGCGACGCGGCGATCGAAACAGATTCATCGCAGCAATGCATATTCGATGTTGATGACGATCTGTATTTCAATGCCGGACCTTCACGCATAGCTCATCACCATGAGTTTCTGCTTGCTTATTGCCGTGAATTCGGAGTCGCGCTCGAGACGTTTACGAATGACAATCGTGCAGCGCTGTTGCACAGTCCGAATGCATTTTCCGGGCAACCGCAACTAGCGCGCCGGATCATCAGCGACAAGCGAGGCCACATCGCAGAATTACTGGCAACGGCGATTAATCAAGGCGCGCTCGATCAGCAACTGTCGGCAAACGACCGAGCGAATGTCCTGCAAATGCTCAGTCTGTACGGCGACCTCGATACTTCATTTGCATATACCGGTTCATCGCGTGCCGGCTTCCCGGGCCAGGAGAATACCGGCAGCCGACAGCGCGGCGAGCTCTTGAGTCCGTTGCAATTGCAAGAGCTTGTCGCCGATGTGTTCTGGGAGTTGCGCTCGTCCTTTTCTCAAGGTTTTGATCAACAGCCGACGATGCTACAGCCGGTTGGTGGCATGGACCGCATCACCCGAGCTTTCGAGGGTCAAATCATTAACGATATTGTTTTCGACGCCGTTGTCACCGAAATCCGCAAGACCATCGATGGCGTGCAAGTTTCCTACGATCGCATGGGGACTGTTAGTAACATTGATGCTGACTACTGCATACCGACCATCCCGGCGCCGGTGCTTGCGGCTATTCCGAATGATTTCTCAGCGGCACATCAGAGCGAAATCGCAAATTTTCAATACTCATCAGCGGTACGACTGGCGTTTCAATCACGGCGATTTTGGGAGCAAAATCACAATATTTACGGCGGCATCTCATGGACCAATCAGGAGATTACGCAGATCTGGTACCCGAACTTTGGATTCGGAAAACCGAACGGCATTTTGCTGGGCGCTTATGTTTTTGATGGGCCTGCGGGGGACGCATTTACAAATCGCACGCCGCAGGAACGCGTTGACGCCGCACTTGCACAAGCGACAAATGTGCATACCGAATTTGCCAATGAGGCCGCGCGCGGCATTAGTGTTGCCTGGAAGAAGGTGCCGTTCCAGCTTGGCGGCTGGGGCACCTCCGACCCAGGCGTGCTGTTAACGCCCGACGACAATATTTTCTTCGCCGGCGAGCATCTGAGCATCCTGCAGGGCTGGCAGGAAGGTGCAATATTGTCAGCCTATCAGGCGATCGACGGCGTCGTTCAGCGCGATATCATTTAGGCGACGAACTGCTCCTCTTCGGTACTGCCGTCCATAGCCGTTGTCGACGACAAGCCATCCATAATCGTATTCTGCACCGCATCGAAGTAACCGGCGCCGACAAATGACTGGTGCTTAGTCGCGCGGAACCCGTGCTGTTCGTCGGCGATTTCCTGTTGCTGCAGCTTCGAATAGGCGTACATGCCATCCTGTTTGTACGAACGAGCCAGGTTGAACATGCTTGAGTTCAGCACGTGCCAGCCGGCCAGCGTAATAAACTGGAACTTGTAGCCCATCTTGCCCAGCTCCTCGCGGAACGTTTTCATCGACGCATCGTCGAGATTCGCCTTCCAGTTGAACGATGGCGAGCAGTTATACGCCAACAACTTGTCCGGGAACTCGGCATGAATTGCCTCGGCGAAGCGACGCGCCTGTTCAATATCCGGTTTCGATGTTTCACACCAGATCAGATCCGCGTACGGCGCATAAGCAAGTCCACGTGCGATCGCCTGGTCGAGGCCGGCTTTTGTGCAAAAGAATCCTTCGGCCGTGCGTTCGCCGGTGATAAACGGGTGATCGCGTTCGTCCGCGTCGGATGTGATCAAGTTCGCGGCGTCGGCATCGGTGCGTGCGATTAGAATCGTTGGTACGCCGCAGACGTCAGCGGCAAGGCGCGCCGCACTCAGTTTTGCAATTGCCTCCTGCGTCGGCACGAGAACCTTTCCACCCATATGTCCGCATTTTTTCGCCGACGAAAGCTGGTCTTCAAAATGCACGGCGGCGGCACCGGCACGTATCATGCTCTTCATTAGTTCGAATGCATTCAGATTGCCGCCAAAGCCAGCTTCCGCGTCAGCAATTATCGGCGGGAACCAGTCGATGCTGTTGTCACCATTTAGTGCGTGAATCTCGTCGGTTCGAATGAACGCATTGTTGATCCGCTCAACCATTTTTGGCACTGAGTCCACCGGATATAGGCTTTGGTCGGGATACATCTCGCCGGCGCTATTGCCGTCGCCAGCGACCTGCCAGCCGGAACAGTAGATTGCTTTCAATCCAGCCTGCACTTCTTGAATCGCCTGGTTACCGGTCAACGCACCGAGGCCACACAGCGGTTTTTCCTGGTTGACGAGCCGCCAGAACTTCTCGGCGCCGAGGCGTGCCAGCGTGTGCTCGATATTGACGGTACCGCGCAATTTGACGACCTCTTCGGCCGAATAGTTACGCCTAGTCCCGCTCCAGCGTGGGCTATTCTGCCATTCCGCTTGCAGTGTATTGATCTGTTCCTTCCTGTTCATCGTCATCTCCGACTCCCTATTGAGATTCAGTAGCGTGAGGTAGATAATACGTCTTGAGGTCCTAAATTTTTACACAAAAAATTTCACAGTGTTAATTTCACACAGGTCGAAGCAGATTAGCGATGAGCCCACAGGCCGGCTTGCGCCGTAAGGCGCATTTTCTCGGCACCAAAATCAAGTCGTTGCGCAAGCGCAATAACCTGACACTTGACGATCTGTCGGTGCGCTGCGTGCAGATCGACGCGGCAGCGGGACCCTCAGTGTCGTATTTGTCGATGATCGAAAACGGCAAACGCGTTCCATCCGAGCGTTTGTTGCAGATCATTGCCGACATTTTCCAGAAAGAAATCGACTGGTTCTTCGATGAAGCGCTGGACGACGATATTATCGATACAGCTCCGACCGCCGCAGTCGGCGGCATGCCGCTGGAACCCGGATTTTTGTTTTCAGAAAATCAGCTACAGTTAGCGATACCGGAATTGCTCGCACAGACAGGAACGACCGGGCGGCAATTTGCCCATCTTCTGATACGCGCCCACCAAGAGACGAGCCACAATCGCTTTCCGGATCTCGAACGCGCGGCCGAGAATATCGGTGGCAAGCGATTTCCGCTAGATGTTGACGACGTGTTCGATATCGCGAAAGAACGTGGTCTCAAAATCAAGTGGTTCGACAATCGTTCTTTTAAAGATCGCGGCGACACTGCCGCACCGCTGAATACACTTGTTCGTTCGTTTTTCGATGCGCCAAACAAGGTTTATCTGAATCGATCACTAGAGCTGACGCCAGCGCGACTAAAATTCGACCTTGCCAACAATATCGCTCATAAGGTGCTGCACGATGGCGACGGCGCCAGAGCGCCGCAGGTATCGGGCGGTCGAGTCAGCGGCCGACGACACGATGCAGAGTCGCCAAACATCGATTCGAAAGATATTCTTTTCGCGTGGCGGGATTTTGAATGCAGTTATTTTGCCGCTGCGATGCTGGCGCCGAAGACGCCGTTTCGCCAGTTTCTGGCCAAACATGCGTACGCGATAAATGCTGGCGACAAAGTAGATCTGACAACGACTTTGGTTATGCGACGTATGCCGAGTGTGTCGCCGTACCCACATTGGCACTATTTTGATGCGTACCCACCCGGTAATCTTCGCGCGGTATATCGTGGCAACGGCATTCCGTTGCCATGGGGCAACATGACGATGATTTCCGACCCGTGTCAACACTGGGCGGTTTTTCGGATGTTGAATACGCGATCGACGAAACCAACATCGCAGATTTCCGTGCTTCGCTCCGGCGATGACAAGCGACTGTACTGCTGTCAGTCCATTCGCAGCAAAGACGCCGCCGGAAATCCACATGTACTTTGCGCCGGCGTCGATTTGGCGCCCGCTCTTGCGGCGCAGAGCATCGACCCGGTCGAGACGATCGATAGCATTGAGGCGAGTTGCAATAAAAGCGGCGGCTCCGGCCCGATTCCGGAAGTCGCGAAGCGTCAGCTCGCGAGCATCAGCAAGATCTTGAATATCGGTTGGATCGCGGAGGGGATAACAAAAGACGCCATCATCATCTGTCCACGCAGCTCAGCTTGTCCGCGGGAGAAGCACTGCCTCGGCCGCAAAACACAAATGCGGCGTTCGCAGATCGATGACATTAGAGCATCGGTGCTCACCGCCGACTGAAACGACTATTTATATTGGCGAGGCCCGGGCCACGGTTCGTGGATCGCGTACGAATAAACGGTGTCTGTCACTTGCTGGTTCTCGACCATGCCGCCGACCGTCACCCAGCCACCCGCGAATGGCACGAGGCCACGGTGGTCCATCGTTGGCTTCCCAGCGATGGTCAATTCG
>JAOTZC010000071.1 GCA_029861535.1 Gammaproteobacteria bacterium
GGATCCATGCGGCATCCAGCGAGAACTCGAGCAAAAAAACCTGAAATGTCGTCAGCTGCCAAACAACGAACCCGGCTGCAAAGGCGGCGGCCCATAGCGCCGTAACAGCGCCGGCGCCTGCAAGGATCATACTTCTAAGGCGCTGCCTGAAGCTGGTCAGCAACAGTCCTGTTAATAGTAGGAAACCGAGCGCAGCCAACGCGTAGCCAATCGCCCCAATGATTGCGTCGAGGTTTTCCATCTGCGGCGGTTACCGCGCTCCCTTGCCCCACAACACGACTTCCATGGTCTGCAACAGAATCATTAAATCAAGCATAAAGCTTTGATTCTTGACGTAGTACAAATCGTATTGCAGTTTCGCCGCCGCATCCTCCGCGGATGAACCGTAAGAGTAGCGTAGCTGTGCCCAGCCCGTGACACCCGGCTTCACGGTGTGGCGTTCGGCGTAATACTGAATTTTTTCAGTGAGCTCGGATACAAATTCGGGACGCTCCGGCCGCGGCCCGACCAGGCTCATTTCACCTCTTAAGACGTTAAAGACCTGCGGTAGTTCGTCCAATCTGTATTTGCGAATGAACTTGCCTGTTCGGGTTATACGATCGTCGTTCTCGTCCGCCCATACAGGCTTGCCGTCTTTCTCAGCATCCACTCCCATGCTGCGAAATTTCAGTACGTCGAACCTGTCGCCATGAAGACCGACCCGCACTTGTTTGTAAATCACCGGCGCATTCAAGCCTTCTTCGAGCTTGATGACCAACGCGACTAGCAACATCAGTGGCCAACCCAGCAACAAAACAACGGACGCGACAAAAACGTCCATAAATCGTTGAGTAGCGCGTCGAAACGCGCCAACGCGAAACCCAGGCGTGAATATTAGCCAGCCCGGATTAACCAGATCGATGCGAATCATGCCGGTTTCACGCTCAAAAAACTCCACCAAATCGATAACATCGATGCCGCGTAGCTTACAGTCCAGGAGTTCGCGTACCGGCAAATTGCCACGTCGGTCATCCATCGCGATGACGATTTCCTCGGCGTTGTTTTCCTGCGCCGTTTTTACCAACGGGTTATCTCTCGAAAGAAGGTTTGCCAAATCCACTGCTTGCGAATCCCCCTGCGCGGCAATTTGCCCGACAATCATGAATCCCCGCCGATCAGCGCGACGTCGCAAGGATGAAATCGCCGCGGCACGATCGCCAGCGCCGTAAATCAATATGCGACGGCGAAAGACGTTCTCATCGACGCTTCGAACAAAACCAAAGCGAACAATCAGCAGTAATAACAAAGCCACCACGCCGGTTAAGCTGATCATGGCGAGTGGCATGGCGACCATAGGAAGCAAGTAAAAGACGGCGGCCAAAACCAGTCCACTAACAACAACAGCTACAGTAACGCGAACAAACACTTCTCGAAAAATCACACGCTGGTGGAATTGATAAAGCCCGACAGAAATCAGGCCTGCAAACATCACAAGCGCGACGGTAACGGCTCGAGGCAACAGCGGACCCAACAACTGTTCGCTGTCTTGTAAACTTCCATATATGACGACGCCGGCGACATAGACGGCGACAAACAGCGCGCTCGCCTCGACAATGCCGAGCAATAGCAGCGGCGTCCTGATGGACCTGTTAATTGACCAACTGGGCATTATTCAGTGCAGTTACAGTAACTTAGGCGATTTTTTGTAGTAAGTAGAACCAAGCGATCCGACAGTGTATCCGACTTACCTGACAAACTGCGTGACATTTCTCTCATACATATCTGTGTTGCAACAGAAATCGTGCCTTAAACCTCTGTTATGAAAGCAAAAATCCTGGTTTGGTCAGACCATATGCGAACCCAGCCTTTATTTAAAATAATCGCCGTTGTCGGCGCTATTTCGGTGCTGATAGTGGCGACAATTGTCGCACACAATTTTTCGACCGGCCCGTTGCCGGTCTTGGAACGCGAACTTCGAGACGCCTTACACGCGCCCGGCTTCGCGCTCATTACGCTGTTTTTATATCTGAGCCTTCGTTGGGGCGCGAATCCGCATCACCCGTTTACGATGACCTTCGCAATTTGCGCGTCGCTTGCCATTATTGCCGAAGGTAGCCAGATAATGGGCTCGCGCGATGCTGCTCTTGGCGACCTGGCCGCCGATGGTTTGGGAATCTTCGCCGGATTGTTGATTGGCGGTCTGGTCCTCGGTGTTTTTCGATCCGCTTCCCGACTTGGGTCATACCGGGCAATCGCGATCGTGTGCGGCACGCTATTGAGCCTATTGGTTATCCTTCCGCTAGCGGATGCAAGCTACGCCATCGCAGCGCAACGCTCGGCACTTCCCCAACTCGCCAGCTTTGAAGCTCGATGGGAAAAGCGGCTGTATTCGGGTTCACTCGATCGGGGGCTGAAAATCGTGCCGTCACCGAGCGCCGCGTTTCCGTCAGGCGAGCGCACCGCATTGCTAGAT
>JAOTZC010000028.1 GCA_029861535.1 Gammaproteobacteria bacterium
ACCAGATGACGATAATATAGGAAGCCTATTTAGTTCTAATGATGAGATTCGAATAGGCGCTGGCTGGTCAGGGGGAAATAGATTAGACGGCGTGGTGGATGATGTGCGTTTTTATGATCGGGCCTTAAGCGCTGCAGAAATATCAGGTCTTTACACCGCTGGCACGGGTGGCGGTGGTGGTGGCGGTGGTGGTAGCGGGACTTATCGTGATGAATTCAACGCAAAGAGCTACTCGGGCAGTGACGGCACGTTGACATGGTCGACCGATTGGCTGGAAATAGGCGAAAGCGACGGTGCCACCTCCGGCGATGAGCAGGTTAGAAGCGACAGCGGTTTTAATTACGTTTTGCGCGTTCGGGACAACGACAACGGCGGCGAAGGCGTGCAACGCGAAGCGGACTTGTCGGATTGTTCCGACGCCGACCTCACTTTCGACTATCGCCGCAAGAGCTTCGACAACAGCAACGACTATGTGACGGTCGATGTCTCCGCCAATGGCGGCAGCTCCTGGACAGAATTAGATCGTCTGGCTGGCCCGGCCAACGAATCGACCTACCAGTCGGCAAGTTATGATATTAGTTCTGCAATGGCGGCCAACACACGCATCCGGTTCCTGACGTCGTCGACCCTCGGCGGCAGCGACGAACTTTTTGTCGAAAACGTCGAAATATCCTGCTTATAGCCAAATATTCAAATTCCCAAGCAATTTCTAGGTTTTTCGTTGAAATATTAAAGATTTAGCCCGACCTGCCGCTTAAGTAAGGGATAGCTATTACTTTGCGAGACGGGATCTTGACGATATCGACGTACTTGGCCGATGTGTGGTCCGCGACCGATTTTGGCAATCCGGAACTCTCCGGATACGCCGAGGAGCGGATGCGCACGGATACCCGAATCGGCGTGCAAACACTGGCGGGATTGTCGCTCGTCATGCAGCTCTGTATCGCACTGCTCGCGGTTTTCCAGGGACTGAGTTCGATCTACGTCTATACGGGCGGCTTGTTCGCGCTGCTCTCTTTGCACATCCTGATATCGGCATTCTTCGTTAAAGACGTCCGAGCCTTGCACACGCTCGGCATGGCGTTTTTGATTATCGGTGCGTTGACCATTACGGTGCTGGCGCATCGCTCGGGCGATTTGAATATCGGCATGATGGCGGCCGTCGTAATGCTCTTCGTCGCCGTTCCGCTTGTGCCCTGGGCGCTGCGCGAAGCGTCGGCCGTCGTCGGTCTCACTTACCTGCTCCTTACGCTGTCACTGCTCAGTGTGCCCGGACGCTTCGAGGCCGGATCGCTGCTGGTCCTGCAAACGCTGATCCTCGGCGCCGGTGTGATCGTTATCGTCGTGACCGGTAGAAACACATTCATTCGGAAACAGGATATCCGCGCGCGTTTCCAACTCGAGAATGCCCACAATGCCATGGAGCTTTTGTCCAGGCAGGATCACCTGACGGGCGCCTGGAATCGACGCTTTCTGGAAGACGAGTTTCCGAAGTTGGCGCGCCAGTGCCTGAAGCGGAAAGAGACAATGCAAGTCGCGATACTCGATATTGATGACTTCAAGGGAATCAACGATCAATTCGGTCACCAGGTCGGTGACGAGATCCTGATCAGCGTCGCGGCCACCTTTGTCCGCCATTTGGACGGTCGTGGCCGTCTGATCCGTCTCGGCGGTGACGAGTTCCAGATCATCTATTGCGGCGATGGCCTCGATGAGATTATCGACGCGGCGATCTCGGAGTTGCAACAAGGCACGATCGCGGCACGGCTTTCCGGCAAACATGCGGTAACACTGAGCGCGGGCATCTCCTGCACACAGCCAGGCGAGTTTGCCGATCTGGAGAAGCTGTACAAAAGTGCGGACAGCGCCCTGTATTCGGCCAAGCACGACCGCACTGTGGCACCAAAAGAGGCTGCTGTCCTGACACGCACTGGCACGTGGAAACTATGAGCGTCGTCGCTAAAGCCGCAGCACTGTTTCGGCCGCGTGCGTCGAGTGTCAAAATCGGTCCCATTGGAATCGATTTTTCGCTCGAAGCGATTCACCTCGTCCAACTCCAAGCCGCAGCGGGCAAAGCGCCCGTCGTTCGCGCCAGAACATCATTGGCATTTGATTGCCCGCGTCGTGAAATCCTCGCGAACCCGCATCAGTTTCGATCGTTAGTCAAACGGGCGCTCGATGCTGGCCAGTTCCATGGCCGCAAAGCTGTCATCGCGATTCCTTCCGGCATGTTTCGAACGATCTCGATCAACTACCAGTCCGCACCAGGAAAAGACCAGCAAGCCGCCGCTATCGTCAGAGTCATGAAGGATAGGCTCGACGGCGAACTGTCGGACTATGTGCTCGATTATCTGCCGGTCAAAAGCCGTTCGAAGAACGACGAACGACTTGCACTTGTGGCAGTCAGTGAGCGCCAGCGGATTGTCGAATTCCTGGAGCTTGCGCGCAAAGCCCGTCTCGATGTGCAGGCACTTGAGATTGGTCCAGTCGCCATCAGCCGCTTGGTCGGCGCACTGTCCAAGGAGAGGGATTCGGAGAATGTTCTTGTCATCAATTCCGGACGACGCGCAAGTTTTCTGACGCTGATTTCGGGCAACGATCTGCTGTTCGATCAGGAAGTCGCTTTCGGTGAAAACAGCCTGATTCAGCGGGTGGCCGAGACGCTCGACATGTCCGAGGAAATGGCGCGCGATCTCGTACTCCGTACCGGCGTTCGGTCTGGAGGACGACCCGATCCTGTTGCCGACACGATTGAAGATGCAGGCCTCGTCGCCACGATGTCCGAGATTCTCAAGCCACAATTCTTAAAGCTCGTGGAGGAAATCAAGCGCGTCTTCCTGTATGCCGCCGCGGAGACTCGGGGCGGAGCCGTCGCCCACGTGTACCTGCTCGGCAGCATTGCGCGCTGGCCGGGATCCGATGGCTTGTTGAGTTCGTTGATTGGCACCGAAGTCGCCAAGATTCCCGACCCACTCGCCCTGTTCTCCCCTGTTACCGGAGACAGTGATACGGGCGACAATTCCGCACCCGAAATCGTCGTGGCCACGGGCGCCGCAATGCGAGGAATGCAGGATCATGCCTGATATCGATCTGATTCCACTTGACTACCGTAACTGGCTCAAGCAGCAAGCCGTCATGCGCAAGTACGTTATTGCGTTTGTGTTGCTGAACGCATTGATACTTGCTGCGGGCGTGCTGCTCGCGAATACGGCGCAACAAGCACAGGCGAAAGTAGTGCAGCTGCGATCCGATAATGCGATCACGCAACAGCAGCAGGCTCAAATCGAGCAACTCAAGGATCAGCAGACGGAGCTCGAGCGCCGCTGGTCGCTGCTACGCGGATTGCGAGCCGGTGCCGCAGTTGATGACATCTTTTCGCTCATCGATCGATCGATCATTGGTGGTGACCTTTGGTTCCTCGACTGGAGCTTTCGTCGCGCCGGCGTCATCGTCGATGGGCAGCAGCGCGGTATAGAGACTGGCTACTTTATCATCGTAGAAGATCAGGACGACCCGCTGGCCGATTTGGATCTGGTCGTCGAGACACATATGACCATTCACGGTCAGGCCAAAGACCACCAGGCATTGTCGAAATTCGTCCGCGCCCTTTTTGAACAGCGCGACATCAAGGACGTCAACGTGCAGAAGACGTCGCAAACAGATTTCGCAAATGGCCGGGTTGTAGACTTCAATCTGACGGTCGTGCTGAACAGTGCCATTCGGAAAACGTGATGCAGGACATCTTCGAAAAAATAGGATTGCGTGAGTTACGGTTGCTGCTGCTCGGTGTCGGCGCGGTCATCACGGTCGCGACCATTGTCAGCATCGTGGTACCCAAGGCGAAAGCGCTGCGCGCGGCGAATAGCGAAGTCAGCGTTCTCGAACAAGCGGCGCAGGATAGTGCCGAGCTTGACCGCTACTTGCAGGAACAGCACGCCAGCATAGAGGAATTGAAAGTTCGACTATATGGCGACATGGCGAACCTGCCGATCAGGCAGGTTGAGGCCTACATCATTGGCCGCTTGCAGCGTGTTTCCTGGAACAACAATGTAGAACTCGTCAGTGTCCAACCGGCAACAGGTGATCGCGTTCAGATCTTCCAGGAAATGCTCTTTAACGTTGAGCTCAAGGGTCAGTATGGTGATCTGTATCGATGGCTCTGGGAGGCGCGTGACGATCTCGGCTATGTCGTCGTCAAAGAATACGCTCTTAAACGATACGACAATGAAGACGAGTATCCGCAGCTACTGGCAAACCTGAGCCTGGCTTCCTACAGGGCAACAGAGTGAATAGGCAGATGCATATTATTGCGGCATTGGCGCTTGCCAACCTTAGCAGCGGCGTTCACGCGACGGAGCCGACGCGGCTCGCGCACAACCCGTTCACTCGCCCCTCATCCGAGGTCACTAGGGACGTCAGCCCGACGCCTCGCGCCGACGGATCAACGCCGGAGCTCGACTTGAGGGCGACGTTAGTTGCTTATAAGGACAGGCTGGCCAATGTCGGTGGCCGCATTTTGCGGCCCGGCGATGAAGTACATGGCTATACATTGCTGCAGGTATTTGAAGATCGGGCAGTTTTCTCGATAGAAAGCAGGCAGCTAACGATCTATGTGAAGCCGGAGCCGGAAGAAGGCGATGAATAGCGTGTCAAAGATCACCCAGAATCGATTCGCTCGACTGTGGGTCATTGTCTACATGGCATGCGCTTTGTCAGCCAATGCCGAAGAAGTTCAACATCGCATTAGCATGACAATGAAAGATGCGGATCTGGCTGATGTCATGGAGATGATTTCACGTGAACAACGCGTTAACGTTTTCGTATCGACAAACAGCAGCGAGACAGTCTCATTCAGTCTCTATGATATGTCCTTACCCGATGCGATTCGTGCAATCGCAAATGCGGCCGGGCTCGCTGTCGAGCAGTATGACGGCAACTACTATATCGTCGAACGGGATGAGGCCGGCAAGTACGCGCCTGACGCTTTGACGCGCGTCAGGGGCTTCGAGCTGCAATATATCGCCGTCGAAGAAATGCAATCCTTACTGGAACCGTACCTGTCAGAGTATGGCGAGATTACTGTTTTCACTGATCGCAACATTTTTCTTGTTGAAGACACGCCTGAGTTCCTGCGGCGACTTGCTGTGATAGTGGCAGAAATCGATCAAGCGCCGACGCAAATACTGATCGAGGCGAAGATCCTGGAAATTACTTTGACCGACGAAGATTCCTATGGACTCGACTGGATCAAATTTTTCGACAGCAATGGCGGTAGTGGTGACTTCGGTACACAGGGCCTGAGCGATCCGACAAGCCCAGGCTTGTTTTTCGATTACGCAACTCCCGACGTCGCCGCAACCTTGAACGCGCTAAGCGCGCAAGGTCGGGTCCGTACGCTGTCGACGCCTAAGCTGCTCGCCGTCGAAGGCCAGGAATCTTCTGTAATTATTGGAGATCGCCGCGGTTACTCGGTAACAACGACGATCAACCAGGTTACCAGCGAGACCGTCGAGTTTCTCGAATCGGGCGTGATTCTTCGCGTTACTCCGACTGTCGATGAGAATGGCCAGGTTATGATGGAAATTAATCCGGAAGTCAGTACTGGAGTCATTGATCCGACAACTGGGATTCCGTCGCAAGCGACGACCGAAGTCAAAACCAAAATGATAGTGCCGGACGGCAAGACGGTATTCGTCGGTGGCCTGATCAAACGTCGTGTGGATGAAAGTAAGCAAGGTATTCCGGTAATTGGCCGCATTCCAGTCATTGGTCGCCTGTTTTCGAATCGGCAGAAATCAAATACCGATACTGAGACGATCGTGCTAATCACACCAACCGTTGTCACAACAGCGGTGCAAACGATCGACGGACGTTCTATCGACAAGATCGAACAGCTCGAACGGAGTCAGGACGATAAGGCAGAACGCTTAGACGATGAGATGGAGAGGTTCTTTGGCGATAGGCCTATGACCGACAACAATGACGCCGAAAGGCTGGCGGACAAAACAGACGACTAGCTACGCCGACCCAATCGACGCCGAACGATCGCGATATTCGGCTACAATCGATTGATAAGAATCATCAATAACAAAGCGGCTGAATGCCGCCGAAACAAGGGGATGCCAATGATTTCGCGCCTGGTCCCGTCGGGTCCAGCAAAGACAGTCCTATTGGCACTTTGCGCCGCAAGCGCTAGTACGCACGCGCAAGAATTCACGTTTTACGGCGCTATCACCAGCGATTATGTGTACCGAGGCGTATCGAACAGTGACGATCACGGTGCGCTTCAGCTGGGCATAGATGTAAATACCGATAGCGGTTTGTACGGTGGCGTTTGGGCATCGACGACCGATATCACCAACGGTAATCGGAACCGATCGCGCGAAGTCGACTATTACCTCGGGTATGTACACTATTTTGACAACGACTGGAGCGCCTCGCTGTCGATCAATCGATATTCCTACCCCGGCAGCGATGGAAATGTTGATTACGACTACACCGAATTGACGGCCATTATCGGTATTCATGAGCGCCTATGGTTCGAGGTCGACTACACGGATTCAGTATTCGGGCACGACCAACCCGCCTACAATCTAGCGGCATTGGCAAGTTGGCCACTAACGGCGTCGCTTACGCTGACAGCCGGCGTCGGTCACTTCGATGTGTCCGAAATTGCGGACAATGCATATTCGTACTGGCAAATCGGAGTATCCCGACCGCTAGCTTGGACCACCGTCGATTTTCGCTATCACGACACCAATAATGTGCCGGCGCAGATCAGCCTGTCCGAGCTGGCCGATCCACGCATCGCGCTGACAATCAGCGCCGCATTCTAATCCGCCGACTCAATGCGACAAAACTGGCTAGTTAGTTAACTGGCACGCAGACGCGACACCGGTTTCAGCCAGGGCGCGACATGCGTTGATCACTTCACCGCTCCCACCGTTGCCGATTTGGGACTTTCGCAAGATATCGGCAATCGACGCGCCATCGAGGTCTGGTACCCGTTCGAGCAACAACGCAATAACACCACTCGCGTTGGCGGCGGCGAGTGAACTGCCGGAACGAAAGTCATATCCATCGTCGGGAAGCGCAACCATGATGTGCTCACCCGGCGCGAGAATCGTGCCAGCCGGCGCGATCGCGACTGCCGTTGATTCGTTCGAGCTTGCGGCGGCACTGACCGCAAGCACGCCAGCATAACCGGCCGGATAAGCATGCTCGGCGTCCACCGATAATGGCCGTGCAGCGACAATGACCGTACCATTCTGCAGCGCTTTTTCTATCAATTTGCCAACTAAAGGATCCCGAGGACCAGCAATACTTAAGTTGATCAGGTCAGGAGGCGATTGGATCAGGAAGTCTAGTGCTTTCGCGAGCGTAAAGCTGTTGCACCGCGCTGTCTCGGTGTCGTCGAAGCTCCAGCAAGCGCGCAGCGCCACCAGTTCTGCTGCGGGCGCAACGCCGACAATGCCCTTGTCATTATTCGGATTTGCGACGATTAGACTGACAACAGCCGTTCCATGGGCGGCCGACATCGGTCCGCGACCCGTCGGAACGAAGTCATGCGACTGAATTCGACTACCGAGAAAATCTTCATGTTGCAGATCGACGCTACTATCGATGACTGCGATTTTCACGCCACTGCCGTCCGCAAACTGGTGGGCTTCCGACACGTTCATTGACTCGAGGCCGTATTGAAATCCTGCATACGCGTCGTTATACCGCTCTGTTGGCAGCACCATGCTCTGGTAATCGTACATTTCTTGCGCGGAATCCACGCGTGGATCATCGTTGAGTTCTTGCAATAGCGATTTCAGCGATTCCGTTTTTCGCGGTTCGTAGACAACGCAATACACGTTCAGCGATTCGATCGGCCAATCATCGACCGGCGTCATTTCATATTCGTGCGCGAGGGCCTTTGCGTCTTTCCTAACGATGGCCGAAATGCGATAACGTGTGCGATACCGGTAAGACCGCCCAGGAATAGGGCTATTGGCCGAATTGCCGTCCGATGCTCCGTGAAACGTCACTAGAATTCGCAAGCTTTGCTCGTCCGCGGATTCTTTGGCGACGATGGGCACATTGACCAAAAACAAAACGGCTAATGCCAGCACGCTTGCATAGACAAACCTGTGTTTCATGACGATCCTAGCGCGCCTCGACCGGCAGCTCGACGGCGACAACAACGGCATTCGATATAATCGAATCAGCCTCGATACTTTGAACAAAGTCGTCAAGCTCGTCCATTGATCGCGCCGGCAGACGAACCACAACCCGATATTGGCCGATGGAATCCGGTCCGGCCGTCGACACCGGTGCAAGAGCCTGCAAAGCGTCATTGCGCGCAGTCAATTCCGCTGTCGGGTCAAACGAAACGAGCAGTACATAGTCATAGCTTGCGGCGCCGCCTTCACTCATCACAGTCTCGTAAAAGACAGGTGTTGTGGTGGACTCGTCCAATTGCATCCAGCTCAAACCTGCTACCAACAGCGCGACGCTGGCCGTCAATGCGCCGGCGAACCAAACAAGCTTGCGACGTTGCGGCCACTTGTTGCGTCGATCGACATTTGCGAGAAATTGCTCTGCATCCGGCTTCGGCGCGAGCACGGAGACGGATTCACGTTGCACCGATTCCTGCAGAGCGCGCAGGATCGGAATTTCATTCGCACACGTTTCACAGGACTCCAGATGACGGTCCATGCCATCTAGCTCAGATTCGTCGAGCGTGCCGTTGACGTACCAAGGCAACAACTCGCACATCTCATCAGTGATTTTCTGATGCTTATTTGTCAATTTTCACTCCATCAACAAATCCCATCTTCAAAAGCGTCGCTCTAAGTTTTTTGCGTGCATGGTGGACCCGCGATTTCGCGGTGTTCACCGGACAACCGGCCATCTCCGCGACTTCTCGATACGTCATGCCAAGATAGAGTACGGATTCGATCATCATGCGTTGCTCCGGGCTTAGTGTTCTAAACGCTTTGGCAATCACATCGTCCAACTCGACGCTCTCGCAGCCGTCGAACTGTAATTCGCGGATCTCTCGGGTTGTGGCTTGCGGCAGGCGACCTTTTTTCAGCCGCTTCACGCATTGCCGATAGCCGATTCCCAGTATCCAGGTTGAAACCTTTGATGCACCCCGGAATTTGTCGGCATCGCGCCAGACAATCAACATGACATCGTTGACGACCTCCTCAGTCAGGCCATAGTCGTGTGACAGCCGGAACAAAAAACTGAAGAGCCGTGGAAAATACAGATTATATAGGTCCGTAATCGCCGTCCGATCGCCAGCGGCAACCAATTTCAGCAACTGCCGGTCGTGCAAATCCAGCGATCGAATCGCTTCACGCTGGCCGATTTTCGGCGATTTTCTCAATTCCTGTACCGTCCACGATCAGGCGACAAACGTGAATTACACCTACTACGTATGTACCCGTTTAATACAAATGGTTCATTAAGATTAGCAGTTTGTGGGCAATTTGTATTCGAATCACAATTGGACCAATATGCTCAGCAACCTCGTGCATTTGATTCCACACGTGACCTGTGACCTATCTACCGACGGCTTTCGTTCGCCGCGCACCCGGTGGCACAAACTGGAATGGTTTTTGCGGGCAATTCAAATAGGCACGGTTAAGTAAATCGGCTGATTCCGATAATCAGATGGAGACAACTCATGGGAAATGATGGAAAAATAAACCAGGCCATTTCGATCGCTGCAGCGGTGCTTATATCTTCCGCAATACTATTCGCATCGCCCGCGGTATTCGCACAAAAAAAGGAGCCACCGCAAGAAACCCACGACGGACTAACACTCATCGAGGATCGCAAGGTGGCAGCCGCGTACATCGATTCGGACGCAGACCTCAGCATCTATAACAAGATAATGATTCTCGACTGCTACGTGGCCTTCAAGAAGGACTGGCAAAAGGATCAAAAGAAAACGGGGTCACGCATACGCGTCTCGTCCAGCGATATGGAAAGAATCAAAGCGGATGTCGCCGCACTTTTCCGGGATGTGTTTACCGAGAAGCTCGGGTCGGATGACGGCTACGAGATTGTAACCGCGGCAGGGGACGACGTTCTGTTGGTCCGTCCGGCAATCATCGACCTTGACGTCACGGCACCGGACACGATGACCGCTGGCCGGACCAGCACGTACACGACGTCGGCGGGAGCAGCGACTCTCTACATCGAGCTTTACGACTCTGTGACTGGAGACATACTCGCGCGTGCCGTTGACAGGAAGGAAGCGAGAAAAGCGGGTGGATATTTGAGCTATAGCAATCGTGTCACAAACAGGTCTGATGCCCGTAGGTTGCTGGGACGCTGGGCGGGCCTTCTGCGAGAAAAACTAGATGAGTTGCACGGCAAATAGCGCCGATGATTGAAATCAGGGATCTTCAGTTCTCCTATGGGGACGGAGACTTGTCACTGCAATACCAACGCCCTACTTGATTCGACAATTACAATGTTTGACAACAATCGGGCCTCGATGAATAAACGCTCGCGCTATGAACGTTGATGGTTCGTTTATCGTCGTGACAAAACAAATGAAGAATCTTGCTTACAAAGCAATAGTTTTGATCTGCGCAGCAATCGCCGGCTGTACCGAAGAACCCCAGTCGAATGCTAGCGGACAGGTTAATCCACCGTCCGATTACACGATCGCGCACCAGCAGGCGCTACGAGAAAACCTGCCGTTCGACGATCAGCGCGATTTTGACGAACAGCGTCGCGGTTTCATCGCCGCGCCCTCCTACCGCCGTATCACTGATGGATCGGGCAAGATAGTCTGGGATATCGGCCGCTACGATTTCCTGTTGTCTGGCGAGGATTTAGACAGCATTCATCCGTCGCTGCAGCGGCAGGCAACGCTGAACATGAATTACGGCCTGTACGAGGTCGTTCCCGACAAGATTTATCAAATCCGCGGCTTCGATCTGTCGAACATGACACTGATCCGGGGTGACACGGGCTGGATCGTATTCGACGTATTACTGGTCAAGGAAACGGCAGCAGCCGCTTTGGAATTTGCCAATGCCGAACTCGGCGAGCGACCGGTTGTCGCCGTGATCTACTCCCATTCGCATGCGGATCACTTCGGCGGAATCCGCGGCGTCGTCGACGAAGCAGACCTGCGCTCCGGCAAAGTCAGTGTACTTGCGCCACGCGGTTTCATGGAAAATGCGATCGCCGAAAACGTCTACGCCGGCAACGCGATGACGCGCCGAGCATCCTACCAGTATGGGCATGTAATTCCGGTCAGTCCTTTCGGCCAGGTCGATTCAGCGATCGGCAAGGCAATAGCAAACGGCACGATAGGATTGATCGCACCGACATTGGTCATCGGGGACGATTTCGAGGAACACACGATCGATGGCGTGCGCATGGTGTTTCAGAACACGCCGGGAACGGAAGCGCCGGCCGAAATGAATACCTGGTTCCCGGACCTAAAAGTATTTTGGGCTGCCGAAAACATCACCGCGACGATTCACAACGTTTACACACTTCGCGGTGCGCTCGTGCGCGACGCATTACTTTGGTCCAAGGGCATAAATGAAGCCTTGTATCGTTTTGGCGTCAAGGCCGACGTGATGCTGGCATCACACAATTGGCCACGTTGGGGTAACGATCGAATTCAGGAAGTCATGCGCGCGCAACGTGATGCCTATGCCAACCTGAATAACCAGGTCCTGCATCTCGCAAACCAGGGCGTGACGATCAATGAAATTCATAACGAATATCGGGTGCCCGAAAGCCTAAAAAGCCAGTGGTCAGTGCGCCAATACCACGGCTCCGAATTTCACAATTCCCGTGCCGTATTGAATCGCTACCTCGGCTATTGGGACGGGAATCCGGCAACCCTGGCGCCGTTGTCGCCGCATGACTCAGCGCCCCTGTATGTTGAGATGATGGGCGGTGCAGCCAAGATTCTGGCGAAGGGCGGCGAACTGTTCGACAACGGCGAGTATCGCCACGCGATGGAAATCGTCAACAAGCTCGTTTACGCGGAACCACAGAATTCAGCGGCTAGATTCTTGCTTGCCGATATTTTCGAGCAACTGGGGTATCAGTACGAGAGCGCCAGCATGCGAAACTCCTTTCTATCGGCGGCCCAAGAGCTGCGATTCGGCATTCCAGAGGACTTGGGTTTGGAAACCGGGGGACCGGACGCCGTCAGGGCGGTAACGACATCGCAATGGTGGGATGCGGTAGCGATACGCGTTGACAGTCAAAAAGCTGACGGCATCAACTTCAAGCTCAATTTCATTACGCCCGACAACGACGAGCGCCTGGTCGTGGAAATGAGCGGCGGGACCCTTACAAATATTGTCGGGTATACGGCGCCCGACGCCGATGCGACGATTACGATCAATCGTGCCGACCTGATTCCAGTCATGATGCAGCAGACGACGCTTGCGAGGCAGATACAGGCTGGCAAAGCACAGCTCAGCGGTAACGCTCTCGTGTTAGCCCAATTTGGCTCGACGTTGGTCGAGTTCGATCCGCTGTTCGAGATGATGCCGGGTACGCGCTAGGCCAACCGCTTGCCAGAGATTGCCCGCTACGGCGGCTCAATAAAGCTCGCGCATGTAAATGCGACGGTCCTGCCCTTCGTAGATACCGAACACGGCCGTGCCTTGCGGATCCTCGAGGCCGGGATTGCCAACATCCCAATCGAATTCGAGCCATGCCGGGACATCCGCTGTCGCCGTCGTACTGCCGTCGTTGGTGGCGCCGGGTGCTTTGAGGTAAAGGTTGAAATCACCGCCCAGTGGTGGCTGCCGAAACCGCAATGCCGGCGGGCCAGCTGCCGCACAACCGGCACCACTAACGCCCGGCGCACCAGTATCCAGCACGCAGGTCTCGCCCGGGCCCAAGTTTTCGGTGAACGCGCCGAGCGACAATGTGACGCCCGCCGTGCAAGCGTCGTCAACGTGTGGCACGAAGCCCGTTGCGGCGTCGACGTAATATTCGGTTCGCATTGGCAATGCGAGATCGACAAGCTCCGATCCGTAGGCGTTCAATAATCGTGCACGACCGAAGCGCATCGTTGCACCACTGTCGAAAACGATGCCGCCTGGGTCACCGAATACGATCGGATTTGCGAGCGCGGCCGCCCCGTCGCCGTCGAAAACGTCAATATTCAGTCGAATGTCGGCGTCGAATGGCGACTCCTCGACGCTACGCGTAAATGCCAGACCGCTACCGCTCGAGAACGTTAACGTACCAACACCAGCACCGACATCGACAACCGTTGGGTCGCTCGAACCCGGCGGTAAACCGGACGTGTCGAGTGTCGCTGGAATCGCGACATAGACCGGATCGGGCAAACTTGCATTATCGGTCTTGAAAAACCCACCGGTGTAATTCTCTGTTACCTCACCGGCCAGCGCCCGTGCCGTAAACGTGATCACAGGACTGTTCGAATAGCTAAACGATTCACCGATATAGCTAAACGACCCAGCCGCACAACTCGTCGCGAATGTTGGCACATTCAGCACTGTCGTAAAATGATGCGCGTGGAAACGGCCGACATTACCCGACACAGCTCCGCTAACGTCTCCAGCACCGAGATAGTCGCTGTCACCAACCGATGGCGTCAGCGTGATGATGCCGACCTCCGGCCAGTTGAAAATCGTGCCGGTCGCCTGGCCGGCGACGAACGCGCCGAAACTGGTGGCCGCGCCAAGCGGCGGATTGTCGCCGGCCGCAGGGGACACCAGGTTGGACGTCAGCCGCACGCCTTCCGCAATGTTTTCCTGGCCATAGTTCGGCGTAATTGAGCCTTCGGCGTCAAGCACGGTGACGGTGACGGAAAACGGATCGCCTGCAGCGACAAACGCTGCACCGCTGCTGTCGGCAGCGCCGGGATTCGGATTGCCGCCGCTGTCTTCGATGTTCGTCAGCAAGAACTGAAAAGGTTTGACAACGAAACCGGCCGTCGCACCGCGAATACCGTTCGGCAGATCAGGATGTGCCTGACTGTTGTCTTTCATATTAATCTGCAGTCGCCCGACGTCTTTATATTTGCCGGTCACGGCCGCCTGCCCGTTCGCGAACATGACCGGCTGATCGGCAGCCGCCGCTTCAGCGGCGGGTACGCCAACGCCGTCGACCGATACAGCGAGACTGCCTGCGACCGGGTTCACATAGTCGAACCAGAATTTCAGGTTTTTCGGGCCAGTGTAGGACTCGATGATGCCGCACACGGGATCGTTCGCCGTTTGACCATAGGCGGCAATGTTTATTGGGAAATCGGTTCCCGCCGTTTGCGGCGTGGCAAACGGCACGATGACCGCCGGCGGCGGGTTTGGCAGCGGTGCCGCCGTGACCGTAAACCCACTTGGCGAGAATTGCAGCGGGCCTTCCGCATCATTGTCGCGAATTCCCGGTGTGTCGCTTTGATACACGTCCACATCGAACGTGGCCGGGCCCTCAGCATAGCTTAAGGAAAACGTCGCCGTCGACTCGCCAATCGGCCAGACGTAAGTTGCAAACCCGTCATTCAGAGTGACATCACTAAATCCGCCAGTGCCGGCAACTAATGCCCAGCTTCCAAAGCCGGATTGCGTATCCAAGGTCACCTGTTCGTTGTAATCGATTCGCGGCGTGCCGCTAACGCTGTCGATTACTTCCACTTGCATGATTTCCGCCTGGCAGTTGATGCCGTAGCTGTCGTGCGTGATGACGAACTGCGCTGCAGCGCCGCAATCCGTACATTGACAAACAGTCAGCTCTTTCTTCTTACCGGCGTAGTAAGCGTTTCCGTTCGGTGAGACCCAATCGTCTTTTAGTTCTTCTTCGTCGACCGTCTGAGTTTCAGTCCATGTGCTGCCGTCGTATTCGAATACTGTGCCCTTCTTGCCGACGGCAATCACGTCTCCGTTCTGCGTCCAGCCGGAGATTCCCCGGAGGTCTTCGTTAGCCGATGCAACTACAGAGCACCCAGCACCATTATGAATGTACACGTCTTTTTTGCCGACGAGATAAATATTGCCATTTCCATCACCCCAGAGGTCCTCAAATTTGTCGCCTATCGTGCACGCGGTATCCGGCGGCAACCATGTCCCTGAGGATCTGTCGTAGTGATACAAAACCCCTTTTTCGCCGATAACATAAACATTGTTGGCATCTCCCCAGACATCTTCCAAATCCTTATTGTCGGTACCTGCCGCGCCGCTTTGATCCGTCCAGACGCTGCCGTCGTAACTGTAGATCGTGCCTTTCTTGCCGACCGCATAGACTTCAGTCGCCGACGCGGCCCAAACGCCAAATAGGTCTTCGTTGGTAAAGCCTGTATGAGAAATCCAGTTTGCGCCGACGAGCTGCAAGGATTCACCTTTCTTGCCTACGGCAAACGCCGTTGCACCGACCGCGTCGACATCGTTCAGGTCCTCATTGGTTCCGCTAAGCATCGCAGACCAGCTAGCACCGTCCCATTGGTAAATCGTGCCGTCCTTGCCAACCGCAATAACGTTACTGTCTGACGTACCGGAAATGCCGCGAAATTCCTTGTTGCCAATTTCTTCCGTCGTGCAGACCTGGGTCGAATTGGCTGGCCCTGCCAGCAAAACGATCATTCCGGCTATCGCCAAAAAATGGCTACAAAGTTGACTTCCGTTTGTGGTTTTCATCTAGGTTGCATCGGTAATCGTGCTTTGTATTCGCCGCGACACATAATCGGGAGTTCCATAGCTGCCCGATCGAGCGAACGCGTCGATCGTGTATACACGAACCGTGGCGGGACCTTCAGCATGGGTGCTGACGGCGCAGGTCGTGTCAACGATGAAACCTGCCAATCCGACCTCCGTTAGTGTTAGTGCCGAGCTCACACAGCTGCTGTTAATCAGCGCCTGATAGGCCGACCACTCAACACCAGCGCGTGCCGCCGCGTAAGCTCGCGCACTCTGCATGGCGAGTACAACGGTCTGGCTTTGGACGGCATTCAAACGCACTGCGACGACGCCGAGGGCTGCCAGAACAATCATCAGAAACAGCGCGGGCACCAACGATATGCCTTGTTGTCGCTTAATCGCCATCACCGCGTCTCACGGAACATTGTCGACGTGGACCTGGTGCAACAGTGACACCGATTCGCCGGTATCGGCGACCTGTAGCGCCAGCGACACGAGTCCTGCGCGTTGTGACGTGCCGGGTGCATAGAGAATGCTACAGCTCGAGACCTGGTCGGCAACCAGCGTTGAACTAGCGCCAGCGCCAAGCAGTTCGCCGTTGCTGTCGCGATCGCTTTGGTTTGCTGTGATCGCATAGCCTGAGTAGCGTACGAGTGTTCCGGTCACCGTGTCGCACAGATAGGAAATCGGCTGATCAATCAGGTACACACGCTTACCCGGCGACGCATAGGCAAATCGAAACGCCGGTGATAGCTGTATGTTGTCTTCGTCTGCGACGGTATCCGAGTCGATATCTATTTGCGTACCTGGCGGCGTAATGACGTTGGCAAGCTCGTAGGCGTCAGCACCGGGCACGCCAACGTTATAAATTGCCAGATAATGATTTGTCGATGAAAACGGACGTGTGATTCCGTTAAACGTGCCCATGCTATTGAATGCGTCGTCGGGCGCAGAAAATTGCAAACGCTTCGACGGATTGCCGGGAGGCGGACGATCGCGATAACGTACGCCGTCGACCGTGTTTAATAGTTCCAGCGCGACCACGCTACCAGACGTCGTCACGCGAACGCTGTTTGGCAGCGCCCGGCGGACATCTCTTGCGATGCGCCGCAGCGAATTTTCTGCGACGTCGACGAGTTCGGCGCGGCGGGTCTGATCGGTGTAGGCGCGAACAGGACCTGATATGAAAACCGCCATGAATGACACGACGATTGTCGTCAGCGAAATCGTGATGACGAGTTCGACAAGCGTAAAGCCGCGCTGTTGGCCAGGCATCGTATTAGAACCTCGTCCGGTAACCGCTTAACGCGAAATTGACATCGTTCGTGTGCGACACGACAACATCCACGCGAAACGCATCAGCCGCGGGAACCGCGGGCAATGCTGCCGATGCACCGACGCTGACGGCGACGTTATAGTTGCCCAAACCAGCCATTGGGTTGCCAAACTGATCGCGTGCACCCGCATCCGACAGGCCGTCATAGTCGTCGAGGTCATCGAAGTCTGCACGTGCCGCTTCTCCATCGACACCGTCCGGATCGGTCAGGGGCTTGAGCAGGATCTCCTCGAGATAGGCTTCGGCGATCGCCGCAGCTTGGTGACGAATCATCGGATCGGCACTACCGGCCGTGGTCATCGATATCACGCCGAGGATCGTGCTAGCTGCGATCGAAACGATCACAATCGAAACCAGCAACTCAACTAAAGTGGAGCCCTGCTGTTGTCGTCGGGAGAAAATCATGGCGTCACGACGAGGCCGCTTTCGGCCTGGATGGTCAGCGTATGGCTGCCGACACTGAGCGTTTGGTTGGCGGCCATTGTTGTCCGCCCGAGCGGGCTATATATAAGTGTCACGGCAGGCGCCGCGCTTATCCCGGCTGGCGCTGATCCGCTCATGACTTCGCCCGTGGATAGGCGAACCGGTGTCGGGAAGCTGGCGTCAGCTGGATCGCAATGACCCGCCTGTGGGGTTTGTTGCGCCAACGCATAGGATGTCGCGGCGACGTCCACCCGCACACCGCAGCCGCTCGCAATGGCGACCTTTTGTGCGTAACGCAACGCACTGACCAGCTCGTCGTAATAAGCGCGCTCATCGAACGCTGCGTTATCGAAGAATCTCGGTCCTGCAACCGTGCCCAATATCGCCAGAATGACAATGACGAGCACGACCTCGACGAGCGTGTAACCGTCGCTACACGACCTTGGCGCAGTCAATGGCGCAGACTGATGAGACGACTCTTGTGTGCGCACCGATTAACAACCGCTGACATCCACGCCGATTAGTGGTGCATTGCCGGCGACTGCGTCAGTGTATGAAACTTCACAAGTGCCACTGGCGCCGTCTTTGGTAAACACAGCCTGATCATTGGTGCCGTTGACGGTAACTGTATAACCCGTCATGTCAGCAAGCGTCAGCGCAATGTCCGTCGCGTCGGGATATCCTGATGTCAGATTAATCGAGTTGCCTTCCATCAGAATCGGGCTAACGCCCTGAGCCAACCAGACACTATGTGCAAGTGCCGCCGCGCTACGAATACCTCCGGAAATTCCTAAGGTTGTCGCTATGCGTGCTTCGCGTTCCAGCCCAACGAACCGTGGTATCGCAAATGCGGCAAGTATGCCCAAAATGGCAATTACAACGACCAGCTCGATTAACGTGAAACCACGCGCTTTCGTGTGTTTTGTTCCGTTCATAATTTTCTTCCTGTAAAACTCACGACCGCACCACCGGGCCTACACGGCTTCATTGCCGCCGGCCCGGCTCCTGTGCCGTACTCATCAGCAACCCGAAACGTCAACGGCGATTGCCGGCGGATTGTTGACGGCCGCTTGCGTGTACTCGACCTCGCAGGTACCGCCGGCACCGTCCTTTACGAACGTCGTCACAGGACCAGCCGTAGAGACCGTGAAGCCCGTTGAATCGGCGAGCGTATCAGCGATCGTGGCAGCATCCGGATAACCATTCACAATGTCGATGGGATTACCTTCCATGTTCACTGGCGTAGAGCCAGTTGCTAGAAATAGCCCATGTGCCATCGCGGCGGCACTGCGAACGCTCCCGGACAGTCCCTGTGTCGTTGCCGATCGTGCCTCACGTTCCAGCGATGCAAAACGCGGTATTGCGAACGCTGCGAGAATGCCGAGCAGTGCTATGACCACTACGAGCTCGATCAGCGTAAAACCGCCTTGTTTCCTAGTCTTCATCAATTACTCCTTCACTTTTCCATGTTTTCAAATAGGCCGGATCCATGCCCGGCATTGCTGAACTCTGTCCCTAGTGTCAATTCGACCTCGGTCCCGCCAACCACCGGGTGCCGGCGACACGCTCAAGGTGCACGCCATAAAGCTCGTCCCTGCTGGCCTCAAACCTCCCATCGCCGTCGTTGTCGGCAAATGCAACTCGTACCGTGAATGCCGGGTCTTCCATCGTCTCGTCACTGGTTCTTAAACCGAACGCCTCGCCCAGCCGATAGACCAGCTGTCGGCTCGCCTCATCGAAATACCAGTGCCGCGGCGACACCTCCGCCGCCTGTGGCCGAATCAGGGCCCCTACGTAGTTTGTCGGCGGCTGGGCCAAAAAATTAACCGGATTACTGCCCGCCAGCCCGGGAATACTGGCCGACTGACCGCGCACGATGCGCTTTGCGGCCTCCATCGTCAGCGTGCTGCGGAGCTGCCCCTCAACTCTAAGCACAGCAACCCGCTCGGCCTCGTCGATATACGGCAACAGGCGGTCGAGCGCGACGGCGACCAGAATGCTGATGATCGCAATGACCACGACAAGCTCGAGCAGCGAAAATCCGATTTGTCGCAGCATGTTCAGCCCGCCCTCGCTCGTCCGATCATGTCCCACATCGGCAGGAACACGCCGAGTGCAAGTACCAATACGATGGCGCCAACCGATACGATCAGGATCGGCTCAAGCGCTGCGCTGAGGTTGTCGAGGTCATAGTCGACCTCGCGCCGATAGAATTCCGAGGCTTCGTCCATCAATTCCGGCAATGCGCCGGTTTCCTCGCCGAGCGAAATCATTTGCATTATCAGTGGCGTGAACAGGCCACTTGTTCTTGCCGTTCTCGACAGCGATTCGCCGCGTTCGATGCCGGAGCCAAGCGCCGTGAGTTTTTCGCCGAGCCAGACATTGCCGATCGAACCCGACACAGTACGTAGCGTTTGATTAATTGGCAGCCCGGCTGACAACGACACGGCCAACGAACGTGTAATGCGCGACATAGCTGCATTGCGCACGATGATGCCGGTAACCGGGATGCGTAGCTTTAGTCTGTCCCATTTAAGGCGGCCGGTCTCTGTCTTTACCCAGTAAGACAGCCCGACAACACCTGCTGCCACGGCCGCGAACATGAGGCCCCAGTAGTTCACTACGAAATTGGACGTACCAATGATGATTTTCGTGGGCAGCGGAATGTTATCTCCAAGCGTTCGGAATATTGGTTCGAAGTTCGGGATCACAAAAACCGTGATTATTCCCAACGCGACAGCGACGGCTGCTAGCACAACAATTGGGTAACGAACGGCCGCTTTTACACGGTCGCGCACGTCCATTTCCATGCTCAGGTATTCATACAGTCGCTGGAATGACGTTTCGAGTGTGCCGCTCGACTCTCCGATCTCGACGAGATTAATAAATAGTTGCGTGAAAATTTTCGGATGCGCGGCCATCGACGGCGCCAGTCCGCGACCCGACTCGAGACTCGACAAGATTTCGACCAGTGCGGCTTTCAGGACCTCATTGTGCGTTGTCTCCATGAGCCCTTTCAGGCCGCGCAGAAGTGGCAGACCGGCACGTGTGATCGTGTACATCTGGCGACAAAACATGATCATGTCTTTTGTCGTTGGCTGCCCGCCTCCCATGCGCAGCCAGATATCGTTCACCGTCAGCGTGCTCTTTTGCGCGAGGTCACGTATTTCAACCGGCGTGATACCGATACTCAGCAATCGTCCGGCGACGGCATCGGCCGATCCGCCGTGCAGCTGGCCTGTTACCAGGTCACCGTCAACCGATCTGCCTTTGTATGCATATTCAGCCATCGGACGTCTCGCCCACGGCCGATTCAGCCTCGATGTCGTCTTCATCATCTTCATAGACGCCTTCGAGGCCGCCGACGATCCGTATGACTTCGTCAATCGTTGTGATTCCGTCAATGGCATAGTCGAGCGCACAGCGCACTAACGGCACATAATCCTTTTTCCTTTCGGCCGCCTTGGTAAAGCCCGTCAGATCTTCGCAGCGCAAAGCATCGGTTAGACTGGTATCCATCTCGAGTAATTCATAAACGCCGATACGGCCGCGATACCCTGTCAGATGACAATGGTTGCAACCGTGTCCATGCATGAATTTGAGCTTCGCCGCTTTTTTAACGCCGACCTGGCTTTGCAGCCATACGCGTTGCCCCATTGACAGTTCCGCCGACTCTTTACAGCTTTCGCAAACCCGGCGCACCAGTCGTTGAGCAATAATGCTCTGCAGTGCCGCTGCAATCAGGTAACCGGGCGCGCCCATGTCGAACAAGCGATTTGCGGTCGCGACGGCGCTGACGGTATGTAGCGTCGAAAACACCAGATGACCCGTCATCGCCGCACGCAGACCAATATCGACTGTTTCCCGATCGCGCATCTCGCCGACCAAAATAATGTCGGGATCCTGACGCAGCGCCGTACGCAGCACGCGACCGAAATCCAGTCCGATTTGCGCGTGTATCTGCACTTGGTTAATTCGTTGGAGTCGATACTCGACAGGGTCTTCGGCGGTGATGATTTTGGTCGACGGATCGTTGACGTGATTCAGTGCTGAATACAACGTCGTCGTTTTGCCACTGCCCGTCGGCCCGGTAACCAATATCATCCCGGCGGGACGTTCAATAATTCGGTGGAAGCGCTCGAGGATCGACGCCGGCATGCCGAGTTTCTCGAGGGTCATTAGATTCGCGCTTTGGTCCAAGAGCCGCATGACGATCGCTTCGCCATGCTGCACCGGTAGAGTCGATACGCGGACATCGAGCGTGGAATCAATCACCTGGATTGAGAATCGCCCATCCTGAGGCAGTCGTTTTTCGGATATGTCCAGACCACTCATCAGTTTGAGGCGCGTCACCAGCGCGCTGCCGACACGACGGCCTTCGATCACGTGTTCTTGAAGGACACCGTCCACGCGCTGTCGGATTCGCAACACCGTTTCGTCGGGTTCGATATGGATGTCGGACGCTTTAACTTGTACCGCATCGCGGAACATCGACCGCAGCAGTTTAAGGACCGGCGCTTCCTCAGAATCCTCATCAGCGGTCAGCTGATCAAGATCGATGCGATCCTCGCCGAGTTCTTCTTTGACTTCAGCGGCGAGCGCGTCAATTTCGTCGGTGCGCCGATATACGATGTCGATCGTGCGCAGCAGCTCGGTTTCATTAACCAGCGCAACCTCGACCTGTTGGTTGAGCTGCCGGCACAATTCATCGTAGGCGAACAGATCGGTCGGGTCTGCCATGCCGACGAGCAATATGTCGCGCCTCTTTTTCAGCACCAGCGATCGCAACCGGCGTGCCTGCACTTCCGGAAGTAACACGACCGTTTTTTTGTCCAGGTCGATGGCGCCCAGGTCGAGGAATTCGATGCCGAGGCGTTTTGCGAGGAAATGATGCAGATCATCCTCGCTGATCGCGCCAACCTCCGTTAGCGAACGGCCAAGTTTGTAACCGGACTTTTTCTGAAATGCCAGTGCCTCGTCGAGCTGTTGCTGCGAAATTCGGCCGGCTTCCAACAACAATTCGCCCAGACGCAATTTCTTGCGGCTATTGAGTCTCGCAACCGAAGTGCCTGGTGTACTCATTCGTCGATACCTGAGCCTACCAATCGGCAGTCTGCTGCACTCGTTCGAGCGATTCGCCGGCCAGCGTCGTCCAGACGTCGTCGTTATCGACGACAATGGGCTTTAATAGAATGACCAGCTCGGTCTTTTGCTCAATCGCACGTGTGCTTTTGAAGAGGTGCCCAAGGCCCGGGATCTTACTTAGCAGCGGCGTCGCAAAGTCCTCGTCGCTGCTAGAGTTTCGCATCAGCCCACCGATGACGATAATTTGGCCGCTGCGCGCTTTGACGATGCTGTCAGACTCACGGATCTGGCTGAACGCGAGCGGCAAGGTATCGGTTTCGCCGGACACGGTCAGAATCTTTTGCTGATCGGTTACTTCACTGACGGTCGGATGGATGTGCAACGTAACCTCACCGTTTTCGCTGATTTGCGGTGTCACGTCGAGCGCAATTCCCGAGAAGAACGGCGTCAAAGTGACATCCCGTGACGTCGTCGATGAAGTGCCGGTAACTGTATTACTCGCAATATCGGTGACGAAGAATTCATCGGTACCGGCTTTGATGACGGCCTTTTGATTATTCAACGTTGAAACGCGCGGGCTCGACAGAACGCGCGTCTCGCCCTGCAGCTCTAATAATTCGAGGAACGCATTGAAGTCGCCGATATCGAACGCCATTGCGAATGCACCGCCGAGGGTTGTCGTCGTGAATCCGGTGGTTTGTGTACCCGGCTCGATCGTGATTGGCGCGCCGCCGAGATCGGCCGGGTCCCCTGTAAATCCGTGTGGTGGCGCAGACTGGCCAAATGTATAGGTGTCGCCGCTGCTGTTCTGCGCCACGGCGACCCAGTTGATGCCAGCACGAAAAGCATCGCTAAGGTTGACTTCAACGATCTTCGCCTCAAGAACGACCTGCCGCTGTGCAATATCCTGGATCGTTGCAAGGTACTCGCCGATACTCCTGAGTTTGTCAGGCAGCGCCGTGACCACGACGACTCCGGTTTGCGAATTGACCACGACTTGGTGTCCAGGGCTGCTGCCAACCATTTCCGCCAGCGTGGATTTGATCTCTGCCCAGAAATCTGCTTCGTAATTGGTTTCGATACGCGAGCCGCTGAACTGCTTCGAATCGCCTGACGACCCGCCCAGGTCTGACGGCTCTATGCCGCGATTGATCGAGCCGGCGCCGCCATGCGAGCTCCGGGCTCCTTCACTAACCTGTCCCGAACTGATTCGGGTACGCGATACGCCTGATCGTTGCAAATTGAGATAATTTATTTGAAAAATTCGGCTCTGTAGCGTTGCTGGAAACACGATGTAGCCGGCCGCGCTGCGTCGATAGTGATACCCGTAGACCTCGCTAACGACATCCAGCACTTCCGCAACCGTGACGCTCTTCAGCATCAACGAAATGTCACCACTGACGTTCGGATGCACGACGATGTTGTGCGGCGTCTCGTCAACGAGCGCCATGAAGAAAGCTTGTGCGGGCGTCGCATCGGTATTGATGTCGAAACGATCTTCAGTTTCAGCCGCTGTTTCAGCCTCTATCGCCGCGGCCAGTGGCTCTGCGGCCTGCGGTAGGGGTGGCGGTGGCTGTGACGCGACTTCGAGCGCGGCTTCGATGTTGCCCTTGGTTTCCTCGCCGCGTGCAAGTCCTGAGTCTTTGGCGGGCATCAGCGCATCGCAGCCGGTCATCAGGACGACGGCCAATCCCGGGAGCAGTAACTTATTTAACATGAGTGTTATATCCTGAGTCTTCATTGGCGCGAGCCCCCGCTGTTCAGTCGCAACGTTATCTCCTGGCCATCCACGTCCAGTTTTAGTTCGCGTTTCTCAATTGAGATTACAGTGGCGCCATTGACGCGCCCGCCGACGCCAATCCGTTTGCCGTTAATAATCGCGATACGTCGTTCATCCGAAACGATGATCGCGTTGACTTTGTATCGCGGCGCGGACGCGGCGAGCGCCTCACGTGCGGTGTACGGTCGGGTTGGGTCGCGCAGCGCCTCGCCTGCAAATCCCGTAGCGCTGATAGCGAGAAGCGCCAGCGTTGAGCAAACAATAGAGACGCGGCCGTTAGGCACCGATCCACTCCTCCTCCAGACTTAGGGTGCTGACTTCAAGACGCACGCGATTGCGCGGGTATTCGATAACTTCGAGATCCAAAACCTGCCAGTACAAGCGCCAAGGCATGGCTTCGATTTCCGTTAAATAGTCGAGGCAATCTGTAAAACTGCCTTCGAGCTCGATCTCTAGTCCATGACGATAAAAGGTGTTGCCGACAGCTTCCTCGTTCGCCGACAACAACTCTGGCGTGGTATTACGAATACTCACTAACGACAAGCTGGTCTGTTCACTGAGAATTTCTTCCAACACCTGCGCCATTTCTGCCGGGTCGATCAACTCTGCCGCATAGGTACCCAGACTTGCGTTAACCTCGTCAATGCGCTGTCGCAACACGCCGATGCGCGCGCGTTCTTCGCTGCCGGCGCCCGCTATTTGTAATATTTGGTCCTCAAGATTCTGGTGCGCGGTATCGACTCGTTGCTTCATTGATTCGAGTTCAATGCGACTGGCGTCGGCACGTTGCCCGAGTGGTTCCATCAACAACATGTGCCAAATGCTGGCGATGACTGCCATCATCGTGATCAAAACCAACAGGCGCTCACGTCGCGACAACGCATCTATTTTTGCCAACACCGGCGCAAGCTTTTCCTGAAATTCCTCGATTTGGCTCATCGATCGCTCCTTGCACTGTCGGCGAGCAACACCTGACTATCCATCGAGAACGTTAGAGCGGATTGATTTTCGTCAATCGGATTATCGATCTGAAACCGGTGAAAACGCTGTTGCGCAAATGCCGGTTCGGCAGTTAGCTCCTGTACGTACAACGGAATCAATTCAGCGCGCAGGGCACGGCCCTCGATACGCGTCTGGTCACGCATTGCCGAAAGCACGAAGTGCGTAAGCCAAATGCCATCGACATCCTGCCGAGCGAGCGCCCGCAGCTGCCCGGAAAAACCCTTCGTATCACCGAGCGTGGTTCCTTGAATCAGAGCCAATGCGGCCTGGCGTTCAGCCAACATTCGCGACGCATCCTCAAGCTGTTGTGCCCAACTCTGTTCGCCGGTAATCGACGTGATCAACGGACGCACGTTTTGTAAGCGCTCGAGGGCTGAAGTCTCCTGGCGCGCGACAATGGCGAGTTCGCGGTCTGTGTCTGTCACGCCGTTATGCGCGAACACGTAAATCATCGTCAATACAAACAGCAAAACGCCGGCTGCCTGAAACATGAACATCGATTGAAACGCGTTCGTTTCGGGGCGAAATTCGGCGCTATACAGATTGATTTGCTGATTCATCACGCAGCGACCGCCCGAGTTGCCTCGTTTGAGCGAAGGGCGGCACCAATCGCCAACAGGCAATCGCTCTGTACATCCGGCCTGATCTCGGTCCCAACGGTGAACAGATCATCGAGATTCAGCCGACTGACTTTGATGCCGAGGTTTTCGGCGAGCGTGTTTGCGTGTGTATCGAGATTGTGGCCTGGGCCGAGCACGAGCTCGTTGACCGGTCTACAGTCGTAATGGCTTTCGTAGTAGTCGAGCGAGCGCTGAACCTCCAGTGCGACGCCCGCCGAGCGCTCCAACAGCGAAAACACATCATCATCGGCGTCGGCGAGTTCGCCCCTGCGGGTTTCGATGCGCCGAATCATGTATAGGACTCCTCTGCGAGTAATCGTCAGATAGCCGCAATCGTCGGTAAAATGCAGAAACGCCGCGCCGTCGGCATCCTGTGGCAGCTGGGTCGCAACGTTGCGTATGCACAGTTCAGGAATGTCGATCACATCCGGATACAGTTTCGCGTTCTTGACCCGATCGATCGCCTTCACGATTTCGTCGTGGTGCGCGACGACCGCATAAATCATCGGTCGCGCACCGGGGTTTGCGGGCGCCGGCATTTCGAATGTTTCGACGACCGCGTCGTCAATTGGAAATTCGATCAGGTGCTGAATTCGCCAACGGACGGCCTGCTGTATCTCTGCGTCCGGAACGTTCGGTGCCTCGATGAGCTGTAGCGAATACGCGTCTGCGTCGAGGACGGTGGAGACTCGCGCTTCGCGCAAGTCCTTATGTCCGATGCCTGAATGCGAGTCCCGGGCCCAATCGATGTCGTCGCTCGTGTCTTCGACATTGTCGGCGTCCACTTTTACGGTGCCGTCAGCGAGGCGGCGGACCACAGCGAGCTCGATCCGCGAGCCGTCCTGCATTACGCCGGCTCGTACGTTCGCTGAGTGCGCTTTTTTGAATCGTCGCAACATAGCCCGGCATCCGCCGTTATTTACAAAACGTAAATCCAGTATCGGTAGCGGGGCCCCGATCTTTAGGGGCCCGAGTCGCTATGAACCCCATGAACACTGGCCCGGACGCGATTTTGAGAGGCCCCTCACAGCCGCCGGCAGCGCAGCCGACGATATGTAAAGAATTGCCGTTCTCAGCCGATAAATGCCTAAGAACTGGGCTGCATGTTCGGCCCGCGGCCAAAGCTGATACGCAACATTTTTTGTTTAATTACAAGTGGTTACGAAATATGGAAGGTAGTTATAACCCGGCGCTGGTGGCGTTCTCCTACGTCGTCGCCGTTGCCGCCTCCTACACCGCACTGGAATTGTCCCGGCGCGTATCCAAATCCAGCGGCGCTAATGCCACGATGTGGCTGCTTGCCGGCGCTGTGTCGATGGGCATCGGCATTTGGACGATGCATTTCATTGGCATGCTGGCATTCAGCCTGCCGATGCAATTTAGCTACGACGTTTGGATCACGGTGCTGTCACTGCTCGTTGGTATTGCCGCGTCGGCGTTTGCAATTTTCGTTGCGTCCCGCAGAAAAAATAGTCTGGTGAAAATCGGCTTTAGTGGTCTGCTACTGGGATCTGGAATTGCGTCGATGCACTACACCGGCATGGCTGCGATGGAAATGCAAGCAACAATCAGCTACGACACAAAGATCGTTGCATTGTCTGTCGCAATCGCTGTAGCTGCCGCATGTGCTGCGCTGTGGATCATGTTCACCCTGATTGACAGCAAAAGTTCGCATATCGGCAAATTGAAGCTCGGCGCAGCCATGATAATGGGCGTCGCAATTTGCGGCATGCATTACACCGGCATGGTCGCTGCCATCTACACGCCGACTGCCGACATGATTGCCTCGGATGAGCCGTCGAACCATGTCTGGCTTGCGATGTCAGCTGGCGGGATGGCGCTGATGATTCTCGGCTTTACTCATCTAACTATTTTTTTCGAGCGACAGCTGTCAATCGAGCGCGGCGAACATCGAAAGGCTGAGCAAAAAGCTGTTCGACTCAGCGATGTCCTCGACGAATCTTCGAACGAAATTTACTTTTTTGACTCGGAATCGCACCGGTACGTACACGTCAACCGAGGCGCACTTAACAATCTCGGTTACACACATGACGAGATAACTCAGATGACGCCGCTAGATCTGAATCGGCATGAAACGATCGCTGCACTCAATGAACGTCTGCACCCTTTGCGCAGTGCCAAAGAAAAAGAACTTCGATTCGAAGCAGTACACACGCGCAAAGACGGCTCCGAATACAACATTCAAGCGCACCTACAGTTATCGACAGTGACAGAGCCACCGATGTTTGTCGCGATCGTATCCGACATTACTGATCAAAAAGACATCGAACTGCAGCTCGTACAGGCCAAAAAAATGGAATCCATCGGCCAACTCGCAGCCGGTATTGCTCATGAAATCAATACGCCCGCACAATTCGTTGGCGATAATACGCGTTTCATTAAAGATGCATTTTCCGACCTGATCGGGCTCAGCGATAGCTATAGCAAGCTTTTCGAGGCGGTAAAGGAAGACAACGTTACTCCAGAAACGATCGAACAGGTGTCGCAGTCAATCAAGGCGGCCGATGTCGATTATTTGGTTGATGAAGTCCCTATGGCAATCGATCAATCGCTGGACGGAATCTCGCGAATTTCGAATATCGTTCGGGCAATGAAGGAGTTTTCTCACCCCGGCGGCAGTGAATGCGAGAGCACCGATCTGAATAAGGCGATTAATAACACAATCACCGTTGCGTCTAATGAGTGGAAATACGTGGCGATAGTCGACACGCAACTCGCGGATGATCTACCACCGATCGTTTGTTACCAACAAGAGATCAATCAGGTCATGTTGAATCTTATTGTCAATGCCGCACATGCTATTGAAGCTGGACGCAATGACACCGACGCCGACAAAGGCACGATTACGATTACGACGAAGTCACTCGACGACGCGATCGAAATCACAGTAATGGATACTGGCTGTGGAATTCCAGAGGATATAAGAGACCGTATTTTTGATCCGTTTTTTACGACCAAAGAAGTGGGCAAAGGGACCGGTCAAGGCTTGGCAATAAGCTACAAGACTGTCGTCGAAAAGCACAACGGATTCCTTGGCGTCGATTCAACACCCGGCAAGGGAACGACATTCACAATACGACTACCGCTGATCGCCGATGAACCATTGAGCGATGAGGAAGCCGCCTGATGCGTGTCATATTCATAGACGACGAGCCAAATGTCTTAAGTGGATTGCGCCGCATCCTGCGGCCATTGCGTGACGAATGGCAGATGGAATTCGAAACTGACGGCAATGCCGCCTTAAAAACACTTGAGAATTCGCCCTGCGATGTCGTCGTCAGTGACATGAAAATGCCGGGCATGGACGGAGCGGAGTTACTATCGGCCATTCGTGATAAGTATCCGGAGTCCATTCGGATAGCTCTATCCGGCGAAACTGACTCTCACATGATCTATCGTTGCGTTCAGCACGCACATCTGTATCTGGCCAAACCCTGCGACGCCGATATGCTGATTGGCGCCGTCAAACGCGCGTTCACGCTGCGTGACTTGATGCAGGATGACAAACTGCAGGGCATTGTTGCCAACATGTCGTCGCTGCCCAGCCTTCCGGAACAGTACGAGAAAATAATGCGGGAGCTTCAATCCGAGGATCCATCGCTGCAAAAGGTCGCGGAAATCGTCGAATCCGACGTCGCGATGTCGGCAAAAATTCTGCAACTCGTAAATTCGGCATTCTTCGGCCTCGCGCGACACCTATCTTCTCCGGCCGAGGCAGCAATGTACCTCGGTGTGGATGTGCTGAAGTCGCTGGTTCTGACAACCGGCGTATTCTCACAATTTGATAACGCCGAAGTAAGTACGGCGACACTCAAATCTATCTGGAACCACAGCACACAGGTCGGCGGCCTCGCCAAGAAGATCGCTCTAGATCATACCGGTGACAAATTGATTGGCGATTATGCGTTGATGGGCGGGCTGCTTTCGAACGTCGGCAAACTCGTTATTGCGGCGAACTTCCCCGAGCAGTTTATTGAGATCGCCAAAGCAACGGCGAATAGCGAGAAACCTGAGTGCGAGCTGGAAGCCGATCTCATCGGCCATAGCCATACAGATATCGGCGCGTATCTGATTGGCCTATGGGGCTTGCCAAATCCGGTCATAGAATGCGTTGCCTATCATCATCACCCGGCGGACTGCGTAGATGCAGGATTCACACCGCTAACCGCGGTACATGTCGCAACGGCGATTGTCGATGCGAACGGCGGGCAAGAACTGCCAGGACTTGACGATGACTACATCGAGAAACTAGGAATTGCCGACAATATTCCGGAATGGGTCAAACTCAACGGCGAGCTCGAATCGAAAGAGCAGGAGCCTGACGATGAGTAATAAAATCCTGTTTGTCGACGATGAACCAAATGTATTGCAATCGATTCGACGCAGCTTGCGCAAGCAATTCGATCTCGATACTGCAGAAGGCGGCGAAGAAGCATTGCGGATGCTGAAAGCGAATGGCACGTACGCAGTTATCGTTTCCGATATGCGCATGCCCGGAATGAACGGGGTTGAATTACTATCGCAAGCAAGAAAGGACTCGCCGGACACGGTACGCATGATGTTGACCGGCAACGCCGATCAGCAGACGGCGGTCGACGCGGTCAATCACGGCGATATCTTTCGCTTTTTGAACAAGCCTTGCGAACCGACGTTCTCATCAAGGCAATCACAAGCGGGCTACGGCAACACGAACTAATTACGGCTGAAAAAGAGCTGCTGCAAAACACTTTGCGCGGCAGCATAAAAGCACTCGCCGACGTCTTATCGCTGTCAAATCCGGAAGTGTTTGGCCACACCACACGCTTCAAGTCTCGTATTCGCCTTACCGCTGAGAAGATGGGGCTGCCAGATGTATGGCACTATGAAAGTGTCGCGATGTTGTCGCAGATAGGCTGTGTAGGGGTACCGCAAGATCTCGTCCGACGCAAAGTGGGCGGTCATAGTCTGGCGAATGACGAACTGGCCGAATTTGCCGCGCATGCTGGGATCGGGGCCGACCTAGTCAAGTCGATCCCGCGGATGGAAGCAATTGCCGAGGCGATTCGATACCAGGAGAAGAATTACGATGGCACCGGTTTCCCTAAGGACCGTGTCAAAGGCAATGACATTCCATTGGCCGCCCGATTATTAAAAGTCGTTCTCGACTTCGACGGTCTCGAATCATCTGGTGCTCCGGCGGAAGTTGCGATCGAGCGCTTGAAAAACCAGGCGAGCAAATATGACCCGTCTGTACTTGCAGCGTTTGAAGAGTCCGTTCGCCAAGATCTGGCGCCGACGACAATTGCGATGAATATTATGAAACTGACTGACGACATGGTCCTGGCCGAAGACGTTAAGACGGCTGATAACACGTTGCTAATTGCGAAAGGCCAAGAGACGACGCTGTCGGCGCGCCGCCATTTACAGAACTACCGGGACAAGGGCTTAATCGGCGACACCGTCATTGTGCACGAGAATAAAGCCTGATTTTTTGGGACATTCGTCGGGGCTCCCATGTCTTGAACCCATGATAATATCGGCCAATGAGCACCGCTGCCGACATACTGAAACCACTGCCCGGCGTCATCGAACCCCGCTGGTGGCCAGGCGAAGAGGTCCTACCGCCCACATCGTATACCATCGATGGCAGCGGCTACGCGATGAAGGAATCCGACCTTGCAGAGGATTCGGCGCTGTCACGGCGAATGAATCAGGTATTCGACGACGTCGGCCTGGTGTGGCTTCGCAACACCGGCCTTACCGACCTGCAATCGATGCGGCGTTTTGCAAAACTCGTCGTCGAGAACGAGATGCGCTACGAGGGCGGTGCTAACCCGCGCGACGATCTTGAACCCAACGTCTATGAAGTGGGCGCGCCGCTGACGGCATGGCTGCACTATCACCACGAGATGGCCTACGTCTCACACAGTACCCGCATGCTCGCATTCCTTGGCAATAAGGCTATTGCCGGCAAAGGGGCGACCTACGTGTCGGATAATCTGCAGGTGACCGACGCCATTCTTGCAACAGAATTTGGGCAGAAGCTAAAAGAACTCGGCCTGTGCTATCACCGCAACCTGACCGATCGCGAACAGTTCCGCGATCGCGATCCCATCGGCGTCTACAACCATTGGCAAAAATCGATGCTGACCGACGATCCGGATGAGGCGATGGAAACAGCGCGCTCGCGTGGTCTCGACGTCGAATGGGGAGCGAATCGATTGCTGAAAACGCGTTATTACATATCGGCATTCGAGTATTTTCCGCAACTCGACCGTAATGTTTTGTATAGCAGCGTCGCGGATGACGGCATGTGGTTCGACACATGGCCGAATGTCATGCACCTGCCCTTCAGCGAGCGCCCGCTTGCCCTGACGTTTGGCGACGGCACTGCAATGACACGCGCTGAGAAACAACAGTTTGTCGATGTCTATGATCGATTCGGATTGCCCGTCGATTGGGCCGATGGCGACGTACTCATTGTCTGCAACTATCGATTTGCCCACGGCCGCCCCGGGATTCACCTTGAAGACCACGAAGAGCGCGAACTCGGCGTACTCATTGGCGAAGCTTATGAGCGTATCGGCGATGTCGACGGCAAATGGTAGTTTCCTAAACGCCAAGAATCCTGCCCTATGAAAAATGTACTGGCACCGGTTGCGGCCCTGCTCATCGGCGTGTCGATCCTGTTTACCGGAAAGGGTCTGCAGGGAACCCT
>JAOTZC010000004.1 GCA_029861535.1 Gammaproteobacteria bacterium
TCGCGACTATGACGATGATGATCTGAATCGCAGCGCCCATCATCACCTGGAAATGGTCGAAGCTATTGAGGCCGGCGACGGAGACTGGGCCGAGTCGGTCATGCATGCGCATGTAATGGCAGCGCGCCGGGCTTTTCGTAACAAACATCGGCGCAAAGATTGATCGGCATCCGTGGATCCATTTTGTATACAATACAAGCAGGTTTCATTGACTCATTTACAACCTCAGGTATATATTGGCAAAATTGTATACAAAAGAGAGATTACTCACTCAAACCGGTTCAAAGCATTGCCCTGGCCCTGGAACTAGGCAAATGGCGGGGAATGCAACATGAAAACAATCGTGGCAGGTGTGGGCCCACTGAAATGCACTAACGGGGGAAGAACAATGAGACATTATTTATTGCCAGCGATTGGCATGGCATCGCTTGCTTTCGCAGTGACAGCAATGCTGTCACCGGGCGTGCTAGAGGCGCAGGAACGACGGGCTGACGATCAATTCTCGCTTGAGGAAATTGTCGTCACTGCTCGGCGCAGGTCTGAAAGCTTGCGGGATGTTCCAGGCACCGTGACAGCACTAACCGAAGGTGTGCTCGAAGGCGCGGGCGTTCGGCGGGCAGAAGATTTCATCGCCCTGACACCGGGGGTCAGCATGGTCAATGCGGCCGAAGTAGGTGATACCCAGGTCAATATTCGCGGTATCAACGGTGCACGCGATGCAGAGACCAGTTTTGCATTCCTAGTTGATGGAATCCTGCATACCAATCCGGCGGCGTTCAATCGCGAATATACGAATTTGAAACAGATCGAAGTTTTCAAAGGACCACAAGGCGCGATCTATGGTCGCAGCGCTGCGGCCGGTGCGATCATCGTCACCACCGCCAAACCGGGGAATGAGTCCAAGTTCAGTGGCAGGTTGAGCATTGCCGAGGACGATACCTATAACGGTCTCGTCTCCTTCTCGGGACCGTTAATTGAAGACGAGCTGTATTTCAACTTGTCAGCAGATTACCGCGAGTCTGACGGTTTTTATAGAAACAGTTTTCAAAATGGCGCTCCCATTGTAGATACGTTTGAGAACACCAGTATAAATGGCCGTCTGGTATGGGACGCCAACGAGTCACTTAGCATTGATACGAAATTTCGCTGGGGAGATGTCGACGCATCATCGATTGTCTTCAATTCAATATTTCATCTGCCAAATTTTGCAGCCGCCTTCAATAACCCGGCGGCCTTCCAGGACAGCAACGACTTCGATTTTCTGTTCCAACCCAATATCATTTCCGACAACGATCAGGAGGTGGTTGAATTTTCTACCAGGTTTGACTACACATTGGCCGCGGGGACAACGTTGACTGGATGGGCGCTTTACAGCGACAACGACAATGATCTTATTTCCGACGGCACGTCAGCGGCTTTTGGTTTCTATAATAATGATGCGGCGTGTATACAAACGGTCACTGACCTGAATGCAGCTGGAATTCAACTGCAGCCGCCCCAATTTATCGGCACATCGCCGGTCGGCGTGATCTTCGACCCCGTCAACGGTTCGTTCCTCGGCGCTTATACGCCGACCACGTGTGATGGTATTCAGGAGCAAGTTCGTAACCAGCAAGACTTTAGCGTCGAACTTCGTCTCGCTTCTGCGGATGACCAGAGTCTACGGTGGATGGGTGGTGTCTATTTTCTGGACATCGACCGTGAGGTTGGCGTCTCACTCAACGCCGACAGTGGTGTTCCTCCGATCCGAGGACTGCTCCAGGTCGGTGGCCCGAACAGCACCGCTTCTTTGGTCCATGATCAGTTCGACACTCAGGTCCTGTCAGTGTTTGGGCAGCTTGAATATGACATCAATGACGCAACGGAGATATCGTTCGCACTGCGCTATGACGATGAAGATCGGGACGTCTCCAGCCTAGTGCCAACCAATGTCACGCAGGACGTGATTGACTTGAATTTCGACGGGGTCTTTGACGACCCACTGAATCCCGGCCTCAGCAGCCTTGTTAATCCGACTGGCGTGATTCCCGACAAGAACGAGAGCTTTTCGGAGGTGCAGCCGAAGGTATCAATCAGCTGGGACGCCAACGAGCAAACGACACTGTTCGGCAGTTGGGGGGTCGGTTTCAAGGCGGGCGGGTTCAATAACTCGGGTAGCGCCGCCACTGTCAATATTTTCATCAATGGATTCATCAACGGAGGAAATCCAACTGGCATCTTCTTCGCCGACGATCTCGGTGTGCCACTGCCGGTCATCACCGATGATTATGACGAAGAGACTTCGAGCGCGTTCGAATTCGGCTTCAAATCAAGTCTAGCCAATGGACGACTATTGCTGAACGGCGCTGCGTATTATACAGAAGTCGACGATATGCAATTTTTCGAGTTTTTCGTTGGAACGTTCGGGCTGCTGCGCGTGGTCTCGAATATGGATGAGGTTGAGATTCTCGGACTCGAACTGGACGCCAGCTACCACGCCACCGACAATTTTAGGCTCTATGCGGGCGCAAGTTTTGTTGACAGTGAGATCAAGAAGAATAGTTCTCGTCCCGACACCGTTGGCAATGAATCGCCCTATACGCCTGAGTACACGATCAATGTTGGTGGGGATGTCGATTTTCCTTTATCAAACGGCATGAATATTTTCGGACGGGTCGATGCACAATTTATCGGCGAGACCTGGTTCCACACTGTGCAAGAGGGTCAACGCCCGACGATCTTTCAACCGCTGTTTGAGGACAACTTTGGAGCTGGTGCTGGAGCTCTGGGAATCGCCGATTACTCTAACGCCCAGCGCGACGCCTATGCGACCGTCAATCTCCGCGCCGGGCTGGAGGGAGAAAACTGGTCAATCGCCGCGTTCGCTCTGAACTTGACCGACGAAAAATACCTGGAAGAAGTGATTCCGGCGCCTGAATTTGGCGGTACCTTCGACCATCCAAATGCCCGCCGACGAGTTGGCATCGAGGTTGCGTTCAGTTTCTGATCCAAAGAAACTGTTGCGTACACAACCGACACGAATCGAACCCCGCCGGGGTTCGGTTCTGCATAAGACGGAGTTGTGGGCTAATGCGTCAAGCCCCAAGATAAATCGATGACGCTATCGCGAAGTAAACCAGCACGCTGAGAATATCATTGCCGGTGGTAATGAATACACCGGTCGCCACAGCCGGATCGATATCGAAATGATCGAGTACGAGCGGAATCGTCGAGCCGAGCGTCGCCGCCAACGACGTGACGATGGCCACCGACAAACCGGCGGCCACCGCCAGTCGTTCCGGTTCATGAATGTCGACGAAAACGGCTAAGGCCAGCACTAAAACCACCAGCAACGCTGCGACGATGGCGCCGTTAATCAACGAGCCAATCAGTTCCTTGGTAAATCGGCGACCAAGATCGCCCGTCCACAAATTACCCGTAGCTAAGCCTTGCACGGTAACCGTCGAGGCTTGTATGCCGGCGTTACCTGCCATGGCCATAACAACTGGAATAAACGTCGCAAGGATTGCAGCACGTTTTAGCTCTGCCTCAAAGTTTCCGACAACGAAACCTGCCACCCCAGCGCCGAACAGACCGCCAATGAGCCATGGCAAGCGGCCGCGGATAATTTTTGTTAGTGAGTGATCGGGCAGCGTATCCGGTGCCACGCCGCTCATCAGCATCATGTCTTCTTCGGCCTCGTCACGGATGATGTGCTGAAGTTCCTCGACCGTGATTCGGCCGATGACGTGATCTTCGTCATTGACGACTGGAATCGTTTGCACACGATATCGAGTTGCCAGCTCCAACACGTCCTCTTGGTCCGCATCGGGGTGCACCGTGATAGACACGTCGCGCATAATGTCGCGAATCAACGCCTTTTTCTTGTTGAGCAACAGGTCGCGAAGTTTCAATCGGCCGACGAGCCGGCGATCTTTGTCGACGACATACGCCTCGTAGAACTTTTCAATCATCGCCGCCTTACGGCGAATGGCGCGTGTCGCCATGCCGACATTCCAATCGTCGCGCACGACGACGAATTTGTTGCTCATGACCTCGCCGGCAGTATCCTGATCGAATTCGAGTCGATCGTGTAAAGCCTCGGCATGGGGTACGCGCTCGAGAACGGCCTCAACCATCTCGTCCGGGAAGTCTGACAGCAGCTCGACCGCGTCATCCTCGTCGAGTTCCTCGGCGATCGCGGCCATCCGAGCGATGCCAGATTCCTGCATCAGCACCGAACGCAGATCGGGGCTAATTGCAACGAGTACTTTTACGGCAGGGCCTGGCGGCATCCAGTCGTAAAATTTGCGCGCTTTGCGCAGTGGCAACAGGATCAGGAGTTCCATGATTTCGGCGGGCCGCCAGCCGCGCACGGCACGCATGACCTCGTCACGCTGATCCTCGCTGATCAGGTGTTCGATTTCCTGCAAAAGCTCGCGGTTATCCGGATGCAGTTCGCCGGGTTCTCCGAGCGTCCATCGTTGATTTCGCACGTGGAAACCTCTGACTGATTAATTCACGGCTGCGCCGGCGGCGAAATGCTCGAAGAATCAGTCGCGATGGCGAGAACAAACCTGGAGGTCCGTTGAGCCAACGCAACGCCGTTATTCGGACGTCCCGCCAGGGGCCTTAAAATGTAATAGTATATCAACGGGTTGCGCACCGCTTGCGCTGAATCTCGAGTAGCTGAAATCCGAGACTCGCAAATACCCGTACGGCAATCATATTCGCGATAACGACCGCGGTCGCGGTCGCAGCGGGTACTTGTTTGTTGCTGTTTTGGACATACATTGGGACGATACAGGAAGCGCTCGAAAAAGGGCGCTTGCTATTTTTCAGAACCGAACAGGAGACCGCTTTGGCTACGACTGTCATTACCGGAACGAACCGTGGAATTGGGCTCGAACTCTGCCGCCAACTTGAAGAACGGGGCGACAATGTCATCGCCGTTTGTCGCAGTCCCAGCGACGAGCTGGTCAAAACCGGCGTGACGATCATCGAAGATATCGATGTAACGAATCAGGATTCGGTGCAAAACCTGGCCCGCCAGCTAGAAGGCACAACCATCGATGTTTTATTGAACAATGCCGGCATATTGAGGTCGGAGACATTCGGCAAGATCGACTACGACGTCATGCTCGAACAGTATCGCGTCAATACGCTCGGCCCGCTTCGCGTTACCGAAGCGCTCGCCAACAATCTGGTCGAAGGCTCTAAGGTCATTATCATCTCGAGCCGAGTTGGATCGATTGACGACAATAGTAGCGGCGGCAACTACGGATACCGTGCGTCAAAGACAGCCGTTAATCAGATCGGCATGAATTTGAAACACGAATTCGAGCCGCGCGGCATTTCGGTCGCCCTGCTGCATCCTGGGCTTGTCGCCACGGAGATGACCGGCGGCCGCGGTATTTCTGCAAGAGATTCGGCCACCGGCTTAATACGCCGGATCGACGAGCTGAGCCTCGATACCAGTGGCGGTTTCTGGCACGCGGAGGGGTACACGCTCCCCTGGTAATGCTAAAATCGGCACAGCACACAACAAAGGACATACATCATGCAAGAACAGGTTCATTACGCCGGCCCGGTAGCCGGCGCTTCGGTCGAAGACCGGTCCGACTTCATCTGGAAATGCTATGCGCACGTCGTCGGCGGCATTCTTGCGTTTGCAGGCATTGAAGCCTATCTGTTCTCATCAGGCATTGCCGAAAGGATCGCGGTGCCGCTGCTCAACAACTGGTTACTGGTGTTGGGCGCGTTCATGCTGGTCGGCTGGGGTGCATCGCACGTCGCACATCGGCTTGAATCAACAGCGGCACAGTATGCAGGTTATGCGCTGCTCGTCTTCGCCGAGGCAATAATCTTCGCACCGATGCTATTTGTCGCGATGATTAAACAACCTGGCATCATCGAGAGCGCCGCCGGTGTCACCGTCCTCGGCTGTGTCGGTTTGATCGCAACAGCAATGATCACGCGCAAGGATTTTTCGTTCTTGCGCGGCATGCTTGTCTGGGGCGGAATGCTGGCACTCGGCGGTATCGTCGCTTCGCTGATCTTCGGTTTTCAGCTCGGTACCTGGTTTTCTGTGGGCATGATTGGATTCGCCGGCGCTGCCGTACTTTACGACACGTCGAATATCATGCATCACTACCCGCAGAATCGTTACGTTGCCGCGTCGATGGCCCTATTCGCATCGATTGCGCTGATGTTCTGGTACGTGCTGCGTTTGTTCATGAGCCGCGACTGATTTCAGTCGCGCCGCTCATATAAGGCTGCAGTACCGACGGTATTTGAATACTGCCTTCCGCCTGTTGGTAGTTTTCCATCACCGCAATTAGTGCGCGTCCGGCCGCAACGCCGGAGCCGTTCAGCGTATGGATGAGCTCCGGTTTTCCGGTATCCGCATTGCGGACCCGTGCTTTCATGCGCCGCGCCTGGAAATCTGTGCAGTTACTGCACGATGAAATCTCACGATATTTCTGCTGGCCCGGTAGCCAGACTTCGAGGTCGTAGGTCTTAGCCGCGCTAAAACCGACATCGCCGGAGCACAATGTGACGACGCGATACGGAAGCTCAAGCATTTGCAGTATCTTCTCGGCATGCCCTGTCAATACCTCAAGCGCTTGTTCGGACTCTTCTGGCGCGACCAAGTGCACGAGTTCAACTTTTTCAAACTGGTGCTGCCGGATCATGCCACGCGTATCTTGTCCGTAGGATCCCGCCTCCGAGCGAAAACACGGCGTGTGTGCGGTGAAAAGTAGTGGCAACTGATCGGCATCGAAGATGACGTCTCGAGCAAAGTTCGTTAGAGGCACTTCTGCCGTCGGAATCAAATAGAACGGCGTTTCCGTCGTTGTCTTAAACAGGTCCTCTTCAAATTTCGGCAGCTGTCCGGTGCCAAGCAGCGCGTGGTCTTGCACCAGATACGGCACGTAGGCTTCAACGTAGCCATGTTCGCTGACGTGTGTATCGAGCATGAATTGAATGAGCGCACGTTGCAGATGTGCGAGATCGCCGCGCATCACGGCAAAGCGAGAACCGGATATTTTCGCCGCAGCATCGAAATCGAGCATGCCGAGCTTCGCGCCGAGATCGATATGATCTTGTGCGTCGAAGTCGAACCTCGCCGGACTGCCCCAGGTTCGGATTTCCACATTGGCCGATTCGTCGTCGCCGACCGGCACGTCGTCCATCAATAGGTTCGGCAGACCGAGTTCGATCGATTGCAACTCGTCCTGCACGGCACCAAAGCGTGACTCCGAGTTGTCGAGACGATCGCCAAGGTCCTTGACCGCAGCTAACAACGGTTCGATATCCTCGCCCTTCGCCTTCGCCTTGCCAATATTCTTCGCGCTCGTGTTGCGCTCGTTTCGCAAGGTTTCCGTTTCGACCTGCAGCGTCTTGCGCTGCTCTTCGAGCTCAAGATATCGCTGCACGTCGAAATCCATTCCGCGCCGCGCAAAATTGCGTGCGACGTCGTCGGGCGCTTGTCTGAGAAGTTTCGGGTCAATCATCGTCTTGTTGTGTCTTGCTCTGTCGCAACGCCTTCGACGTTCGATTTCGTCGTTCGATTTCCTCGAGTTTTTCGCGGATTTTGATCTCTAGCCCGCGCGGCACCGGATGATAATACTTGGCCGGCGACATGTCGTCGGGAAAATAATTCTCGCCGGCGGCTATCGCACCGTCCTCGTCATGCGCATAACGGTAATTGTCACCGTAGCCGAGTTCTTTCATCAGCCGAGTCGGTGCATTGCGAAGATGCATCGGCACCTCGAGCGAACCTTGTTCACGCGCATCCGCGGCGGCGGCCTTGGCCGCCTTGTAAACGGCATTACTCTTTGCCGCGCAGGCCAGATAGACGACGGCCTGAGCCAACGCAAGCTCGCCTTCCGGGCTGCCGAGGCGTTCCAGCGTTTCCCAAGCATTGAGCGTCACCTGCAGTGCGCGCGGATCGGCATTACCGATGTCCTCGGAGGCCACGCGAATCATCCGTCTGGCGACATACAGTGGGTCGCAGCCGCCGTCCAGCATGCGCATCAGCCAGTAAAGCGAGGCATCCGGATCGCTGCCGCGGATGGATTTGTGTAGTGCCGAAATCTGGTCGTAAAAATACTCGCCCTGTTTGTCGAATCGCCGGCGGCCACTGGACACGACTTCCTTGGCGATATCCGCGCTAATTGTGCCATCGCTTGCCAAGTCAGCCGCCAGCTCCAGTAGGTTCAGCGCCCGCCGCGCGTCGCCATCTGCGGCCGTTGCGATCAGATCGAGATGCTCGTCGGCGATGGAATATTGGCCTGCAAGTCCGCGCGCCTCGTCCGCCAGGGCGTTGTTCAAAACAGCTTTCAGCATGTCGTGGTCGAGCGTTTTTAAAACGTAGACTCGGGCGCGCGACAGCAACGCGTTGTTTAACTCGAACGAGGGATTTTCGGTCGTCGCACCGATGAATGTCAGCGTGCCATCCTCGACAAACGGCAAGAAAGCATCCTGTTGTGACTTATTGAACCGATGCACTTCATCGAGAAACAACACGGTACCGCGACGATGCATCTGTCGGTGTTGCTCCGCTGCAGAAACTGCGGCGCGTATGTCCTTGACGCCGGCCATTACTGCGGACAAAGCAATAAAGTGAGAATCAGTCGTGCTCGCGATCATGCGTGCAAGAGTTGTCTTGCCGGTTCCCGGCGGCCCCCAGAACACCATCGAATGCATTCGACCCTGCTCGACAGCTCGCCGCAGTGGCTTGCCCTCCCCGAGCACGTGCAACTGGCCGAAAAACTCGGCGAGATTCGCGGGCCGCATACGGTCCGCAAGCGGTCTATCCTCAGGTGAGGCCGCCTCCGCCGCAAACAAATCTGTCACCATCTCTCGCCCATCAGCTCAGGCACGTTTTCTAATGAGCCACGACTCGAAGCGTAGGCTCCAGCCACCGATTCCAGCCGTCGCAATTGCAAGTCCAATGATTATACCGGTCGCGTCGGCGGCAATATCGAGCCATTCGGCCGTCCGATACCCGACCATGCGCTGACAAATCTCGATTAGCAATCCGTAGCCGACCAGGCCAATCGCGATGCGCCAATAAGAACGCGGGCGGTATTGTCCCGCGAACCAGACTGCCAGCAAAGCAAACGTCGCAGCATGCGCCCATTTATCGAAAGTGGCTAGCCACGAGAGAATGCGTACTCGGTCTGGCCAAAACCAGACGGCGGGAGAAATGGCGGCAAGCAGTACAACGAGCAACAGGACGATACTCGCGCTGCGCCAACGGGGCGCGTACTGAAGAGGCAACATCAGGGAATGTCGGTATTGTCAGTCGTTGTATTTTTCAGATCTGCCGTCGACGGTGTGCCAACCACGTCAACATCCTCAGGTACGACAAACTCAAACTGCGACGCATCAATCGATTCGTTGACGATGACCTCGTATAAGGAAACGAGTGTCGTCTGCTCGAGGTTATCGAGGAACACCATGCGCGCAAGTTCTCGGTCGTTAAATGCAAGCTCTACGCGTTTAAAGCCACTTTCCGTGTCGATCGGCCGCATGCGGACCCAGGTCAGGCCGCCGGCCTCATAGCTACCGTCGAATTCGAATTCGTCCATTGCCGTCTCTGAACCGCCGAGCAACAACGCGGGCGTGTTCGCCAGCGCCTCTACTTGTGGCTTAACCGTCACTTGTGCGAGATCGATATCGTAATTCCAGATATTGGTGCCGTCGGCAACCAACCACTGCTCGTAAGGTTCGTCATAGGCCCAACGAAACTGACTCGGACGATGAATATCGAGCGTACCGCTGGACACTTCTAGAATTTCGCCGTTGGCATCCATCAGCCGCTGCTCGAAACGACTCGACAGCGTTTTAACGTCGGTCACAAACGCATCGACCAACTTTTCACCCGGATCCGTGTCAGGCGCGCCGGCCGCAGACGCCATCGATAGCGTCAATGCCAGTACTAGCGTTATCGTCCTTAATTTCATCTCGTCCTTAATCTCATCATTCGTCGAGTGCTTCTAGTTTTCTTCTGTGGCGGTTGGCACCAGGATTTCCCGCGTACCGTTTGGCTGTAGCGGCCCTACGAGTCCGGCCGTCTCCATCGACTCCACCATCCTTGCCGCGCGGTTGTAACCGATCTTCAAACGTCTCTGCACGCCGGAAATTGATGCTTTTCGGGTATCCATGACAACCTTGATCGCCTGATCGTAGAGCGGGTCCTGTTCCGCATCAGCGACGCCACCCAACGGTGTGTCAATGCCTGCCAATCCTGGTGTTGGACCGACCGGCCCCTCGAGAATTTCATCGATATAACGTGGCGATCCGCTCTTCTTCAGGTGCCGTACAACACTGTGCACTTCGTGATCCGCGACGAACGCGCCGTGAACCCGGACCGGCAGCGAGGTGCCCGGCGGCAAGTACAGCATGTCGCCATGGCCCAGTAAGTTCTCTGCGCCGATCTGGTCGAGAATCGTGCGCGAATCGACCTTCGCCGAAACCTGGAAGGCGATTCTCGTTGGCACGTTGGCCTTAATGAGCCCGGTAATGACGTCCACCGACGGGCGCTGGGTTGCCAGCAACATGTGAATACCCGATGCGCGAGCTTTCTGCGCCAGGCGCGCGATCAGTTCTTCGACTTTCTTGCCGACGATCATCATCATGTCGGCAAGCTCGTCGATAATGACAACGATATACGGCAACGGCGTGAGCGTCGGATGCTCAATCGGCTTGTCTTCGTCCACGAATGGCGGCGGCGTATATGTCGGATCCTTCAGCGGTTCGCCTTTTTCGATCGCGTCTTTAACTTTGCGGTTATAGCCTCCGATATTGCGGACGCCGAGCCCGGACATCAGCCGGTAGCGGCGATCCATTTCGGCGACACACCAGCGTAAGGAATTCGCGGCTTCGGCCATATCGGTGACAACCGGCGTCAACAAATGTGGAATGCCCTCATACACCGACAACTCAAGCATCTTTGGATCGATCATGATCAATCGAACTTGCTCTGGCTGAGTCTTGTAAAGAATGCTCAACACCATCGCGTTGATCGCGACTGACTTACCCGAACCCGTCGTGCCGGCAATCAGCAGGTGCGGCATGCGCGCAAGATCCGCAACCACCGAATTCCCACCAATGTCCTTGCCCAACGCAAGCGTCAACGGTGACGCCAGCTCGTCGTAAGCGCGCGACTTCAAGATTTCGCCGAGCGTTACGAGCTGACGATTCTGATTCGGTATCTCAAGACCAATAAATGACTTGCCCGGAATCACTTCGACAATGCGAACGCTGACGACGGATAAGGAACGGGCGAGGTCCTTGGAAAGATTCGCAATCTGGCTGACCTTAACGCCAGGCGCCGGGTCGAGTTCGAATCGTGTAATCACCGGACCGGGCGAGACCGACTTGACCTCGACTTCGATATTGAAATCCAGCAATTTGAGCTCGACGAGCCGCGACATCGCCTCGAGCGACTCCTGCGAATAGCCCTGCTTTTGCTCGGGTGGGTCGTCGAGCAACGCCAGCGGTGGCAGTTCGCCGGCTGCCGGAGGATCGAACAGCGGCACTTGACGTTCTTTCTCGGCCCGCAAACTGGGTTCCAACGCCGGAAACACCGGTTCGATGCGCGGTTTCGGTCGATTGGCGGCACGTTGTTTTTCGACTTCGACGATATCCTGCCGCGCCGCCGCGTGGCGCCGACCTGCCGCCCTATCCTGGAACTGCTCGAGCTTCTTGCGCACATTCTCGTAGCCGATAAGGCACCAGCGACCGACGCGGTCCATGACGTTGAACCACGAGATGCCGAGAAACAGCGATATCGATGCGACCCACAATACGAACAACAATGTGCTCGCCCCGAGAAGCTTCATCACCGACTCGAGACTATGGCCGACTATTTGCCCGACAATACCGCCCGCCGTTTCATTAAAGCCGGTCGGAGCAAAATGTAATGTCGACAGCGCACAACTCGTTATGAGCGTCGCAACAAAACCGCTGCCGCGAAGTGCGAAATCCATCGTTGTCAGCTGTGTTTGCGTTTTCTGCTCGCGATACAGCATCCAGCCGAGGTAAAAGACCATCAACGTGAACAAATACGCCGGCCGGCCAAAAAAGTTAAACAGTCCATCCGCGATGAGCGCGCCGACACGACCAACGCCGTTTTGCACTTCGGCGCTGCTGGTCGCCTGGCTAAATCCAGGGTCGGCCGGATCGTAAGTAAATAATGCGTACCACAGAATCAGCGCAATAGCGCCGAATACATACAGCGCCCCTTCGCGCAAAGCGCGATGGACCTGATCTGATATACGGGATTCTGGTTCTTTGGCTTTGAGAACTTTTACCATAGCTAAGGCGACTGCTTTTCCCTACACTACGCGACCACACCCCGGCACCTGATTACGGCCTTGAATCATGACTAAAAGACCGTATTTACTGGTATCGGCTGAGCTGGTCGCCCCAAGCGAACAAGGACTTAAGTATACATGAGCGACGTAAAACATTGCCGGGTACTGATCTTAGGCTCCGGGCCGGCCGGCTACTCGGCGGCAATCTATGCCGCCCGTGCCAACCTGAATCCGGTCATGATTACCGGCATCGAACAGGGCGGCCAACTGATGACGACGACCGACGTCGACAACTGGCCGGGCGACGTCGAAGGTTTGCAAGGCCCCGAGCTGATGGACCGCATGTTGAAGCACGTCGAGCGTTACAAGACCGAGGTCATCAACGACCATATTCATACGGCTGATTTGTCGAAGCGCCCGTTCCGGCTCGATGGCGACTACGGCACCTATGCCTGCGACGCGCTGATAATCTCGACCGGCGCGACCGCGAAATATCTTGGCCTGCCGTCAGAAGAAGCATTCAAGGGCCGTGGTGTCTCGGCGTGTGCAACCTGCGATGGATTCTTCTATCGTGACAAACCGGTTGCAGTCGTCGGTGGCGGCAACACCGCTGTCGAAGAGGCGCTTTACCTAAGCAACATCGCGTCAAGAGTCAGCGTCATTCACCGCCGCGACGCATTGCGCGCGGAGAAAATATTGCAAGACCACCTGTTCGAAAAAGAAAAGGAAGGCAAAGTCGAGATTTTGTGGGACAACGTCGTAGACGAGGTCTTGGGAGACGACGCCGGCGTCACCGGACTCAGGATTCAAAGCACCAAAGACGATAGCCAAACAGACCTTGAACTGGACGGTGTCTTCATCGCAATCGGCCACAGCCCGAACACCGGCCTGTTCGACGGCCAACTCGACATGAAAAACGGCTACATCGTCGTTAAATCTGGCATCGCCGGCGATGCAACGGCAACCAGCGTTCCAGGCGTGTTCGCCGCGGGTGATGTCATGGACCAGGTGTATCGACAGGCGGTTACCTCCGCGGGCGCTGGTTGCATGGCCGCGCTCGATGCCGAGAAGTATATCGAAGCTCTCGAGTCCGGAAGCGTCGAGTCGAGCGACGCGGCCGCCTGACTCCCGCGTGCGCCATGCGGGTTACCGTCCATGATGCAATAGCCGGAATTGGCCGCGGCGATTGGAACCGGCTCGCCGGCAACCAATACCCGTTTTTGAAATACGAATTTCTGCACGCGGCCGAATCCAGCGGCTGCGTCTCGGACGCATCCGGCTGGTCGCCGTGTCACCTAGCACTGCGACATGACGATGGCAGCATTCGCGCCGCACTTCCGTTGTATCAAAAGGATCACTCCTGGGGTGAGTTCGTTTTTGACTGGGCCTGGGCGAACGCCTACGAACGCGCCGGACTGACGTACTACCCTAAGCTCGTCTCTGCCGTCCCGTATACGCCGGCCGCAAGCGCGCGCGTGCTGCTTGCAAACGCGCAGGATCGCGAAGCGGCCGACGCGTTGATCCAGGCAAGCATTGCGCTCGCCGACGAGCGTGAATGTTCATCTGTTCACTTTCTGTTTCCGTCGTCTGATCAGCTCGAATTTTTTGAAGATGCCGGTCTTAAGCTGCGTAAGGACTGTCAATTTCATTGGAAAAATCAAAATTACAACAGCTTCGACGAATTTCTGACATCGTTCAGCTCATCGAAGCGCAAGAAAGCGCGTCGCGATCGTCGACGCGTCCTAGAAGCCGGCATAAAGTTTCGCAGATTAACGGGGCGCGAACTCCGTAGCGATGACTGGGAAGTCGTTTATCGACTTGTGAGCCGGACATTCTTGCGCCGAGGCTCACTGCCGTACTACAACCTCGATTTTTTCGAAGCCTTGAGCCAGTCATTGCCGGACAACGTGCTCGTTGTGATGGCCGAGGATCTGGCCGGGCCGGTTGCGGCCGCCGTTTTTTACGTGGGTCGAGACACCTTATACGGTCGCTATTGGGGTAGCGCCGGTCACTACAATGCCCTCCACTTTGAGACTTGTTATTACCAAGGTATCGACTACTGCATCGAACACGGTATCAGCACGTTTGAACCTGGAACTCAGGGTGAACACAAAATCAGTCGCGGTTTCGTGCCACAGGCGACATGGTCGGCACACTGGCTCGCACACCCCGAATTTTTCTCGGCGATTGGCTCGTACGTCGCTGAGGAATCCAGACACATCGATCGCTACATGCAAGCGGTCGACGATCACAGCCCGTTTCGGCGCAACAAGGACGCGACGTGAGATCGGATCTGGGCAGTAAGCGTGGCCAATAACCGCGTTGTCTGGTTGGGCGCAAATGACCCGCCCGAAGCGTTCCCGCCGATTCAAGACGCATTGACCGAACCCGACGGATTGCTCGCGGCAGGTGGCGACTTGTCGGAAGAGCGTCTCCTTTACGCCTACCGCCACGGAATCTTTCCATGGTATGACGAAGGACAACCAATATTGTGGTGGTCACCGGATCCACGCTGCGTGTTGAAGTTGTCTGATTATCACGTTGCAAGACGCCTGCGACGGCAGATTTGCGCCAGCACCGCGGAATTGACGTTTAATCGCAGTTTTGCCGATGTCGTTCGCGCGTGCGCCGGCCCGCGCCGTTCGCAGCAGGACACCTGGATCACTGACGATATGTTTGCGGCTTATCAAGCGCTGCACGCAAGTGGCTGGGCACATTCGATTGAAATCCGGGAAGATGACCGGCTAATCGGTGGCGTTTATGGACTGGCCATTGGCCGAGTGTTCTTCGGTGAGTCCATGTACAGCGCAACACCAAACGCCTCGAAGTTGGCACTTCTCGGCTTGTGCCAAATTCTCAAAAAGCACGCGTTCGAGCTGATCGATTGTCAGGTCGTCTCACAGCATTTGTTGACGCTTGGAGCGACGACAATTTCGAGATCCGCTTTTGCCGCCGTGCTCGTCGAGGCCTGCAATCCCGCCACGGCCTTTGAAAACTGGCCGAATGGCCCCATATCGATGCAAGAATTGGGCTCGATTTAGCGCCGCACTTCATTGCAATGAGGCGGCTCAGTCGGCACAATTCGCCAGCCTTTTAGCGACTTAGAGAGCAATACCCTTGGCGAAAGAAGAAGCCATACAGATGGAAGGTGTCGTCACAGAGACGCTGCCGAACACGACGTTTCGAGTTGAACTCGAAAACGGACATGTGGTGACAGCGCACATCTCCGGCAAGATGCGTAAGAATTACATTCGTATCCTGACGGGCGACGCCGTCACCGTCGAACTTACCCCGTACGACTTGAGCAAAGGACGTATCGTCTATCGCGGCCGCTAGGCCCTGCTCCACTACCTTTAGCTGTTATCCGTCAGGTGCTCGAGTTCCTTGAGCGCTGGATCGGCATTGAGTTTCAGCGTGTCATCAGGTCCGACCGTGATTTGTACGTGACCGCCGTTCTCAAGTTTGCCAAATAACAGTTCTTCAGCCAGCGGCCGCTTGATGTGCTCCTGAATAATGCGCGCCATCGGTCGCGCTCCCATCTTCGGGTCGTAGCCGCGTTCAGCAATCCACTCGCGCGCCGCGTCATCGAGTTCCAACGTAACATCGTTGTTACCGAGCTTCGCTTCAAGTTCGACGATCAGTTTGTCCACAACCCGCTTGACCGATATCGGATCTAGCGCAGCGAACTGAATGATCGCATCGAGCCGGTTGCGGAATTCCGGCGTAAACGATTTGGTGATAATCGCCATGCCGTCGCTCGAATGGTCCTGTTCGGTGAAGCCGATCGAGGCTCGACTCATTTCCTGGGCGCCCGCATTGGTCGTCATAACGAGAATGACATTGCGGAAATCCGCCTTGCGGCCGTTATTGTCGGTTAACGTGCCGTGGTCCATCACCTGCAGCAATATATTGAAGACTTCCGGATGGGCTTTTTCTATTTCATCGAGCAATACAACCGCATGAGGATTCTTCGTTACGGCTTCCGTAAGCAGTCCGCCCTGATCGAAACCGACGTAACCTGGCGGCGCACCGATCAGGCGCGATACCGTGTGTCGCTCCATGTATTCGGACATATCGAAACGAATCAGTTCGACACCCATCGACATTGCCAACTGACGCGTAACTTCTGTTTTGCCGACACCGGTAGGACCAGCAAACAGGAACATGCCGATCGGCTTTTCTTCCTCGCGCAGGCCAGATCGCGCCATCTTGATGGACGAGCCAAGTGCCGCAATAGCCTCGTCTTGCCCAAAGATAACGAGCTTCAGATCGCGCTCCAAAGACTTGAGTGTCTTGCGATCCGATGTCGACACGCTCTTCGCTGGAATGCGCGCCATTTTCGCAACGATGTTTTCAACCGTTTCGACACTGACGCGATCGCTGCGATTCGCCGCCGGTTGCAGACGCAAGTTCGCTCCCGCTTCGTCGATTACGTCGATTGCCTTATCCGGTAAGCGGCGATCATTGATATGGCGCAGCGAAAGTTCCGCCGCGGCTTCGAGAGATCCTGGTTCGTAATGCACGCCATGATGTTCCTCGAAACGTGACTTTAGGCCGTGCAGAATTGCGATTGTCTCCTCAAGCGTCGGCTCGGGCACATCGATTTTCTGAAAGCGGCGCGCAAGCGCGTGATCTTTCTCGAAAATGCCGCGGTATTCTTCATACGTTGTGGAGCCGATGCATCGTATCTCGCCATTCCCAAGCACCGGCTTAATCAGGTTGCTCGCATCCATGACGCCGCCCGATGCAGCGCCCGCGCCAATGACCGTGTGAATCTCATCGATAAACAGTATTGCGCCGGGGTCCTCGCGCACTTCGTTGATGACTCCCTTTAAGCGCTTCTCAAAGTCGCCGCGATACTTCGTGCCAGCGATCAGTGTCCCCATGTCAAGCGCGTAAATCGTCGCATCGTGCAGCACTTCCGGCACGCGCTCTTCGACGATCATGCGTGCGAGGCCCTCCGCCAGCGCGGTCTTGCCGACGCCAGCGTCACCGACATACAGCGGATTGTTTTTTCGTCGTCGGCATAAAATCTGCACCGTGCGCTCGATTTCGATTTCGCGCCCAATAAGCGGGTCGATCTTGCCGTCGATAGCCATTTGATTCAGGTTGGTGGCATAGCGTTCGAGCGGCGTTGAGTCCGGCTCACCCTCACTGTCGAGCGATTCCTCCTGCTCGTCCTGGGCGCCCTCGCCGGGCAGCTGCGGCATGCCATGCGAAATGTAATTGACGACGTCGAGTCGGGTGATGTCGTGCATGCTCAGGAAGTAGACAGCCTGCGATTGCTTTTCACTAAAGATCGCGACCAAGACATTACTGCCGGTCACTTCTTTCTTGCCGCTGGACTGTACGTGAAACACAGCCCGCTGCAGCACTCGTTGAAATCCGAGTGTCGGCTGCACGTCATTCTCGTCTTCGTCAGGCAAAAGCGGCGTCTGCTCTTCGATGAAGTCCGTCAACTGTCGGCGAAGCTCCGGCATATTGCCGCCGCAAGACTTGAGAATCTCGTGAACCCTCGGAACGTCAAGTAATGCGAGCAGCAAGTGCTCGACGGTCATGAATTCATGCCGTTGATCCCTTGCATTTTGAAACGCCTCGTTCAGGCAGAATTCCAATTCGCTACTCAACATGTGCTCGTATCCACTCCTCTCTAGGATTCTTCCATTGTGCAAAGCAACGGATGCTGATGCTGTGTCGCAATCCCCATTACCTGCGCAACTTTCGTCTCTGCTATCTCGAAATTGAAGACCCCGCAGACACCTTTGCCCTTGGTATGCACTTCTAACATAACCTGGGTCGCTCGTGTACGTTCCATGCCAAAAATCGACTCGAGTATTTCGACGACAAAGTCCATCGGCGTATAGTCGTCGTTCAGCAGCACGACGCGATACAGCGGTGGCCGCTTGACGCGTGGCCGTGCCTCATCGATCGCCAGATCGAAGCTGTCGTTGACTTCCGGTTGCTCTGGTCGTTCGCTCATGAGCCTCTAAATGGTTCCAAATGCCGCGTAATCAATATGTTTCAACGATTCGAGGGTTATTATATATGGGCCTCAGCCGGCAATCCTGGCGCGGTTTCGCAGTATTTCCTCGATGGCCTCGAAACTGCCGTGAGATACAAAATCAATTCATTAAGGTATATTACTAAAATATAAAGATTTTTCGCGCGAATAGCAGCGAAAAACTAGTGTTTAAACGACGCTCAACCCGTATCATCATTGCGCTGCGTTAGTACTCTAAGGTGTGATCTGGGATCCGCATGTCAACGAAACCAAAGTGGTCTGATCTTATCAGTGGCGATCGTACGCGTACGGCGGCCGCGGCCAATAGTCTATTGCCCGTGTGGGTCAGCCTCGTCATTGTTATTTTGATCGGCTGGCAACTCGCGAAGATTTTCTGGATTCTGATGCCGGGGTCGTCCGCCGGCAGTGCCGTGGTCCTTCCGCCAGGCCAAGCCGCTGTTCGAAGCGCCGATTCCGGTGGCGTTGACGTGCGCTCGATTGCGGCGGCATCGATCTTTGGGAAAGCCGAAATCACGGATGAACCGGTGCCGGTTCAGGACAGCCTCGAGGATCTCGACGAAACCAACCTTAGCAACTTGACCTTGCGCGGCACGATTTCTTCAGACCGTCCCGAGTTTTCGATTGCGATTATTGCCGACGGCGCCAACGAGGAAAAAGTCTACGTAATCGGCGATCCCGTCGCATCGGGCGCCTCATTGCACGCCGTCTACGCGGATCGAGTCGTGCTAAACGAACGCGGCGATCTAACGAACCTGAGTCTGCCGCGGGAATTCTCTAATAGGACGACGACAAACGTTCGACGCTCTACGCCAATTCGACAAGTCACCAATACTCAGAGTATTCAGTCGGTCGTTGCACAAAATGTCTCGCGCCTCGCCGACGTGATTCGTCCGACTCCGTATTTTGTTAACGGCCAGCAGCAGGGCTATCGCGTATATCCGGGTCGTGACAGACAGCAATTTTCGTCGTTGGGTCTTCGACCCGGCGATCTTATTAAGGAAATCGACGGGCAGTCTCTTTCGGACCCGACGCAAGCAATGCAAATCTTTCAGTCACTGGGCACAGCCAGTCAGGTATCCGTTACGGTCGAACGTGACGGCACCCCGGAAACCATAGTGCTGAAGACCGATCAACTGGATATTGGTAAAGAAAAAACTCAATGAAACGACGCCAACACTTTGACATACGCTTGCCTTGTGCGGCGTTTGTCGCACTAATCATAATCGGCGCACCTTTTAGCGCCATTGCACAACAGCCGAATCAAGCGAACCTTGCGACCATTACTCCTAATTATAAGGAAGCCGATATTCGGCAAATCGTCGAGGCTGTCGGCGAGATAACGAATCGCACTTTCATTATCGATCCGAGGGTCTCGGGCCAGAAAGTGACGATGCTATCATCGACGCCGATGACGCCGGATGTATTCTATGAAGCGTTTCTGTCGATCCTGGACGTGCATCAGCTCGCGGCGGTTACGACCGGCGACATCACCAAGATCATTCCAAATGCGACGGCACGACAATACGCGGGGCCTATCGGCACCGGCGCCGCGGACGGGCCCGATGACATCGTTACTCAGGTCCTCCAAGTTAAGAATGTCGGCGCAACACAGCTCGTGCCGATTTTGCGACCGCTAGTACCGCAGTACGGTCATCTTGTCGCGCATCCCGGCTCGAACATGCTGATCATTTCCGATCGTGCCGCCAATGTCGGTCGCATGGCCAGCATTATTCGCCGCATCGACCAAGCGAGCGACGAGGAGATCGAGGTCATCGCATTGCTGCACGCATCCGCATCCGAGGTCGTCCGCGTCATGACCGCGTTGACGCAGCAGCCACGCGCAGATGGCGCACCGGTCACGACAAGCCTGGTCGCCGATGCGCGCACCAACAGCGTCTTGCTCGGCGGCGATAAATCGGACCGGCTGCGATTGCGCGCTCTGATTGCGCATCTTGACACGCCGCTGGAAGACGGCGGCGACACCCAGGTCCGGTATCTACGCTATGCAGACGCCGAGGAATTGGCCACAAAGCTGCAACAACACGTTGCCACGCAGGCGACGGCTGCGGGCGCGGGCGCTGCGGCAACGCCACAAGACCCGGTCAGTGTATGGGCCGACACACAAACGAACGCGATCGTAGTCAATGCCCCACCGAAAACCATGCGCTCGTTAATGGCGATCGTCGACAAACTCGATATTCGTCGCGCTCAGGTCCTCGTTGAAGCGATCATCGTCGAAGTGCTCGAGGACAAATCCGCCGAGCTAGGCGTCACCTGGGCCGTTGAAGGCGGCAGCTCAGACGATCCGATCGCAGTGACGAACTTTCCGTCGTTTGGGCCGGGCGTTGTGCAACTTGCCGGTGCCATAGACACAGGCGCCGCTGACGGCAGTTTGATCGGCGAGGGCGTGACCATCGGCGTCGGGCGAATTACCGATAGCGGCGTCAGTTTCGCTGCAATTTTGCGAGCGCTGCAGGGCGATGCCAACACCAATATCATCTCGACACCAACAATATTGACGACGGATAACGAAGAGGCAAGTCTGAACGTTGGCCAGGAAGTTCCATTTGTGTCCGGCCAGTACACGAATACGGGCACTGGTGCCGGCGCCGTCAACCCGTTTACGACGGTGCAACGCGAGTCGGTTGGCGTGAAGTTGACGATTACGCCGCAGATTAACGAAGGAAACTCCTTGCTGCTGGATATATCGCAAGAGATATCCAATATCGCTTCGTCTTCTACCGGCGCGGTCGACCTGATAACCAATCAGAGAATCATTGAAACGACGGTCATTGTTGACGACGGCAATATCATCGTACTGGGCGGACTGATCGAGGATACTATTCGCGAGACCGATCAGCGTGTGCCGATTCTCGGCAGTATTCCAATCCTGGGCAATTTGTTCCGCAGCCGTGACACTCAGAAAGTCAAAACCAATTTACTCGTATTCATCCGTCCGCAAATCCTGCGGGACGCGAGCAGCGCGGCCTTATACACCAATGAAAAATACAACTATATCCGCGGCATTCAGATGGGTGACCAAGGCACCGGAGTCCCGTTGATGCCAAATGCCGAGCGCCCAATCTTGCCGGAACTCAATGAAAGCGATTTTCCGTCGCCCGTTGAAGGCGAGCAAAGCGAATAGATAGGCAAATAGACAGACGACAACGATCGATGCAAAACGAATCCGAAATCGTTCTTGAGAGTGCAGCGGTGGCAACAGATGCTCCGCAAGGGAAAGTACTGCCATTCTCGTTCGCGAAGCGGCACGGCGTTCTTATCCGGGAATTGCGCAGCGACTCCGCCGATGCCGTGTATCGTAATGGTACGTCGCCCATCAGCCTGGCCGAAGCCCGTCGCTTTGCCGGCGTCCCGTTAAAACTGTCACGCGTTTCGGATGAAGTCTTCGATGCATTGCTGCAGGAGTCCTATGAGCACGGCAGCCATAACGCGATGCAGATGGTTGATGGCCTCAACGAAGACATTGACCTCGACCAGGTTGCGCAGGAGCTGGAACCGTCCGATCTTCTCGACAGTGACGACGACGCCCCGATTATCCGTTTTATCAACGCCGTTTTAACGGAAGCCATCAAAGATAACGCCTCGGACGTACACATCGAACCATACGAAAACCGCCTGGGGGTTCGCTTTCGTGTCGATGGCGTCTTGCGTGAAGTGCTGCAGACACGACGCGCCCTCGCGCCTCTGGTTGTCTCACGGATCAAGGTCATGTCGAAGCTGGATATCGCCGAAAAGCGCCTGCCACAAGACGGCCGTATTTCACTGCGAATTGCCGGCCGCGCGGTCGACGTTCGCGTTTCGACGATGCCATCGGGACATGGTGAACGTGTCGTGTTGCGGCTGCTCGACAAACACGCCGGCCGACTTGACCTTGGCTCGCTCGGCATGGACGAGACCTCGCGCGCCAAAATTGATGCATTGATACACAAACCGCACGGCATTATTCTCGTTACCGGCCCGACCGGCTCCGGCAAGACCACCACGCTGTATGCGGCACTGGAGCGCATCAACGACAACAGCCGCAATATCATGACTGTTGAGGACCCGATCGAGTACTTCATCGACGGAATCGGCCAGAGCCAGGTCAATACCAAGGTCGAGATGACTTTTGCGCGTGGGCTACGAGCGATTCTTCGACAGGACCCGGATGTCGTGATGGTTGGCGAGGTTCGGGACCTCGAAACCGCCGAAATTGCGGTCCAGGCCAGTCTGACCGGCCATCTTGTCCTTTCAACTTTGCACACCAATACGGCTGCCGGCGCGGTAACGCGCTTGCGCGATATGGGTGTCGAACCGTTTCTATTGTCATCAAGCCTGATTGGCGTGCTCGCGCAGCGACTTGTTCGGGTGCTCGATGACAAGACCAAGACGCCCTACACCGCCACCGAATACGAATGCGGCATACTCGAAGTTGACCCGGCAAACCCACCGACGCTGTACAAAGCAGGCAATGGACCTAACGGCGGCTTCGCCGGCCGTACCGGTATTTATGAACTGATCGTCGTTGACGATCATATGCGCAGCATGATTCACGACGGTGTTAGCGAGCAGGATCTCGAGAAATATGCGCGTAAGCACGGGCCGAGCATTCGCGCGGACGGACGTCATCGCGTTCTTCAAGGCAGTACCACACTCGAAGAAGTTCTGCGCGTCACGCGGGAAGACTAGTCGATGGGCGCATTCGAATACCTAGCGCTGGATAAGGTCGGCAAGGAATCCAAAGGTCTTATTGAGGGCGACACGCCGAAGCACGTTCGCCAAATGTTGCGCGAACGCAGCCTATTACCGGTAAAGGTCACCGAAGTCGCCCAAAAGGAAGCCCGGCGACAAAGCAGTTTCTCGCTGCGTCGCGGCATTTCGCCGGGAGAACTCGCGCTCGTGACGCGGCAACTCGCATCGCTGTCGCAATCCGGCTTGCCGCTCGAAGAAGCGTTACTGGCCGTGTCACAGCAAAACGATCAGCCACGTACCAAGAGCATTCTGCTGGGCGTGCGGGCCAAAGTCATGGAAGGACATACGCTCGCCGACGGCCTAGCCGATTTTCCACAGGCCTTTCCCGAGTTGTATCGTGCGACTATCGCCGCCGGGGAACAGTCCGGCCACCTCGATGTCGTGCTCGAACGCCTTGCCGACTATACCGAGGCACGGCACGAGCTGCGACAGCGCGTAACCAACGCAATGATTTACCCGATCGTGCTGATCGTTATGGCGATCGCAATTATCAGTTTCATGCTCGCGACCGTTGTACCGAGAATTGTCGAGGTCTTCGAGAATACTGCAGCCGAATTGCCTGGATTGACGCGTGGGATGATTGCGACCAGCGATTTCTTGCGCAATCACTGGCTCCTGATAATCATTGTGCTGTCGGCGATCGTCTATGGGCTTTGGTGGCTGCTACAGAAGGATGGCCCGAGGCGCCGCTATCACCGCCTGCTGCTGAGCCTGCCAATTACCAGTCGCCTAACGCGCGGCATCAACACGGCGCGCTTTACACGCACCTTTAGCATTCTCGCAGGCAGCGGCGTGCCGATTTTGGATGCAATGAAGATCTCTGCTGAGGTGATCGAAAATCTGCCGATGCGCGACGCCGTTAACGAAGCCGCTATCCGCGTTCGCGAAGGCGGTTCGATCAGCAAGTCGCTGGAAACCAGCAGACTGTTTCCGCCTATGATGATCCATCTTATATCGAGCGGTGAAGCCGGCGGACGACTTGAGGATATGTTGACGCGCGCCGCACATGGCCAGGAACGAGAAGTTGACGGTCTGATCGCGACAATGCTCGGCATTTTGCAGCCATTGCTGATTATTATCATGGGAGCCGTCGTATTGACGATCGTACTGGCAATCCTCATGCCAATCTTCGAAATCAACAATCTGATCCGTTAGCAAAAAGTGGGATTCCGTGTCTTGCGGTCCCGAAATTTTCCGGGTATACAGACCAGAATTACGGCGACTCTGCGCTTTTGTTGACAGCGCAGCCTACTGCTAGAGGTGTCGCAATGAACGGTGAAACGGAGAACGCAAAAGATCCCGACGAGATTGACGACAACGTCAATAGTGATGGGGTTGGCGAAGACACCGTCGTCATTGATTCCGATGATGACGAATTCGTGGACAATGTCGGCGATCTTTCAGTCGAATTGAACGTCGAAGAGCTGGTCGCCAAACTTGAAGCGACGGACTCGGAGGACTCGGGTCGGCAACGTGAGATCAAGCGCCGTCTCGAGGAGAAGCGTGAACAGTGCGAATCCGAGAAGGACCTCGGGAGTACCTACAATTTTAACCTCGACGAAGATATCTGATTGCGGTTATAGGCTGCGGACGTAACGCTCTTCATCGGAAGTAAAGCGCAGTGCAGCGAGCCATGACGTTGAGGAGCGTTATGTCCGCAGCATGTTCACCTGAAGTCTCTCGATTTCACGGTTAATCCACCTAACATTTCCGAGTGATCGATCAACTGCTTCGCGATTACGTGGATTACTTTGTCTTCGATCTGAACTTCGCCACGCACGCCCATAAGCTTGGCGTTCAGTAGCGCCGCCCGATACTGATCGGCAATGGCCTTCCAGACGATCAGGTTCATGTGACCGGTTTCATCTTCGAGTGTCACGAAAGTAACGCCGCTTGCAGTTCCGGGACGCTGCTTGGTGATGACGAGACCCGCAACGCTGATGCACTGTCCGGTTTTAAGCTCCGGCAGCCGCCCGGCCGGGTGATAGTGGTAGCGGTTCAGGCGATCGCGCAGCAGATGCATTGGGTGCCGCTCAAGCGTTAAGCCAATACTTTGATAGTCGGCAACGATATTCTGCCCTTCGCTGGGCTTTTTGAGGAGCGGCGCCGCCTCGAAACGCTCCATTGACTGAAACAATGCGCTTGGCTTATCGACACCGGCCACCGCCCAGCGGGCCCTGTGGCGATGGCCCTCCAATACCTTCAGGGAACCGGCCGACGCGAGCGCTGCAAGCTCGCGTTTATCGAGCCCGGTACGTTCGACGAGTTCTTGGGTACTGCCATAGCTGCCTGCATCGCGTGCGGTTTCGATCATCTGACCGCTGTCTTCGGACAGCCCCTTGACCATGCGCAGTCCGAGCCGCATTGCGGCAGCACCATCTTCGCGCACCTCGAGCGTGCAGTCCCAATCACTGCAATTAATATCGACCGGCCGTACCTCGACATCGTGTCGTCGCACGTCCTGTACCAGCTGCGACGCCGAATAAAAGCCCATTGGCTGGCTGTTTAACAGCGCCGCGGTAAACGCGGCCGGTTCATGCCGTTTGAGCCAGCACGACACATAGACAAGCAGCGCGAAACTTGCTGAGTGTGATTCGGGAAAACCATATTCACCGAAACCTTCGATCTGTCGAAAAATCTGGCGAGCAAAACCTTCGTTGTAACCGCGCTCACGCATGCCGTTAATCAGCTTTTCCTCAAACGGGCCGAGGCCACCACGACGTTTCCAGGCTGCCATCGCACGCCGTAGACGATCCGCCTCGCCAGCGGAAAAACCGGCCGCAACGATCGCCAGTTGCATAACCTGTTCCTGAAAGATCGGTACGCCGAGCGTGCGTTGCAGAACGCCCTTCACGTCTTCGCTCGGGTAATCGACAGCCTCCTCGCCGTTTCGACGCCGCAAATACGGATGTACCATGTCGCCCTGGATCGGTCCGGGACGAATAATCGCCACTTCGATCACCAGGTCGTAGTAACAACGCGGCTTGAGCCGCGGCAACATCGACATCTGCGCGCGCGATTCGATCTGGAACACACCCATCGTATCGCCCTCGCAAATCATGTCGTAGACCACCGGATCCTCGGCCGGCATATTTGCAAGCGTGTACTCGCGGCCATCGAATTTCCGGATCAAATCGAAGCTGCGGCGGATCGCCGTCAGCATGCCAAGACCAAGCACGTCGACCTTGAGCAACCCAAGGTCCTCGAGGTCATCCTTTTCCCACTGAATGACTGTCCTGTCATCCATGGCGGCATTTTCAACGGGGACGAGTTCGGATAACGGCCCGTTCGATATGACAAAACCGCCAACATGTTGCGACAAGTGCCGTGGAAACCCGATCAGCTCGCCGACCAAGTACAGCAAACGTTTGATCACCGGACTATTGGGGCTCAAGCCGGCCTCGAGAATACGACTTTCATCGACCTGCTTGCCGTCCCACCACTGCATCGACCGCGATAGGCGGCCAACCTGCAGATCGCTTAAGCCCAGTGCCTTGCCGACATCGCGTAGCGCGCTGCGCGGCCGGTAGGTAATCACCGTCGCGGCGAGTGCTGCCCGTTCGCGCCCGTACTTCTGATAGATGTACTGAATCACCTCCTCGCGACGTTCGTGTTCGAAGTCGACGTCGATATCCGGCGGTTCGTTGCGCTCCTTCGAAATAAATCGTTCGACGAGCATCGCCATACGAGCCGGATCGACTTCAGTGATACCTAAACAAAAACACACGGCCGAGTTCGCCGCGGAGCCTCTGCCTTGGCACAAAATGCCCTTCGAGCGCGCGAACGCGACGATGTCATAGACCGTCAGGAAGTACGGCTCATAATCGAGGTCGGCAATCAGTTGTAGTTCGTGCTCGATTAGCCGGACGACCTTATCCGGCACGCCGAGAGGCCAGCGCCGCCGCATACCCTCTTCGGTCAGGCGCCGTAGATAGCTCGCTGTTGTTTCGTCGTCGGGCACAATTTCGTCTGGGTATTCATAGCGAATCTCATCGAGTGAAAAATGCATCGCGGCGGCGATATGCACAGATTCGGCCAGCAGGTCGACAGGATAGATGCGTTGTAAAAGCTCGATTGAACGCAGGTGCCGCTCACCGTTCGGATACAACAGGAAACCTGCTTGATCGATCACGATGCGTTCGCGAATCGCTGTCAGCGCGTCCTGCAAAATTCGCCGTGAACGGCGGTGCATGTGCACATCGCCGCAGGCAACAAGTGGCAGCTTCAGGCGCCGGCCGGTGTCACGAAGCCGCGCGAGCTGTTCGCGTTGCCGGCCGTCCGCGAGTAGCTCAACGGCAATCCACAAACGATCACGAAATGTCTCGCGTATCCAATGGTCCTCGACATCGAGCGAAAACTGATCGTCGGGCACCCATATCACGACGCAATCCGGCAAACCGCTGTCGAAATCGAGCCGCGTGAGCTCGTAGTGACCTTTATCCGCCGCGCGCCGTGCGCGCGTGATCAGCTCACAGAGTGCCGCATAGCCGGTGCAACTTTTCGCCAGCACGATGAGCTTGCGGCCACTGCGCAAGCGCAGTTCGGAACCGATGATGAGTTTCTTAAGACCACATTCTTTCGCCGCCATGTGCGCGCGCACGATGCCGGACATCGAACACTCGTCGGTGATCGCGAGTGCTTCATAACCGAGTGCGGCGGCCGTCTCGACGAGTTCCTCGGGGTGCGATGCACCTCTTAAGAACGTGAAATTGGATATCGCATGCAGCTCGGCATAACGGCAGTGCCGCGTGTTCATTATCCAAAGATGCCGTGTAGGTACCAATCAGACCGCGTGCTGCGATTCTTAAAAATCCACAACCGCATGCCACGCGGATTAATGGCCGTGTAGTAATCACGGGCAATCCCATTCTCATCCCACCAGCCAGTCTCGAGACGCTCAGGGCCTTCGAGCAACCTCAGCCGGCCGAGATGTAGCGGGTAGCCTTCTTCGGCGTGCAGCGGTGCCGGTTCGGGCAACATCCACAGCGGCCGCTTAAGGCCGCGTTTGACGAACGACAGCGCATCACTGACTTTGCCAGCCAGCAGATTGCGCGAGCGCCACGCAAGCTGTGGCCGATGTTCGGCCACCGTCGCCACGCCGTTCACCGACTGGTTGCCGATACGCGCCACCAAACGTTCGGCCAGTTGCGTCATCGAATAACGTTCGCTTCCCTCTGCGCGTCCCTGAAACGCCAGACGTCCGGACTCGGCCTGCAGCGGCTGTGTATGTCCGCCCTGCAGACGAACCGCAATCACAGGTTCGGGCAAACCTAGGCGTTCGAAACGAATACTCAACAGCTCCGACCAGCGCTTCGCCGATCGATCCGCCTGCATGCAACCGAGTGACAACTTCGTCGCCGCTGCTTTAAGGTGATAAAAACTGAAACACAGTCGCTGCGTACCTAGTTGTCGCACGAGCAAAAACTGTTCGTGCGCCACCAGCAGTTCGCGACAGATCGCCAGCAGTAATTCGCGATCACTCTGTTCCTCAATCATTTCGTAGTCGGCACAGAAATGTTCAGGCGCACGCCAGGAGGTTCGTGGGTCCGGCAGCCGGCCGACCGCACGATCGAGTTCGATCAGCCGCTTCGCACCGAACCGCCGCGCAAAACCTTCGCGCGGTAGCCGCAGGCAATCACCAATCTTCGTAATACCCATGCCCGCCAGCGATTCGGTAGCCGCCACCGGCCAATCGAGGCAGTACAACGGCAACTTTCTGAGTATCGGCACCAGATTCGTGGCCTCGCGCACGCAGACACGTCGCCCACCGCGCGCAAGCCAGGTCGCCGCAAGCGGTGTCGGCGCAATCGAAAGCGATGCGGCGAAGCCCTGCCGTTCGAGACCTTTAGACACCTGTTGGCGCAGACTTTGCAAACCGCCATACAGGCGCAGGCTGCCCGCGATTTCGAGTAGCAGTACATCGCTGCTGACGATCGACACAAACGATGAAAACTGTTCGAGCCAGGCGGCGAGTGACTCGAGTACCTGCTGCTCTTTTAGTGTGCAGCGCTCCTCGAGTTCGAGCTCCGGCAACAGCGCCAGTGCGGCATTCGCCGATTGCCCCGGCATGACGCCAGCCGCAATGGCTGCTTCGTTCGCAAGTAGCACGCGATGAATGCCGTGTTGGTCTTCCACTACGGCCAAGGGTGCTGTGCCCTTGCCGCTAGCCTCCAGTGACAGGTTTGGCAGATACACGCAGAACCAGAGCCGCCGTGTTGCCGTGCTTAAAGGCGTGGATTCAGACGGCGGTGCGGCGTCGGCGAGCGGCAGTAACACCTGCAGGCCATCAGGCTTTGCACCATGATGGATTTTCCCTGGCGGAGCCGGGGCCGCCTCCCGCGCCAGAACAGGATTTTTAGTGGTACGGGCCACCTCAGAACCTCGGAGCAACTATTTCATGGCGGCGTTGCAATGGCTCGACAGACCTAAGGGTATGTTGTCGCCATTGCGCCTTGTTCTTCGAGCTATCCGCCTCCGGCGCCGTCATGAATTAGTTGCTCCGAGGTTCTAGCCCGAGAAAATACTGTGCAGCCTTACCGGACGGCCGCCACGACTTTTGAAAACGTGGATATGGGTGCCCGCCTGGTCTGCCTGCATTTCGATACGCAACGCCGCCGCCGATGGCTCGTGACGGGCCGTGGCTGGCCGAAACGCGATCGCCCAGCTTCTCCCTTTTTCCGCCGCAAGCTGCAAGCGGCGACTGTCCTGATCGTTAAGCGTCTCGGGCCACAGCAACACTGCCGCACAGGTGCCCGAGGCCAACGCCTGCTCGGCGGACCAAAGGATTTCGCTGTCGTCTTTTGGCCGCACGATCAGCAATCGCGACAGATTGATGCCCCAGGCATCGAGCGCGGGTGGATACGGTTGAAACGGTGGCGCTACCCAGGCAATCCAGCCAGGCTCAGTGTAAGGGACGACCGGGTCGTCGGCGCTGAGCCGCGACAATGCTGGCATTAACAGCTTAAGCTCACCGATGCCGTACTGCTCGGTCAGTATTTCGGTCAGCGAATGTTGCGGCCAACCACCGCCAGGCAGATGACGGTCAAGCTTTTCATATCCGCTTGAAAGCCCGGCTTCGGTTTGAGCGTGCGCGCGACCGCGCCAGACGTGCGGATTTTCGAGCAGTTGTTCGAGTGATGATGAATCGCGCGGCATACCCGAAACCCATCAATGCAATGGCAAACCATCGCGAATAACGCCGACCACGACTCCTTCGATGACCATTACCTGTTCGCTTAAGTCGACCTGGATCGGTTCAAACTCGTCGTTTTCAGGCAACAGCCAGACCAGCTTGCCGTCCTGGCGGTAACGTTTGACCGTTACCTCGTCATCGAGACGCGCCACGACAATCTGTCGGCTGCGGACTTCGGGTGTGCGGTGCACCGCGACCAGATCGCCGTCTAAAATGCCGGCGTCCTTCATACTCATGCCGTGTACCCGCAACAGGTAATGCGGTTTCGGATTGAAAAGCGCCGGATCGAGCCGGTAATGCGTTTCGATGTGTTCCTCTGCGAGGATGGGACTACCAGCCGCAACCCGACCTACGAGCGGCAGCCCCATCTGTTCACGCAGGGAATCCTTGAGCTGAATACCGCGAGAGGCGCCCGGCACAAGCTCTAATACCCCCTTCTTCTGCAGCGCCCGCAAATGCTCTTCGGCAGCATTGGCCGACTTGAAACCGAGCTCATTGGCGATCTCGGCGCGCGTCGGCGGCATCCCCGTTTCGGCGATAAAGTCCTGGATCGTCTCGAGAATTTGCTTTTGTCTGGGGGTCAGTGGGCGCATTTCAGCAGTCCTGTATGAATTCACAGTACCTGCGATTATATACAGTAGTTTGCTCAGTGCAAGCACCCCACCACTTGAGACTCTGAGAGCAATACGCGGTAGGCGGCGATACAGCGGGTGGTATGCCTCTCATCGTCATGGCTCGGTCCGAGGCGATACGCCGGGTATCTGGTGAGTGCGACGACATCTCCCTCACTCGGGGGCCGCTTTGCTCAACTCGCTCGGCAGACGCCGCCGCGCTCACCGCATGCAGCTGTACAGCGGGTGGCAAGCCTCTCAGCGGAAGTAAAGCGCAGCGTAGCGAGCCATGACGATGAGAGGCATACCACCCGCTGTACCTTCCAGGTCTGTAGTGGTGCTTACACGCGGGTTTTTTGTCGCAAGGAGGCGACAAAATGCAATTAAAACAGGCATATTCATTGCAGCCCCCGAATAATTGCGAAATAATCCGCCTGCCGTTTTTTCCCAACAGAGGAATATTGGAAAATGAAAAAGACCGTAATTAAAGCGAGCGCTATTCTGCTCACCCTCGGACTCGCTGCAGGATGTGCTACAACGGGTTCTGACGAAATTCAGGCAACTGCAGATCGCGCTGCTGCTGATGCAGCCGCTGCTGCGTCAGCCGCCGAAGCCGCTCGTGCATCCGCAGATCGCGCTGCGCAGGCTGCTGCTGCCGCCCAGAGCACTGCAGATCGTGCAATGTCGGCCGCTGGTGGTGCGCAGTCTTGCTGTGAAGCCAACAAAGAGGCCATGGAACGTATGTTCCAGAGGTCGATGTCCAAGTAACATCAGACTTAAGAAAGTCTAATCAGACGCCGCGCTTGCCGCGGCGTTTTTTATGCCTTGGCCTACCGCGACGGGCATGCCATCGGCACGTTCGACCACCTCCTCGACCAGCAGCCATTCCAACTGGCCGGGGCGCTCACTGGTCGCCACGACAAATTGTTCCGTGACATAAGCTAGCGGGTCTTTTTCTGGGTCGTTGGTAACGTCAACGTCGTCGACGGTGTCTTTTTCGCTGTCGTCGCTCGTCGCTGTCGGCACAGTATTACGCACGGGTTCATCGGTAGTTTCCGTCGGCGCCGCCTCGAGAACCGGGTGCACTTCCATGACGAGGTTGTCACCTTCCCAGCCGATCTTCACCGGTTCGTTGATGATGCGCACCGGCATATTCAAATGAACGAACTTGAACAAATGCTCGATGTCTTCTGGAAACATCCGGAGACAACCGTGCGTCACGCGCATACCGACGCCGGCGGGGCGATTCGTACCGTGAATCAAGTAGCCCGGTAAGTCGAGCCGCAGTGCGTATTTGCCGAGCGGATTGTCAGGCCCAGGAAGCACGATCTTATCGAGTGGCCGGCCTTCAGCCGCATGTTCATCACGAACCGATTGCGGTGGGTACCATGCCGGGTTGACGACTTTCGAAATTATAGTCGTCATGCCCAGCGGCGTTTCCCAGTCCATACGGCCGATACTGATCGGAAATGTCATGACTGTCGCCGCCTGTCCCGGGCTCGGTTGCGGAAAATAGTACAGCCGATATTCGGCAAGATTGAGCACGATGCCTTCGCGTGGTCCAGGCGGCAGCACGTAGTGAGTGGGTAAGATGACTTCGGTGCCCTCGCCTGGCACCCAGACATCTACATCCGGATTCGCGCGCACAATGTCTTGGTAGCCGAGTCCGTGCCGCCGCGCGATATCGATCAGCGTATCCTCAAAGCTCGCGGCAACCGACGTTACGTTGCCGACAATATCAGACCCATCAGCAGATATTTCATACGTCGCTGCATTCGACATGCCAGCAATCAATGCGAGTAACAATACGTTCGCTTTGAGCACATTGGTCACGGCCGCTTACTGTCCTATTTCATCGTGCTCGATGACTTCAACTTCCGTTTCGGCGGCCACCAGCCATTCCTGCATAGCATTGCTTTCGAGAAGACGATTTGCATAAAACTTCGCGGTCTCTGGCAGATTGATGCCATACGTACGAAACCGCAGCACGACAGGGGCGTACATTGCGTCTGCGATACTAAAGTTGCCAAACAACCAATCGCCACCGTAGCGTTTGTGACAGTCACACCAGATCTCAAAGACTCGATCGATGTCCGCCGTTAGTTCATCTGGCAACGGCACCTTTCTGCCCATTGCGCGGCAATTCATGGGCATGCTGGCCCGCAATACCTCAAATCCAGAGTGCATTTCGGCACTGATACTGCGCGCATGCGCACGCGCATTGGCGTCTGTCGGCCACAGTTGCTTATCCGGCCAACGTTCGGCAACGGTCTCACCGATCGCTAAGGATTCCCAAACCGTTAGATCGTCGAGAATCAGAATCGGCACGCGGCCGGCGGCATCGAATTCGGCGATATTCTTTGCGGTATCGCCAAGATCCAGCACGATGCGCTGTTCGTCAAAGTCGATCTCCGCCTCACGCAATAGCAACCAAGCCCGCAGAGACCAGGAGGAATAGTTCTTGTTGCCGATGATGAGTTTGGTGGTCATGGGGTTGCACCGCAAGTAACGGCGCTATAGTAAACCATACGAGGCTTGCTCGTCGTCTACAAATGCGTTTCTTGTGATCACGATTGACCGTCTCTGCCGACCTCGGTAGCCTCCGCGCATGAGTATGAAATTATCATTCGAATTGAGTGATCGCGACCTGCGTTTTTTTCGCAATGCGTTGCGCCAATCCCGTGAAGCCGTGCGTGACGCCGACGAGTCTGAAATCATCGACGCGGTCCGTCACTTACTTGATGAAATTCGCGCAAATGAACCATTACCGGATTTTGTCGCGACACGGATACCGGAACTCGAGTCGCTAATGCAAATGTTGGCTGACGACGAATGGCAATTACCTTCTGCGGATCGGGAACGCTTGCTCGCAACGTTTGTCTATTTCGCAGACCCCGAGGACATTCTTCCCGACGATATTCCTGTCATCGGCTATCTCGATGACGTAATCATGATCGAACTTGTCAGTCTTGAACTCAAGCATGTTCGTGAAGCGTATTCGGATTTTTGCGACTACCGCGACGACTTTGACAAGCAAAGCAGCAAGAGTATTGATGCCGCTATACGCAGAGACCGGTTAGACAAGCGCCGTCAACGACTGCATCAGCGTATGCATAGACGTTCATCTCACGAGAAAAAAAATCGTCTCTGGTAGGGCGCGTTATTTAGAAGCGCATCAATACCGATCCCCAGGTAAACCCTCCACCAAAGGCTTCCATGAGAATCATCTGATCGCGTTTAATGCGGCCGTCGCGTACGCCAACGTCGAGTGCCATCGGCACCGATGCCGCCGATGTGTTGCCGTGATCCTGAACGGTCAGGATAACTTTTTCCATCGGCAGATTCAGACGCTTCGCCGTCGCCTGAATGATACGAAGATTGGCCTGATGCGGAATGAGCCAGTCGAGTTCGTCCTGTGACACACCGGCCGACTCAAGCGCCTTTGATGCGACATTGCCGAGCGTGCTGACGGCCACCTTAAAGACATCTTTGCCGCTCATCATAATGGACGCCTCGTCCGTGCCGGCTTTGGCCAGGTCCTTCGACGCGCCGACCGGGTAGTACAACAAGTCTTTGTATTGGCCATCGGCGCCGAGATGACATCCAATGATCCCTTGTTCATCCGATTGCTCGAGGATAACCGCACCGGCGCCATCACCAAACAATACACACGTATTGCGATCGCTCCAATCGACGAGTTTCGTAATGCATTCTGCACCAATAACAAGTGCGCGTTTCGACTCCCCTGCCTTGATGAACTTGTCCGCCGTCGTAAGCGCATAAATAAAACCGGTGCACGCGGCTTCGAGACTAAACGCCGTGCACGCTGGGATGCCTAGACGATGCTGAACCAGCGTTGCTACGTTCGGGAATATCAGATCCGGTGACGTCGTGCCAATAATGACCATGTCGATATCGGCGGGTCTGACGCCAGCGCTTTCCATTGCGACCTTGGCTGCCTCAACGCACATGTCCGACGTTGTTTGATCCTCCGCAACGCAATGACGGCGCTCAACGCCGGTACGCGTGCGAATCCATTCATCCGTCGTATCGACGATCTTCTCAAGATCGAAATTGGTGAGCACTTTTTCTGGCAAGAACCGGCCAGTGCCGGTGATTCTCGAGTATGTCATGCGGCTTCCCGTTGCAGCAGACTCCCGATCTGCTGTGGCACGTTATCACGCACCTCGACGACAGCGGTCTGGATAGCGTGTTGAAACGCATACGAATCGGCACTGCCATGGCTTTTGATAACGATACCATTAAGGCCGACCAGTGTCGCACCGTTGTAGTTTCTCGAGTCCGTATCGACAGCTAGGCGAGACAATACCGGCCGCGCCAACAGCGCTTGTAATTTGGCAAACCAGTTTCGAGTGAAAGCCTGTTTCATATTGTGCTTCATCAAACCGACCATGCCCTCCATTGCCTTAAGCGCGATATTGCCAGAAAAACCATCGGTCACGACCACATCCGCGATGGCGGAAAAGAGGTTGTTACCTTCAATGAAGCCAACGTAATTGAGGGCGCTCGCATTCAGCATTGCGGCTGCGTCTTTGACAGTGTGGTTTCCCTTTGTGTCTTCGGCACCGATATTGAGTAAGGCGATTCGCGGTGCATCGATGCCAGCGATATCTGCGGAAACGATCGACCCCATTACGGAAAACTGAAACAGCTGCTCGGCCGTGCAGGCCGTGTTCGCACCCAAGTCAAGCATGTGCAGTGATCCACCTGTCGACGGCAACTCGGCGATAATGGCGGGCCGATCGATGCCAGGCAGCATCTTAAGCACGAACTTTGCTGTTGCCATCAAAGCCCCGGTGTTGCCAGCACTAACACAAGCGCGTGCGTCGCCGGATTTGACGAGATCTATTGCGACACGCATCGATGAATTTTTTTTCTTGCGGATGGCGTCCGCTGGCGCATCCGACATTTCGACAATTTCTGACGCGTGCACGATCTCGAGACGCGGTTCGTCGCCAACGATTCGCGTGACGAGGCCTTCGAGCTCTCGCTGATCGCCAACCAGTATTAACTTCAGATCAGTATGTTCTTGAAGCGACGCATTGGCTGCACGTACAACGACCTCGGCACCCAGATCGCCGCTCATTGCATCGAGAGAAATCGTCGAAATTGATCCCATTACGACCGTTCATCACGGTTAGGCCCGATAAAGCAGGCTACCAGGGAATGACTTATTCGTCGTCCTCGATTTCAGGCTGCGAGATGACCTGCTCACCGCGATAAAAGCCGTCCGGCGAGACACGATGACGCAGATGCGTTTCACCCGTCGTCGGGTCAACCGACAATGTCGGGCTCTTGAGCTTGTCATGCGATCGTCGCGTGCCACGCGTGGATGGGGTCCTGCGACTTTTCTGAACAGCCATATTCTTCTCCAATAGAATGGCGGCGCTGCGCCACTAACTAATTCTTTTTTCCTTTGTCCATCTGCGTTCTCAATGACGCAAATGGCGTTGTCATCTTTTCGCCCGTCTCGACTGGCGCAATCTCGACGCACTTTGCCGATCCTTCGTGCCTTGCTGATAACGGCATCGCCATAATCAACGATTCGTCGACAATGTCCATCGGGCGCAGCACCTCGTCGTCGAGCTCCCAGAGCTCGTAGCCCTCGCGACCCTCAAGCGGTTCGTTCGGCACGACGAACTGCAGTTTGAGCTCGATCGTCAGTTGCCACGCAAACGCCGACAAGCACCGCTGGCACACCGCGGCAATCGCTGCGTCGAGCGTGCCCTCAAGTATCGCCACAGCGCGCTGCGCATCGGCAAAATCAAAACTCAATCGACCGCTAACGAGCCTTTCCCGCCAGTTAGTGGGCATCTCGGCCCGTGGCAGCGCTGCGAGGTCTGTTTCGATTACCCTCGATAATTTGTCGAAATTTCCAATTTTTTCAGAAATTTCAACAATTTGACGCACCTTCGCCAACTCCGTGACGGAGCGCCGATCTCGCAGTGGATCGCCCATGGCGCGCGCATGATAAGGACCAGAGCGGCCACTGTCAAAGCGAACCGGTCGCTGCTTCAACAAAACGCTCGGCGAACCCGGCCGAACCAAGTAAACTCCGCAACCTTGTTCCCAAGCTGCTGATTTACCTATGCAAAATCCGTCCGCCCCGGAGATTTTTCTGGCCTCGTCGTCGCCGTATCGGCGCGGCCTGCTGGATCGATTCCTGGATGAATACGAGGCGGTATCGCCCGGCGTGGATGAGAGTAATACCGAGAACCTGGATCCCGCCAGTCTGGCGACCCATTTGGCGCGCAAGAAGGCCGAGGCGGTGTCGGCAAATATCCACCGCGCGCTGATCATCGGCGCCGACCAGCTTGCCGTGCTAGACGGCGTGGTGCTCGGTAAGCCGGGCACCCACGCAAAGGCTGTGGAACAGCTAATGGCTGCGGCGGGCAAATCGATGACGTTTCTTACGGCTGTCTGCATTCTCGACCCGGTCACCCGCAAGCGCTACGAACACACGGACACAACAACCGTCCGCTTTCGGCAATTTGATATACGCCTGGCCGAGACTTACCTGCGTCACGATGAGCCATACGATTGTGCCGGCAGCTTTAGGCTCGAGGGCGCGGGCTTTGTGTTATTCGAATCGGTGCACACGGAGGATCCGACCGCACTAATCGGATTGCCGATGATCTGGGTGGCGGATCGATTGCTGGCTTTGGGCTATTTGCTACCGTAATTTGCGCAGGAACTCGTCCAGGTCGTCGGCCAATGATGACGTAAAGTGCAAGTCATTGCCGCTGTCGTCGGGAAATGCAATCGACTGCGCGTGCAGGAACAAGCGCGGTAAACCCAGTGTTCTGATGCGCCGATTGACGGCCGCATCGCCGTAACGCTCATCGCCCGCCAACGGGAAGCCGGCCGCCTGCGCATGCACGCGGATCTGGTGGGTACGACCGGTCAATGGGGAACACTGCAATAAGCTGTAGTCGCGGTAGCGACGCGACAGACGTATCCGCGTCTGTGCGGGCTTGCCCTCATCGCTGACGACAACATGACGTTCACCACCCTGACGATTTGTGACCAGCAACGGCGCGTCAATCACCTGCTCGCCGAGTTGCCAGTCACCAACGGCAAGTCCGAGATAATTTTTCTCAACGGCGCCGTCGCGGAATTTCGCATGTAACGCCCGTAGAGCGCTGCGGCGTTTCGCCAACACGAGGCAGCCGGAGGTCTCCCGATCGAGCCGGTGCACGAGCGACAAGTCCTTGAGCTCGGGCCGCGCGTGTCGCAACAGCTCGATGACGCCATGGCTGACTCCGCTGCCGCCGTGAACGGCGAGTCCGCTCGGCTTATCGAGCACCAACAGTCGTTTATCCTCGAATAGAATCCGCTCAAGGATCGCTGCCGCGCTCTTCTCAGGCGGCGGTACACCGGACGCATTGACCCGTGCCGGTGGAATCCGCACCTCGTCGCCCTCGGCCAGCTTGTAGTCGGCCCGCACCCGGCCGCCATTAACGCGAACTTCGCCGCGGCGCAAGATCCGGTATAAGCGCCCTTTCGGCAGGCCGGGCAGCTCCCGGCGCAGGAAATTGTCGATCCGCTGGCCAGCGGACTCGGCATCGATGCGCACTTTTCGCACTTTCGACCTGCGCTGTTCGGACTTTTCGGGCGACTTTTCTTGCATGATCAATGACTTGATGGTGGCTAATCGTGTGTTATATTACCGGCTCGTGGGGTCGCGCGTGAGCGCCGGGCTTTGCGGACGATACACTTAAACGATGCAAGCGGCCGCCAATCCCGGCTTTACCGCCTGTCTCCTAAAAGTTTTTACGATTTGGTCGCGCCAGTCGCGTGACCTGATTTCATTGGCAGCGAGCACAAAACCGGCGAGCGCCAAAGCGGCAAGACCGCAGGGAAATCATGCTGATTATTTTCAGTGCATTGAATTTACTGACGAGCAATTCTTCGCTTATCCGTCGCTGGATTCACGCACTACGACAATCAAATAGCCTCTTGATCAGCGCTGCTCCGCGCCACGACCTCGTGTGCCCGGCGCCCTGCACTATTCTGTCAGCTACCGCTCAATACTCCGGTTCCTGTTCGTTGTCCTTAGACTATTTACAAGTAGGGCAACATGAAAAGAATGCTAATCAACGCAACTCAGGAAGAAGAGTTGCGCATGGCGATGGTCGACGGCCAGCGTCTATTCGATCTAAATATCGAAGGGCCTGCGAGCGAACGTAAAAAGGCCAATATCTATAAAGGCAAGATCACTCGCGTCGAGCCCAGCCTCGAAGCCGCGTTTGTCGATTACGGCGCAGCACGACACGGCTTTCTGCCGCTGAAAGAAGTCTCCAGCGAATACTTCCTGACCAACGTTGACGCCGGCAAGAAGCCGAATATCCGAGAAGTCCTGAAGGAAGGCCAGGACATTGTCGTTCAAATCGACAAGGAAGAGCGTGGCAACAAAGGGGCAGCACTGACGACGTATGTCAGCCTTGCTGGCCGCTTTATCGTTCTTAAGCCAAACAAGGATCGCTCGGGCGGCGTGTCCCGCCGTATCGTCGGCGAAGACCGCGATCTGGCGCGAAAGTCGCTTAATGACGTCGACATTCCGAAAGGCATGAGTGTCATCCTGCGTACAGCGGGTATCGATCGCAGCGCCGAGGAGCTCGCCTGGGATTTGGAGACGTTGCTGAAGGTCTGGCAGGCGATTCTCGATCATGTGTTGAGACGTCCTGCACCGTTCCTGTTGTATCGTGAGAGTAACGCGGTGGTTCGCGCATTACGCGACTATCTGACGAATGAAATTGGCGAAATTCTGGTCGATGACCATGCGACCTACGAAGAAGCGCTCGAGTTCGTCGGACAGGTCATGCCGCACAATGCGAAAAAACTTAAATATTACGATGACCCGGTGCCGCTGTTCACAAGATTCCAGATTGAATCGCAAATCGAGTCAGCGTTCGCACATTCGGTGACGCTGCCGTCTGGCGGCAGCATCGTGATCGATCACACCGAAGCGCTGGTCTCTATCGATATCAACTCGGCACGTGCCACCAAAGGTGGCGACATCGAAGCGACGGCGTTGAACACAAACCTCGAAGCCGCGGAAGAAATTGCCCGCCAGTTGCGGATTCGCGACCTCGGCGGACTCGTCGTTATCGACTTTATTGATATGGGTCCGCAGCGGAATCAGCGCGATGTCGAAAATCGACTGCGTGAGTCGGTGCGCCAGGATCGCGCGCGCGTGCAAATCGGCAAGATTACGCGCTTCGGCCTACTCGAAATGTCACGCCAACGACTGCGTCCGTCCATTGGTGAGTCCGCCTACCAGAGCTGCCCACGCTGTTCCGGATTCGGCACAATTCGATCGAATGAGTCACTTGCGCTAGCGATTCTTAGAATCATCGGCGAGGAGGCACGCAAGGAACGCACCGCAAAAGTCATCGCACAGTTGCCGGTCGAAGTTGCTACCTATCTACTAAACGAGAAACGAGACTGGGTACAAAGTCTTGAAACCAACAACGACACGCAGGTTGTTCTGGTTGCCAACTCGCATCTGGAAACGCCTCATTACGACATTCGCCGCGTCCGTGACGATCAAACCGAACTACCTGAAAACGCTGGTGTCAGTTATTCATTTGCGGAAGCGAACACGGAAGCAGAAATTCCGCAGTCCATCGAAGAACGAAAAATCGCCGAACAAGCAGCGATCGGCGTGATCCAGCCATCGACGCCTGCGCCGAAACGGCAGAAAACCGGTGGCTTCTGGGCATGGCTAACAGGATTGTTCGCGAGCGATAGCAAAGCGAAGAAACCCAAGAAACAGGTGCGCCGCCGCAAAGGTGCATCGCAAAGCTCGCACAAACGAAGTGGAAGTCAGCGCACTCGTCAACGCAGTGATCAGCGCCAGCAAGGCAGCAATCGCAAGCGTTCGAAAAAACACCCGGCGAAGTCTAAGTCCCAGGACGCTAGTAAGGATCGCACTAGGAAACGCACCAAGAAGTCGAAACCTGATGATCAAAAACCTCAGAAACAGGCTCAGGCACAAGCGAAGAAAGAGGACGTAGGCGACGAACAGAAGCGACCGACTCGCAATCGCCGCACCCGTGGCGGACGTCGGCGTCGGCGCAGCGCGGATCTGCCAGCCAACGAGAGTACTGAAACCCAACAAGCGCAGAATCAGGAACAAAAGCCGCAGCGAACGCAGCGGGATAAAAAACCACAGGTGCAAGAATCACAACAACCATCGACGCAAACCGTAGATTCCGCTCCACCGCGCGCACGAACTGACGCCGAACGCGCCGCGGCAACGGAGAAGCCAGCAGCATCGACGCCGGTATCGAAACCTGTCGCCACAGAGACGACCGCAAAACCTGAGCCAAGACCAGAATCCAGGCCTGAGCCAAAGCCTGAAACAAAGCCTGCAGCAAGCGACGCACCGGCAAAAGGCAATGGTTCACCAGAACCGGCAGCGCGGAAAGCAGCACCGAAACCGGCCGAGAAACCGGCTGAGAAACCGGCCGACAAAACGGTAGACCGGCCGGCCGAGAAAGCCGCTGAGCAACCCGTAAGCAAACCGGAAAACCGATTGCTGCCGTGGGAAACGCCGCCAGCGGCGGTACAAAAGCCGACCAAGCCAGCCGCAGACTCAAGTGATCAGGGCTAGCGCCTAAATCGAATGTCGTGAGCGAAGCGTCTCGAGCAGACGTCGGGACGCTTCCTCGACAAGGTCCAATACGCGTTCAAATCCAGCCGAACCGCCGTAATACGGGTCGGGTACCTCGAGTTCATCACTCGATCCGTGTTCCAGAAATAGACTTAGACGTTCGTGGTATTCCCCGCCGGCCTGTTCCGTGAGCATGTGCAGGTTCAGACGGTCCATGGCGATGACGTAATCGAACTCAGCGTAGTCGGTTTCGCGGACGCGCCGCGCCCGAATATCTGCGAGCGTAAAACCACGCCGCTCCGCCGCAGCCTGCGCACGGCGATCCGGTGGTTCACCGACGTGATAGGCATGCGTTCCTGCAGAATCGACCCGAATCAGGTCCGCTAATCCAGATTCATGCACGACGTGCCTGAAAACGCCCTCTGCGGTTGGCGAGCGGCAGATATTGCCCATGCAGACGAACAGCACAGATATTTTTGGCGGGTTTTCGGTCATTTCAGCAGCATTTCCTTGTCAATCGCCCGAATCAACGGCATCGCCCAGTTGACAGGCCTCTATAGTTGGATTGTGCCAAAATTAGCCGCTGTGAGCATGACGCAGACGACAAAAGCGAGAGTGCAAAAATAATCATGACAGAAACCATTAAACCCGACGACCTTCCAAGCCTTATTGGCAGGGAGCTGGAACCGTCACCCTGGATTGAGATTACGCAGGAACGTGTCAATCAGTTCGCCGACGCGACGAACGATCATCAGTTTATTCATGTTGACCCAGAAAAGGCCGCGCAGACGCCTTTCGGTGGCCCGATTGCACACGGATTCCTATCGTTGTCGCTGTTATCCTATTTGACCGCACAAAACGCGATCGTGCCCGACAATCTTGTCATGGGTATCAATTACGGTTCCGACAAGGTTCGCTACCTGATGCCCGTGCGCGTCGGCAAACGTATCCGGTCCCGGCAGAAAGTCCTTGAAGTGACTGAAAAGAAGCCGGGACAATGGCTGATAAAGAATGCGGTGACGGTGGAGATCGAAGACGAGGAAACACCCGCACTCGTCGCTGAGATATTGTCAATGATGGTTGTTGGCTAACGAAGAAATCAACATGAGAGACGAAGAAATGACTATGATTCTCGATGGCCAGGTGGCCATAATCACAGGCGCCGGCCGGGGCCTCGGACGCTGCCATGCACTGGCATTGGCGGAACGTGGTGCCAACATCGTCGTCAACGATCTCGGTGACGATCACGGACAGTCTGCAAACGCGAATGCCGTTGTCGCGGAAATTAAAGAAGCTGGCGGAAAAGCGATCGCACATGGCGCCAACGTCGCGAAATTTTCGCAGGTCGAAGACATGGTTCGTCAGGCGATGGACGCCTGGGGACGCGTGGACATCTTAATCAACAACGCCGGCATCCTCCGTGACAAATCTTTTTTGAAAATGTCCTTAGACGACTTTCGTTTGGTCATCGATGTGCATCTGATGGGCACCGTTAACTGCACGAAAGCGGTCTGGGAGATCATGCGCGAGCAAAATTACGGTCGCATCGTATTTACGACTTCTAGCTCTGGGCTGTACGGAAACTTCGGCCAGGCCAATTACAGTGCCGCGAAAATGGCCATGGTTGGCCTAATGAACACCTTGCATCTTGAGGGCGCCAAAAATAATGTGCGTGTCAACTGCCTGGCACCAACTGCCGGCACCGCGATGACCGAGGGCCTGTTTCCAGAGCCCGTCTTCAAACTCTTGTCTCCGGAGTCTGTGAGCCCCGCCATCGTTTTTCTCGCCGGGCCTGATGCGCCGAGCCGCAAGATCCTCGGGGCAGGCGGCGGCAGTTTCTCCGTGTTCAAAGGATTCGAAACAGACGGCATCAATCTACTACCCGACAAGCTTACGGCCGAAGGCATCGCAGAGGCCTGGGACGCTATAAACGACGAAGCGCGAATGAAGGAACTTACCAGCGGATTCGAGCAGACCAGTAAGTTCGCGATGCAAGGTGCTCAAAAACTCGGCATCGACCTGTCCGAATAGACTGGCACGGAAAAGAAATGCGTGCACTTGTCTGTAAAGAATACGGCCCACCCGAATCGCTGGTCATCGAGGATCATGACGATCCGGTCGCGGGCGAAGGGCAGATTGTCGTCGATGTTGCGGCGTCTGGAATAAATTTCCCGGACGTATTGTCCATCGCCGGGACATATCAGGTCAAAACACCAACTCCGTTTGTTCCGGGAAATGAGGCCGCTGGTGTCGTTTCGGCCGTCGGCGATCGCGTGAAGCGAATTGCCGTCGGCGACAAAGTCATCGTCACAACACGCGGTGGAACATTTGCCGAAAAGTGTGTCGCCGACGAGCAAACGACGATGCCGTTGCCCGCAGGACTCAGCTTTGAACAGGGTGCCGGTTTTGCCGTTACCTACGGTACGAGCTATCACGCGCTTAAGCAAAGTGCGCACCTGCAGCCGGGAGAAACGGTGCTCGTGCTGGGCGCAGCGGGCGGCGTCGGCATCACGGCCGTCGAAATCGCCAAGGCCATGGGCGCACGTGTTATTGCGGCGGCAAGTAGCAATGAAAAGCTCGAGTTTGCAGTCGCTGCGGGCGCAGATCTAACAGTCAATTATTCTGAAGTACCACTAAAAGAAACAGTGAAGGAATTGACAGATGGCAAAGGCGTCGACGTCGTTTACGATCCAGTCGGCGGCGAGTTGGCTGATCAAGCATTTCGCGCAACCGCCTGGCACGGGCGTTACCTCGTCATCGGATTTGCCTGCGGCGACATTCCGAAATTCGCAGCGAATATCGCACTCCTTAAAGAAGCGAGCATAATCGGTGTCTGGTGGGGAACTTGGGTCGCGAAGAATCCGAAGCTGCAGGTACAAAACACGCAGGAATTGGCTCAGATGATCGCAGACGGCAAGCTAGCACCGCGTGTGACAGAATCCTATGTTCTGGATGATTACGTGGATGCTTTCAGGGCCATCACCGAGCGGCGTGCGCGTGGCAAAGTCATTCTGCGAATGACTTGAGGTCTGCAGGCTAACGCTTAAGCAACCGCCGAGGTTTCGTGGATCGGATCGGGCCGCGCCAGCAATGATTGCATACGGTCCAAACGCTGTTCGCTCCGTTCATGCGCGCGCAGGAATGTCTCGGGCTTACTAAGCATATTCGCCATGCCGAGCCGCATACCGCGGCGCATAGCGGTTAGCGTGACCTTGCGTGCCGCCAACGCATAGAGCAGGCCTACGTAGGCCGCCAGGCGGCCCTGCTCGCGAAAACGAGTATCAAGTGTGTGTTGCCATAAACCAGCGTATTCGCGATAGAACTGATCGAGTGGCATTTTAGTCGGCAACACCGTGTGCACGATGTCAAAAAGCTCCCAATCGTCGGTCACCACCTGATCCTGCAATTCGTCCCACAAATCTGTTCCCGGTAGTGGGGTCAGCACAGAAAAACCGCTGTTGTAGGCACCGGTCCGATCGATCCAGCGTTTGAGCTTGCTGAAATCTTCCGGCTCCCAGTCCGGGTCGACGATAAAATTGGGCGTGTATCCGATGTCGAGATCTTGAAGGATCTTGATGGCGCGATCGTTCTTTTCCGCCACGTTGTGCTTGTTGACGGACTTCAGACCCGCGTCATCGATCTTCTCTAAGCCTAAGAAGACGGTCATCCTGCCGCAGTCTTTCCACATTTCTACCAGGTCGTGGAATTTGCAAATGATGTCCGAACGCGTCTGAATCGTGAAATGCTTCTTGATCCCGGATTCCTTCAGCGCTTTGGCCAACGCGCGACCGCGTTTGACACTGAGCCAAAATATGTCGTCCGTAATGAAAACGTTGGGGGCTTTAATCTGCGCCAACTCTTCGACGACGCGCTCTGGTGATTTTTCGCGGAATGTGCTCTCGTGAAATTTCCAGACGGAGCAGAAATTGCATTTGAAGGGACAACCCCGCGCCGTTTCCATCAGTGCCAGCGGCCGGCGAAAGTTAATGTAGTACTCGCTCGCGTATTCATCGATCAGGTGGCGCGCTGGCAACGGCAAGTCGTCGAGTTTGGGCCGAGCCCGGGCTGGGCCAGTGTCGACGTGTCCGTGCGGGCGATTCAACACCAGTCCTGGCACGCTTTTGAAGTCACCGCCACGTTCATACTCGGCGACAAGCCCCGGCATGATTTCTTCGCCATCACCAACGGCAACAATGTCCACATCCGGGCGCAAGAACCACTTCGGATCCCGCGACGCATCGTGACCACCGACGACCATTAGTGCGTTCGGCATCAACCGCTTGACTTCCTGAATTACGCGCAATGCACGATAACGTTCGGTTGTGAAATTGACCTGCAGCCCAACGATCTCTGGCTCGAACGCTGCAGCCTTTTTCATCCCCTTATCCATGCCATCGACACGCAAATCGACGATCTGGCACTCGTGACCGTGACACTCAAGACTGCCGGCGACGCACTCGAGCCCGAGCGGCTCGACAAAGGTAATCATTTCCAGACCGATAATGCCGCCGACCGGTGCTTTTAGAAACGAGACTTTCATCCAGCTATCTCCTCAAGAATCGCCGTCGATATCAGACAAGTCTAGTAGATCAAAAGATCGGTTGCGCACATGCAGGATGTTTATCGCACCAGCCTGCAAAAACAGTGACTTGAAAGCTTCGGACTAGCTCATCAAATGCGACTTAGCTCAACTATCCGGACCGATTTTAAAGTCTCATATCGTGCTCGCCGCAACCTGCGGAAAAACGTATCTCGATTGCTATACTCAAAGAGTTCTTTTTATTCTTGCCTGGATGAGCGACATGCAAAGCAATAGCGTATTTATAGTGCTGGCGGCGACAATACTGTGCCTATCATATGCGCACGGCGCCGAGTCCTACCAATGCTCCTATGGCGAACTGCAGCGGCGCGTCGAGATCTTTACTGAACCCGGTGTATCCGTGCCCTGCGAGGTGCACTACTACAAAGATACCGAGGCTCCTGGCGAGCCACGGGTGTTATGGCGTGCAACAAGCGACGCGAGCTATTGTGAACAAAAAACCGCGGAATTTATCGAAAAACTAACTGGCTGGGGCTGGAACTGCGGGCAAAAAGACGCCGCCCCAAGTAACGCAGAACCGGCAACCGAGGCTGCGCCGATAGCAACACCTGAAACCGATCCAGAACCAGCGCAAACGCCTGACGAACCGCCATTCATCGAGGACTTAGAGACTAGCGACGAAGAATAGGCTATCGCTTATGGCATCTGACCCGGATTTCGTACAATTCGTAGCCGATCAAATAGACGACAGGTGTCAGGTTACCTATCGAAAAGTGTTTGGTGAATACGTACTGTATTCCATAGGTAAAGTTGTTGCGCTTATTTGTGATGATCAGCTATTCGTCAAACCCACGAATGCGGGCCGATCCTTTATTGGCGACGTTGTCGAGGCTCCACCGTACCCCGGCGCGAAACCCTCGTTTCTCATCCAAGACAAGATCGAAGACGGTGAATGGCTTACTGACCTAATATCTCTGACTGAAGCGGAGCTCCCGAAGCCAAAGCCAAAGGCGAAAAAGAAGTCGAAACGCTAGCGTCGAATACTCGTCACAAACAGTCATTCGCAGCATGACGCACGCGTTCAGAATGTTATTCTCCGCTATTGCGCGCGAAGTATCGTTAGAAGGACGCAGGCGTGGACATCACTCCTACGAAGTACGCTGATCGTACAGCCGCGCCTCGCGCGGCTATCTTTTTGCCATTCGCATTTTTGCTGCATGTTATGGAGGAATGGTTCGCCGGGTTACCTGCATGGACTGTGATTGCTCCGGGTGCCGAAGTGAGCCCCGAGCGGTTTCTGCTCATAAATACCGTCGCACTCCTGCTATTCACTATCGGCACGCTTGCGGCGTTCTATTATCCGCGCATGGCCTGGTTCGCCACCACGTTTGCTGCATTGCTTGGCCTAAACGCGTTGGTGCATAGCCTGGCTACGCTAGGCTTGGGCCTCTACTCGCCGGGCACTGTCACCGGGCTGCTGCTGTTCCTCCCGTTGAGCGCAATCGTACTGCGCGCGTCGGCGAGCCGATTTTCGGGACCTGTCTTCGCCGGCTGCATTTTGTCTGGCTTCCTGCTGCATGGCCTCGCCTACTTCCTTGCACGGCTGTAGTGTCCGGCGATCGCGTTCGCAAAGCCCGCAGCCGTTTTCCCGTTTATGTCAAAAAGGTCTTGATAAATACCATTATTGAGGTAAAACTCCTCAATAATGGAATCTGCACTCAAAACTGCTGCAGTTGCGGCCTGTCGCTGGGCGCTTCGACCGATCGTCAGAATGCTGCTGAAACACGGCGTTATGCACAAAGAATTCGTGCAACTGAGCAAGGAAGTCTATGTCGAGCTGGCGCGTAAGGATTATGGCCTGCGCGGCCGGCCGACGAACGTGTCGCGCACGGCGTTGCTGACCGGCTTGGATCGTAAGGAAGTTGGCCGCATCAAAGACGTGATCGAGGCATCCAGCCACGACGCAATGAGCATGCACCGCCAGGATCGCATTTCACGCGTGTTGAGGGCCTGGCACCTGGACCCGAAATTCTTAGACGGCGCCGGCCGGCCGTTGCCATTGAGTGTCGACGGGCCGGAACAGAGTTTTGAGGATATCGTGCGTCGCTATAGCGGCGATGTGCCGGCTATTACGATTCTACGAGAGCTAAAACGCGTTGGCGCCGTTGAGGAGGTGCCCGACGGCAGGCTACGCGTATTGCGCCGCAACTATCGACTGGATACTGCCGAACCCGAGGCGCTTACGCGTGCCGGCAGCGTAATCGAAGACCTCGGTATGACCGTTACGCACAATCTATATCACGAAGAAAACGCAGCCAGCCGCTTCGAGGCTCGCGCATTCAATTCGCGTATCCCGCAAACCGCGCTACCGGCGTATCGGAAATTTATTTATCGCGAGGGACAGACATTTTTGGAACGTGTTGACGCGTGGCTTACCGAACATGAGCTGAAGACGGATGACAAAGATGGCTTGCGCCTAGGCCTCGGCATGTATTGGATTCAAAACTGAGGCTTCAGGGAGCAGCCACAGGGGATGAGAATGACGCTATTGAACGGATCGAAACTGATAATCATGACCGCATTGGCAGCGATGTGTGCGGCCTGTGAAATCGATCAAGGTGGTGGCCCAACGCCGCAGCCTGTCGTTCAAACTGCGGCCGTCACCTATGGTCCGATTGAAGGATTCAGCAGTGTCATCGTCAATGGCGAGATCATACCGATCAATTCGAGCGTAATACTCGCCAACGGTGTGCCGGTCGCCGAGACCGATCTGAATGTTGGGCAAGTGGTTCGCGTGTTGTCCTTGATCGAAAACAATGCGCAAAGCGCGCTTTTGGTCGAATATCAAGCTAACGTAACCGGACCCGTGTCGGCAGTCGATACAGTGAACGGCGTTTTGACGGTACTCGGGCAAACGGTGAACCTCAGCGCCGTCGTCAATTTCGACATTCCCGGCGTCACTACGATCGACGACATAGTTGTTGGCACTAACATCGAGGTCAGCGCGTTAAAGGACACCAATGGCGATCTTTTCGCCAGTTATCTCGGCGTGCCAGCCATCAACAACCAATTTAGCCTCGGCACGTCTATTTCGGCGGTCGACCTAAATACCATGCAATTTACACTCGGCGGCGTCACGATCGATTACTCTCAAGCCAGCATCCTCGAGATACCATTTGGTCAACCGGCGATAGGGCAAGTGGTTTTGGTTACCGGCGTGTCCCTGGGTGGCGCAGGAGAGCTTATCGCCGATTCCGTGGTCCAGCTTGCAGCCGAACCCGGAATATTTAGCGTTGCCGATACCGATCTAAACAGTGCGAACGCGGCAAGCCTGAATACCAACCAATTGAGCGCTTTTACCGCGAACTTCGTTGGCTTTATCGAGATTTCCGATAACGCCACAAATCTTACTATTAACAATGTCACTGTCAGCTTCGACGCGATGACCACTATTGTTGGCGGCGCAGCTGCCGACCTTAACGTGGGCACGCGAGTGCGCGTTAGCGGCGAGGTGACAAATCTAGGCAACGTTCTCGCGGCCGAGATAACAATTCTGTAGCTGCGTCGGATGCGCTACGAGAGGAGAGACCGATGACAACTTCAAAATCATGCAATGGATTCTTAGTCATTCTGGCGTCTGCGCTGATCGCAGCGTGTGGCTCCGGTGGATCTGCGAGTTCGCCGGAGCCAATTCCCCCTGTGGATACGCTCACGGAAACACCCATTGAAAAGCTGCGCTTAAATCCGAGTCAGAGTTGTGATGAACTCAAAGACTATGTCGCAGAATCGATTTCGCGTTTGTTGCTCGATTTCGGTTTTGTGACCTGCCTCGACTGCCCACTGTCGACGGCTGGTGCGACCGGAATCGCTACTGGTGCTGCCGCAACTCCAGAAGCTTTTGATTCGTTTACCGGCACCAATAATCAGGAATCGGGAGTTGATGAGCTCGACCTCGTAGAAGCAGATATGAACGGCAACCTGTACACGATTGATGGCCGACATCTCGTCATCGCGAATGGACTGCCACCTGATGAATTGCGAGAAATCGCCAGTCTCAAAGTCGTCGAACACGGTTTCATAAATGGGCTGTTGCTCGACGAGGTAAATCAACGTTTGGTCGTAGCAACGTCAATTTTCGCGGCCAACGACGCGACTCTTGCGTCACTGGTGGCGCCAGACTACTGGTGGTCGCCGCAAGTCGAGTTGCACTTTATTGACGTCTCGAATCCGAGCAATCCAATCTTGTTGCGCAAAGTCCTGACAGACGGCTTTGAAATCGCCGCACGTCGCATCGACGATCGCATGCACCTGGTAACGCATTTTTCGCCAAATATGCCGCCGCAAATTTTTGAAGACACGGACTTGTTGGCGCTACGAGATCAATACTCGGTGGCCGTTAGTGTGGATGACGAAGATGCCGTCGCGGCGCTAACCGCGCAAATCCGGGAACGCGTTGCGAACATTGTCGCTACCTATGACGCACAGGACTTCCTGCCGGGACTCTGGGTCGCGAATGGTAATGCTGAATACACGGAGGTTTCAAACCCGAATTGTTCGGTCGAAATGCCGGATGTGTCTCTGCATTACTCGTTGACGGCGATTACCAGCCTCGACACTGATGGCGCAAATATTGCGACGACGGCGATTACCAACAATGCCTGGAATGTGTATGCGAGCAATGACAGCCTGTACTTAATGCAGCCGAGTAATGGCTGGTGGTGGGATCCGCAGCAACGCCAGGAAACTGCGATTTATAAGTTCACGATCGGGTCAGGGCGGCCGGCGTTCAAAGCGATTGGCAAGGTCAAGGGCCTGGTCTACGATCCGTTTCAACTAAGTGAGCACAACGGCTTTCTGCGGGTCGCGACACACCGCAATGAATTGGAACCCACTGCGACCAGCCGCAACGTCGACAACAATTTATATGTGTTGAGCGATACCGGTGGCGGCACAATGAGTGTCGTCGGCAAAGTTGAGGGTTTTGGACCAAACGAACGCATATTCAGCGCGCGCTTCAACGGCGATCGCGGCTTCGTCGTGACGTTTCGACGCATCGACCCGTTGTTTTCATTCGATTTGAGCGATCCAAATCAGCCGTTATTGATGGGTGAGCTCGAGATACCCGGTGTGACGACCTACATCCATCCGCTAGGCGACGATCATCTGCTGACGATTGGGTTCAGTGGCGACAACCAAGGGCTGAATCCCGGTTATCAACTGCAAATATTCAATGTGGCCGACCTGACGCAACCCGTATTAGTACATTCATTTACGCCGGAATTTGCGGCTAGCGGGTTCGCATGGACACGCGCGAGCTACGATCACCTGTCGTTTAACTACTTCGACGAGGCCGGCGTACTAACCATACCGGTGCAATATTGGGCCGATACTTTTGTCGATCACTTCAGCGGATTCGCCGCGTACCGCGTGGACCTTGGTAGCGGATTTGAAGAACTTGGTCGACTCGACCACAGCGACCTTGCGCGACAAGCGTATTGCCCCGATCCAGCAGATCGAAACGATGGTGCTGAATGTGAATTAGGTTACTACCTGCAGGCGGCCGATCCGAGGCGTTCGGTTTCAGCATCGGTCAATGGCCAAACCCTGATCTACACTTTTTCCGATGTCGGCATAAAAGCCAGCGAAGCCAACGATTTCGAAAACGCGTTGGGTGTTTTGCCGCTGAATTATCCAAATAGCTATTGGTGGTGGATCGCGCTGTAGCTTGTCCCCTGAGGGGCACATAGTGACTATTATGCATTTTGCGTACATCACCGTGGCGTTGCGGATCTCTACATCTTCTTCATTTCTGCGACTTCAAGCGTGCCGCCGGTGTCAAGGAACGGACATGCCTTAGCCATTTCGAGCGCCGCATCCATGTTGTCGGCTTCGACGACCGAATATCCCGACATCGGGTTCGCACCACCATCGTCCGATACCCCAGTAGCACTTACGATCCTGGATTTTCCCAACGGCGTGCCAGGGTTGACCGCCGCACTACCTAGTCCGTCGACCCAGGCTTTCCATTTCGCCATATGTTTGGCGCCCTCTTCAGGGCTCTCAGGCTGTTTACCGCCGTGATAGGCAATGATGTAGTTGGCCATGAAAAATACTCTCGTCTGTCTGTGATGATTGTTGTCTACTATACATTTTCCGCATTGCTACACCAAAAAAAAAGCGTCACACTGAAAATGGTGTGACGCTCGTGTTTTCGCTCAAGTGCGACTAGTCGAAGTGCTTCCTAACCGTTAATCCGTACGTTGCCGGCGCGCTCGGGTAGCCGTTCACCGAAGATGGCGCCGGTAGTTGCTGGAAGGTCGCTGGGAACGCGCTGTACAGGAACTCATCGTCGGTGAGGTTGCGGCCCCAGGCGATGATGTCCCAGCCACCGGGCGTGGAGATGCCGAAACTCGCGTTAAGAATATTCATTTCGCGAGACGCGATGGATTCCGGAACATTGTCAACTACCTGCACATCACTTTCATACTGATATTCGGCGCGTGCGAATGCGGTGCTGCCATTTGCCATGTCCCAGTTATACGTCCCTGAGACGACAACGCTCTGTTCATGTATACCCGCCGGTTTTTGGCCAGACAAATCCGTTAGGCCATTAGGGCCTGGAGCATTAACAAACGAATCGTATTCTGGGTCCATAAACGTTCCAGCAAACGTCAGCTGCAAAGCGTCGACCGGATAGTAGGTTGCGTCAATTTCGAGGCCAATGGTCGACTGCTCGCCCGCATTGGCGAGAGTGAAGCCCAATCCACCAAAGAGATTGCTCTGGAAACCCTCAATCGACTGGTCGAACACGGCGACGTTAAGCGCGCCCCTGTCGAGCTTCGCCTTCAGGCCCAGCTCGTAAACGGTCGATTCCTCCGGACCGGCATAACGCGTACCCGTCGTCAGGTTGGGTGTTGCAAGTCCAGCCGCCTCTATCGCCGCCAGATCGGCAGGGAACGGGCGCGCATCGCGCGACAGGTTCCATGACGTCGCTTTGAAACCGGTCGACGCGCTAGCATAAACGTTCACGCTGTCATTGACGTCAAAAGCGATTCGTGCCGTCCAGGTCGTGTCGTTGTCATCGGTGTTACCGTTCTCAACGACGTTCGGGTAATTGACGAACGTCGGCAGTACCTGTAGCTGCTGAAGGCCGAGCAGCGGGTTACACGGCAAAGCGCCCGCCGGTGGGCACGGATTCGCGCCAATCGCCTGTGCGATTCCGATATTCATCGGATCGGTCGGGTCACCACCCATCATCGCAATATTTTGCAACGCGCTGAGGAAGCCAATGTTGACGAAATCGAGCGATGAGAACACGTCCGTATTGTTCTGCCTGACAAATGCGTCTTTCTCATCCGTCGTGTAGTTCGCACCCAAAGTAATCGTCGTGCGGTCACCCAGGTGGAAGTCAATCTGCGTGAATATCGAAAGTGCGGTGTTCTCCTGGCCGGAATTTTCCCTGGCTCCCGTTCCTGGGAAAAAGAACGACCCGGGAGGCACACCGAAAGGCGCCAATTGCGCCTCCACGGTCGCAAGTGTGCCGGGTACCAGCATGCCAGTGGATATAGCACCTGCCAGTAAATCGGCATACAACCTCACATCATCACCGTAGATGGCCTCACTGTCATAGCGAACACTTTCGTCAAAGTAAAAGGCGCCTAGCAGCCAGTCGATGTTGTCGCCGGCGCTGGACGACCAGCGCAGCTCCTGTGTGAAGGTATCGATGTCGGTTTCAGAGATAAGGCCCGCCAGTAGCTCCGCTGACGTGAAATCGGGATCGATGTCTTCGATCCGATTGACGTTTCGTATCGACGTGATCGATGTCAGCGTCGAATTGTCGAAATCGATGTCCGCCTGCAGCGAAATACCGTTGTTCTCGATTTTGTTGAAGGGATCCGTATCGAAGGAATTCGAATAAGCGAACGGGTTGTTGGTATTAAGAGCGCCACCCGCTGCGGCAATCACGGCGGACGATGGCCCGGCAAATATATTGCCCACGCCACAGCACGTCTCTTCGATCTCGTCATAATCGGCAATGAAGCGCAGTTCAACGTTGTCAGCCGGCGACAGCGCAAGCTGTGCACGTATATTGTAGCGGTCACGCTCGCCGATTTCCGATCCAGTCGTCGTGTTATCGAAGTAACCGTCACTGGTATTGGTGCCTGCAGACAAGCCAATTCCGGCATTATCCGACAGCGGAATCGACACCTCGCCTTTCAACACGACTGAATTATAGTTTCCTGCCCTGGCTTCGAGCGATCCGCTCAGTTCGTCTGCGGGCAGTGCTGTGATGACGCTGATGACGCCGGCGGACGCGTTCTTGCCGAACAGTGTGCTCTGCGGCCCGCGCAGTACCTCGATGCGCTCTACATTCGGCAGGTCCGATATTGCCGCCGCCGAACGCGAGCGATACACCCCGTCGATGAAGACGCCGACGGAGGGCTCGATACCCACGTTGTTCGCGCCATTGCCGAAGCCGCGAATGGCAAACGTCGTATTCCCGGAGCTTTGCAACTGCCAAACCCGCAGCGAAGGCACGCTGGCCTGAAGATCGAAAATGTCCAGCATTTGCGCTTGCTCGATCAACTCCGCATCGACGACAGAAACGGCCACTGGCACTTCCTGCAGTGTTTGCTCGCGTTTCGTCGCGGTTACGGTGATTTCTTCCAATACGGCTTGCGAAAACGCTGGCGCGGCGAGCAGCAAAATGATCGGCGCGACTCCTCGCACCCAAAAGGCTTTGTCTTGCATGAGTTTTTCCCCCTCAATGAATCACTATGATATCGAATCTGCCGCTCGCTCGGTGGGCAAATTTGTACACAAATGAGACACTCCGGGACGCTATTAACACGCGGGCATGCGAGACGATACTAAGTTATTGATAATATTGTCTTTCTGAAGGTCAATAATACGCCCCGACGATCAAACAGCGGATACTAATCACTCAGTGTTATGTCCTGATACGGCAGTAGACCCATGATAACTTTAGACGCGGACGTTGATACCGCCGTAAACGAAGAACTGTCTCGATGAGGGCCGGGCAGCAGGACGCGACTGTGATTCCGCAGTGAATGGCGCCCTCGATGCAACCAATGTCGATTCAACTGCATCTAATGGGTACGAGCAGCCTGATATCGGCCGCCGAAAGACGGGGAATCGCAACCATGAACACACGTAGAAGCGTGACAGTCGGTGCCTGCATGCTGGTTTTAGGCATTGCAGCAATGGACAACGCATTTGCCCAAAGCGGCGGTAATTCGGCCGATCAATCGGATCCGCTTCCCGCTATCGACGATGTCGCAATCTCGCCGGACGGCCAAACCATGGCCTACGTACTGCAGCACGAGGGTCAGCCGCATTTGGCGATCGATGATCTCAGTGGTGGCAAGGTGTTGGTGCCGCCGATCGAAAATCTTGAGTTTCGATGGCTCCGGTGGGCGAATAACGATCGCCTGGTATTTGCCTTGCAATTTCCGGCCAAGCGAGGTTTCGCAGAAACTCAAGAGACCCGTTTGCTTGGCATCGACAAGGACGGTGCTAACGTCGTATCGATCATAAAGAACGCGACACGCGTCGAACTCGGCTCCCACATCAGCGTGGACGTGGCGCCGCCGCAAATTCAAGACGACGTCATCGATTGGTTGCCGGACGATCCTGACCACATCCTGATCAGCCTCGACGCGGATCATGATGATCGCAATGAAGTTCGTCGTGTCGACGTCAACTCCGGCCAGTACGACACGGTGCAGGTCGGCCTGCCGGGAATCCAACATCATGTTGCGGACCACAATGATGAGGTTCGATTCGGCTGGGGCCTGCGGCGCGATAATCGCGTTGCCTGGTATAAGCGGTCCGATGGTGACTGGGTAAATGTGTCTAACGCCGACTGGTGGCTCGAAGGCTTTATGCCGGTTGCATTTGATGACGAGGCCGATGTTGCATTGCTACAAGGACCGGGCGAAAACGGTCGATTGTGTATTCGGCGCGCCAACCTCGTGACCGGCGAGTTGCTGGAAACGGTCTTCAAACATGATGCCGCCGACGTCGATGGCATCATCCTGGAGCCCAACACCCGCCGTGCCATCGGCTTTCGTTACACCGACAAGTTCCAAAGGGAACAGTTTTCTGATGAGCAGATGTCGGCACTGCAGAGAACTATCGCGACCGCCTTACCGGATGCCGCCAGCCAGATTGCGAGTTGGTCGAGAAATCGTCGCCAACTTATTGTTTTTGTTGAGTCCGTTGACGATTCTGGCGCGTTTTATCTATGGGATCGCGACATGAAGAGCTTTGAACTACTCGGCAAGAAAATATCAGGTAGCTAGAGACAGGCTGACCACGTAACATTATTGCATTCGCGAATCGGCCATGAATTTGCAGGTCAGTGGATCGCGACATCCAGCACAGGAACACACAATGAAGATCAAGATTTTGCTGGCTGCCTGCCTTGCAGCCGCCGCACTGGCTGCTTGTGGCGGCAGCGAATCGGACGCCACGAGTGATGCCAATGCCATAGAAGAGGCACCGGAGATCACCGTTACGGAGGCGGAACTGGTCGGAAATCCGTTTGTCGAGGACTGGGATACGCCGTACGGCGTACAACCGTTCGACCGTATTGAGGATGAGCACTTCATGCCGGCTTTCAAAAAAGCCATCCTAGAACTGCGGGCCGACATTGATGCCGTTACCAACAACCCGGACACGCCGACATTCGAAAACACGATTCTCGCGATGGAACAATCCGGCCAGTTAATCACTACGGTGCTGTATACGTTCTCAAGCCTGACCGGCACCGAACTGAACGACAATCTTCGTGCATTGCAAACGGAAATCTGGCCGATGTGGTCGCGTGAGAGCGATGCGATCAATTTAAACGATGATCTCTATCAGCGTGTCGTCGCTGTTTACAAACAGCGCGATTCGTTGAACCTTGGCGAGCAGGAAGCGCGATTGCTTGAGCTGACACACCGGCAATTCGTGCGTGCCGGTGCGGCGCTGACGCCGGAGGTCAAGCAGCAGGTTAGCGACATCAATGCCGAAATATCCGAATTGACGACGATGTTCGCACAAAACCTGCTAGCCGAAACCAAAGCGTTCACGATCGACATTACCGACGAGGCCGAACTCGCCGGACTGGCCGATGATTTCAAGGCCAATATCTGGGACGAAGACAAAGAAGCCTGGGTACTGGGCCTGAACCGATCGGTCTACGAATCCTTTATGACACAGTCCGAGAATCGCGACCTACGCAAACAGTTGTTTGAGGGCTACCGACTGCGCGCATCGCAAGGAGAGCACGACAACAGCCCGATCCTGATCAAGGTTGCACAGCTACGCGCCAAACGCGCCAAATTAATGGGTTACGATTCGCATGCCCATTATCAACTCGAAATCCGCATGGCGAAAACACCAAAGGCCGCCGAGGACTTCCTGCTACGTGTTTGGCGACCCGGCCTAGAGCGGGCCAAACAGGAACGCGCCGATATGCAGGCGATGATTGGCGATGAATTCAAATTCGAGGCCCACGATTGGTGGCACTACGCCGAGAAGATCCGTAAGGACCGTTTTGACCTCGACGAGAGTGCATTGAAGCCCTATTTCGACCTTGAAGCCGTACGCGCCGGCGCGTTCACTATGGCGAACCGGCTATTTGGGCTGAGGTTTGAAGCCGTTGATGTGCCGACTTGGAACGATGTCGTGACCGCCTACGACGTCATCGATGACGATGGCTCACATCTTGGCATTTTTATGATGGACATGTACGCGCGCGACTCAAAGCGCGGCGGTGCATGGATGAACGCCTATCGCCCGGCATCGAATATCGGTGGCGATAATATCCGGCCGATCGTGACCAACAACCTCAATCTTGCGACGCCGCCAGAGGGTGAACCGACGCTAATGCGCTTCTCTGAAGTTGAAACGCTGTTTCATGAATTTGGTCACGGCCTGCACGGCATCATGACGAAAATGGACTACCCGACATTTTCAGGTGTCAGCGGTCCAACCGATTACACCGAATTTCCAGCACAAATCCTCGAGCATTGGACGTCACAGCCAGAAATGCTTGAATTGTATGCAAAGCATTACCAGACCGGTGACGTTATTCCCGATGAGCTGGTCGAACGACTACTGGCGGCAACAAATCATAATCAGGGCTTCAGGACGACCGAGTACATTGCGGCCTCACTGCTCGATCTGCGTTGGCACATGCTGAGCTCTGAGGAAGCCGCGGACATTACCGATGCGCACGCGTTTGAGCGACAAGTGCTCGAAGAATACGGTCTGATTGCCGAGATCGAGCCACGCTATCGCTCGCAGTATTTCAGCCATACCTTTGCCGGCGGCTATTCGGCCGGCTATTACGCGTATTTGTGGTCGGAGATTCTCGATGCTGATGGCTTCAATGCGTTCAAGGAAGCCGAGAACATTTTCGATCCAGCAACGGCAGCACGACTCAAGCAATGGGTTTACCAGGCTGGCGGCCTTAAAGAAGCGGATGAGCTGTATCGAAACTTCCGTGGCCAGGACCCGAGCATCGAACCGTTGCTACGCGGTCGCGGCTTCGAGGTCGAATCCAGCGGCGGCATGTAACAACGCCCTGCTCGCTTACCTGGCCGGTCATTCTGGATGAAGAAGTCAGCATCGGCTCAGGCGAGCTGAGTGAGGATGCGCGTGACCGTCCATGAGAGCCCGACGACGCCGATAAGCGCCGAAACCGGCACGACGACGTAGCGACGATACGCGGACTCACGGTCAATCCGTGTCAACTTCTGCCGCAACATGCGCGACAGCGTGAATGCGACGACGACAACGCTGATCTGGCCGATCTCGACACCGATGTTAAAGCCGATTAGCGCACTCCAGAATTGCCCAGGCGGCAGACCAAGCTCGCCGAAGAAGCCGGCGAAACCCAAGCCATGGACAAGGCCGAATATGAATACGATCAATGGCCGCCAGCGCGGCATATCCTGCAAGAACACATTTTCAATCGCGACGAACGCGATCGTTGCGGCGATCAACGGTTCGACGAATCCAGCTGACGGCGATAATACGCCGACGGCAGCAAGCCCGAGCGTTACCGTATGTGCAACCGTAAACGTCGAAATTTGAACGACCAGCGCACGTAGCCGCGTCGATGACAGAAACAACGCCAACACGAAGAGAATATGGTCGAGACCGTCAGGCAAGATATGACGCACACCGATCGTGACGTACAGTCCGGCCGTCGACCAGAAGCCGCGCTCGAGGCCCCTGTCATCGAGGATAGGTTTGAGCTGCTCGTTCGTCGCGGTGCTGCTGTCGAGCGTACTCAATGCTTCGCACAATGCCGGATCGAGGCCGCTCTCACCGGGCACACAGAATTCGTCCTCTGGATGCGCGACAAGTCGCGTCGCGAACAGTATAACCGTGACCGCCAACAGGGCCATAAGCCAGAATTTGCGCTTTGAAGGCATCGCGGGAATTTACGCAAAAAGCGTAACGCCGGCAACGCGGCTTGACCTAGAATAGCGCGCATGGTCTCAAATGCGGTCCGGCGCTACTTTCTATTCGCGGCGCTTTCTCTGTTGGTTCTTCCCGGCATCGCTCACGCCCACGGTGGCGTCGTCGATGAAAATGACCTGTGCATTATCAATATCGGTTACCTGAAGGCGCGCTTCAAGATCTATGTCCCACAGCAGACTGGCCACGATGAATACTGTGAAGATATTCCGGTACGCGGCGAGAGCGTATTCATCATGGAATATCAACATGATGGCCTCAGTGAAGCAGAGATCGACTTTCGTATCATCAAGAACGTGACCGGCAAGAGTACCTTCGCTCAGCTCGATGACGTTTTGGCTATTGACGATATCGATGCGGTAACGATTCATTACGCACCGCCCAGGGTCGTGCCTGATGTGTTTACGCTGTTACAGTCTTTCGATGAAGACGGTGAATATATCGGCATTGTTTCCGCCACGCGTACTGACACCGGAAAAGTCTATACAACGGTATTTCCATTCGAGGTTGGCTACATTGGCGCCGGAGTCTGGCCGTGGCTCATTGCTGGCTTCTTGGTGCTGCAGTTCAACTACTGGTTCATGAGTCGCCGGCGCACGAAAGCGGCTGCGATTGCAGCGGTGATACTCGTGGTCAGCGCATTACAAACTGGCCGCGTCGTCGCCGACGAAACAAGCTGGGCGAGCAAAGCGGGTTATTTCCAGGTGCAATACGCAAGTAACCTCGAACCGATCGTCATCAACAAGATTCACAGCTGGATACTGCAGGTTGAATCCGCAGACGGCAAAGCGGTAACTGGTGCAGAAATTACGATCGACGGCGGGATGCCTGAGCATAACCATGGCCTGCCTACACTACCTCGTGTCGTCGAAGAGCTAGGTGAAGGCCGCTATCGGGTTGCGGGCATGCGCTTTCATATGGGTGGCTACTGGGAGTTACGTATCTCGATCGCCGCTGGTAGCCGCCGCGACGATGTCCTAATTACGCTCAATCTCTAGTGGCAATAAGCTCCAAAAGCGGCAGCCGGTGGCTGGCCTTAGTCGTAGCTATTTTGCTCCTCGCGACGGTGTGGTATGGCTGGCAGCGATATGGCAACCCGGCTTCGTGGTCTTTCGACGAACGCACGTTGATCGCCTCGCTGTGGATCGAAAACCTGCCGCCGTTACCGCCCGACCCGACAAATGCAGTCGCAGACGATCCTCGCGCTCAAGCGCTCGGACATCGGCTGTTCTTCGACACGCGCCTGAGCAGCAACGGCATGATTTCGTGCGCGACCTGCCATCAACCGATTCGTCATTTTACCGACGGGCTCTCGAAAGGTGTTGCGCTTGGCATGTCGAAACGCAACACACCGAGTATTGTCGGCACTGCATACAGCCCATGGCTCTATTGGGACGGCCGTAAAGACAGTCAGTGGTCGCAGGCACTAGCGCCGCTCGAAGATCCAAACGAACACGGCGGCAACCGTCTGAAAATTCTTAGCGTCATCGCGTCCGACTCCGCTTATCGAAGTGCGTATGAATCCTTGTTCGGCGCACCGCCTGATCTGACTCGACAGCAAGATATCGATCGGGCATTCGCAAACGCCGGCAAAGCGATCGCCGCCTATGAGCGGCTGCTCATGCACGGGATATCGCGTTTCGATGCGTACGTCGCACACCTCGAGGCCGGCGGTGATTCGCTGGATCAGAACTTTCTCAGCAACAACGAGATCAAGGGATTGCGACTTTTCATAGGCGAAGCGCGTTGCACCGAATGTCACAACGGACCATTATTTTCGAACAACGAGTTTCACAATACTGGCTTGCTGTCGATTGCCGGTGAAACGCCCGATCGCGGGCGCATTGATGGCGTGCGTACGCTACTTGCTGATCCGTTCAATTGTCTTGGTGAATTCAGCGACGATTCGATACGTGCGTGCAGCGAATTAAGATACGCGAGAATGGGCGCCGAACTCATTGGCGCAACGCGGACGCCGTCGTTAAGAAACCTCGCCAACACCGCACCGTTTCAAAGCAAGGGACAATTTCAATCGCTTCCTGAGGTGCTGCGACATTACAACCAGGCCCCACCTGCGATGATCGGTCACAACGAAGCAAAGTCGTTAGGGCTTAGCAACTGGGAATTGCGCAATCTGGAGGCGTTTCTGCATGCGCTCGCGGCGCCGATCGCAGCAGACCAATATTGGCTGCAGCCTCCGCCAATCGAATAAGCGCTTATCTTAAGTATGTTGACCGAGTTCCGCGGCAATCGCCACGAGGTCTTCCTCAGTATCGACGCCACGCCCTGGGCGTTGGAGCGGCCGCCCTACCCGGATCGTCATGCCAAGTGACAACGCCCGCAGTTGCTCGAGCTGTTCGGTAAGTTCGAGTTTGGACGGCTCGGCAGCCACAAGTTGACGCAACACACCACAGCGATAGCCATAAATGCCATGGTGGTGTAGCGCGGCATCCATTGCCTTGCTCAAGTCGTCCTCGAATCTCGGGTATGGAATCATTGCGCGGCTGAAATACAGCGCATCACCACGATTGTCCACCACAACCTTGACGACGTTTGGATTTTCGAAGTCTTCTCGCGACGCCAGCGGCGAGGCTAGTGTCGAAAGATCAACAGATTCATCGTCAAGTAAAGCTGCGCATTGATTGATTAGCGCTGGCGGCATCGTCGGCTCGTCGCCCTGCAGATTGACAACCACGGTGGCGTCATCCCAATCGAGCAGGTCCGCGACTTCGGCGATTCGCTCGGTTCCCGAACGATGCTGATTGCCGGTCATGCATATACTGGCGCCGAACGCCTCTGCAGCATCGGCGATTCGTTCGTCATCGGTCGCAATAATAACGGCGTCGGCATCACTCTCTGTTCCTCGCTGCCAAACATGTTCGAGCATCGGCTTGCCGTTGATTTCACGCAATGGCTTGCCGGGCAGACGTATCGATGTGTATCGTGCCGGAATTACGACAACATAATCGCTCATGATGCAAGCTGCTCGTTACGCATACGAGACTCAATCTGTTCCAACCAGGGGCCGGCAAGGACAGGATCCAATTCGACCTCTACTGGAACGTACCAGAAACGATCGCTGACGCGCGATTCGATCTTAACCGCGTCTTTCTCGGTCATCAGGATATCGAAATCGTCGCCAAACGAGAGATTCGTCACGTCGATCGTCGAATGATCCGGCAAGCGGTGTTCGATAACCTGAATATTATGCGATCTGAGCATGTCGAAAAAACGAGTTGGGTTGCCGATTGCCGCGATGCCGTGCACTGTCGTACCGCCGAAGCGCTCGATCGAGCGAGACAGCGAACCGTTGAGGCGACACACGTCCTGTGCAACCAGTTCGAATTCGATTGCATTTTGCTCGTTGGCTGTTTCACCGGCCTCATGCAGCCTACCATTGACGAGGATCTGATCGACTCTGTTCAGACGCGACGTCGTTTCCCGTAGCGGCCCTGCCGGTAGGACGAAGCGATTGCCCAACCAGCGAGCGCCGTCGACCACGCAAATTTCATACGTGCGCCCTAACCTTAGGTGCTGCAGGCCGTCGTCTGCGATTATTAGGTCGGCACCATCTTCTATTAGCATCGCCGCCGCACGTACGCGGTTTTTGTCGACGGCAATCGCACAGCTGCTACGACGCGCCAGCAATACCGGCTCATCGCCGACCACGGCCGGGTCACTGGCCGTATCGACCCGCATCGGCGACGATGATTTGCTGCCGCCGTAGCCGCGACTGACAATTGCGGGTGTAAAGCCACGATCCCTCAAGGCGTTTGCAAGCCATATAACGATTGGTGTCTTGCCGGTACCACCCGCGGTCAAGTTGCCAACCACAATAACCGGGACGCCCAACATTTCCTGCTTTAACAAACCAAAGCGATACAGGTAACGCCGCAGCGTAATCAGAATCCAAAAAAGACCACTGACTGGCAACAGCAACCAGTAGCCGCTGCCGCCTTCATACCAAACGCGATGGATCCACTGATAAAGCAAGATTCGCATCAGGCGTCGCTAAACTGCATCCGATGGAGCGCGGCATAATGGCCATCGGCAGCGAGCAAATCGCTGTGCGCGCCGGACTCGACGATTTTTCCGGAATCAAGAACGATAATCTGGTCCGCGCGCTCCACCGTTGACAGTCGGTGCGCTATGACCAAGGTAGTTCGGTTTTTCATCAGCCGATCCAGTGCATCCTGGATACGGCGCTCGGACTGCGAGTCGAGCGACGATGTTGCTTCATCCAGAATCAGCACAGGCGCATTCTTTAGTAGCGCGCGTCCAATCGCAATACGCTGTCGCTGGCCACCGGACAAGAGTATGCCGCGATCACCGACTATTGTCTCCAACCCGTCCGGCATTTTGTTAGTGAAGTCCAACACATACGCGGCTTCGGCGGCCTGTAGCAGCTCGTCCTGCGTGCGTTCTTTTAATTGTCCGTACGCGAGGTTATTGGCGATCGTATCGTTGAACAAGATCACGTCCTGACTGACAAGACTGATATTCTCACGCAAACTCGCCAGCGTGAAATCCCTAATCGGCGTACCATCGATCAGAATGTCACCTTTGTCGATATCGTAGAAACGCGGCAAGAGGCTCACCAAGGTTGATTTTCCGCTGCCCGAATGGCCAACAATCGCAAGGGTCTTGCCAGCCTCGACTTTGATCGAGATATCTTGCAGTACCTTTCCTTTGTCCCCTTCATAGCCGAAATTAACATTGCGAAATTCGACGTCTCCGCGTACCGACCCAGCCTCAATCGTACCTTCGTCAACCTCGTCATCCTCGTCCATGATGCCAAATAAACTGTCAGCACCCGCCACCCCACGCTGCAGTGTCGCGTTGACATTCGTAATTCGGCGTACAGGCTGCAGCATCAACATCATGGCGCTGAAGAACGAAATAAATTGACCCGCCGTTAGCGCGTCATTGCTGGACTCAACGCTGGCGGCGTAAATCACAAGCGCAACGCCAATACCGTAAATCACTTGAGTCACAGCGACACCCAGCGAGCGCAGGCGTATCATTTTCAGATTCTGTCGACGATTCTTTTCGTCAACCTCGTCCAATCTTCGCTTTTCATAGCCATAGCCACCGAACGCCTTTACGATCCAGTTGCCGCGTACGATTTCCTCCGTCACCTGCGTAACTTCACCGATCGAATCCTGAATTCGACTACTGTAGCGGCGAAACGCGATGCCGAGAACACGCACAAGTATGGCGATGAACGGAAACAAGATCGCCACGAATATTGTCAGGGTTGGGCTCTGATACAGCATGACTCCGATCGCTGCCAGTACCGTTAGCACGTCGCGAATCGCGATCGTCACTACGCTCGTGACCGATTCCGCGACCATCTCGACGTTATAGGTCATCCGTGCAAGCAGTGGGCCCGTGGCTTGTTTATTGAAAAAGCGTGCCGGCAGCGTCAAGAACTTGCGGAATACGTCGCGACGTAATGAGCTGATGACGGCACGGCCAATCCAACCGAGCGACGCCTCAGTAGCGAAACCTGCAATTCCTCGCGCAATAAAAACTGACACGAAAGCAAACGGAATCCAGCGCGCCGTCTGCAGGTTATGTTCGACTAGCGCGTCGTCCGTTAGTGGCTCGAGCAACAAGACCATACTGCCTTCGATGACGGCAGTCGCCGCCATTCCGGCAATAGCAATCAGGCCAATCAGTTTGTGCGGCAGCACGTATTGCCACAGTCGGCCGTATATCTCACGGGTTTTGGAGTCGATGGTATTTGCCACGGCGGTCAGCTTGCGTCGCTAGCGCCCTACTCGCTCGTCGGGTCGTTGACGGTTGCGATATTGATCTGCGTAAAGCCGAGTCGACCCGCAACATCCATGGCCGTAACGACAAACTGATGTTTGGCATTGGCATCGGCGCTGATCGTCATTGGCAGACTGCTATCGCCCGCGGACACTTTGCGTAGCGCATTGCGAATCGTTTCCGGTCGATTGTTGATGAGTTCACGGCCATTCACCAAGAACGTACCCGTCTCGGTGATCATTATATCGATCTGCTCCGCAGGTTCTTCGACCATCGTTGGACTGCCTGCTTCAGGCAATCGAATAGAAATCTGCGATTGCTTAACGAAGCTCGTCGACACCATGAAAAAGATCAACAGCAGAAATACAACATCAATAAGTGATGTCAGATTGACTTCAGGTTGCGTTCTCGGCCGCAGGTTGAGTTTCATCCCGGCGCCTTTTCCTGGCGGCGATGCAACGCCTCGACCAGCTTGATCGCTTCTTTCTCCATGTCGACGACCAAGGTATCGACGCGCGTTCGATAGTAGCGATAGCCGATCAACGCCGGAATAGCGACAGTAAGTCCGGCGGCAGTTGTAATCAGCGCCTGTGCAATGCCGCCAGCGAGAATCGTCGGATTGCCAACGCCGTGGGTTGTAATCGCCGTAAAGACTTCGACCATACCGATTACCGTGCCAAGTAGACCAAGCAGTGGCGTGATAGCCGCGACCGTGCCCAGTGTCTCGAGATATCGCTCAAGTTCGTGGACGACATGACGGCCGGTGTCCTCGATACTGTCCTTCATGACCGAACGTTCCTGATCGCGATTGATCAGGCCGGCGGCGAGAATTTGTCCGAGTGCCGATCCCTGATGCAGGCTTTGAATTTGCTTCTGGTCGAGCTGTTCTTTTTTTACCCAGCCCCAGACCTTGCTTGTCAGGTCGGCCGGAATGACGCGCTTAGGCGACAATGTCCAGAAGCGCTCCAGAATTATCCCCATTGCAATGATTGCGCAAAGGATGATCGGCGCCATGAGCCATCCGCCGGACTTGACTATCTCAACCATATATTCGGTCTCGAGGAAAACACGAAATATACTAGAACCACCTTCAATATGCCGCATATCAAACGTCGTCATGCCAGATGCGCCGGCTTCGCTTTCGATGCTCGCGTACCGGACTCAAGCCGTCGTCGGCGCACATTCTCACGCCGATTGCGCCGCTCGTCGCAGTATTTAGCACGGTGGCCCCAATGCCCTGCCAGCGCGCCACGACATCGGGCTTCGGAAACCCCCACTGATTGCCGGCGGCTGCCGATACCAGCGCCAAGCTCGGCATCAATGACTGAACGAATGGGTTGATTGACGATGTCCGGCTGCCATGATGCGGCACCGTGACGATGTCGACCTCTGGCAACCGGCGCCCACTAACGAGCGTGGCTTCTACAGCCGACTCGATGTCGCCGGTTAGCAGTGCCTTATGGCCGCCGGCTTCGATCAGCAAGACACAGGATGCATCATTGCCGACGCGCGTTGCGCCAGGCTGAGGGTGCAATATTGAGAATCGGACCTGATTCCAGGTCCAAACTGTGTCAGCCAAACAACGCCGTGTCACCGGCGCGAACCACGGCAACGGATCACCGCTCATGATATTTCCGACGTCCAGCGTATCGACCAATACCTGCACGCCGCCGGCATGATCGAGATCGGAATGTGAGACGACGATCTGATCTATTTTATGAATACTCCGACTTGCAAGATACGGCAGCACGATGCGTTCGGCCGCGGCACCACCACTGCGATACGACGGACCGGTGTCATACAGCAGCACACGTTCGTTCGTGCGAACAACGACGGCGAGGCCCTGGCCGACATCCAACATTTTGATATCGACACAAGAATTTGGTGGCGCGGCGGGCTGCCACATTAGCAGGGCCGCAAGTCCCAACCATGAGAGCCATCGGCCCGGCCATCGTGGCGGCAGCAATACCCAGATGACTGGCAGTATTAGATACAGCCAGGCAATGCTACCGCCCTCCGCGACTACGTCCGCAATTACAAATGCACCGTGTTGATGCGCGGCCGCGGCAATGATCAATTTGTCGAGCCAAGCGATACTATGAGCCGCCGCATGCAGTGCGAAATCGCCGAAAACTGCCAGAGGCCCGTCGCACAGTAGACCGATGAGGGCCAGCGGTACCGTCATGGCGCTAAACAGTGGCACTGCGATGAGATTGACAGACGGCGCCACAAGCGACAACCGGTCGAAGATCAGCACTGTCAGCGGCAGCAGGCCAAGCAGCAGCGTGACCTGTACGACTGCAAGATCACGAATCGCGAACAATGGCCGCAACAGCCCGTTTGAGATCGGTGCTCGTTGCCGCCTGGCAAGCCAGAACAAAAGCCCGACGGCGGCGAACGACAGTTTGAAGCCGGGCGCCATTGTCGCCAAGGGATCGCCGCCAATCACAATCATTGCGGCCGCCGCCAGGATTCGCACCGGATCGACCTGGCGATACATCAATAGACTTGTTGATGCGAACGCCAACATCAAAACTGCTCTGCGTGCCGGTACGGCGAATCCGGATATCAACGCATAAGATGCTGCAATCAACAGCGCAACGACTAATGCGACATTTTGATGATTGCCGCGATAGCCAAACAATCCCAATACAACGCCAACAAGCAGGTACGCTGCAACGGCCGCAAGTCCAACATGCAGTCCGGAAATCGCCATTAAGTGGCTGGTACCGGTGCGCGCATAACGGTCCCATTGGCTGTCGGTCACCAGATGTCTGGCGCCGACCACGATCGCTGCAATTACTGACTCGCTGATTGGATCGTCGAGCAACTGTTGGATACGTTCGACAAAGCGTTCTCGGGCACTCGTGACACCGGGCGCCGTACCGGAGTCCAGCAGCAGGTTGTGCCGGCCGCTGACGACATAACCCGTTGCGCCAATACGCTCACGGAAAAGCCAGGCCTCGAAGTCCATTGAGCCCGGATTGCTACTGCCACGAGGACGACGTAGTCGAAGTTCCAAGCGCCACACGTCGCCGACGCGAACCGCTACCGGCGGTTCGAACCACGTCAGACGAACTCGCGTCGGAATCCTGGTATCTGTATCGGCGGTCGCGATGAAACTGGTCGTCGAGCCATTTGAACTGGGAAAATCGATGACACGCACATCCGCCAGCATGCTGTCACCGACGTACGTCGGGTCCAACCTCGAATCAACGACAAAATCGGCATTAATCCAGAAATACAGACCACCCAGAAACACCATGAAAACGTCGCACCGCTTGAGACACGGCAACACCACGATCAATGCAACTAATAGTGCGACAAACAGGTCGGAATCCGGTGGAAAGCTGCTAAGCTGCAGCGCCAGCACGCCCGTCAGCAGACACAAGCAGACCCGGACCATCGTCAATTCGGCTTTGATTCAGCGGTCAGTTCAGCGTCGGCAACACGTACCCAATTCAAAAGGAATCGCGGCCGCAATGCCAAGACGCTTTTTCAGGAAGTTTGCGATCAAACGGCACCACATGGCGGAAAACCGCCTACTGTCCCCGTTTCGCAACCTATTGCATGAACCACGCCTTTGGGGAATTCGTCGGCGCACGGTCGTGCCGGCGTTCGCACTTGGCCTATTCATCGCCTTCCTGCCATTTCCGGGACACCCGCTGTGGGCCGCGCTGCTGGCCCTGACGCTGAGAATCAACATCCCGGTGGCTATTGTCACGACGTTTGTTAGCAATCCGCTGACGATGGGGCCGATGTACTACTCCACCTATAGACTCGGTCGGCGCTTGCTTGGCTTAGAGCCTGTGCCATTTAGTTTCGAGTTATCACTCGACTGGGTGACGAATAAATTTGTGACGATCTGGCAGCCGATGATTCTTGGCTCGCTGCTACTCGGCACCGCTGCCGCATTGATCGGATACGTTATTGTTGATCTATTGTGGCGGGCATCCGTACACGACTACAAATCACGCAAGCGACAGCAGCGGAACGACTCGACATCAGACTGATTCGTGCAAGCGCTTATTTTCGAGGACGAGGATGCGATCCATTTGCTCCGCGATCGAGTGGTCGTGGGTTACGATGACCAGGCTGGTATTGAGTTCCCGATTTAGCTCAAGCATCAGATCAAGCACGTGTTTACCGTTACCGGCGTCGAGATTTCCGGTCGGCTCGTCGGCCAACACGAGTTTTGGTTTGGTGATTAGCGCACGCGCAACCGCCGCTCTTTGACGTTCACCACCCGACAATTCGCCGGGTTTGTGCGTCAAGCGCTCACCAAGTCCAACCCGGGCCAATAGTTCGCGAGCACTGCTCAGAGCCGCATCTTTCGGCATGCGTCGAATTAATAAGGGCATCGCGACATTTTCTTCCGCTGTGAATTCGCGCAACAAATGATGGAATTGGTAGACGAAGCCGATGTAGCGATTGCGCAAATCGCCGCGGGTCGCCTCGTCGCCACCATGCATGGCCTCACCGGCGATGTAAACCTCCCCATCATCGGGATTGTCGAGACCACCTAAGATCTGTAACAACGTCGTTTTTCCGGAACCCGAGGCGCCAACGATGGCGACGCGCTCTGCCGTCGCAACCGACAAATCGATGTCCTTTAGAACCTCCAGTACGGAGGCACCTTCGCTGAATCGACGAGCAATGCCTCTGCATTCTAGGACTGCAGGCGAAGCCTCATTCATAGCGTAGTGCCTCCGCCGGCGCTGTTTGGGCAGCCATCCATGCTGGGTACAAGGTAGAAGCAAATGCGAGCAACAACGCGATCGACGAGATCATTACGACGTCGCCGGCTCGCAACTCCGACGGCAGGTCGCTGATAAAATACACATCGGCCGCCAAAAACTTGATGCCAAACACCGATTCAACGAAACCCACGACGGCTTCGAGATTTGCCGCTAATAAAATCCCCAACACGGCTCCGGCAAGCGTCCCAAGCACTCCGATGACGACGCCCTGAGTCATGAATATTCTCACAACACTCGAAGGCCTCGCGCCAACCGTTCTAAGAATTGCAATATCCGACTGCTTGTCTTTAACAACCATGACAAGCGTCGATACGATATTAAAAGCTGCGACGGCAACGACGAGTAACAAGATGACGAACAGAATTGACTTCGTAATCTGAATTGAACGAAATAGGTTCACATTGCGTCGAGTCCAGTCGCCTACGAGAACCATCGGGTCATGTTGCAACGCGACTTCTCGCACAATTGTCGGCGCCTCATAGATTTCTGTGACGGCAAGACGGATGCCGGTGACAGTGTTTCGATGCCGATAAAGGCGTTGCGCATCAGACAAATTAATGTACGCGAGCCGACGATCAAACTCATACATGCCGACTCGGTAAAGACCGCTGACCGTAAAGCGCTTTGTTCTCGGCACCACGCCGGCTGGCGTCACGCGGCCTTCGGCAAGTGTCACGGTTACCTTGTCGCCAATATCAACGGCAAGTTCGTTTGCAAGCTCAACGCCCATGACAATATTGAATTTACCGGCTGCCAGACTCGTGAGCTCGCCCGCCGTCATGACGTCAACAATATTTGACACTGTGCTTTCCTGCGCCGGGTCGACGCCTCTGAGCTCGGCACCGCTCAAGCGCTCGCCGAATACAAACAATGCCTGACCCCTGACATATGGCGCGGCAGCCGCCACCCGTGGGTTCTGCAGTACGGCAGCGACGTACGCGTCGGCGTCGGTAAGTCGACCGTCCATGCCTTCTATGTCCGCATGCGATGTCATCGTCAACAAACGTTCCCGAAGTTCGCGCTCAAAACCATTGACAACAGACAGCACCAGGATCAGCACCAATACCGCGATCGCGATACCCAGCATCGAAATTGCTGATATAAGAGATACAAAACGATTGCTCGAGCGCGAACGCACATAACGACTACCAATCCAGTATTCGAAAGCAGATGCCATCACTCGTACCTCATTGCGACTGCGGGTTCGACGAGCGCGGCACGTCGCGCCGGATACAAGGTTGCCAGAGACGTCAACAGGAACGCCGCCACGGCGATGACGCCGACATTCGCCCAGCGCAATTCCGATGGAATTTGACTGACGTAATAAACATCGCCGGGCATGATTTGAAAACCAAGCGCATTTTCCAGGACCGGCACGATCACTGGCGCATAGATCGCGAGAATCACGCCGAGGATTACGCCCATCAACACACCAGCCCAGCCTATCATCGCGCCCTGAACGAAAAATACGCGCACAACGCCGTTGGGTTCCATTCCGAGCGTACGCAACACGGCGATATCGGTCGTCTTGTCGGTCACGACCATGACCAGGCTAGCGACAATATTGAACGCCGCAACACCGATGATCAGCGATAGCAGCAGCGACATCATCATTTTCTCGATGCGAATCGCGCGGAAGTAGCTGCCGTTTTCGATAGTCCAGTCGCTGACGCGCACATCGTCGAGACGCGCATCGATACGCTTTGCGATTGCGGGCGCAGCCATGACATCGTCGGCACGGAAGCGCACATGACTGACTTCGTCGCCGAGCGATAGGATCGATGCCGCATCGCGCAAATTCACCAGCGCGAGCCGAGCATCGTGATCCTGCAGGCCGGCCTCGAATACCCCACGCATCACAAAACGTTCCAATACCGGTTCCAGCGTGCCGTCGCCCACCGGACGTGGGATCAAGAGTACGACGCCATCGCCAATTCGTGCACCGATATCATAGGCGAGCAGTCGCCCGAGGATGATGCCGCGACTCCCGGCGGTCAGCGCTTCAAGACTGCCTTCGACGAGGTTAATCAGGTCCCCTGACAGCGCGTGTTCATACGCCGGATCGATGCCGTGGACGAGAACGGCCTCGAGATCCTTACCCGACTGAATCATGCCCTCCATGCTGACCAATGGCGCCGCGGCCGTGACGCCGGGCTCGGCGCCAAGCTCGTCGGCCAGCGCCCGCCAATCGTCCGTTCTGCCGCTGGGTCCGGTGACATAGCCGTGCGCGGACATACTGAGCAGGCGATTTCGAAGTTCGCCCTCGAAACCATTCATGACCGACAAGATGACAATCAACGCCGCGACACCCAAGGCGATTCCAATGAGAGAGATCAGCGTAATGAACGAGACAAACCGGGTGCGCCGTTTTGCCCGCAAATAGCGCAGCCCGATAAACAGTTCGTGGGGTTTGATCATCGGCACGCATTAAACCACATAATCGGGGCCTGAAAGTGGCCGGAAAAACTGTGACGCGGTTCACAACCGGTGCCCCCCGATCCAGTGTAAAAACCTGTTTGGAAACATGTTTTTTGCCCCGCCGAGCGATGTTATAGTCGTCGGGACGCAACCGGAGAAAAACCGATGTCGAAACGCAAGAATCGCTGGTCCAAGCTTGCCCTCGTAGCACTGCTGGGCGGTATTTTGAGTGCCGCCAACGCAGACACGCTGCAAATGGGCGGAACGGGACCCGCTGCTAACGACGGACGGCCAACGCGCGGCATGACGCAGGCCAGCGTACAGGCCAAATATGGCGCACCAGCCTCGACCAAGGCGGCGGTCGGCGATCCGCCGATCACGCGCTGGGAATACGCGAATATGATCGTGTATTTCGAGTACGACCGGGTAATTCATGCTGTGATGAAGCGTTAGACGCATCCAAATGCAACGACAACGCCCGGGCTGGCATACAGCCCGGGCGTTTTTCGTTTGCGTTTCTTATAATCGCGGGCCCCTCATCACCATCGTAAACCTGTGTCCCTGAAGACCGCGCTGATCTCGAATTCCGCTCCCGCCGCACAGGTGGGTAAGTCACAGGGCTGGGGTCGCCTGATCGGCGCCAGTACTGCACTGGCGGCGGCCGAATTCGCCATGAGCGCAGAGCATCCTGTATTGGTGCTCGCCGATGATGCCCGCCACGCAGATCAGCTCGAGGCCGAAATCCGTTTTTTCGCAGGCGACACGTTTGACGTCCTGCACTTTGTCGAATGGGAAACTCTGCCGTGGGATAGTTTCTCGCCGCACCAAGACATTATTTCTCAACGTCTCGCGGTACTTGCGGTGCTGCCCGGCCTGGCGCGTGGCGTTGTCGTTGCATCAACTCAGGAATTACTGCAGCGATTGCCGCCGGTCGACTTCGTTGCCGCACGCTCGTTGGCATTGAGCGCCGGGCAGAAACTACCGCGCGAAGGTTTCATCGATTCACTTATTGCAACGGGCTACTACCGGGTTCCGCAGGTCACCGAGCACGGCGAGTTCGCGGTCCGCGGATCACTGATCGATGTCCACCCAATGGGATCGGAAGAACCAATCCGTATTGACTTTTTCGATAACGACATTGAATCCTTACGCCGGTTTTCAACCGATACACAGCTTTCCGGTGATGTCATCGAGTCCGTCAGATTGCTGCCGGCTCGTGAGGTGCCACTGGACGCGGTCGATGTTCAGGATTTTCGACATCGATACCGGGAACGATTTGAAGGGCAGCCCGGCAAATCTCGCGTTTACCGCGATGTATCGGATGGCATCGCACACGGTGGCATCGAGTATTACCTACCGTTGTTCTTCGAATCGACGGCGAATCTGCTGGACTACCTGCCAGATCAGTGCAACGTGGTGCTGCCAGACGCAGTCGATTCGATACTGCATACAGCATGGGACGAAATTGCCGAGCGTTTCGAAATTATCCGACTCGATACCGAACGACCGATATTGTCACCCGCTGAAACCTTCTTCGACCCGGTCGACGTCACTGCCCGACTGCAACGATTTGCACTGCTTCGCTGCTCCGCACAATCGCTGCCCGAGTCGCCGAGAAATCTTAACCTGCCGACACGCCTGCCACCTGCCGTCAAGATCGAGGCGCGCTTTGAGGATCCTGCCAGCGCACTGATGCAGTTTGTCGACAGCTTCGAAGGTCGTGTTCTTTTTACGACGGAATCGGCTGGACGCCGCGAGCAAATTTTCGAACTTCTGGCGGGTCGCAGTCTTGACCTCGTGCGCGTCGACGGGTGGGCCGCATTTATGTCACACGAGGGGCGCATCGCTATTGCGATTGCGCCACTCGAAGCCGGAGTGCTGTTGCCGGAAGCCGGGCTTGCGATCATCAGCGAGCAACAGTTGTTCGGTGAACGCCTGCGCAAGCGAAAACGGCGTCGCGCATCGGAGCGCGATCCCGAGGCGATTATCCGCCAGCTCAACGATTTGCAGCCAGGATCGCCGGTCGTGCATGCCGAATACGGTGTTGGTCGTTATCTCGGGCTGCAGACTCTAGAGGCTGGAGGCATCAAGGGTGAGTTCCTGCACATCGAGTATGCGGATGGCGACAAACTGTACGTCCCGGTGCATGCGCTCGAACTAATCAGCCGCTTTACCGGCGCGTCGCCAGAAAATGCCCCGTTACACCGCCTCGGCAGCGATCAATGGACGAAAGCACGGCAGCGTGCCGCGAAACGAGTACGCGACGTTGCCGCAGAGCTGCTGGACGTCTACGCGCGACGTGCCGCCCGTCTCGGCTACAGTTTTCGCTGGTCGGAAGCCGACTATCGTGCATTTGAAAGTGGCTTCCCTTTCGAACCGACGGAAGACCAGGCGACGACAATTGACGACGTACTCGAAGATCTGAACTCGGACCAGCCAATGGATCGCGTCGTTTGCGGAGACGTCGGTTTCGGCAAAACCGAAGTCGCGCTTCGCGCGGCATTCGCCGCAGTACACGGTGGTAAGCAAGTCGCGATATTGGTCCCAACGACGCTGCTCGCACAACAACATGGCGAAAATTTCAAAGATCGTTTTGCGGACTGGCCCGTACGAATCGAAGTGCTGTCTCGCTTCCAGTCCGCCAAACAGGTTCGCGATATCGTCGCCGGAATGAATTCTGGAACGGTCGATATCGTCATCGGCACACACCGACTTCTGCAACACACCGCGGATTTCAAAGACGTCGGCCTCGTCATCATCGATGAGGAGCATCGTTTCGGCGTACGGCATAAGGAAATAATTAAATCCTTGCGCAGCCAGATTGACGTTTTGACATTAACTGCAACGCCAATACCTCGGACTTTGAATATGACGCTTGGCGGCCTGCGCAATATGTCGCTGATCACGACACCGCCCGCTGAACGACTTGCCGTCAAGACCTTCGTCAGAGAATGGAACGACGTAATCATTCGTGAAGCCTGCCTGCGCGAGATAAAACGTGGGGGCCAGGTCTACTTCATCCATAACCGCGTTGCGGATATTGGCCGCGTTGAAGAAAAACTCGGCAAGCTTGTACCGGAAGCCTCAATCCGAATTGGCCACGGCCAGATGCCCGAACGCGAACTCGAGCAGGTGATGTTCGACTTTTATCACCGCCGATTCAATGTTCTTTTGTGTACAACGATTGTTGAAAGTGGCATCGATGTGCCATCCGCCAACACGATTATTATCGATCGTGCCGATCGCTTCGGACTGGCGCAACTACACCAGTTACGTGGCCGTGTTGGACGTTCGCATCATCGCGCGTATGCGTATTTGATCGCGCCGCCGAAGGCGGCGATGACGGCAGATGCGATCAAGCGACTTGAGGCGATCGATTCCTTAGATGACCTGGGTGCCGGCTTTACGCTGGCGACGCACGATTTGGAAATCCGCGGTGCCGGAGAACTTTTGGGCGACGAGCAAAGTGGTCAGATTTCCGAAATCGGCTTTTCATTGTATATGGACATGCTGTCGCGCGCGGTTGAGGCCTTGCGCGCAGGTAAAGAACCTGACCTCGATAAGCCGCTGAATGCCGGTGTGGATATCAACCTGCACGTCGCCGCATTGTTGCCCGACGACTATGTGCCAGACGTGCACCTGCGGCTAATTCTGTACAAGCGCATTACGGCGACGAAATCGGCCGCGGAGCTTCGTGAGCTGCAGGTCGAGCTGATCGATCGCTTCGGCTTACTACCCGATGCCGCGAAAAACCTAATGCGAACCGCAGCGATTAAGCAACGTGCATCTAGCCTGGGCATCGAAAAAATAGACGCCGCCGATAGCGGTGGTTTCTTGGTATTTGGCGACGAAAGCCGTATTGACCCTGTCGCACTCGTCCAATTAGTGCAAAATAAAGGCCACATCTATCGCTTACAAGGCTCGCATCGACTGCGGTTCCGACAGGATCTGACCAAACTCGAGCAACGCTTTCGGGCGATCGAAAATTTGTTGGAAACGCTGAAAACAGACCCATGAAGAAAATCAGCCTATTGATTATTAGCCTGCTATTGGGCGCTGTCGCTAGCGCCCAGCAAGCGGTATCCGATGACAGCGACGAGAGCGTTGAGCACGAAGAGATTCGTCATTACACCGTCGAGATTATTATTTTTTCCTACGTGCAGGACGTCTCTGTCGGCAGCGAAATATTCGTTCCGGAGACAATCGAACCACTCGACGAGCCGTTCGAGGAAATGGAGCCGCCAATCGAGGTCAGTGACGAAGCGATGGATTCGGAGCCGCGTCGTGTCTATCCGTTCGACTACGCAGTGCTGAGTCGTGACGAATTGACGATGCGCGACGCCTGGTCTCACCTAAGACGCCTCGATGCCTACAGACCTCTAATGCATTTTGGCTGGACACAGCCGGCGATTCCTCAGGATCAAACCATTGCTCTGGAACTGCAGAGATTTGGGAACGTACCTGCGCGTCTTGATGGCACGCTGCAACTGTTCCTAAGCCGCTTCCTGCACCTGGTCGTCGACGTCTCACTGAGCGCGCCGGACGCGGAAAGGGCCATGGCTGACGACGTTGTGGCCGCTCGACAACCTATCGCCACCTTCGGTGACGAACGAACACAAAATAGCTATGACTACGACCCATTCGCACCGCAATACGCACCATTGCGCTATCGCATCGTCGAAGATCGCATCATGAAAAACGGCGAGACACGCTACTACGATCACCCAAAGCTCGGCGTAATTGCAAAAGTTACGCGCGTTGAGGAAGAGCCAAAAGAAGACGGCGACGAATTAGTCCTTCCCTGACTCCTCAGCGAGAATCGCATTCAGAAACGACGTCGCAGTCTTCGCGTCCTCACCTGCCGTTGCCGCTGCGACGCGATGCGACACTGTGACAAAGCGGCCGCTTGACGACCGCGGGTGGTGCAACCCAAGCTCGCGAACTGCGGTTGAAATCTTCTCAGCGAACTCATGTACGCCGTGCTCATCAGACGCATGCGACAACACAATCAGTCGCGCAGAATCCAGACTGGCGACCACATCGCTCGCGCGCCGTAAACATCGGCGTATCGCCTGGCCGACGCGGCGCCGGCAGGTATCCGACGCATGTCTGCCAAATACTTCAATGTAGGCATCAAAGTCATTGAGGGTAAATAGCACCAATGCGAGCTTGCTGCGTTCGCGTGCGGCTACTGTCCAATCGTGTTCGAGCACTTCGCGAAACGCCTTGCTATTCAATAGACCAGTGACCGGATCATCACGCGTTAGGTCGCGAATCTTGCGCTTGGCTTTTAGAAGCTCGTGGTGCGTGTCCGCGCCCGCTCTCGCGCCGCCACCGGCGCTGCCACGCCAGAACACCGCGTAAAATCGCGCACTCTCCTCATTCGGCAGCAGCAGCGGTTTTAGCGCCAGCAGATACTCGTCACCCGCGGCCTCAACTGGAAGACTGGTCTCTTGTCGGGAACGAAAGGCTTCGCTGATCTCGATCGCCAGCTCACGACCCACCAACTCTTCGATGACGTCAGCAAACGGCTTCGACAGTGCATCCTCACCACCGATCGCGGCGCACGCCGGATTCCCAAGCACGACCGGCCAGTCCGTATGATCGAGGCGCACGATCATGACCGGCTCCGCTGATGCCGCAATGACCTGTTCAAGAATTTTGCGGTTCACGGTTTTCATCAGTCGGTCTCTTCGGAAAACACCCGATCGATAACGCGCATTGCGAGCGCTTTAGCGGCCGCGGAATTCGTCTCGACGTCATCATGAATGGGCTGATCGCCGCGACCTGCCGCTCGGTTAACGACCAGCGCGATACACGCGTATTTGATTTTGAGCTCCGCTGCGAGAACCGCCTCCGGCATCGCCGTCATGCCAACATAGTCGGCGCCATCGCGTTCGAGACGGTCGACCTCGGCCGCTGTTTCAAGCCGCGGGCCCTGCGTCGCCGCATACACGCCACCGTCGTAACAGTCGACGTTCGCCGCTGCCGCCGCCGACAGTAGTCGCGTACGCAACGGCGATGAGAACGGGTCGGTAAATTCGATATGTCGTTCATACATATCACCGCCTGTCATAAACGTATGCTCCCTGCCCCAGGTATAGTCAATTAGCTGATCAGGGATGCCAATCTGTCCGCCGTCGCGTATCTGACTGACAACGCCGACCGTGTTCAAAGCGATGATCGAACTCGTATTCTTCGCCTTCAACGCGGCGATATTGGCGCGATAATTGATCAAGTGCGCTGGAATCCCTTGATTGTCGCCGTGGCGCATTAGCGTAAGCACGCGATGACGACCGATCGGGGACTCGTAAAGCGGCGCCGAGGGCTGGCCGTACGGCGTGTCGACCGTTTGCGCTGGCGCATCATCGACAAGATCCGCAAAGCCCGAGCCTACAATGATCGCGAATTTTTCAGGCATCCAGTTTGAGCTCCGGCGGTTCTGTCCATTTCGACAAGTCATTGTTCGCGTCGCGCCATTCTTCGCTCGCCAATAAGGTCTCACGCATCGTATGTCCCGTGCCGTGCAAGCGCGCCAGCCTGACGAGCGACAGCGGATTCGAGTAATCGCGAAGCGCAACGACGGCCTCTTGCGCGGCGGGTCGATCATTACAAATAAGCACCATATCGCAGCCTGCCTCGAGGGCCCGTTGGGCGCGCTCCGGTATCGTGCCGTAGCCTTGCGTCGCTTTCATGCTCAAGTCGTCGCAGAATACGGCACCGTCAAAGCCCAGTCGCGAACGCAGTTCTCGCTGTATCCAGAATTCTGAAAAGCTCGCCGGTAATTCGTCTGTTTGCCGATACACGACATGGGCGGTCATGACGCCGGCGACCAGCGCATTCGAGATCAGCCGCTCAAAGGGACGCATGTCGTCAAGCACGTCGCTGTAGTCACGCCGGTCGACGGGCAGATTGAGATGCGAGTCGGCAACGACAGCACCGTGGCCCGGGAAGTGCTTCGCAACGGCGGCCATGCCGGCGCTGCGCAGCCCACGCGAGAAACTGGCGGCGAGGTCGCCGACGACATCCGGCCGTTTATGGAACGCACGGTCGCCGATAATTTCACTGACGCCCCAGTCGAGGTCCACACAAGGCGCGAAACACAAATCGATGCCGACCGCGCGCAATTCCGAGCCGATCAGCCAGCCGGCCTGATGGGCGAGATGATCCGCTTGGTCGGGATCTTTCTGAAACACGCGGCCGATCAAGCGCATCGGTGGGATTGGCGTAAATCCGTCGCGAAATCGCTGTACCCGGCCACCCTCGTGATCGACCGTCACCAAAAGCGGTGGACTCCGCAGCGCACGGATTTCGGCCACCAGATCGATCAGTTGTTCCGCAACGCCGAAGTTGCGGCTGAACAGGATGACGCCGCCCACGGCTGGCTCGCGCAGCAGATCGCGGTCAGCCGGCGTCAGGCTGAGACCGTCGATATCGAGCATCACGGGACCTAGGGACATTGTCTGAGGATAAGAAGTCGTTTAGGAAATCTCAATAACTACATGTTTTTTATATCGGTTTTACTTGGCAAAAACTGCGACGGATTCCACATGTGCCGTATGCGGGAACATGTCGATAATACCGGCCGCATCCAGCGTGTAACCGAGCTCATTGACCAGAGTGCCGGCGTCGCGGGCCAGCGTCCCGGGATGACACGATACATACACAATACGCGCTGGATCCAGCGTCCGCATATGCTGTAAGACTTCGGCGGCACCGGTGCGCGCCGGGTCCAGCAGCACTCGGTCCCAGCCCGACGTCAGCCAAGCCTCGGCGCCATCGATTGCCGATAGATCCGCACAGCGAAACTCGGCGTTGGACAGCCCATTGCGACCCGCGTTCGCCCGAGCCCGCTCGACCAATATCGGATCCCCCTCAATTCCAAGCACCGCTGCAGTCTGTCGCGCCAGCGGCAAGGAAAAATTGCCAATTCCACAGTAAAAATCGAGAACACGATCGTCGGGCCCTGGCTGCAGGTATGCGAGCGCCGCGTGCACCATGCGTCGGTTTACTTCGCCGTTGACCTGTACAAAATCTGTCGGCGCAAACTCGATCTGCACATCGAATTCGGGCAGCGAATACGTTAACGGCTCGGTCTCCTTATCCGGCCAGGCCAATTCGAGCGAATCGAGCCCGCCCGGCTGCAGCCAAATCCGCAGATCATGCGCTTTGCCAAACAAACGCAGCTTGTCCAGGTCACGATTGGATGGCGGATCAAGTACGCGAAAGACGAGTGCGGCCGCATTGTCAGCGACAGCAACCTCGATTTGTGGCAATCGTGCGCGTATCGACAAATCCCCGATTAGCTCGCTAAGCGGCATGATCAAATCGTCGACCGGCGCCGCGAGGATCTCACATCGCTGCATATCCGTAATAAATGGTGCATGACGCTCGCGAAAACCGACCAGGACCCTGCCCTTGCGTGGCACGTCTTTGACGGCCAGCCGCGCGCGACGCCGATAATTCCACTCATCGCCAATCAGTGGTGGTAGCCAGTTACGCGGCAATACTTTGCCTATTCGCTCAAGGTTGTCCTTGAGGGTTTGGGACTTGATGTCGCGTTGTTCGGCAATACGAATGTGCTGCATCGCGCAGCCGCCGCAGCGGCCGAAAACAGCGCATTTCGCCGCAACTCGATTGGGCGATGACTCAAGCACCTCGAGCAACTCAGCTTCGTCATAATTTCGGCGGCGTTTGCGGCGCATATAACGGACTTGCTCGCCGGCCAGCGCGCCTGCGACAAACACTTTTTTGCCAACGTCCGAGATAATGCCGCGACCATCGTGCGCTACCGAATCGATACACCCGGTTTCAGGGTCGCGGCGTTTTTGGGGCATGCCTTAGCCAGCCGGCCAGGCGGCAAGGAATTCATTGAGGTGCGGCCGATCCATGCCCTGCAGCGTCGATCGCACTAGTGCGTATTCCCGTTCAAGACTGGCATCGTCAAGATTGCCGCGCATATGCTCGAAGCGCAGATATACGAGCCAAGTATTGAGCACGTCCGTCTCGCAGTAATCGCGAATCTCGCCGATACCGCCTTCCTGGAATTTGTCCCATACCTTGTCGCCACTCATGCCGAGTTTACCCGGAAAGCCCAGCATGCCCGCGATTTCGTCGAGCTTTGCGTTGGCGCGAGGATTAAAATTTGCGAGTACGTCCATCAAGTCGACATGTCGCCAATGATAGCGGCTTTGATAATTATTCCACTTGAAGTCACGGTCGTTTTCGCCGATTTCCCAGTAACGCGGCGCCTGGATACCGTGCTTCAACGCTCGATAATTTAATACCGGCAAGTCGAAGCCGCCACCGTTCCAAGACACCAGATCCGGTGTGTATCGACCTATACCGTCGAAGAAACGTCGCACCATCTCTGCTTCATCGGATTCTTCGTCTCCCAGCGTCCAGACGCGAAAACTGTCGCCGGTACGCAGCGCGACCGATATCGCAACGACACGATGCTGGTGGAGAGGCAGAAATTCCCTACCGGTTGCCTGCTGACGCTTAAACATCATCGCCGTAGCGACATCTTTGTCGTCGATACCATCGAGCCCCATCATGCGGCGGCCGAAATCGACGTCTGGGATCGTCTCGATATCAAATGCAAAGCAATGCATCAAATTACAAACCTCTACTAAGCGGCCGCTTCGACAACCGAAAAAGCAATAACGAGACCGGCATCATCTGTCAGGCTGACATGACCGTTACTGATACCCAGGCGATCACAAACTCGTCGGCCGCGCTCGGACCAGATGACCAGGGGTCGGCCCCAGTTGTTGTTGTCAATACCGACATCGCGTAGCCACACACCGTGCGAGAATCCGGTTCCCATCGCTTTAACCGTCGCCTCCTTGCCGGCAAAACGCATCGCCAGGAACCGCACCGGGTCCTTGCTGCGCTCGAACAGCTTCAACTCCGGCCCCATCAGCAAGCGACGCACGAAATGTTCGCCAAAACGATCATAAGTGGCCTGGATCCGGGACAGTTGCACGACATCCGTCCCAACACCGAATATCATGCGCCGCGCGCCTCGGACATCAACCGCTTCATGTCGCCGACGGCAACCGACAAACCATCGAAAATCGCGCGCGAAATAATCGCATGGCCGATATTGAGTTCAGCGATCTGCTCAATAGCTACGATGTCGATAACGTTCTTGTAATGCAGTCCGTGGCCGGCGTTGATGATGAGACCAAGACCGTGGCCATACTGGGCCGCCTCGGCGATACGCATTAGTTCCTGGCGCTGCGCTGCGCCTTCTGCGTTGGCGTAGGTGCCGGTGTGCAACTCGACCACCGGAGCACCGACGGCGACCGCGGCGTCAAGCTGCGCCGTATCAGGATCGATGAACAGCGACGCCCGGATTCCAGCGTCTGCGAGTTGCTCGCAGGCTTCTTGAACGCGCTCCTGCTGGCTGGCGACATCAAGCCCGCCCTCGGTCGTTAGTTCTTCACGTTTTTCGGGCACTAGGCAGCAGTCCTGAGGCCCTGTTTTCACGGCGATTTCGAGCATCTCTCCGGTGATAGCGCATTCGAGATTCATATGAGTCCGCAACACCGTCTTTATATCGTTGAGGTCGTGATCCTGTATGTGCCGGCGATCCTCGCGCAAATGCACGGTAATGCTGTCGGCACCGGCCTGCTCGGCGATGATGATGGCATCCACCGGACGCGGGTACGGCGTTCCTCGAGCCTGTCGCACAGTAGCGATGTGATCGATATTCACGCCGAGGAGAATCGCCTGCTTGCTCACTATGTCTGTCTCTTAATTGGGGTCAGCTATTTTAGCGCGACGACGATGCAGATCGACCAGAACTTTGCGACTCTTGAGTTCTTTACCATCGAGATGGTGCGCGATCACACCGCGCAATAAGCGATTCGCCGCCCGAAGGACGTCGGTACTCTCGAAGCGATGTTCGCGGATATCCAGGAGCTCTTCACCTGAAAATATCATCGGCCCGGAGATACGGCCCACTTTGACCGGACCCTGTTCCACTCGATATTCGTAGCTGGCCGATGGCTCCAATGCGTCGTGTGTCGCGGCGTCGCGATCGAGGTTGAGCGCGTAGCCGAGCAAGCGCAGCAACTCAATCTCGAAGTTACGCAATACCGGCGCGGGTTCTTCGGCAGCGGCCAGCAAACCAACGGTTTGCTGGTATGCCGCGAATGCCTCAGGCTGGGCATCGTGGCGATGCAGAAAATGCAGGATCAATTCATTTAGGTAATACCCTGATAGCAGTGCATCGCCGGTCAGCGTCAGCGGCTGGCCGTCAACTTCGGCGCCGATCAACGTGCCCAGGTCGGATCGCATCAACCACGACATGCGCAGCGGCATAAACGGCCTCAATAGCCCTTTCAGGCGCGACTTATTTGAACGGGCACCGCGAGCAACGAGTGCAAGCCTGCCATAATCGCGACTGAACACATCGAGCAACAAGCTCGAATCGCGAAATGGACGATAGTGCAGCAAATACGCCGGATGCTGCTGGACGCGTCGTGTCGAACTCATACGATTGGATCGATGCCGAGGGCTTGCAGGTCCTTTTCATTATCTGCCCAGTTTTGTTTCACTTTGACCCACAACTCCAGATGTACCGGTCCGCGAAGTTGCTCCTTGAGTTCAAGGCGGGCGGCTTTGCCAATCGCCTTCAGGCGGCTACCCGCTTTGCCAACAACAATGCCCTTTTGGCTATCGCGTTCAACCCAGATGATCGCATCGATTTCGAATGTGCGATCATTGGCCAGATAGCGCTCAACCTGTACCGTCAGTCCATATGGCAGCTCCTGATGCAGCATATGCGTCAGTTTTTCTCGGATGATCTCGGCGGCTTGAAATTCCTTGCTGCGATCCGTACGCATATGTTCCGGAAATAGCGGTAGCGACTCTGGCAAATACGCAGGGATAACGCCAAGCAATGCTTCGAGGTTATCGCCTTTTTTTGCAGAGATCGGAATCATTTCCTCGAACTGATGTTTTTCGGCAAGCGATGATAGCGCGCCGAGAATGGCGTCTTTCGGATGAACGGCATCGACCTTGTTTAACAACGCCACTGCCGGAATACCACTGCTTTTGATTTTTTCAAGCACGTCAGCATCTTCTTCGGTCCAGCGCTTCGCTTCAATGACGAATAGCACAAGATCAGCATCGGCGAGCGCATTTGCCGCGGTTCGGTTCATTATGCGATTCATCGCTTTGCCCGAATTGCGGTGGATGCCGGGTGTATCGACGAATACGATCTGGGCTTGATCCGTCGTCAACACCGCGAGTATTCGATGCCGTGTTGTCTGAGGTTTGGCGGTCACAATGCTGACCTTACTGCCGACCAACGCATTGATCAGCGTCGATTTGCCGACATTAGTCCGACCAACCACGGCAACGAAGCCACAACGAAAGTCCGCCGCGCTCATTTCGCAAGACTCTTGAGACGCTTTAACATGCGTTCAGCTGCCTGTTGCTCCGCATGCCGCCGGGAGGTCCCCATGCCAGATGCCGTGGCGTCCACACCGTTGACCGAGCATCGAATTTCGAATTCTTGTCGATGCGCCTTGCCACTGACGTCGACCAGCTCGTAGTCCGGTAAACCCATCTGTCGTGCCTGCAGCCATTCCTGCAGGCGTGTCTTTGGATCGCGCAGATCGCCAGGATCCGGCAAATCGTACAGACGATCGCCGAATGCCCTCTCAATGACGTCTCGGGATGCGTCGAATCCTGCGTCGAGATATACCGCACCGAATAGCGCCTCCAAGCTGTCAGCAAGAATCGACTCTCGTCGATGGCCGCCGCTCTTTTTTTCTCCGCTGCCCAGTATCAGGTGGTCACCCAATCCGAGCCCGGCGGCGAGATCCGCTAATGATGTGTCTTTCACGAGTGATGATCGCAATCGACTTAGATCACCTTCAGGCGAATTTGCTTGCGCGCGAAAAACGGCTTCCGAAATAACGGCACCCAAAATAGCGTCGCCGAGGAACTCGAGCCTCTCGTTGCTCTGCCCCGGCGAACTTCGATGGGTTAGCGCCTGCTGGAACAGGCCCGTGTCACTGAATTCGTAGCCCAGCGTATTTTTTAGCCAGCTTGACGCCTTGTCCAAACTTATCGCTCATTTATTGCGCGTCCACACGATGTGAACGGAGTTGCCGGGATTCACAAAGAGTCAATGGATCCCAGATCTTAGCGGCGTACGAGGACTTTTTTGTCGAAATGAACCATGAATGAGACGTTTGCAATAAACGGCGCCGTGTGTTCGTAGTCAGCACGGACTTCGAAACCACCATCTACTTTCGTCACCGAAACATTTTTGGCGTCAATCACGCCAACACTATCGACATCGAAACGGCGCGAAATCGAGCTTCGAATCGCCGCTCGTGACGTCGCCTGACCGTCAAACTCGTCGCGCACACCGTCTATTACACCGACAATCTTCATATAATTGAGATACACGGGAGTCAGTCGAAGCGCGGCAAAAGCAAACAATCCGATAAACACCGCCAGGATGATCAATCCCAACGTGGTCATGCCCGCCTGCCGGGATTTCGGGAAACGATTTGCCTTGCCATTCATAGCCGTTCACTCCGGTCAATCGCGGGTCTGAACATCCCGCACACCACAGCCTAATCCAATTTTAGCGGCCAAATAGTGACTGAAACCACATAATTTAGACTCAAACCATTCAATCATGGGCTATTCGATGCCGGTTCCAATTCGGCCCCAGTCCGGCCAGGCAAGACCATCCATATGCATCCAGACGAGGACGGCCTCACCCACGAGGAATTCCTCGGCAATGACGTCTACTTGCGGAAATCGACTATCCGTGCTGTTGTCTCGATTGTCACCCATCATGAAAAAGTGGCCGTCCGGGACCGTGTAAACACCGTTCTCACGTGACTCCGGAAACAGCACTTTGATTTGATGACGGCGATCGAAGAGCTGCTCGTAATGCATCGAGCCATTACCACTTGCCACGGTTATTGGCGGCTCGACCTGCATCGTCTCGCCATTAATCGTCAAGCGGTGCCGGTCGTAGCGAATAACGTCGCCAGGCAACCCGACCACGCGCTTGATGTAGTTAATATTTGGATTCCTCGGTAAGCGAAATACGATGACATCGCCGCGCCTCGGCGCGCCGGTTTCGAGAACTTTGGTCTCGGATACCGGTAGCCGCAGTCCGTAGGAGAATTTCTTGACGAAAATAAAATCCCCCTGCAGTAACGTCGGCTCCATCGATCCCGACGGAATTCGAAATGGTTCAAACACGAATGAGCGAATAATCAAGACAAACAGCAATACTGGGAAGAATGACTGGCAGTATTCCACCAGCGTTTGGCGCGCATGCGACGATGACTTCCAGCGGTCGGCGCGCTGCCAGTAAAACTTATTGATCGCAACAACCAGGCCTGTAAAACCGGTAAGTACGGTTAATATCAATGCAAGATTAAAACTCAAGAAACCCTCACTTTTCGACACGCAGCACGGCGAGAAACGCCTCCTGCGGAATTTCTACAGATCCGACTTGCTTCATACGACGCTTGCCGGCCTTTTGTTTTTCCAAAAGTTTTCGCTTTCGCGAAACGTCACCACCATAGCACTTTGCGGTGACGTTCTTACGAAGCGCCTTCACCGTGCTGCGCGCAATAATCTGTCCACCGATGGCAGCCTGTATCGCAACATCGAACATCTGCCGCGGAATCAATTTACGCATTCTGTCCACGAGTTCCCGACCACGGTGCTGCGCATTCGACTTATGCACGATAATTGACAGCGCATCGACACGTTCTTTGTTTATCAGTACATCGAGGCGCACGAGCTGCGCTGGCTCAAAGCGCTCGAAGTGATAATCAAACGATGCAAAGCCGCGGCTGACCGATTTCAAGCGATCAAAGAAATCGAGCACCACCTCGGCGAGCGGCATCTCGTACTCAAGCGAAACCTGCTTACCGAGGTAGCGAATATGCTTTTGCACGCCGCGTTTTTCAATGCAGAGTTTCATGACATTGCCAACGTGATTCTGAGGAACCAGAATGTTCGCCGTAATGATCGGTTCTCTGAGTTCAACGATTTCATTGACTGGCGGAAGTTTTGATGGATTGTCGATTAGCGACACTTCGTTTTTATTGTCCACAACTTCGAACACAACCGTTGGTGCCGTCGTAATCAGTTCAAGATTGTATTCACGCTCAAGACGTTCTTGAACAATTTCCATGTGCAGCAGGCCGAGAAACCCACAACGAAAGCCAAATCCAAGAGCCGCCGAAGTTTCTGGCTCGAAATGCAGTGCCGCATCATTTAGCCGCAACTTCTGTAGCGCTTCGCGAAAGTTTTCGTAGTCCTCTGACTTGATCGGAAACAAGCCCGCGAATACGCGCGGCTGCACTTGTTTGAAACCAGGCAGCGGCTGTGTGCATGGATTGCGCGTCAGCGTCAGCGTGTCGCCAACAGGAGCACCGTAGATATCCTTGATGCCAGCTATGACAAAACCAACTTCGCCGGTCGCGAGCGCATTGCGGTCCGCCATTTTGGGCGTAAAGCTACCGACACGATCGGCATTGTAGGTGTCTCCGGTCGACATAACAGTAAATTTGGCGCCTTTGGCAAGCTCGCCATTCATGACTCGAACCAGCGATACGACGCCGACATAGTTGTCAAACCAAGAGTCAATGATCAGTGCCTGCAACGGCGCCTCTGGATCGCCCTTCGGCGCCGATATCCGGCTGACAATTGCCTCCAGCAGCTCTGGTACGCCAGCGCCAGTCTTGGCGCTGACGCGAACGGCGTTCTGCGCGTCGATGCCGATGACATCCTCAATCTCAGCGATCGCCTGATCGGGATCCGCGGCAGGTAAATCGATTTTGTTCAAGACAGGCAATACCTCGAGACCCTGATCAATTGCTGTCGTACAGTTGGCCACGCTTTGTGCCTCGACGCCTTGTGCCGCGTCGACAACCAGCAGCGCACCTTCACAGGCAGCCAGCGAGCGTGAGACCTCGTAGGAAAAGTCGACGTGGCCAGGGGTGTCGATGAAATTTAGCTGATAGGTGTTGCCGTCGTTCGCCGCGTAATTCAAGCAAACGCTCTGCGCCTTGATTGTAATACCGCGCTCGCGCTCCAGATCCATGGAATCAAGCACCTGCTCTTCCATTTCTCGATCGCAAAGGCCACCGCAAATCTGGATAAATCGGTCAGCCAAGGTCGATTTTCCATGGTCAATATGGGCGATGATTGAGAAATTGCGGATGTGTTTCATGGTGTCGGAGGACCCGGGGACCGGCGCAGTATACCGATTTATCCCTTTGCCGCGAGTGCCGCCATAACGATTCCGCGATCCAGCGTGAATTCGCACAGCTGAGTTCCCCGATATTCGACCACCGGTACCCGCAGACCGTACTCGGCACACCAGTCCTCGCACGAGTCGACATCGTGAACGACGACGTCGGCGTGACCACGAACCAAGTCAAGCAACTGTTCGACCAGCACTTCGCAAAGATGGCAGCCTTTTCGGCTGTAAACATCCAACACCGGCATTCAGACAAGAATTTGCGGCGTAAACTGACGCAGACATTGGGAAGCACTGAGACGTCGGCGCACCAGCATGGCGCCAGCGGTGAGACCGATAAGCGCACTTACGGCAGCCACGACATCATCGTAGGACGCCCAGTAGGCAATTGCCGCTCCGACTGCCGCGCCAATCAACGGCCAGCCATACACAATGCTTGCTGCTGCGAGTATATTTCGCGGCGCAAGAGTCACGGCGACTTTATCGCCAATAGCGATATTCGCGTTCAATGGTACGGTCGCCTCCACCTGGCGCTTGCGCGCACCGGCACCAAACAGCCCAGCACCACAGCCTTTGCCTTCGGCGCAACGCGGGCACACCGGCGTCGAATCGACATCGACCAGTGCACGTCGATCGGGACCACTGCCGGTGATTGAAAGGATTCTGCCCTGCGGATTAATCATTGCTGAATTATACGGTTGAATTGCTGCCGTGGTCGCGGCCATTGTCGTAGCCCTTGACGCAGCAGTCTGCACCCCCCGGGCTTGGTGCCAACTCCAGGCGAATTTGTCAGCGGAGGCGCATCGACGATGCTACCTGTTCAACGGTAATAGCGGGCACTTCGCCCACCGCCGTAATACGATAGCTGTCGATGACGGTACTGTAGGAATTGGAAGCTCCAACGCGACTGCGTTCCGAAACTTTCTTATTTGCATGCGCGGCAATGAAAACCGAAACATTGGCGAGCCCGTCGCTATATAAGATATGCGTAACGGCTTCATCGGTTCCGGGCATGACTTCCTGCTGCGCCGAGATCAGCACAAAACCGATCGGCAGATCAGTGCTCTGCCATACACTGTCAACCACCGGCGTAACTCGGCGTCGCGGCTGATTATACCATTTGAAGTTTTCGGTGCTGTAACTCGGCTTTAATGCACTCGCTTTTATTTTTCGTCCGAGGCTGATGTCGGCAAATTTGACCTGTTCGAGCGCCGAGCCGTCGTCGTCGATTAACTGTGTTTGCAATGGAAAGCCCGTATCAACGTCCAGCCAGACGCGATGCTCATAGCGATATACGTCGTGCGGTTTGATCGCGAGCTCGACGGTTTCGCGGCCAGCGACCCGTTCTTTGGCGACTATTTTTACATCGTACTCGTTGCCGAAGCGCATATTGCTCGATGGTAGCGTCGAGAACAGCGTGCTCTGGTCATTCCATTCTTCGACCAGTACCGACTTTCGCGCTGGTAAAATGCAGTGCACTTCATTTCCGTTTCGAATGATTTCGAGTCCGTTGCCCTCTTGGGCGATTACCTTTTCCCGAATAACGCCGTCCGAGACCGAATGAACGATCTTCAGGGCCTCGGCGCGACCATCCGATATCCTTATCACCGTGCCTTGATAATCCGTTGTCTGTACCGCACTCGACATTCGATCCAGCCAATCATGCGGGCCCCGATCGGCGGCCATGACCGGCGCCAAGAATAGACAGTTGCCAACCAACGCCAGCAGCAATGTTACGGTCGAATGCGGTCCTGCCTTAATCATTCTGTGTCGCTATCCGCCACTTCTGGTTGGTCAGTTTCATCGGTGGGTGCAAGCGGCGGCTCTTCATCTTGGTCAGTACTCTCTTGGCGCAGCTCGAATGCTGCCAGTCGCGCGTTGATGCTGTCGGATGCGTGTGCGTCGTGTATGCGACGATACTGCCGCAGAATGTCATCTGCTTCGGGTTGGGTTGGAAAGTCAACCGTATCCACAATGGCGTCAGGCGGCGTTACTTCAGGGGTGTCGACGTCTGTTACTTGCTGTAAACCAAGGATCCCGACAAGCGCCACCGTCGCCGCGATTGCGATCCCGGACAGCGGGCGCAGCAGTCGATTCTTACTTGCCGCTATGTCGACGTGTCCGTCCTGCATCGGCTTTTCGCCGAGCTCATTTGCGACGCGATCGCGTAACTCGTTCACACCACCAATCTGCTTTTCTCCGCGCATCGCGCGTCCGACCATCAGATACTCCGCGACCTGTTGCCGGAGCCCGGCATCCTGACTTAGCCTGCGCAGCAATAGCTCCTTTTCGTTTTCCGGCAGCTCGCCGTCGACGAAAGCTGATAGTTGCATCTTGATTGCTTCGTTCATATCCCACCACACACGGGCTGTGCCCGATCTAATATCGGTAGTTTGGTCATCTACCGAATCACTGAACCGACTTTCTTGGCAATCGCATCGCGTGCCCTGAAAATTCTCGACCGCACTGTGCCCACCGGGCACTCCATTGTTTGTGCAATTTCTTCATAACTCATGCCATCCAGCTCGCGCAGAATGATCGCCGTGCGCAGGTCTTCCGGCAAGGCCTGAATTGCTCGCTCCACCGTTTCCTGCAACTCGCGGCCCATCGTCACGCTCTCGGGCGTGTCGGTGTCCTTGAGTCTCGCGTGCAGGTCATATTGCTCCGGATCCTGCAAATCGAGCTCTATGTCCATCGGCCGTCGGCGCTGTGCCGCGAGATAATTCTTCGCGGTATTCACAGCGATCCGATACAGCCAGGTATAAAACGCGCTGTCGCCGCGAAATCTGGGCAATGCACGGTAGGCCTTGATGAAAGCTTCCTGCGTAATGTCCAATGCTTGCTCGGGGTCGCGCACATACCGCATCACCAAATTAACGATTTTGTGCTGATACTTGAGCACCAGCACATCAAACGCGCCTTTGTCACCTTTCTGGACTCGTTTGACAAGTTTTGTATCCGTCGATTCATTCGACATCCGGATGCGCCCGACGAGTCCTGCGACACAGCCGCTCGATGCCCAGATAGACCGGGCATGCCGCTGAAAGTTCTGTGATTTTTACGGTTTTCATTGTTTTTTGTGACAGCGTCGATACCGCCGCCAAGCTGCTCTCGGTCGCGGGAGCTTGGCACGATACGCGCCCGGAATGTTAGCACGCTCCTACTAGCCGGCAAATCACCTGAAAGCGGCGCCACTCCTTGTTTTTCCTGGGGTTACCGGCGATCAGCTCCCCCCAGCAGGCGCCGTCTGCGGCCCGAACGCGCAGCCACGCAAGCCGCGTGCCAATGACGCTGCCGGCGGCAAACGCAGCCGCTCGTGGTCCGCGGGTGGGCCGCATGACGTCGATTGAGCCATCACAATACAGCCGATAGCTTAGGCTTTCCCGGTAAGCGCGCCAGCTTAGCAGAAGCTCGGTGACGACCATCACCAGCCATGCGGCCAGCAGCACGGCACGCCAATGAGCGACAAGCGGCAATAACAGGATCACCAGTGCACCGATCGCGGCGAGCAGCATGCCGCTGCCGAGCACCAAATAACGCAATCGAAGATTAGGCTGAATTGAGGCGGAGTACGTGGCGGATGACATCGGCAATCGGCGCTAAATCTGGCTGCTGTTTCTGTAACAAATACGCGACCAGGTCCGGATCAGGAAGCGCCAAAAGTGCCTCAAAAGCGGCCTTTTCGTCATCACCGGCATCGTCATAACGCTGCTCGACATACCCCATCAACAGATCATCGAGCTCGCGCATGCCACGTCTGCATTGCCACTTGATGCGGGATTTGATCATGACTGAATCAGTACCGCGGCATACTGGGGCCTATTTTGCGGAAGTAAAGCGCAGCGAAGCGAGCCATGACGCAAAGTAGGTCCCGGTATGCCGCGGTACACACCAAACCTGGATCAATACCGCCTTTCGGCAAGCATCTTCTTTGTTTCTGCGATTGCCTTGGCAGGATTCAAGCCCTTGGGGCAGGTCTGCGTGCAGTTCATAATCGTGTGACAGCGATACAGGCGAAACGGATCCTCGAGATCGTCGAGACGCTCACCGGTGACTTCGTCGCGGCTGTCGACCAGCCAGCGATAAGCCGCCAGCAGCGCCGCAGGCCCGAGATAACGATCGCTGTTCCACCAGTAGCTCGGACAGGCCGTTGAGCAGCAGGCGCACAGTATGCACGCGGCTGGCTCGTCAATCATTTCCTGGTCTTGTTTGCTTTGCAGTCGTTCTCGATCCGGCGGCGGTGGGGTATGCGATTGCAGCCACGGCTTGATCGACGCGTATTGCGCATAAAAGTTTGTCAGGTCCGGCACCAAGTCTTTGACGATCGGCATGTGCGGCAACGGGTATATCTTAACGTCGCCTTTTATTTCGTCGATCGACTTCGTACAGGCAAGCGTGTTGCTACCATCGATATTCATCGAACATGATCCGCAAATGCCTTCGCGGCACGAGCGCCGAAACGTTAATGTCGGATCAATTTCGTTCTTTATCTTTATTAGTGCATCGAGAACCATCGGCGCACAATTATCCATATCGACTTCGTAGGTATCGACGCGCGGATTGTCGCCGGCGGACGGGTCATAGCGATAGACCGCGAATCGACGGACATTGCTGGCGCCGCCGGTTACCGGAAAATTCCGGCCTTTCTTGATTCTCGAATTCGGTGGGAGTCTAAATTCAGCCAAGCTATTGCTCCTAGTACACGCGCGCTTTTGGCGGCACTCGTTCAACTTCGTCGGTTAACGTCTCTTGATGAACCGGTCGGTAGTCGAAAGAAACTTTGCCATCCGCGTCGACCCAGGACAATGTGTGTTTCATCCATTGTTCGTCATCGCGATCCGGATAGTCCTCGCGCGCATGTGCGCCACGACTTTCGAGGCGGTTAGCGGCGGACTCAATCGTTGCGGTCGCATTCAGCAGCAAATTCTCGAGTTCCATCGTCTCGATGAGATCGGTGTTCCAGATTAGTGAACGGTCGGCCACGCTGACGTCGGCAAAGGACGCCAAGGTATCGCGCAGCAGGTCGACGCCCTGCCCGAGAACATCGCCAGTACGGAATACTGCCGCATGATTTTGCATGACCCGCTGCATCTCTAGACGAATTTCGGCCGTTGGCCGCTCACCACTTGCATTTCGCAATTTGTCGACCCTGTCGATGCTGTTCTGGCCCGCATTTGCAGGCAGCGGTTTGTGCCGTGCCCCTGGTTTCGCTGTTGCGGCAATATGAAACGCTGCTGCTCGACCAAAAACGACAAGATCGAGCAAAGAATTTGAGCCGAGACGATTAGCGCCGTGCACCGATACGCAGGCAGCTTCGCCGACGGCCATTAGTCCGCTAACGACCGACTCGGCATTATCGTCCTTCCGCGTAACGACCTCCCCCTTATAGTTGGCGGGTACCCCGCCCATGTTGTAGTGCACGGTGGGCAGTACCGGAATTGGTTCTTTGTTGACATCAACGCCCGAAAAAATTCGCGCAGTTTCGGCGATGCCAGGCAAGCGCTCGTCGATGACGTCGGGACCGAGGTGCTCGAGATGCAAATATATGTGGTCTTTCTCTTCACCGACACCGCGACCTTCACGAATCTCAACGGTCATCGAACGGCTGACGACATCACGCGACGCGAGGTCCTTGGCGTTTGGCGCATAGCGTTCCATGAATCGCTCGCCATCTGAATTCGTCAGATAGCCACCCTCGCCGCGCGAGCCCTCCGTAATCAGGCAGCCAGCGCCGTAGATACCTGTCGGGTGAAACTGCACAAACTCCATATCCTGCATTGGCAAGCCTGCCCGCAGCGCCATCGCATTGCCGTCACCGGTGCATGTGTGCGCCGATGTGCACGAGAAATAGGCGCGGCCATAGCCGCCGGTGGCCAATATCACGTGATGCGCGCGGAAGCGATGCAATCGACCGGTCGCCATATCAATGGCGACGACACCGCGGCAGGCCCCGTCCTCCATGATCAAATCGACGGCAAAGTACTCGATGAAGAACTCTGCGTCGTGCGCGAGTGACTGCTGGTACAGCGTGTGCAGCATCGCATGACCGGTGCGATCAGCAGCGGCGCAGGTGCGTTGTGCGGTGCCCTCGCCGTAACGCGTCGTCATGCCGCCGAACGGGCGCTGATAAATGCGGCCGTCCTCGGTGCGACTGAACGGCACGCCATAGTGTTCAAGTTCTATGACTGCATCTGCCGCTTCCTTGCACATGTACTCGATCGAATCCTGGTCACCGAGCCAATCCGAGCCCTTGATAGTGTCGTACATATGCCAACGCCAGTCGTCCTCCCCCATATTTCCGAGCGCAGCGCTGATGCCGCCTTGTGCCGCCACCGTATGACTTCGCGTTGGAAATACCTTGGTCACACAGGCTGTTTTGAAACCAACCTGGGCCAATCCGAAGGTTGCGCGCAAGCCGGCGCCACCGGCTCCGACGACCACCACGTCGTAGCTGTGGTCAATAAATTCGTATTCGTCTGTTGTGGCACTCATATGATCAGGCCGATGCGTATCACAGCGTAGACAGATGCGACCGCGATGAGCGTGTGTGCGAAACGTGAGCCGATCAGAGCGAGCAATTTGAGACCTGGCGCATGCACGTAGTCTTCTATGACAACCTGTACGCCAAGATAGGAATGATAAGCGACAATGACGGACAACAGTGATAACAGCACGCTGTTCAATGGCCGGCCGATATAACGAACGACTTCGAGGTACGCCGTGCTTTCCAGCAGATACATTGACACGAGGAACCATCCACCAAGTAGCACGAGAGCGATCGCCGAGATTCGTTGACTGACGAAATGTGCGGTACCTTCCTTGGCACTGCCGTGGCCTAACACGCGACTGAGCGGAGTCCGGAGGCTCATAGTTTCAGGACCCAGAACAGCGCCGTCAGGACTATGGCCATGACCAGTACGATGTAGGCGGACGCATTCGCCTGCGATTTTTCGAAACCGTAGCCTACATCCCAAACCAAGTGACGGATGCCGTTGCCGAGATGCAGGAAAAACGCAAATGTCCAAGCAATCAACAACGCGATGCCGATCGGATGCGACATCGCTACTCGGAAATACTGGTATTGCTCCGGCCCGGCAGCTGCCTGAATCAACCAAGCCGCAAACACGATAAGTCCAACGGACAAACCGACACCGGTGATCCGGTGCAGAATTGACAGCGTCATCGTTATCGGCCAGCGATAGACCGATAGATGTGGCGACAATGGCCTGCCGGAATTGCTCATGTCTTGCTTCTTATGCTTTGTGGCTGGAGTTTTTGGTCAAGGTATTTTGTCAGTGCAGCGCCAAAGTATCATTCATCCCGCTACGCCGCACAAGACGCGGGTTTCCTCAGAAATCGATACACCGCCCAGCCTTTTCCCAGTCACCGTATCGGGTGGGGTCGGGCCCGTCACGGCCACCAATTTCCTTCGGTTGCACCTCATCGGTCGACCTCGACGGGTTATGATCACCGCTTGTATTAACGGTAGCCTTATCGCGCTCGGATTTGGCGTCGTTGCCCTTATTTTCGGAATCGAGTTCGCTCATACGGAAAGTATGCCAGAGGCGGACTTTTACTGCATGAGTGGACATGCTCACTCTTTGATACAAAGCGATTAAATGCCAAACACTTCATATTCATGCATTGTCGTCCGCGGGGATGACGCGTTCGAGTATCTGCAGGGACAACTGACAAGCGACCTGCGGCTCCTTCCTCACGTCGCAAATACTCACGAGAATCGGCGCGAACCTATCGTTTCGGCGTGGTGCAATCCAAAAGGCCGCGTAATCTGCCTAATTCGATTGCAGAGAATTGAAGACGGCTTCGAATTGACGCTACCGACCGAGCTCGCCGAAGTGGTGGTCAAGCGGCTACAGACGTTTCGTTTCCGGGCGAAAGTCGAGTTCGACATCCAGCCGGCTGACATGCAAGCGTTCGGTGTTGCCGGCTTAAGCGAAGATTGGTGTCGGCAAAACCTTTTGGCCGGAATTCCCGAGATTTGGCAGGCGCAGTCAGAGCAATTCACGCCGCACATGCTGAATTTGGATCTGCTGGACATCGTGAATCTGGACAAGGGCTGCTACCCAGGCCAGGAAATCGTTGCACGCACACACTATCGAGGTGCAAGCAAGCGACGATTATTGCGATTCGAAAGTACCGAACCGGTATTTCCCGGCGACAAAGTCTACGACGGCGAGCAGAAGGTCGGCGACGTCGTCAACGCAATAGGCAACGACCTATTGGCCGTCGTACCCCTCGACAAGGCAGACAATAAACTTACAGTTGGCGACATCGTGTTGACCTCGCAAGACTTGCCTTACCTGTAACGGCAGTGCGCCGACATCAAGGCCGCTGGGTCATGGTGCAGCGTGCCATGACGATGAGCAATGCCGCGATCTTGATCGCCAAAGATTGATTATTACGTGGGCGGCTGGTGACATGCTCTTCATCCGAAGTAAAGCGCAGCATAGCGAGCCATGAGGATGAAGAGAATGTCACTAGCGGCCCGTCAGATCGCAACACGACGAGCGACGTTCGTACAGATTAGTCGAAAACTTCCGGCCGCATGTGCGGGAACAACAGCACATCGCGTATCGACGGTGAGTCTGTGAACAACATGACCAGCCGATCGATGCCGACGCCGATACCGGCCGTCGGCGGCATGCCGTATTCGAGCGCTCGGATGTAATCGTGATCAAACGCCATCGCCTCGTCATCGCCAGCCGCGCGGTACTCAGCCTGAGCGCGAAAACGTTCCGCCTGCTCTTCGGCATCGTTAAGCTCGGAAAAGCCATTCGCGAGCTCGCGCCCGGCAACAAAAAACTCGAATCGATCCGTTAGGAACGGATCCGCGTCGTTCTTGCGTGATAGCGGCGAGACTTCGGTCGGGTACTGCGTGACAAAGGTGGGCTGCCGCAAATTGTCTTCGACGGTTTTTTCGAAGATCTCGATTTGTAGTTTGCCGACTCCGAAGCCGTTGTTTACGGGTATGCCGAGTTGTTCGCAGCTAGCGGCAAGATAGTCGCGATCACGCAACTTCGCCTTTTCAATGTCCGGATTGAACCGCAGAATTACGTCTTCCACCGTCGTACGCGCGAATGGCTTCGCAAAATCGAATTCCTCGCCCTGATACGTCAACTTGGTCGATCCCGTGATCGCGTCCGACATGCCGCGCAGCAACGCCTCGACCATATCGATTAGATCTTCATAATCGGCATATGCACGATATAACTCCAACATCGTGAACTCGGGATTGTGTTGCGTAGAGACGCCCTCGTTGCGAAAACTGCGATTGATTTCGTACACACGATCAAAGCCACCGACGATCAACCGCTTTAGATTCAACTCTGGCGCTATTCTCAAATAGAGTTCCATATCGAGCGCGTTGTGATGCGTCATGAACGGGCGGGCTATCGCGCCGCCCGGCGTCGTCTGCATCATTGGTGTTTCGACTTCGAGAAAGTTCTGCGCATCGAGAAACGCGCGTATGTATTGCACAATTGCCGAGCGCTTGCGGAATACGTCGCGGCTCTCGTCGTTCATGATCAAATCGACATAGCGCTGTCGGTAACGGATTTCCTGATCGGCCAGACCGTGGAATTTTTCCGGCAACGGCCGCAACGACTTGGTCAGAAGCCGAATCTCGTCGGCTCGCACCGTGAGCTCACCGGTATTGGTCTTAAATAATGCACCGCTGGCTCCGACAATGTCACCGACATCCCATTTCTTGAAGGCTGCGTAGACTCCGTCCGGCAATCGATCACGCTCCACGCGAATCTGAATTTGCCCGGATCGGTCCTGCAGTTTGATGAAATTCGCCTTGCCAAAATCGCGCTTGACCAACATCCGGCCAGCAACGGCGACCTCAACGGCTTCGGCCTCAAAAGACTCGTTCTCGCGCGCGCCATACATTTTCTGTAGTTCGTCGGCCAATGCGTTGCGACGAAAATTGTTCGGAAACGCATTGCCCTGCTCCCGCAAAGCCTCGAGCTTCCTGCGGCGCTCGGCGATGAGCTTATTTTCGTCTGTCTGCTTCTTATCGGTCACGTCGTTTTACAATCCTTGTTTCAGGCTCGCTTCGATGAAGGTGTCGAGACCGCCATCAAGCACGGCCTGAGTGTTACCGGTTTCGACGCCCGTGCGCAAATCCTTGATGCGGCTTTGGTCGAGTACGTAGGATCGAATCTGGCTACCCCAGCCGACATCGGCCTTGGATTCTTCCACGACCGACGCTTCAGCGCGGCGCTTTTGCATCTCGAACTCATACAGCTTGGCCTTCAGTTGTTTCATCGCCTGTGCCTTGTTCTTATGCTGCGAGCGATCGTTCTGACACTGCACGACGATATTGGTCGGCAGATGAGTGATGCGCACGGCTGACTCGGTTCGATTGACATGTTGACCACCGGCACCGCTGGCTCGGTACACATCAATGCGCAAATCCGATGGATCCACGTCGACGTCGATGTTGTCATCAACTTCGGGTGAAACAAATACCGACGCGAATGACGTGTGCCGGCGGTTTCCGGAATCGAACGGTGATTTGCGAACCAGGCGATGTACACCAGTTTCCGTCCTCAGCCAACCGTAGGCGTATTCCCCTTGAATATGCAACGTCGCACTTTTTATTCCGGCAACCTCGCCCGCGGATGCCTCAATAACATCAGTTTTGAAATCGTGCGCTTCGGACCAGCGCAGGTACATGCGAAGTATCATCTCAGCCCAGTCCTGAGCCTCAGTCCCCCCGGCACCCGACTGAATATCCAGGTACGCGTTGTTCGCGTCCATGTCGCCGGAAAACATTCGACGAAATTCCAGACCAGCAAGACGCGTCTCGAACGCGTTCAAATCATTAACGACCTCGTCAACGGTTTCGCTGTCAACTTCCTCTTCGGCAAGCTCCAGCAATTCCTTCGCATCCGACAAGCCGGCCGACAGCTCATCGAGCGTGACGACAACCTCTTCCAGCGCCGCACGTTCCTGACCTAGCGATTGGGCCCGCTCAGGTTCGCTCCACACGTCGGGTTGCTCGAGTTCGCGTTGAACCTCGGTCAGGCGCTCCGCCTTGCCGTCATAGTCAAAGATACCCCCTCAACGCAACGGTGCGTTCAGCAAGATCGGCGATAGTCTGTTTGATCTGACTCGTTTCCATGAGAGTGATGTGGCGGATCTCGTGCGCGGAAAACGCGCGATAGTATCACTATTGCGGGCGTCAGGCCGACTGCAGTGCGGCGATTTGTTCGACGACGAGTTGTGGAGATTCGATGCCACGGTATTCATTGACATCGAGCCGATAAGCGAGCCTGACGACCCCGCGGTAAGCCGGGCCCGCCTGGTTGAACGCGATCGCGTCGACGACATTACCGCCACTGGCGGCACGTACGCGCATCTTCAGGTGATGTTCGCCCACCGTACGTTGCTCGAGCACATCGAAGTCGCCACTCCACAGCGGCTCCGGAAATCCCGACCCCCACGGACCGGCTTCGCGCAAAGAACGTGCGAAACGCAGGCTGAGCGCATCTTCAGGCAGCGGTCCATCGCTTAGGATCGCGCCGCTGACGTCGACATTCGGGTACAGCTTTTCTAGTTGCACCGACGCCAATTCGACGAATTCTTCGTAGCGACTTTCGGCAATAGTCAGGCCGGCCGCCATCGCGTGGCCGCCGAACTTGTCGATGAGCCCAGGTCGGACCGTCGAGACACTCTCGAGTAGATCCCTCACATGCACACCCGAAACGGACCGGGCAGAGCCCTTCAAGTAGCCATCGCTTTCGCGCGCAAAAGCGATGACCGGCCGATGGCAGCGCTCTTTGACGCGGGACGCGATCAGCCCAACGATGCCCTGATGCCAGGATGGGTCATAGACACAAACGCAGGCCGGAAGCTGTCGTGCATCAAGCGCATCAACAAACGTGAACGCCTGGTCGCGCATCGTCGATTCAATACTCCGGCGGTCCTTGTTGATCTGATCCAACGCGGCCGCATGATGCGTTGCGACGTCAGCATCATCTGTTAGCAGGCACTCAATCCCAACAGACATGTCTTCGAGCCGCCCGGCCGCATTCAGGCGCGGACCTACGGCGAAACCAAGATCGCTGGAAACCGTCCGCCTCGGCAAGCGTCCTGCCTGGATCATCAGTGCGCTGATTCCTGCGACGGTCTGGCCAGCACGAATACGCCGTATACCTTGTTCGACCAGAATCCGATTGTTGTGATCGAGCGGCACGACATCGGCGACGGTGCCAAGAGCAACCAGGTCGAGATACTTGGCTGGGATGCGTGACGCGCCTTGCTGACCGTCTTGCTCCAGCCGCCGACCAAGTGCTGCCAGTACATAAAACGCGACACCAACGCCTGCAAGATTTCGGCTCGGAAAATTGCTGGCGGGTAAATTCGGGTTGACGATTACATCCGCGGCCGGCAATTCATCACCTGGCAGGTGATGATCCGTTACCAACACCGGAATGTTCGCGGCCAACGCTTCTTTAACGCCCAAAATACTCGAGATGCCGTTATCGACGGTGATGATAAGGCTCGGCTCTCGTTGCCGGGCAACCTGGACAATCTCAGGCGTTAGGCCGTAACCATATTCGAATCGATTTGGAACGAGATACTCAACATTTGCAAATCCGAATTCACGCAGGCAGCGAAGCATAAGCGCAGTGCTTGTCGCGCCGTCGACGTCAAAGTCACCAATGACGATAATGCGCTCATTGCGTTTTGCGACTAGCAATTCGACGGCCGCGTCGACATTTTCGAGCAGGCTGACCGGCGCTAGATTGCCGAGTCCGTAGTCGAGTTCATCTGCGGCGCGGATACCGCGCATTGCGAACAAACGTGCCAGCACCGGGTCGAATTCCGCCAGCGATGCGATGGCTGCCGTATCCGGCTGCGGCCGTTGGACAATTGGGCGCATTTTGCTTACGTTGGACTTACTCACGTCGGATCTGCTCACGCGAGTCTTCGGGCGGGGCCTCGAGCAAAGTATTTCGCCGTCGCCACAGGCGCATCGAATGCGAGCGACGAACTTCGGCGCGCAGATCGTCGCGGAACAATAGAATCAGCGAACTCAAACGATTCGAACTGAGCGCACCGCGGAGCTCACGAAGACACGACTCTAACAGTTCGTCGTCGTCATCAAATTCCGGCAGTGTCGCGACGAAGCCCGCAACGGCCACATCGAGGCAAGCTGCAATATTTCCGGGCCACGACTCCGCCAACCCCATCATTGACTGCCAATAGCCGGTCAGCAGTGCGTCATCTGAAAATAACGGCGGATGCGGCTCAGTTTGTTGTTCTGGTGCATATCCGCCACCCCAGATCCACAGTGAGTTGACCGGGAATTTTCCGGCTGACTCGCGCTCGGCATTGATTTCATGATCGTGCAAGGCCATTTCGATTTCTGATAGCAAGTTTCGATGACTCGCGACATCGTCACCCTGAGGCAAGAAGTTGCTCGGCACTCTTTGATCGATCACGTAAGGTGGTACCGATGCGCTCGCTATCGGTTGCTGGGATGTCAGATATCCGTTGGACCCCAATCGCGCAAATCCAAAGCCGGAATCACCGCCCAGCGCACGCTGCAAATGATCGATCAGTGGTCGCAACTCCGCTGGAGAAACACCGCCGCGACGCAATGCGTGCAGACAGAGATTATCCAGTCGAGGTTCAAGGTACACCGGATCTGCTGCCGCAATCCATGATGTGGGCCGGTCGCCGGTCTCACCCCACATTCTGAGCGCCGCAAGACCGGACGTCGGATACGGGCGATCTAACTCCCTGAGAATGCTCGCCAGCAATTCGACGCGCTCGTTATTGCGCACTAGGTCAGCCTGTGCCAGCCAGCCGCGCAGCGACGGATCACTGATGCGTCCGCCAACCGCCGGTGGCAGCACGACGACGGCGGTGTTTTTGTCATATGATGCGGTCACGATGATTCAGCACGCTGCATGCGCACAAGAGTAACGGAATCGGGCCATGAAATTCACACGCGAATTATCGACGAGCATCACAATTCGAAATGTCGCCGCCGGCGAAATCCATATCGGCGACGAAATTTATCGCAAGACGATCGCGCTGACGACCGCGGAAATCATTGACGACTGGCAGGCGAAACCCATATCGGAACTGGCACCTGAAGATTTCATGTTGCTGCTTGAGTTTGGGCCTGAATTAATTGTATTGGGCACCGGCGAACGCAACATTTTCGCGCCAAAGCAGGTGACATTCGCGCTCGCAAGACAGGGTATTGGCCTCGAGGTGATGGACACTGCGGCTGCCGCGCGAACATTTAACGTGCTGGCGGGCGAAGGCAGACGGGTCGCAGCGCTTTTGTATTTATAAGAACGCTTACCTGTGCGAGTGGTCGTTAATCCAGAATGACGTCGCCGGAAATGCCATTTTCTTCCATCATGGCTTTCAGATTCTTCAACGCATTTAACTGGATCTGTCTGACGCGTTCGCGAGTAACGCCTATTTCGTCGCCAATCTGCTCAAGCGTCTCGCGCCGATAGCCGTGCAAGCCGAAGCGTCGTTCGACAACGGCGCGCTGTTTCTCGTTCAACTCGCTTACCCAGTGATCGACGATAGTGTTCACGAGCTCTTTTTGTGCACAACGAGAGGGTTCGGCGTCGCGTCGCGCTGTCAGCCGGTCGACTGGCCCAGCATCATCGTTCGAATTTCCAGATCGCAGCGTGACTCGCTCATGCAGACCAAGTAGCCGCTCGACTCGCGCAACGTCTTGTTCCATGTAGTCCGCGATTTCGGCGGCCGTCGGTGCGCGGTCTCGATCTTCACGTAGCCGTCTAGCCGCGCGCAGACAGGCATTTATGTCCTTGATAACATGTATGGGCAAGCGAACAGCGCCGGACTGGTTCATTATTGCCCGTTCTATGGTTTGCCGAATCCACCAGGTCGCATATGTCGAGAATCGAAAGCCGCGCTCGGGATCGAACTTTTTGACAGCATGAATCAGGCCGAGGTTGCCTTCCTCGATCAGATCCAAAAATGGCAAGCCGCGATTAATGTAGCGGCGCGCGATCTTGACGACGAGCCGGAGATTGCTTTCGATCATGCGCTGGCGTGCCGCTTCATCACCATGTTGGGCGCGACGCGCAAACATTTTTTCTTCGTCGGCCGTCAGCAGCGGCGACACACCGATTTCGCTCAAGTACAGTCGAGTCGGGTCATGGCTAACCGCCGTATTGGCCCGCCCGGGAGTCTTTGTCCCGTTCGTGGACTTTGCCCAATGTCGCACAGATCCCATCGCGCGCACCTCCCCGATGCGTCATGGCATGACCAGCGCTGCATTGAACCTAGCGGCTGAAGTCGATCTATCTCGCAGGCAAATATTGTCGCGGGTTAACCGGCTTGCCATTGCGCCTGATTTCGAAATGCAGTCGCGGCTTGCGTTCCGGCCCCTCACCCATTGTCGCAATTTGCTGGCCCTTGTTAATTGATTGGCCTTCTTTAACCAGCAGCGACGCGTTGTACCCGTAGGCACTCAGGTAGGTGTCGTTGTGCTTCAGAATAATAAGCTGTCCGTACCCGATCAGTCCACCGCCGGCGTAAACAACCTGACCGGATGCCGCGGCATTCACCGATTGTCCAGCATGTCCGTTGATTAAAATACCCGAGCCAGGACCGGGATTTCCGCCAAATTCGACGTCAATTCGGCCCTTAGTCGGCCATGCCCAAGCCGGCGGCGGTTCTTGAGGAATCGTCGGTAGCGAGCGTGTTTGTGGCGGCGGTCGGCCAGTCACAGAGGACGAACCGGCGGGTGGCGTCAGCCGAAGAACCTGTCCCGGATAAATCAACGACCCATCTCCGAGCCTGTTCCAACGGGCGAGATCTGCCGCGTCCTGATTGTATCGAAATGCGATCGCGTACAGTGTCTCGCCTCTGCGAACGACGTGCTGGTCTGAGCGATGATCCCAACGCGTCGCAGGACCGCAGGCAGCGAGTAACGACAGCGACAGCATGCCGACGAGTATTCGAGCCTTCATTAGCCGCGATTCATGAACCACGCGATAATGATAACGGCAGCGATCAAGACACCCCAGCCAATTCGTTCGATATGCTGCACGAGCGTCGCTTCCAATCGGACGCCAGCATACTTGACGAAGCCGGCGACCAAGAAGAACCGCGCACCGCGGCCGATCAGCGACGCGATAAAAAAACCAGGCAGCGTCAGTGCAGCAACACCGGCCGCAATCGTGAACACTTTATAGGGAATCGGCGAAAAGCCTGCGACGAACACTGTCCACACACCGTATTCGTCAAACCACGCACGCGCCGTCTGATACGGCGCCCAATAGTTGGATTCTCGCAACCACGGCTCGATCGCTTCAAACATCAGATAACCAATTGCATATCCGGCCAAGCCACCGAGCACCGAAAACGCCGTGGCATTGAGCGCAAAGCGCCAAGATCGCTCGGGCTTCGCGAGGCACATTGGCGCCAACATGACATCGACGGGTATCGGGAAAAAAGAGGATTCGGCAAAACTCATCGCGCCGAGATATCGCTCGGCATGCCGATGCCGGGACCACTGCATGACACGCTCGTACAACGGACCGAATATCGCCATTAGCGAACCACTATTTGCCGGGTACGAGCGGCACGAAACTCACTGCGCCGAAAGAAACTTGTTCAAAATGATCGTCTTTGCGCGTCACGAGTGTGAGCTCCTGACGTCCCGGCGGGCCTATCGGAATGACGAGTCGCCCACCGGGTGCAAGTTGCTCGAGTAATTTTTCAGGTAGCTCCGGCGCCGCCGCAGCGACAATGATGCCGTCATAGGGCGCATACTTGGGCCAACCGTCCCAGCCGTCCCCGGGCCGAAATTGCACGTTATAGATATTGAGATCCCGCAGTCGTTGCCGCGTCTTGCGCAGCAGCTCAGGTACGCGTTCGACCGAATATATTTTTTTGACGAGCGGCGATAAGACCGCGGTCTGGTAACCGCAGCCGGTACCGATCTCAAGAACAGTCTCACCATCAAAATCGGCAAGCAGCGTTTCGGTCATCAGAGCAACGACGAACGGCTGACTAATTGTCTGGCCGTGCCCAATCGGCAGCGCCGTGTCCTCATACGCGCGACTTGCGAGTGCCTCGTCGACGAACAGGTGACGAGGAACGTTGCGTATTTGTTCCAGCACCGGCCGCGAACGAATTCCCTGATCTTTGAGACGCTGCACGAGCCGGTCGCGCGTGCGCGCACTTGTCATCCCTATGCCCGCGGTATCGGCCGTCATATGTTGAGCCATTCTCTTAGCTGCGGCAGGGAATCGTGCCTCGTCAAATCGACTTTTATCGGTGTCACCGACACGGCACCTTGCTCGATCGCATGAAAGTCAGTGCCGTCGCCGGCATCTTGACCCTTGCCAGCCGGACCTACCCAAAAAATCGTGCGTCCATGCGGATCTTTCGAGCGCACGACTGGCTCCGATTTGTGTCGAAATCCGAGGCGCACAGCGCGCACACCGGTCAGGTCCTCGAAAGGACGATTCGGAACGTTGACGTTTAGAATGACATCGGACGACAACGCTGACGTGTCGAGTTTTTGCACCATGTCCGACACGACGCGGGCGGCTGTATCGAAATGCAACAGCTTTTGACCGACCAACGATACCGCGATTGTCGGTAGGCCGAGAAAGCGGCCCTCCATCGCCGCCGCTACCGTGCCTGAGTAGATAACGTCGTCGCCGAGATTTGCGCCATGATTGATGCCTGATACGACCAGGTCCGGTTCGTAATCCAGCAATCCGGTCAGCGCCAGATGCACGCAATCCGACGGCGTGCCATTGACCGAATATCGGTTTTCGCCAACTTCCGACACGCGCAACGGCGACGACAGCGTTAGCGAGTTGCTGGCTGCCGATCGATTGCGATCGGGAGCAACGACCACAACGTCGGCGATCTGTTGCAGCGCGTCAGCCAATACGTTGATACCGGTTGCCATATACCCGTCGTCATTGCTTACGAGAATTTTCATTGTTGGGTCGACGAGTAGCGTCTTCGTTTGGCGGTTTGGGACGCGCTCACTATACTCAACAACCGCCGCTTTCCATAGCCATTCGGATAGACCGCTGTGAGCAACGAAGACGATGAGCTTTTTCGCCGGACAATGGCCGACGCGAAGCCAATAAAATCAGAGACACGGGTCGAGCCACCACGCAGACGGCCAAAGCCCAAGGCGCATTTTTCGCGCGCCGACGAGGGCCGAGTGCTCGATGAAAGCATGCGGGGCGACCTCGATGAGATGGAGCAGTTCAGCGGCGAAGCACTGCGGTTTCACCGACCGACGGTCGGCCGGCGAACGATGCGCAAATTAGCCCGGGGCAACTACGCTGTGCAGGCAGAGATCGACCTGCACGGCATGACCGTCCTCGAGGCGAAACCCCGCCTTGCCGAGTTCATCGAGGAATGCGCACGCAGCGGCCATCGTTGTGTCCGGGTCGTGCATGGCAAAGGGCTTGGTTCCGGGCAACGCGGCCCGGTACTGAAAGCAAGCGTCAACCGCTGGCTTAGGCGCTGGGACCACGTACTCGCGTTCGTGTCGACGCGACAGGTTGACGGTGGCACCGGCGCCGTCTACGTGCTTCTACAAGATTTGTAACAACGGCCACAGAACCGTCACCGTTAGCCCACAACTCATCGGGCAGGGAGACCGAAACTGTCTGGCGGTTGTTGACCCAAAGCGGCCATTCACGTACATACCCTAGCATCCTCGGTAATCCCGGATATGCGATCCGTCGTGGTAGTGCCAAAATAAATTGACAGTAGGTCCAATAATCATTCGGTTACGCCTGAATCGCGGGGTACAGGCTCATGGGTAAGTCGGGAAACGTCGCCCCGCCTCAGTCATTACTGCTCGTAGTATTTTTCTTGATGGCGCACGGATTGGCTCTGGCGCAGGACGATCGGCCCAACTTTCTCGTCATCGTTGCCGATGACATGGGGTACTCAGACCTCGGAAGTTACGGCGGTGAGATCAACACGCCCGTATTGGACGACCTTGCGCAACAGGGTATCCGCTATACCGACTTCTACGTAAGCCCTACCTGTTCGGTTACCCGATCTATGCTGCTTAGCGGAACGGACAATCATATCGCCGGATTGGGCAACATGGGAGAGTTGTTGGCGCCGAACCAGGTCGGACAACCAGGTTATGAAGGTGTTCTGAATAGGCGCGTTGCTACCGTCGCCTCCCTGTTGCGAGATAGCGGCTATCACACTTACATGGCCGGCAAATGGCATCTCGGACTTGAACCGGACCAGATACCGCACGCCCGTGGCTTCGAGCGCGACTTCTCCTTACTCGTCGGAGGCGGCGATCACTTCGACGACGGGTGGAACATCGAATGGCAGATACCCAAAGGTCCGTACACAGAAGACGGGCGGCCGGTCAAAAAACTACCGAAGGATTTCTATTCGACGAAAAACTACACCGATAAAACCATTCAGTTTATCGAAGAAGGCCGTGACGACGGCAAGCCCTTCTTCGCTTACATGGCATTTACGGCGCCTCACGGGCCGCTGCAAGTGCCGGATGACTGGCTACGGCGTTACAAGAACAAGTACGACGAAGGTTGGGATGTAATTCGAATGCGTCGTCTCGCTCGCATGCGGGAACTGGGTATTTTGGAAGAAGGCATCAGCACCGCCGATCGTCTGTGGTTCTTGCCGCGCGCATCGATGCTTGCGCCGGGAGCCCGTGTAGTAATGGGGCGCAAGATGGAACTGTATGCGTCGATGGTTGAGTACATGGATGACCAGATAGGTCGGGTATTCGATTATCTGAAGGAGATCGGCGAGTATGACAACACGGTTGTTATCTTTTTCTCCGACAACGGGGCAGAAGGAAACGACCTGGTAGGAATGGTGGCGGGTCGACCTGGCACCATGGGTTATTTGCACGCGGCGGCGAATTTCGCTGAATCGGGCCACAATTTCATCGGGCGCAAGGGCTCGTTCGCCGAGTACGGGCCGGCATGGGCACAAGTGTCAATGGCACCCTTCCGGCTTTACAAAGGATTCGTCACGGAAGGCGGCACACGTTCTCCGCTGATCGTGAGCGGCCCCGGCGTGCAAGGTGCCGGCGGCTTAAATACGAACGCCATTCTCCATGTCATGGATATTGCCCCGACGCTGCTGCAGTTGGCCGGCATAGAGCACCCCGCTACGTTCAAAGGCCGCGACATCGTACCTACGCAAGGCAAGTCCTGGTCAAAAATGCTGGCTGGTGAAGTGCAATCTCCGCGGGGTGCCGAAGATTGGCTTGGCTTCGAGTTGTTCGGCAATCGCGCAATTCGCCAGGGAGATTGGAAAATCAGCTGGCACTATCGGCCCTTCGGTATCTGGGACTGGCAATTATTCAACCTCGACGCGGATCCCGGGGAACAGTATGACTTATCCGGGAAATTCCCTGAGAAAAGAGCAGAACTCATTGCACTATGGGATGAATATGTGGAGATGAATGGAGTGATCCTCGGCAATCGGTCGCCTTACGAAGGTGCCAGGAAAGGACTTCCGGACGCCGTTCTGGAGTTCGATAGCTATCCCCCGGTCCGTGGCTTGGAGGCAATTCCTCACCAGAAGCTGATCGAGCTTCTCAGTCAATAAGAAGGTACTAGTCTTGAAAAAAGTACATGGTCCTGCCCGATTTTTAGCTTTTGTCGCATGCCCGGTTGCCATTTCACTGATTTGCGGACTGGCGAATGCTCAAGACGATGGCGCACGCGCTTATTGGAAAGGCAGGGCCGGCACCAACGTAGTGTCATTTCAATATTTGAACATGCATCTGGATGCGTCCGATGCCCTGCAATTCGATCCGGCACATTACATTTATCCTTCGGCAGATGCTGACGCGGATATCTTTATTGCGAACTATGCGCGCCATATGACGCTTTTCAATCGACCGGCGTCACTTATGGTTAACGTCGTCGGTGGCAGTGTTGAGGCGGATTTTGACACCAATCTCACGCCACCAGAATTCCTGCCGCCCGGTGTCGTTCCAGGCACCTCCTTCAGCCAGTCTGCCTCCGGATACGCTGACCCATCAGTGCAGCTTGACGTCAATCTATTGGGTACGCCGCCACTAATAGCTGGCTTCGATTTGCTTGACTACGAACCGACGTGGACGCTGGACGCTGCCGTGATGCTGGGAGTTCCACTCGGTGAGTACGACAGCAGCAAAGTCGTGAACTTGGGTCTGAACCGGTTTTTTGGGCGAATCGCCTTCCCTTTCAAATACCACTTCCGTGTTTTTTCGCCTGGCTACATGTCGAGTCTGGAAGTGGTTCCGTCTGTCTGGCTCTTCGCAGAGAACGACAATTTTGTGGGACAGAAACTGGAGAACGATCCCGTCTGGCAAATTGAAGCGCACTGGACCCATGATTTTACCCGACATTTTTTCGGCTCCATCGATCTGCTTTATCGCAATGGTTTCCAGTCAGAAATCAATGGCGCTGATGTAGGCAGTGACATCGAAATTGGAGATATTGGCGTTACCTTGAATTTCCAGGTGACGGATAACCTAACTCTGCGTTCCAGCTTCAGCTCAAATGTTTTCGGCGACAGCGATATCAATTCCAGCATGGTCCGACTTCAGTTCGTTTACATGTGGCACCAGGCGATGGAGAACATGAAAAAGTTGGGTAGTGAGTAGCTGCGGACGCCAGGGCTGGCCGAGCGGCGGATCAGTCTGAGCCAAGAATTCGCATGTCGAGAGGCCCGGCTTCTGCCGGGTTTTTCTTTTACGGAGTTGTGACTCGTGCTAAATCGAGTACGACACTATCTCTCGTAGAAGTGCGGTGGCGAACGCGCCTTTCGGTAGTCTGAACTCGAGCCAGGTGACATTCTCGGAGATCTGCACGCTCAGATTCTGAACCTGGACGCGAAGCGGACGGCTCGCAGCCTCGACGCGCGCGTTTTTTAGTCCTTCGGTCAATTCCGTGTAGTCCGCTACCGCGGCGTTTTCAAGCTCTGCTGCGTCCCGGGTCGTCAACGGTGCACCGTCGCCCCACAGCGTCGCGGACGGGTGGATATCGAATTCCCGGCATCGCGTCTCAAGTTCCGATGTAACTTCGTCCACCGCGAATACGCTGCCAGTGCCGTCGAGATTTGCCAGGTCGCCCTGCAACATCGCGTTCCACGACCCGTCGCGGACGCGTTGATCAAGTATGGTGTTGAATAGGAAGGATCGCGCGGCCGAAAGCGCAAAACTGCGTGCGTCGCGTCGCAGTCGTTTACCACCGAACATCGCTTTCGCAAGATTCAGGTTGCCGCCGTCGCGACCGAAACGCTGTTCGCCAAAATAGTTGGGTATGCCAGCTTTGCCAATTCTGTCAATGCGTTCGTGGAGGGCCGCCGCACTTGCGTCCATGTCCTCGCCACGCAGCGCAATTCGAAAGACGTTGCTGCGATGCGCGCCGCGTCGCAATTTGCGCGCATTGCGAGCGATGTCGAGTACGTGCACGCCTTCGACCGCCAAACTTCTCCAGTCAGTACCGTCTCGACTCGGGCGACGAACGCTAAACCATTGCCGTGTTAGTGCGTTGCGGTCCTTCAGTCCGGCGAAGCCAACATCGCGCGAACTGACATTCGCATGTCGAGCAAGTTGTCGCGCGACCCATTCGGTATTCGCGTCGATTTTTTCGATCCACAAGAAATCGTGTTCGCCATCGGCTGATGGCTCGAAGCCAAGCTCCTCAGTCACTTGGAAATCATTTGCCGTGTGCCGAATCGAGACGGCAGCCACTGGTGCACCGTGTGCGCGCTCCCAATCGGGGATCGCGCCGACTTCAGCTAGCATTGGAATCAGTCGGCGCTGTCTGCAGCCGAGACGACCTGAAAAAAGGTTTCGCTGGCGCCGATGAGCCCGAGGTCGGTGCGCGCGCGTTCCTCAGCCGCCTCGATACCCTGCTTCAGATTGATGACTTCCGCATCGAGCGATGCATTGCGCACGCGCAGGTCCATGTTCAATGTGCGCTGATCGGCAACGGCCGTACGTAGCTTCAGGGTTTTGCGGTAACCGTCATCAGAAAACCACAAAGCCGCCTGCAGCGCCACGGCGGCGATGCCGAGAACCACAAGCATCCAGCGCAAATTTACCAATCGATATCCCCAATATCAGACGTTTATGGCGCCTTCACCGAAAATGCAGCACGCGCAGCATAGCCCGCATTGCCGCCCAGTTCCTCTTCGATGCGAAGCAACTGGTTGTACTTGGCGATTCGGTCGGACCGCGACAAGGAGCCGGTCTTGATCTGCGTCGCCCGCGTGCCAACCGCGATATCAGCAATCGTCGCGTCCGAGGTTTCTCCCGAACGATGCGAGATCACCGCCGTGTAGCCCGCCTCAACAGCCATAGTAATTGCATCAAGAGTTTCCGTTAAGGTACCGATTTGGTTGGGTTTTATCAATATCGAATTTGCAATATTTTCCGCGATACCGCGGCCAAGAATCGAGGTGTTGGTGACAAATAGGTCGTCACCGACGAGCTGCACTTTGTCACCGATCGCATCGGTCAGCAGGCGCCAGCCGTGCCAGTCCCCTTCGTCCATGCCATCCTCGATCGTGATGATTGGATAAGCGTCAACGAGGCTGGCCAGATATTCGCTGAATCCGGCCGCATCGAACTGCCGGCCTTCAGACTCGAGCATATAGGCACCGTCTGCATAAAACTCCGAACTTGCGACATCGAGACCGAGCAAAATGTCGTCGCCGGCGCGAAATCCTGCGCTTTCGATTGCCGTCATGATCGTGTCCAGCGCAGCTTGATTCGACGGCAGGTCGGGTGCAAATCCGCCCTCGTCGCCAACCGCTGTGTTCAACCCCTTACCCTTCAACACCGACTTCAATGCATGGAAAATTTCTGCGCCGTGACGCAACGCTTCGGAGAAATTTGGTGCACCGACCGGCAGGATCATGAACTCCTGAATGTCGACGCTGTTATCCGCGTGCGCACCGCCGTTGATAATGTTCATCATCGGCACCGGCATGGTCGTACCAGGCCCAAGGTGGGCATACAGCGCGATGCCCTTTGCTAGCGCTTCAGCCTTTGCTGTCGCTAACGATATCGCCAGCAAGGCATTTGCGCCGAGCCGACTTTTGTTGTCGGTACCATCCAGGTCGAGCATGCATTGATCAAGCGCGCGCTGATCATCGAAGTCTCTACCGATGAGGGCGTCGCTCAGCGCGTTATTTACGTTGGCAACGGCTTGCGTAACGCCCTTGCCGAGATAACGGCTCTTATCACCATCTCTAAGTTCGACGGCTTCGCGACTGCCAGTCGATGCGCCGGATGGGACTGCCGCACGCGCAAAACTGCCATCATCGAGAGTGACATCAGCTTCGACCGTCGGGTTGCCGCGCGAATCGAGAATTTCCCGACCGCGAATATCGCTGATCCTGATCATTGTTGCTCCGTATCGTTGTTATTCGCCTAACCCGAGCTCCGATTCGAGGTAGCCGTTTTGTTTGACACTCTTGTCGATCGCCACGAGCGTTTCCAGTAACGCACCGAGCTTGCCTAGCGGCATCGCGTTGGGTCCGTCACTCAAGGCCTCTTCCGGCTTCGGGTGGGTTTCCATGAACAATCCCGCGACTCCAGCTGCCGTTGCCGCACGCGCCAGGACTGGGATGAACTCCCGCTGGCCACCGGATGCCGAGCCTTTGCCACCGGGCAATTGCACCGAATGAGTCGCATCGAAGACGACCGGACAGCCACTGCCTCGCATAATGGCCAAACTGCGCATGTCGGATATTAGATTGTTGTAGCCGAATGAAAAGCCACGCTCGCAGACCATAATGTCGTTGTTGCCAGTCGATTTCGCCTTATCGACAACGTTTTGCATTTCCCACGGCGACAAAAACTGGCCTTTCTTGATATTGACGGGCTTCCCAGTCTCTGCGACACGTAGAATGAAATTGGTTTGCCGACACAAAAATGCCGGCGTTTGCAGGATATCGACAACGTCGGCGACCTCGTCCATCGGTGTATCTTCGTGAACGTCCGTGAGTACCGGCACGCCGATTTGACGCCGAACTTCTTCGAGAACTCGAAGACCCTCTTCCATACCTGGCCCACGAAAACCCGATCGCGAACTACGATTCGCCTTGTCGAATGACGATTTGTAAATGTATGGCACGGCAAGCGACGCACAGATCTCTTTGAGAGTGCCGGCGACGTCGAGGGACATCGCTTCGTCCTCTACAACGCAGGTGCCGGCGATCAGGAAAATTGGCTGGTCGTTGTCAACGTCATAGCCGCATAGTTTCATGCTTCAGCAACCCGGGGCATCGCACCGTCATGGTGCAGGCGCGCTGCGCTAATGAATCCCGCGAACAGTGGATGTCCGTCGCGCGGACTCGACGTAAACTCGGGATGGAACTGACTCGCAAGAAACCACGGATGGTCGGGTAACTCGATCATTTCCACCAAATCATCGACCGATAGTCCGGAGAAGCACATTCCCGCCGCCTCGAGCCGTTCTCGATAGTGATTATTGACCTCGTAACGGTGACGATGGCGCTCCTCTATCGATTCGCTACCGTACGTCATCGCTGCCAGAGAATCCTTTAACAGCGTCACTTGCTGCGCGCCGAGACGCATCGTGCCGCCGAGCTGCGACTCTTCATCGCGTTCCTCGACGTCCCCAGTCGCGGTCTGCCACTCTGTGATCAGCCCCACGACAGGGTGTGGCGTGTCTTTATCGAACTCGGTGCTCATCGCGCCATCGAGATTGGCCATATGCCGGGCCACTTCGATGACGGCAACTTGGAGCCCCAAACAAATGCCGAGATAAGGAATATCGTTCTCACGCGCATAGCGGACTGCCTGGATCTTGCCCTCAATGCCGCGATCGCCGAAGCCACCGGGCACAACGACGCCATCCATATTCTTCAGGCAGTCGATACCGCGCTCCTCGATATCCTGAGACTCAATGTAATGGATATTGACTCGCGTACGTGTGTGAATGCCGCCGTGCAATAGGGCCTCCGACAGCGATATATATGAATCGCGCAGATCGACGTATTTGCCAACCATCGCGATATTGACCTCAGTTTGCGGATTTTCCCTGGCATCGACAATCGCCTGCCACTCACGAAGATCGGCGGATGGCAGGTCGAGACCGAGCTGCTTGACGACAATGTCGTCCAGAGCCTGCTCATGTAACATGCCCGGAATCTTGTAAAGATCGTCCGCGTCATAGGCCGAAATGACGGCCGCTTCCTTCACGTTCGTAAACAATGCGATCTTTTTCCGTTGTTCGTCCGGCAGCGGCTGTTCCGACCTACATACGAGTATGTCCGGCTGAATGCCGATCGAACGCAATTCCTTGACTGAGTGCTGCGTCGGCTTGGTCTTGATCTCTGACGACGTTGCAATGTACGGAACCAAGGTCAAGTGCACGTAGACGACCCGGTCGTGCCCGAGCTCAACGCCCATCTGTCGAATTGCCTCAAGGAATGGCAGCGATTCGATGTCACCGACGGTACCACCGATTTCGACGAGACAGATATCGGCATCACCGGCACCGCGGGCGACGGACTCCTTGATTTCGTCCGTGATATGCGGAATTACCTGTACGGTCGCGCCGAGGTAATCGCCTCTGCGCTCCTTGGCGATTACGGATTCATATATCCGACCGGTCGTGAAGTTGCTGTCGCGACCGGTTGTCGTGCGCACGAAACGTTCGTAGTGACCGAGGTCAAGATCGGCCTCCGTACCGTCGTGAGTGACGAAGACTTCTCCGTGTTGGAACGGACTCATCGTGCCTGGATCGACGTTCAGATACGGATCCAGCTTGATCATACTGATCGTCAGGCCGCGCGCTTCCAAGATCGCGCCGAGGCAAGCGGAAGTAATGCCCTTGCCCAAGGACGACACTACGCCGCCGGTAATAAATACATAGGATGTCATATGCGAACTCAGTCACTGATGACGAGAAATAAGAAAGGGCTGGAAGCAAAGCACTGGTCTTGCGTGCTTTTTTCCAACCCTTCGAATACCGCGCCGCCGTTGGATAAAGACGGCTTTAAACGATATCAGATCGCCGTTATTTAGTGAAGCGCGGGACGGTCGTGCCAACGCACGTGGGCCCCTCCTGGCACCGCGACATCGCTTGCGAGCCAGAGATCCGCGACGGCCACCAAGCGCTCGCCGCTATAGATCAGCGGCAACCGATCTCGCATCCACGGGACGATGCACTCTTCTTGAAGCAATTTCTTGAGTTTACGTGTATGTGCCTGACCTAGCGGCTTAAATTCCTCACCACCGGCCCGTAGCTTCAGCGTCAGTCCGGCACGCACACAATCCTCGGACAAGCCTGGACCACTGTCCTGCTCCAGCATTAGCCGCCCCAATCCGGCGCCCAGTGAAAGCGGATCGGCGCTCAAGCGTCTGCCCGCGAATTCTGGCACTGGCGTCGCTGCCAACAGGTACACGCGATCCCGAAATCGCCGCACCTCGGCGCCATCCCAGCGAACCAGGGGTGCCGCGTCGTCACGCGCCGGCAACAATTCATCAATGATGCTCTGCAACTGCCGGGACGATGCCGGCGGCAATCCGGCAAGGTTGATGGCCCGACGCAGCACATTTTTCTGCCGTGCCGGCGTTAGCGCTCGTAATGCGGCGACATCGAGGCGGTCGACCGTATTGCCCGTCGACGCCAAGTCAGCATCGGCGAACTCGGTCAACAGCTCCGCCGCTTCTCGCGCGAAGCCCGCACTTTTGCTAAGGCGCAAACTCGCATCCGGCCAGCGACTGTCGAGCAGTGGTAACACTTCGTTACGCAAAAAATTCCGCTCATAACGCGATTCCTCGTTACTCGGGTCGTCTATCCACTTGAGTCCATACTTGCCTGCGTACTTGGCGAGCGAATTTCGCGACACTTCCAGTAACGGTCGGACCAGCCAACCGTCAGCAAATTTTCGAAGTGCGGGAATACCGGCGATACCGGCGGGCCCACTGCCGCGCAGCAAGTTGATAAGCAAGGTCTCAGCCTGATCGTCGCGATGATGCGCGCTTAATAACCAATCTGTGGTACCTACGTGGCGTCTGAGCACCCCGTAACGCGCGTCTCGCGCCGCCGCTTCCGGACCAAGTCCCGCATTGTGATCAATAGTTACCGCATCGCCGACGAATTCGACGCCGAATTCATTGGCGACACGTTCGCAGTGTGTTGCCCATTTCTCGGAGTCCGGCTGTAGGCGGTGGTCGACGTGTACTGCCAAGAGTGATTTGCCGTGCTGTTGCCGCGTCTGTACAAGCGCGTGCAGCAGCACGCTCGAATCGAGACCGCCGCTGAACGCGATAATGTAACGGGAGGGGCTGCCCGCCGCGATCTCGAGCTCGTCGAGTCGCAGGAGTAGATCTTCAGGTCTAAAGTTCACGCCTCTTTGAAGGCACCAAAGCCCGCGAGCCGATTTTGACGATTCTCCAAAAGCTGATCGAGCGACAATTTGTCCAATTCATCCAGACTGCGGATCAGCGCATTGCGAATGACTTCCGCCATCGTATTGGGATTGCGATGGGCACCTCCAAGCGGTTCCTCGAGGACTTCGTCGACGAGACCGAAATCGCTGAGCTGACTGGCCGTAATGCGCATTGCATCGGCCGCCTCCTCCGCTTTTTCAGCACTCTTCCACAATATCGACGCACAACCCTCTGGTGAGATCACCGAATAGATGCCGTATTCGAGCATCAACAAGCGGTCGCCAACACCGATAGCAAGCGCACCGCCCGATCCGCCTTCGCCGATGACGACGCTAACAATTGGCGTCTTCAGGGCGGCCATTAGGTACAAACTGTACGCGATCGCTTCACTCTGACCGCGCTCTTCGGCGCCGACACCCGGATACGCACCCGGCGTATCGATAAGTGTCACTACCGGCAGACCGAATTTCTCGGCCATGCGCATCAGCCGCTGTGCCTTGCGATACCCTTCCGGTTTTGGCATTCCGTAGTTACGGCGAACCCGTTCTTTGGTATCGCGGCCCTTTTGATGGCCGATAAACATGACGGCACGGCCATCGATGCGCCCGATACCGCCAACAATCGCGGGATCATCGGCATACATCCGATCTCCGTGCAGTTCCTGGAAATCTGGTGCAATACTGGCCAGGTAGTCGAGCGAGTACGGCCGGCTCGGATGTCTGGCAACCTGCGCGACCTGCCACGCGGACAACTTCGAAAAAATACTCTTCGTTAACGTCTCGCTCTTGCTGCGCAGCCGCGCCACTTCCTCGTTGATGTTGATTTCAGAATCATCGCCAACGAAACGCAGCTCCTCGATCTTCGCCTCAAGTTCAGCGATCGGCTGTTCGAATTCCAAAAACTGTAAGTCCATCGTTAGTTTGCCAACAGGTTTTCGTCGCAGAACTGAGTCGTGCGCTATAGTTCGCGAACTCTACATGAGTTAGAGTTCGCGAACTCTACATGATTTCGCGACCGGGTGCGTACAGCAAGCGCACATTATTCGCACCCAGCAGTTCCGTCAGTTTGTCCCGTAGCTCGCGACTCGGACGTACTGACCACTCCGGGCCCAGCGTCAGCTTCGCTTTCGCGCTGTCGCCAAAATACTGCACGGCGACATCGCAATTACCTTCACGGTACGGCAGCAACATATCGTGCAATTTCACAAGCAGTTGCTCACCCTGCCCATTCGGTGCAAGTCGGAGCACCATACTTCTGGCACGACTTTCAATAACACGATCGATATGCAGTACGTTCTTGGCGTTCACGCTCCAGGCACCGATAAAATCGTCGAATCGCTGAGCGCCGGTGACGACAACAATTTCATCTTTGACCAGCAGATGACGAAACTCCTGGAATGCTTCGCTGAACAGGCTGACCTCCATGCGACCGCTATCGTCATCGAGTACGACGCTGACACGGTTGCCGCGCTTCTTAACGTCAACGATTAATCCGGCAATGGTTACGTCGCGACGAAATTGGCCGTAGGTGCGTTCACCGGAAGTTCGTATCGGCGGCGCTTCGGCCGCTAGCTCACCCAATTTGCCGTCGACGAAAAAGCGAGCATCCGACCGCACAGCGTGAAACGGGTGGCCTGTCAAATACAGGCCGAGCGCCTCTTTCTCATTGCTAAGTAGCAGGCGCTCCTGCCATTCATCCAGGTCGACCGCTTCAATCGTCGTCATGTCCGGTTTTGGCACCTCCAGTCCAAACATGTCGTTCTGTCCCGCCGCCTGCGCCTTTGCATGTTGATCCGCACTTTTCAGCGCCCCGGGCAAAGAGTGCATCAGGCTGCGTCGGGTCAGCCCAAAGTCATCCATCGCCCCAGATTTGATCATTGCCTCCAGCGCGCGGCGATTCACTTTGTCGTGATCAACACGGCGGCAGAATTCGACCAGGTTTTTGTACGCCCCGTTAACATTGCGCTCGGCAATCAGCGATTCAACCGCAGCGCGGCCGACGCCTTTGATGGCACCAAGTCCGTAGAGTATGGTCTGCTCATCGGAAGCACTAAAATGGTAGGACGATCGATTGACACTCGGCACCTCGAGTTTAAGACCCAGCTGCCGACAATCGTCCTTGAGCGTGACAAGCCGGTCGGTATTGTCGAGGTCGGCACTCATGACCGCTGCCATGAACGCTGCCGGATAATGCGCCTTCAGGTACGCCGTCTGATATGACAGCACCGCGTATGCGGCGGAATGGGATTTGTTGAAGCCATAGCCGGCGAACTTCTCCATTAGATCGAAAATGCGAGTCGCTGTTGCCTGAGTTACACCGCGCTGAATTGCGCCCGAAACGAAAATTTCACGTTGTTTGGCCATCTCCTCCGGCTTTTTCTTGCCCATTGCACGCCGCAACAAATCAGCGCCACCGAGTGTGTAGCCAGCCAACACTTGCGCAATTTGCATCACCTGCTCCTGATACAAGATCACGCCATACGTTTCTTCGAGCACATGTTTGAGTTCTGGGTGTAGGTAGTCGATGTCGGCTTTATTGGTCGCATGCTTGCGGCTAATGAAATCATCCACCATGCCCGACTGCAGCGGACCGGGACGAAACAGGGCGACCAATGCGACAAG
>JAOTZC010000029.1 GCA_029861535.1 Gammaproteobacteria bacterium
GGACTCCAGTCGTCCGGCAACTGAAACCGGGACAGTTGGTCCAGCTCTATAACCAGTCGAGAAATCCCCTCTAAATTATTGTTTTGTAAATCGTTCTCATCGATAAGTTTGGCGCGAAATAGCGGGCACAAACGCACGGCGGCCAGTACGTCCGGCGGCAAGCCGAGCGCTGCAACGATCTCGACAATTTGCCGCCCTTGCTCGACGGCGCGCGACAACGCAGCCGTTGCCGGCAGAGTGTCGATTAGCTTCTCGACCGTGGCGGTGTAAGCGTTCGAATCGGCACTTTTGTGAGCGGTTTCGTGTACGGCTGTGGACATTTCACGTCACGGCAGCATTGTGCCAGCGTCGGAATAAACCGTTATCATACGCGCTGTTTCCGGCCCTGTGGCCCGGCTGGATCCACTGCTTGGCGCATGCGGTTTCGGGACAAGGGCTGACTATCCGACGAACAATGCGATTTTGAGCGACAGTTTCGGTGATTCCGGCAGGAGATCATGGCAGGACACAGTAAATGGGCGAACATCCAGCACCGGAAAGGGGCCCAAGACAAAAAACGCGGAAAGTTGTTTACGAAGCTGATCCGCGAAATCACCGTTGCGGCCAAGATGGGTGGCGGTGATGCCGACTCGAATCCGCGGCTCAGGCTCGCAATCGACAAGGCCAAAGCGCAGAGCATGCCCAAGGACAACATCGAGCGGGCGGTAAAGCGCGGCGCCGGCGCGCTCGATGGTGCGGACTACCAGGAAATGCGCTACGAGGGCTATGGACCCGGCGGCACCGCCGTAATGGTCGATTGCTTAACGGATAACAAAAACCGCACGGTCGCGGAAATACGCCGTGCGTTCACCAAATTCGGCGGCAATCTCGGCGCCGACGGTTCCGTCAATTACTTATTCAATCACGTCGGTCAGTTGTTGTACTCGGCGGGCAGCGACGAAGATGCGATCATGGAAGCGGCGATCGACGCCGGCGCTGAAGATGTCGTCGTCGATGATTATGGCTCAATCGAAGTGCTGACCGAGCCGACGGATTACGAAACGGTCAAGACCACAATGACCGGCGCAGGGTACGAGCCCGAGAGTGCGCAGTTAACGATGCGCGCCTCGACGAATGCGACACTCGACGTCAAAGCTGCTACGTCGATGGTTAAGATGCTGGAGTCGCTCGAGGACCTCGATGACGTCCAGCAGGTTTATTCGAACGCCGATATTTCCGACGACGTATTGGCAATGCTTTAAAGGCTATCTGTGACTCAGGCGAAACGCATCTTAGGTATCGACCCCGGATCTCGGTTCACTGGCTTTGGTGTGCTCGATTTTGCCGGCAATCAGGCAACCTACGTCGCGAGCGGCACGGTGAAGAGCGTCGACGGTGATTTCCCGAATCGCCTGAAGCAAATTTTCGAGTCGGTCTCGAGCATCGTCGATGAATACGCGCCCGACGTTGTCGCGATCGAATCGGTGTTCATGCATAAGAATGCATCGAGCGCGCTGAAGCTCGGGCAGGCACGATCTGCGGCATTGTGCGCGACCTTCGCCGGCAACGTTGAAATTCACGAATATGCGCCGCGGGAGATCAAGCAGGCGATTGTCGGTACAGGCTCGGCGAGCAAAGAACAGGTTCAACACATGGTGGTTTCGTTGCTTAGCCTTGAGTCAACGCCGGCCGTTGACGCAGCCGACGCGCTCGCGGCTGCCCTTTGCCATGGTCACCAGCGACGGATTCAACTAAAACTCGGCAGTCATTCTGTATTGGCGAATCTGAGATGATCGGTTCACTTCGAGGTCGTTTGACCTTCAAACATGCCCCAGCGATTATTATCGAGTGTCACGGCGTTGGCTATGACATCGAAACGCCGATGTCGACGTTTTTCGAGTTGCCGGCCGTTGGCGAAGAGCTATTTCTTTTTGCGCATTTGCTCGTTCGCGAGGATGCACAGATCTTGTACGGTTTTGCGACCCAGGAAGAGCGCGCGCTGTTTCGGACTTTGCTGAAGGTGCGTGGCGTCGGTGCCCGGATCGGTCTCGCCGTCTTGTCGGCCATGAGTGTCAGCGATTTCAATCGTTGCATCGAGTACGAAGATGCGTCTGCATTGTCGAAAATTCCGGGCATTGGAAAGAAGACCGCCGAGCGACTAATTATCGAAATGCGCGATCGAATTGACACCAACGCCGGCAATGTTGTCAGGATTAATGTGGAGAAGGGCGCAAAGTCAGAAGCGGTCGATGCACTCGTTGCGCTTGGTTACAAACCTGCCGAAGTCAACAAGCTGATAGCAAAGCTGGACGTCGACGGCCAGTCCGCCGAAGACATTATCCGTCTCGCATTACGCCAGGCGGCAGGATAATTGATGGCCAGTATCGAGCACGATCGCATCACCAGCGCTGAACCTCGATCGGACGATCGTGCGTTTGATAGAGCAATACGTCCGAAGACGCTAGCCGATTACGTCGGTCAGCGGGCGGTCAAACAACAGATGGGAATCTTCATCGAAGCAGCGCGAAGACGCGACGAGGCGCTCGATCATGTACTTATCTTCGGCCCGCCGGGGCTCGGCAAGACGACGCTCGCGCATATTGTCGCCAACGAGATGGGCGTGAATCTGCGTCAGACATCCGGTCCGGTGCTGGAGCGCCCGGGCGATCTTGCGGCGATTCTGACCAATCTCGAGCCCAATGATGTGCTGTTTGTTGACGAGATCCATCGGCTGAGTCCGGTCGTCGAAGAAGTTCTATATCCGGCGATGGAAGATTTTCAGCTCGATATAATGATTGGTGAAGGTCCGGCTGCACGTTCGATCAAGCTCGATTTGGCGCCTTTTACGCTCGTCGGTGCGACAACGCGCGCGGGCTTGCTGACTTCGCCACTGCGCGATCGCTTTGGCATCGTACAGCGCCTGGAGTTTTATACGACGACGGAGCTCGAGGCCATTGCGCGGCGGTCTGCCGGCATACTAAATCTTTCGATTGAAGCGGACGGCGCAAACCAGATAGCGAAGCGCGCTCGCGGCACAGCGAGGGTCGTGAACCGCTTATTGCGGCGCGTACGCGACTTTGCGGAGGTGCAGGCCGATGGCGTCGTTACCGGCTCGGTCGCGATTAGCGCCATGGATATGCTGGAGGTAGACCCGTACGGGTTCGATGCAATGGATCGACGTTTGCTGCAGACAATCATCGAAAAATTCGACGGCGGTCCGGTGGGTATCGAGAGTCTGGCTGCGGCCGTGGGCGAAGAGCGCGGCACCATTGAAGATGTAATCGAGCCGTACCTGATCCAGCAGGGATTCATGATGCGTACGTCGCGCGGTCGCGTCGCAACAAAGAATGCGTATGTACATTTCGGACTAAAACCGCCGGCCGGACCAGAGCCGGAACTGCCATTGTTTGATGGGGATTGAACGAGCGTATGACCAACGAAGCGTTCGAGTGGCCGGTACGCGTGTATTACGAGGATACCGACGCGCAAGGCGTTGTGTATTACGCCAACTATTTTCGATTCATGGAGCGTGCGCGCACCGAATGGCTACGGGCACTTGGCGTAGATCAGGTGAAGATGCTACATGATGACCGCCGCATGTTTGTTGTCGTCAAAACGCAGGCTGAATTTGTTGTCCCGGCAAAATTCAACGATGAGCTCATTGTCACGGCGAAGCTAACAAACCTGACCCGAGCATCGTTTGATATCGAGCAAAATATTTACCGCGACAACCAAGATGGCACGTTATTGCTAAGAGGTGGTGTGAAGGCAGCGATTCTCGATGCTGACACGCATCGACCGAAACGTGTTTCAAGTTCTTTTTTCGAAGGAAACGAATAATGACTGCTGATATGTCAGTAATCCAGCTGTTGATGCATGCAAGCATCCCGGTGCAGATCGTACTCGTATTGCTGTTACTTGCGTCGCTCGTATCGTGGAACATTATTTTTACGAAACGACGATTGATCCGCAAAACCAAAGCATCATCCGATGACTTTGAAGCATCGTTCTGGTCGGGAGGTGATCTAAACACACTGTATCGCAGCGCAACCCGCGAAAAAGGCGGTGCATTCGGCATGGCGAGTATTTTTGAATCGGGATTTCGCGAGTTCAATCGACAGATCCAGCAGGGCGATGTCGGCCAAGACAAACTCATCGAAGAATGCCGACGGGCGATGAACGTTGCCCGGATGCGCGAGGTTGACCGTCTGGAACAGAGTTTGGCAACGCTGGCAACGATAGGTTCGACGAGTCCCTATGTCGGACTGTTCGGTACCGTATGGGGCATCATGACCGCGTTCATGGGACTCGCGAACGTGCAGTCGGCCACACTTGCCGTTGTTGCCCCGCCGATCGCCGAGGCATTGATCGCGACCGCGATGGGATTGTTCGCAGCGATCCCTGCAGTGATCGCTTACAACCGTTACGCCGACAAAGTTGTACGGCTCGAATACCGCTACGACGGTTTTACCGAAGAGTTTTCGAGCATTTTGCAGCGCCACGCGCGGAATCGCAAAGGAGCGTAACATGGCGACGCCATTACAAAAACGCAAGTTGATCGGCGAAATCAATGTCGTGCCGTACATCGATGTCATGCTAGTACTTCTGATCATCTTTATGGTCACGGCCCCACTCTTGACGCAGGGCATCAAGGTTGAGTTGCCAAAAGCTGGCGCGGAGCCAATAGAAGATATTTCGGACCGGCAACCGATTGTCCTGAGCGTAGACGACGAGGGTAATCTTTACCTTGACATCGGCGATGATGAAGAAGCGCCGAAATCGGCTGCCGATATTGTCAATCGGGTGCGGATAGTACTTAACGCCAGCCCAGAAACTCCGGTACTGGTCAAAGGCGATCGTTACGCAGAATACGGTTATGTCGTTGGCGCCATGGTATTGCTGCAGCAAGCCGGAGCCGACAGTGTCGGCTTTGTCACCGATCCACTGGATACCTATCCCATTCCTGAGTAGGCCATGGTCCGGGATACCTACAACGTTATACCGATGACGCTGGCACTGCTGCTGCACGTCATCGTGTTCGGTTCGCTGTTTGTCGCATTTGATTGGTCGCGGCAAACGCCACGTGTAATCCCACTTGCGATCACTGCGACGCTCATTACCGAGACCGGGGCGGTTGTTCCGCCGCCGGTTGAAAGAGAACCCGAGCCGCTGCCAGCGCCGGAACCCGAAGTGGTCGAACCAGAACCCATTGAGCCGGACCCAGCCGAACAGGCCCGCTTACAAGCGGAGGAACAAAAGAGACTTGACGACCAGCGCGCCGAGGAACAGCGACTGCAACGCATCGAGGACGAAAAAGCTGAGGCAGAGCGCAAAGCTGCCGAGGAGGCCGAGCTGGAGCGCAAACGTCGCGAACTGGAGGAGCAGCGTCAACGCGATATCGAGATGCAACGAGAGGAGAACCGTCGCGAGGAAGATCGCTTGCTGCAGGAAGCGCAGGCGGCAGCGGTCGAAGAGGAAGCCGAGCGGCTCGAGATGATGGGTTCGAATGAGATGCTGGCGTATCAGGCAGCCATACAGCAAAAGGTGATCAGAAACTGGATACGGCCAGCGACGGCGCCTGATGATCTGGAGTGCTTTGTCGCGGTTCAGCAACTGCCCAACGGCGAAGTGACCCGCGTTCAGGTGCGCCAATGCAACGGCGATGATGTGGTTGTCCGCTCAATTGAAGCTGCCGTTCGCAAGGCCTCGCCGTTGCCGCTGCCGTCCAATCCGATATTGTTCCTTCGCGACTTTGAATTTCGCTTTACAATTCAGGACTGATGCCCAAATTGACGGGAAATATAGAATGCATGTGAGAAAAATCGGCTGGGGACTGTTCGCCGTGCTTTGCTTCGCGAGCAGCGCCAACGCACAGGTCGTCATTGACATCATCAGTGGCGAGGTTAGGCGGACACCGGTGGCGGTTGTTCCGTTTGGCTGGGAAGGCCAGCCGGCAGAGTTGCCGCTGGATGTCGCTGAAGTCATCAGTGCGGACCTTTATCGCAGCGGTCGTTTCGATCCGAAGCCGGAAGAGGACATGCTGCAGAAACCGACCTCGGGCGCCGACGTCGACTTTGACGACTGGACCATACTGGGCATCGAGGCAGTCGTTGTCGGTAGCGTCGTGCAGACGGGCGATAATGCATACACCGTGCAATTCCAGTTGTTCGATCCCTATCGACAGACGCAGCTGGTCGGCTACCGCATGCCGGCAAGTAAGGGCACGATGCGTCGTGCGGCACATCGTGCGGCCGACATGATTTACGAGAAGTTGACCGGTATTAAAGGCGTGTTTTCGACGCAGGTGGCGTATGTGTCGGCAGAGAAACAGGGCGATCGCAGTTTGTATCAGTTGGTCATCGCCGACTACGACGGTGAGAATGAGAACGTTATCATGGAAAGCACGGACCCGATCATGTCGCCAGCGTGGTCGCCCGACAGCCGCCGTCTCGCGTATGTGTCATTTGAAGGCAGCAAATCGTCTGTCTTTGTGCAGCAGCTCCGAACTGGCAGTCGCATCCGTGCGTCAAGCGAGCCTGGCATTAATGGTGCTCCGTCATTCTCGCCGGACGGGCGCAAGCTCGTCCTTACGCTCGGCGGCATTGATGGCAATCTCGACATCTATACGCTTGACTTGACCAGTCACGAGAAAAAACGGCTGACGACGCACCGCTCAATCGATACCGAGGGCAGCTGGTCGCCTGATGGCCGCCACATCTATTTCACGTCAGATCGTGCCGGTGGTCCGCAGATTTATCGCGTCAGTGCTAACGGCGGCACGCCCGAGCGCGTGACCTTCGAAGGGAGTTATAATGCGCGCCCACGGCTGTCGCCCGACGGTGACACGCTAGCGCTACTGCACAATGATCGTGGTAACTTCCGCATCGGTATCATGGATCTGGAGCGCAAGGATTTATTGATTTTGTCAACCGGCCGCCAGGATGAGTCGCCAAGCTTTGCACCGAACAGCGACATCCTGATTTATGCGACGCGGGCCAGTGGCAACGGCGTTCTGGAGACGGTGTCGGCGGACGGCCTAATACGCCAGCGGCGATCGTCGGGACAGGCAGATGTGCGGGAACCGGTTTGGTCACCGTTTCCACGGTACTAAGTGAGCTTTTACATCAATTATCGAATATAGATAATTGTTTTTACTATATAATTTGAACCAACGGGCACTTCGCTTGAGGAATACAATATGTCTCAGTACAAGATTCTGCTTTTGATTGTCGGCGCATTCGCATTGGCCGCTTGTTCATCATCGAACACGATTCCGGATCCGGACCCGTCCGAATCGACCGTTGACCCTAGTGCCAATACAGGCCCCATGGATGGCGACGGTCTCGGCAGTGGTGAGGCGGTCGACTTTGAGGGCGAACTGCCGATGATTATCTACTTCGATTTCGATTCGTCGAATGTTCGTCCGGGAGACACCGATGTCGTCTCTCGGCATGCGTTTCAGCTGGCGAACGATGGCGGAATGCGCGTACGCCTCGAGGGGCATGCCGACGAACGCGGCTCACGCGAGTACAACATCGGGCTTGGCGAACGTCGCGCTCAGGCAGTTCGGCGCCTGCTGCTGATCCAGGGCGCGACGGCAGCGCAGATCTCAACCGTTAGTTTCGGCGAGGAGAGACCGCAGGCGGACGGCAGCAACGAACGCGCGTATGAACTGAATCGTCGCGTCGAGATCAAATACACCAACTGATCATAGCGACTGGCCAAGATAATGATTCGCATTCTGCCGTTGTTTGCAGTACCCGCTCTAATTGCGGGCTGTTCGATACTGACACCGCCGGCCGAGGATCCAGTGATGATCCGTCTTGACGAGATTGATCGGCGGCTTGCGGCAATGGAACGCATGGTGCAAAACCAGAGTCTCGTCGATCTAAGTCAGCAAGTGAGTGCGCTTGAGCTGCGCGCGGATGAGCTGAACGGCATTGCCGAAACGCTCGACCACAACGCGACGACAACAGCACAGCGGCAACGCGATCTATACAACGATCTCGACGCACGCCTGCAGGCACTCGAACGCGGCATGCAGGCATCTGGTGCGAGAAACGTTCTCGATGGCGGGCAATTATCACCAGGACAACTGCCGGTGCCGGGCGGCTCGGACGACGACAATTATCGGGCAGCGTTTGAGCTGATAAAGGAGCAACGTTACGATGCGGCGGAAGTCGCATTCAAGCAGTTCCTGGTCACGTTTCCCGACAGTGGAAACGCGCCGAACGCGCAGTACTGGCTGGCTGAGTCTTACTATGTGAGGCAGCAATTCGACGACGCGCTGCAGGCTTTTCAAACTGTCATTAACACCTTTCCTCGCTCGCGCAAGGTCGTCGATGCATTGTTAAAGGTCGGCTATTGCAATTACGAGATGCAACGCTGGGACGCTGCAAAAACGGCGCTGGCTCAGGTACAGGCGGACTACCCGGACACGACGGCGGCGAGGCTTGCCGGTCAACGTCTCGAGCGCATGCAAAACGAGGGCGTCTGAGCGACTGACGGTGCCGGTTTCTGCTTGTCATTTGGTGTCCATTCGGTATGATGCCGCCGGATTTTCCCGCAAGGGGCGTTAGCTCAGAGGTAGAGCATTCGGCTTTTAACCGACTGGTCGTAGGTTCGATCCCTACACGCCCCACCAATTCATCCTGAGTCCGTAACGTGAGCCCGCAACACTGGAAAATCCATAAGTTTGGCGGCAGCAGTCTAGCTAATGCTGACTGCTTCAGGCGCGTTGCCGGCCTTATGCTCGAGCAACAATGCGAGCGCGTGGGTGTCGTCGTTTCGGCAATGGCCGGGATGACGGATGCCTTGCTCAGACTAACGACGCTTGCCGAACAGGATGATGCCTCGTTCGAGGCAGAACTGGAGTCCATCGGGCAACGATATTCCAAGACGACGCAGGACGTGCTCGACGGCAATCGACGGGCCCGCATCCTTGATGCCTGGGCGGGCGATGCAGATGACATCAGGGATGTTCTGAAGGCTATCGCACTGGTGAAATCTGCACCCCAGCGTAGCCGCGACCTTGTCGCAGGTTACGGCGAGATCTGGTCAGCGCGCCTGTTGGCCGCGCTGCTCGAATCCCTCGATTCTGGCCGATGCGGCCACTGGATCGATGCACGCAAGGTTATTACGGTGCGGCAAACGGAACTCGGCGCGGCCGTATTGTGGGAGCAATCGCAAAAGAACTTCGCCACGGCAGTCGATGCGGACTTTGCCGGCATTTCCGCGATCACCGGCTTCATCGCCAGCGATGAGGGAGGATTGCAGACGACACTTGGGCGCAACGGCAGCGACTATTCGGCCGCAATATTCGCGGCGCTCAGTAACGCAAGTGAGCTCAGCATCTGGACTGACGTCGATGGCGTCATGAGCGCAGATCCGAATCGTGTGCCGGAAGCACGCGTCATCGAGCAGATGACCTATAACGAAGCAATGGAACTTGCGTATTTCGGCGCAAAAGTTATTCATCCGCAAACGCTGGGTCCGGTCATTGACAATGACATACCCGTCGTCATTCGAAATAGCCACAACCCGACACATCCGGGTAGTCGAATTGGTCGCGAGGCGAGTTCGGCCGAGAGCATCAAAGGAATCACCGCCATCGGCGGCATGGTGCTCGTCAACATCGAGGGCGCCGGGATGATCGGCGTACCTGGAACGGCAGAACGCCTGTTCCAAGCCTTACACGCGGCCGAAGTCTCGGTCACGTTGATATCGCAGGCCAGTTCAGAGCACTCGATCTGTATTGCCGTGCCGGTCGAAGTTGGAGAACGGGCGCGGGAAGTCATTTCAGAGGCCTTCGCGGATGAATTAGCGAGTGGACAGATTCAGAAGGTCGAAGTTACCGATGCGCAAAGCATTGTCGCGGTCGTTGGTGACGATATGGCTGGCATGCCTGGCATTGCCGCGCGCTTTTTCGGCACCTTGGGCCGTGCCGGAATCAACATTCGCGCGATCGCCCAAGGATCATCCGAACGCAATATCTCGGCCGTTGTCGACTCAGAGGAGGCAACACGCGCGTTACGGGCAGCGCATTCCGGTTTTTATTTGTCGGCGAAAACATTGTCGATCGGCCTGATTGGCCCAGGCACAGTCGGTCGCGCGCTACTGGGCCAAATTGAAAAGCAGACGGAACGACTCGCGACACAATTCAACCTCGACCTTCGCGTCCGTGCGATAGCGCGGTCCCGTTCGATGATGCTCGGGGATCGGCGCATTAGTCTCGATAACTGGCAGGCTGAATATGACAGGCGCGCCGTCGAGCTGGATTTCGATACGTTCGAGCGGCACATAAACCCGGATCACCTGCCGCACGCCGTTATTATCGACTGCACTGCAAGCGATACGGTCGCAAGTCGTTACTCAGGCTGGCTCGAACGCGGTGTCAACGTCATTACGCCAAACAAGAAAGCGTTTAGCGGAAGTTTCGACGATTATCGGCGACTGCACGAACGTGCCGCGCATGGCAGCTCACATTATTTCTACGAGACTACCGTCGGGGCAGCATTACCGGTGATCTCAACGCTGCGCGATCTGATCGATACTGGCGATGAAATTCGCTCGGTCCAGGGAATTTTTTCCGGCACATTGGCGTATTTGTTCAATATTTATGATGGATCGACACCCTTTTCCGAGATCGTTCGAATTGCCAAGGAAAGCGGTTATACAGAACCAGATCCACGCGACGACCTGTCCGGAATGGATGTCGCCAGAAAACTGACGATTCTCGCGCGTGAACTCGGGCAAACGATCGAAATTGGCGAATTTCCTGTCGAGAATCTGATTCCGGAAAAACTTCGCGATGGCAGCATCGATGACTTCCTCAAACATCTCGCAGATTATGACGATGTCATGAAACAGCGATATGAAGCTGCGGCACAGGACGGAAAGAAACTGCGCTACATTGGACGTTTAGGCGCCGATGGTACGGCAAGCGTTGGTCTCGAGACGGTCGATCCAGGGCATCCGTTCGGCAATATCAATCTGACCGACAACATCGTACAGTTCGAGACCGCGCGTTATGCGACGAATCCGCTGGTCGTGCAGGGCCCGGGCGCCGGCCCAGAGGTGACTGCCGCCGGCGTGTTCAGCGATCTGTTGCGGCTCGCAAGCTACCTGAGCACCGGCCATTGACATGAGCATGCATGTAACGGCATTTGCGCCAGCGTCGATTGGCAATGTCGCGGTCGGTTTCGACATGCTGGGGCTGGCTCTCGAAGGCGTCGGCGATCGCGTCAGTGCGTGGCGGACCGAGTCTGCTGGTATTACCGTCAATGAGGTTCGCGGCGTCGACGGCGAGATTCATCCATACCTGTCGACAGATCCAATGCAAAATACCGCGTCGATCGCGGCGCAATCGCTGTGGGATGAGTGCGGTGACGAGGGCGGTGTCGAGCTGAAGGTTTTGAAAGGCGTGCCATTACAATCGGGAATGGGCAGCTCGGCGGCGTCGGCAGTGGCGGCCGTCGTCGCGACGAATGCATTACTGAATCAGCCGCTGCCAAATGAGAAGTTGTTGATGCACGCGCTCGAAGGCGAGAAATACGCGAGCGGTGGCCTGCATGCCGACAACGTTGCGCCTAGTTTGCTGGGCGGCCTGGTACTTTGCCCGGTGCCGTTACTGCCGCGAACGATCAGCCTGCCGGTGTTGAGCGGCGTCGGTGCCGTGTTGTTGCACCCAGAGATGCAGGTGAGTACCGCACAAGCTCGCCGCAGCCTCGCAAGACACTATTCGATGCAACAGTGGCTCGAACAACAGGGTTATTTGGCCGCGTTCATCGCTGCCTGCACAAACGATGACATCGAGCTGGTCCGCGCATCATTGAAAGACGTCGTCATAGAACCACAGCGCGCGGACAACGTATCATGCTTTACGGAAGTCCGCGTCGCGGCGATGCGTGCCGGCGCGCTGGGTTGCAGTTTGTCCGGCAGCGGCCCGAGTATCTTTGCTTTGGCGGAGATTTCGCACGTGAAAAACCTGGCGATCGTAATGGAACAGGCATGCCGCGGTATCGGTATCGAATGCCAGTCGTGGATAAGTTCGATGAACGCGCCGGGCGCGCACATCGAGGACTGAAGATGCGTTTCGTCAGCACGCGCAGCGACGGGGCGGTTACGCTTGACGAGGCGCTCGTCAAGGGCATTGCGGACGATGGTGGTTTGTTCGTCGCCGAAGCGCTGCCGAGATTCTCGCCAAGTGACTTTGCCGGTGTGGACAGTATCCCCGATATTGCGCACATTCTATTACAATCGTTTTTCGCCGGTTCGGCGTTGGAAGCCGAGCTCGACGCAATTCTCGCCGAAGCATTCTGCTTCCCGATACAAACTACCCTGTTGCCAGGTGGCAAGACGTCGTTGCTGGAGCTGTATCACGGGCCCACGGCGGCCTTCAAAGATGTTGGTGCCGGTTTTCTTGCTGCGTGCCTGACGCGCCTCGAAAGCGATGCATCGTCACCGCTGACGATTCTTGTCGCAACCTCCGGTGATACAGGTGGTGCGGTTGCTGCTGCATTCAACGAGCGCCCCGGAATGCGTGTCGTTGTCGTGTTCCCGGATGGGCGCGTGTCCGACCGACAGGCGCAGCAATTAACGTGCTGGGGCGACAATGTTCTGTCGCTGCGAGTGAGCGGTTCATTCGATGACTGCCAGGCGCTCGTCAAAGCGGCACTCGGCGACGAAACTTTGGCGCGACTATACCGGTTCAGTTCGGCGAACAGCATCAATATCGGCCGCCTGCTGCCACAGGCGACATATTACGCGGATGCAAGCCTGCGCCATTATCGGGACACGGGTCAGCGTCCGGGATTCGTAATACCGACCGGCAATCTCGGCAACGCGTTTGCCTGCATCATGGCGCGAGAGATGGGTCTGCCGATTGGCCCGATCGCACTCGCGACGAACGCGAACAAGACGATTCCGGATTATTTCGAAAGTCTCGAATGGCAGCCGCGTGCAAGTATTCAAACGTTGGCGTCGGCCATGGACGTTGGTGATCCAAGCAATATGGAACGCTTGCGCGGGCTGCTCGGCGACGCTGATGTGCTGCGCGACAAAGTCGGCGTGCGTTCGGTCGATGACGCACAGATCGAGCAGGAAATTCGCGACACTTATGGCGAATTCGGTTTCGCTATTTGTCCGCACACGGCGACGGCAAGCTACATGTGGCGACATATGGGTTCCGAACACCAAAACAGCGTGCACTGGATCTTAGTCGCGACGGCGCATCCGGCCAAATTTGAGACGATCGTTGAGCCGCTGATTGGCGAACCGGTACCATTGCCATCTGTGCTGGCAGAAATCTTGTCGCGCCCGAGTCGTTCGGTCACTATCGATCCGACACTTGACGCGCTTGCCAGCGCCATGGAGAACGCGTTTGCGTAAGGCTGATGGATGAACTTCTCAAAAGCGAGTACATGCCATGGGTTGTCGGCACGCTGCTGCTACTGTTTCTTTGGTTGTTGTACCGTTTTTACCTTAGGCACCGCAGCCGTCTCGAGCTAGTACTGCGCGATATCGCATTTGACCGCATCAATAATCTGGTTATACCGAACGCGGACGACGGCGAAATTCTGATCGACCATCTGTTATTGACATCTCAGGGTCTGTTGATTCTTGAGATCAAAGATGTCGAAGGCGTCGTCTTCGGTAGCGATAAAATGCAGGATTGGACCGTCATTGGTGCCAATCGGCGGTACACATTTCCTAACCCACAGCACGGACTCTACGATCGAATCGCCGCTGTGAGAGAGATCGTTCGCCAAGTGCCCGTCGCAGGGCGAATTCTGTTTCTGGACGGCGCCGAATTCACGAAAGGAATGCCTGGCTTGGTCGCAACGCTCGACCAACTTGCTGAGGACTTCGGCGAGAAAGACAAGAAGGCAGCGCGGGTCAACATCGAGGCGTTTCAGTCGCACTGGGACTTGATTCGCGACAAAGCGGGTCGCTCCAAGAGGTGATCACGGCAATTAGCATTCGCGCCGCTGTCCCGAGTGACGCGCCACGGCTGTCGGCCCTGGGCCGAGAAGTATTTATTGATACTTATAGTGGCACGGCGTCGGCTCACGACATACAACGTCATGTCGATGATTATTTCGGAGAATCCACGATAAGCTACGACCTAGGGCAGGCGTCAGTACAATACCTATTGGCGATTGACGATGAGTCGTGTGCTGGACTGGTCAAGCTTCGCGAAGGTGATACACCAACGCTTGTATCCGCAGCGAATGCCATTGAAGTGCAACAGCTGTATGTATCAACTGACTTTCAGCGCATGGGAATTGGTCGACGCCTGATGGACAGTGCCGTGGCGACCGCGCAAGAGCGGGGCAGTGCAGGCATCTGGCTTAGTGTCTGGACTGAGGCAGACTGGGCGACGAAGTTCTATCTTGATTACGGATTTATCTCCCTGGGTGAGATCCCGTTCATGCTCGGCGACACCGAATACGTCGACTATCTAATGTGGTTGCCGTTCGACGGCAGCTAGTCGAGGCCGAAGAAGCGATTCGCATTGGCCGTGGTTATTGCTGCGACATGTTCCTGCGTTTGTCCGCGTGCCTCAGCAACGATGCGCAAAACTTCCGTAAGATACGCTGGTTCGTTGCGGCGTGACTTCGGTTTTGGCCGGATTGAACGAGGCAATAGGTACGGCGAGTCAGTTTCGATCATTAGTTTGTCGTCCGGAATCACCGCTGCGATTTCTTTTAAGTGTGTACCGCGGCGCTCATCACAAATCCATCCGGTGACGCCGATATAGAGGCCCATAGCCAGATATTCACGCAGGGATTCGCCCTCGCCAGTAAAACAATGCGCGACCGCGCGCGATATATTCGGCAACACTGGCTCGAGAATCTCGACGAAATCATCGTGTGCATCGCGTTGGTGAAGAAAGACCGGTAAGCCTGTGCTCGTGGCAATCTCGAGCTGGGCTTTGAATGCGTCAATCTGCGCCTCTCGTGGTGAAAAATTTCGGAAGTAATCGAGGCCGCACTCGCCAACAGCGACGCATTGATCGTCGGCGACGAGTTTACGTATTAGTTTGTCACTGTTCTGATTGTAGTCGGACGCGTGATGCGGATGTACGCCAGCGGTCGAGTAGAGCGTGCCCGGGTGGCGTCTGGCAAGCTCCAACGCGGCGACATTGCTGTCGTCACTGCTGCCGGTAACAAGTAACTTAATGACGCCGGCATCGATGGCTCGAGTTAATACCTCATCGCGGTCATCGTCGAAAGTGTCATGGGCGAGATTGGCACCGATGTCGATCAATTCATGTGTCATTACGCTATATCTGATGCCAACGAAAGAATCGTGAGCCCAGGCCGAGAAAGACGGCGCTCATCGTGAGCAGCGCGAGTAGGCTCGGCATCACATCCAGAATTGTTGCGCCATCCAGCATGACGGCGCGCGCAGAGTCGAGAATGTGTGTCAGCGGAAATATCTTGGCCGCGGCCTGCAGTATCGGGCCGGCGCCTTCAAGCGAGAACCAGACTCCGGACAACAGCATCATGGGCCAGTTGATCATGTTAAGCAGTCCGCCAGCAAGTTCCTCGCTGGTTATCCGTGCGGCGATTAGAAGGCCGAGGGAAACCATCGACACCGCACCCAGCATTGCGATGAGCATCAGTGTGAAGTAATTACCTTCCATGCGTGTGCCGAGAATCAGATGAGTGCCGGTGTACACGAAAATCGTGATGATCATGATAAGAACCATGCGCGACCCGATTTGGGCAACGATGAACTCGAACGCACGCAGTGGCGTCGCGCGCAAGCGCTTTAAGAAGCCGTTCTTGCGATATCTCACAACGACATAGCCGACGCCAAACAGACAACTAAACATCATATTCATGCCAAGGATGCCAGGTAACACCCAGTCGACATAGCGAATCGCATCGCCGCTGATATCTTCTTTTTCAATGATTCCGCGATCGGCTGCATCGGCCTGCAATAATAAGCGTTCAGCAAAATAGCCCTTCGGCGAATCGGGATTTACCCAGTACCGATCGTGGTCGTCAAATTGAACCAACAGGTCAAACTGGTGTCGCTCGATCTTGCGAAATGCGTCGCTTTCGTCATCGACGACGACGAACTTGATGAATCGCGTGTTGAGAAACGGGTGCTGTTCAGTATCGAGAGTCTCGGCCTCTTGCAGGACACCCACCGTGTATTCGTCGCGGCCGTCGCCACTGAACGCAAAACTTAAGCCGAACATCAGTACGACCGGTAGCACGATGTTCCAAGCAAGTGTGCCACGGTCGCGCAGGAACTCACGGTTACGTGCGCTAAAAATCGCGAAAATTCTTGCCAGCATTGCTGTCTATGCCCGCAGTGAATGCCCGGTCAGGTCGAGGAATAGGTCCTCGAGGTTCGCCTGCCGGATTTTGATGTGATTGAAGTCGGTGACTTGGGGCGACAACGCTTGCAAAGATGCAGACACGTCGTTCGACACGATTTCTACCACGCCGAGGTTGTCGAGCAAGCGATGCTCGATATCGCTCAGATCACCACAAATATCGGCGATCGGCATCTCGATAATCAAGCCCTGGTAATGCTCGAGCAGCAGCTGATCGGGGCTGCCTTGCGCAATAATCTTGCCTACATCCATGATGGCTATTTCGTTGCACAGCACTTGCGCTTCATCCATGTAATGGGTGGTCAGAATAACTGTTGTGCCATGCGACTGAATTTTCTGTACGAGATCCCAAAAGTTTCGCCGAGCCTGCGGATCAAGGCCGGTAGTCGGTTCGTCCAAAAACACCAGTCGCGGCTGATTGACGAGTGCGACGGCGAGCAGCAATCGCTGTCGTTGACCGCCAGATAGCTTACGATTGTCTCGATCGACGAGCTCCTGCAACGAGCACTCCTCAATAATCGCATCCAGTTCCGCGCGCCGTTCGTAGAGCCGCTGAAACATCTCGAGCGTCTCGCGGACGGTGAGGTAGTCCTGTAGAGCCGTGTTCTGGAATTGGATACCGGCTTCTTCTCGAAAGCGCGGCCCTGCGGGCTCGCCCATATACCAGACTTCGCCCGATGTTGCGGGCGTCACGCCCTCGATAATCTCAACCGTCGTCGTCTTGCCGGCGCCATTGGGGCCGAGCAGACCAAAACAGGCGCCTTCTTCCACGCAAAAGCTGACGTTGTCGACGGCGACAACGCCAGGGTAATGTTTGACGAGATTGCGAGCCTCGAGGGCGGTGGCCATGGAAATCGCTGTACGGCGGCACAAAGGGCGCTAGGTTAGCGAATGGTCGCCGCGTCGGCCAGCGCGTTGAGCGAATTGGTGTAGATTTGCAACCAAACATCGATGAGCGGTATCCAACAGATACTAGAGCATTAGGGGTGCCTGACCATGAAACAACTCGCAATGAACCGATTCATTCAAAAAAACGCGCTGGTAGCCGGCCTGACGGCGCTGATGCTGGCATTTCCGGCCCAGAGTACCGTCAACAAGAGCGTCAAAATCGAGGATGGGGCGACAGCCAGTGGCGCGTCATCGGTCAACGGCAGTGTCACCGTCGGTGAAAACGCCACGGTAAACGGCGAATTGAGCACGGTAAACGGCGCAATTCGAGTGGGTGAGGGCTCGGTCATCGAGTCGGCCGGTACCGTGAACGGCAGCGTCAGAATCGCTAACAACGTCAAATCTGAAGATCTCGAGACCGTCAACGGTGCGATAAACATTGCCGAGAACGCCGAGGTCAAGGGTAACGTTGCCGCCGTCAATGGCGGTATCAGGCTGGACCAGGGCAGCACGGTCAGCAAAGACTTGAGCAACGTCAACGGCGATATCGAACTGACGGCGAGCCAGGTCGGCGGAGACGTGTCAACGGTGAGCGGTGACATTGAGCTTGCCGAGGGTGCGGCAATTTTGGGCGACCTGATCGTCGAAGAGCCGAAAGGATTCTTCAGATCATCAAACAACTCGAAGCGGCCCAAGGTCATCATCGGACCCGGGTGTCGCGTCGATGGCGTGCTCCGGCTAGAACGTGAGGTCAAGCTGTATATCAGCGAAACAGCACAGGTCGGCGGCGTCGAAGGTAAGATGACGATGGCGGACGCCGTGCGATACAGCGGCAAACGTCCATAAACGACTCAAACTCAACGAAAGACATGTTCCGCAAAACGCCGTAAAATCGTCGCTGTGCCTAGCGCAGCGAAACAAATTCCGCTTTTTCCGGATACTGAAGAGCCCGACCCGTTGTCGGGCTTTTCTGTGCGCGAAAGCGGCCGCGCTAAGCGCATTTCGATCAAGGTCTTCCCGCGCGGCCGCGTTGAAGTCGTCGTGCCAAAACGCAGCCGCGCCAGAGAGGTGCAAGCGTTCGTCGACGAACACCGGGATTGGATCAGCGCGACACGCGCGAAGTTTGCCGAAGAACACCCACCAGAGCCGTTTAGGCTGCCTGCACGCATAGATCTGCCCGGCATCGAAGCCGTCTTCGGTGTCATCTATCAGCCTCGCGAAGGCGCAAAACGCGTTCGCTACCGCTTGAGCGGCGATATCCTTTGCCTGTATGGCAACACCAACGACCCCCATCTTTGTGTCGCAGCGTTGAAGCGCTGGCTGTCAGCAACAGCGAAAGGGCATTTCGAGCCGCGGCTACGAGCACTGTCCGCGTCTACCGGCAATCGTTTCGATCGCATGCACGTCAGGGGCCAAAAGACCTGCTGGGGCAGCCACTCGAGCAGCGGTACGATTAGCATCAACTATTGCCTGTTGTTTCTAAGTCCGGCGTTGGTCCGCTACCTAATGGTTCACGAGTTGTGCCATTCCAAGCACATGAATCACTCCAGACGTTTCTGGTCGCATGTGCGTCGATTTGAACCGGACTACCGACGTCTGGATCGCAAATTGTCGGATTCATGGAAGCGCATTCCAACCTGGGTGGGCATCTATTAATCAATAAGTTATGTAATATAGTTAAACGATATTCTAATCAAAAAACAACGCGGCTTGACCCCGATGTTCCAAGGCCACGCCTAAAGTAAACTTACGCGCGTGCCGATACGTACATATGGCTACGCGATCTGACAGCCGCACTTATTACGACGTCCTTCACGTCAGCCGCGATGCCCCGCTGGAGATCATACGCGGCAGTTATCGAACCTTGATGCAGCAGCTCAAGAATCATCCGGATCTCGGCGGGGACACAGCGACAGCGGCCCTGATCAATGAGGCGTACGCGGTACTCACGGATCGCCAACGGCGCGTGGAATATGATGCGCTGCTCGACGTTATGGCGCATGTCGTGGACGGCGTGGGCGAGGAGTCTCGTGATTCGTCGTCACCTACAAAATCGGTCCGAATTCTGGATCCATTTCGCGAGTGTGTTTTCTGTGAGACGCCACACAATCACGGCAGGATTATTGAGACAGATGCGAACTGCGACACCTGTGGCAGTCCGCTGTGTCCGCCCAATAATCAACGCATGGAATCAGTGGGTCAGCGCGCTGTTGCGAGATTCGAAAAACAACAAATCATTGCGATTTACACCCATTGGCCGCAACAAAAAGGATTTGTCGGGCATACCAAGGATATCTCGCTCAACGGCATGCGCTTCGTGACCAAACAGGATCTGGCGGTGGGGCAGCGAGTAAAAATCGTCAGCTCGGCAATTGAAGCGGTCGGCAGCGTTACGCACAGTGTGCAGCAGCGCTACGGCTTGACGACCAGATGCGTTGCCGGTGTCTCGTTCGTGACGCTACGATTTGCGGGTTCGGTCGGCGGATTTGTATCCGAACACGTGTAGGTTGCGGCCCTAGATACCTAGCCCTGGTCGAGCAATTCACGAAGGTTGATAACGGCCGCGTTTGCGCGGGCGAGGTAGTTCGCCATGACCAACGAATGGTTCGCCCAAAGTCCGTAACCGCTACCGTTTAGTATCATCGGCGATCGCAGCGGCCCCAGGCTGGCTTCAAGTTCACGAATAATCTGGCGAACGCTGGCTTCGGCATTCTTGTCTTCAAGTACATTCGCAAAATCGAATTGCGCGGCGCGCAAAAAATGGACCAGGGCCCAGGCCGTGCCGCGGGCTTCAAAGAAGATGTCGTCAATCTCAAACCACGACGTCTTTACGTTTACGTTGTCGGGCTCAACCTGAGCGGCTTCCGCCGAAGGGTCTCCGGCAAGGTTTTCGTTAATACGTGTCTTGGCGACGCTATCACCGAGTCGCCGCGTAAGACTACCAAGGCGTTTTTCGACCTCGGCGAGCCACTCGCGCAAATTGTCTGCGCGAGCATAAAACAGCGCCTCATCACCGTCCTTTGATACACCAGACAAGCGGTCGCGGTAACTGACGATGCCTTCTATCCCCTCACGAAAACGACGTTCGGTCGGTGGGAACAGCCAAGAATTGCTTTCCGAGAAAAACTTTTCCGTCGCGATCACGACATCCGGGTCTTCCTTGGACTGCGACTGGCTGCGGCTGTAATCGTTACGAATGACACGGGATAAGTCTTTGACCTGCGTCAGCACGCCTTTTTCGAAGTTCGGCATGTTATCGAGCCACAGCCCGGGTGGCATTCGATCGTTTGTCAAATAACCGCCAGGCTTCTCGACAAGGGTGCTGGCAACCCGGATGAGTGTATCGGTGGTCGAGAATCCGACGACATGGCGATCGTTCTCGACAAACTCGTTGACCCAGAACACTTTGGGTGTCCGTGACCAATACATGCCGAGAATCACCAGGAACAGGAAAATAGCGAGCAGCACCCACGCGCCAACTTTCGCCCAACGCGGCGTGCCCAACATCTTTTCTGCGGATCGCTCGTTCACAGTTGCTCCGGCGTCAACCAAACGCGTTTAGATGGCCAGAGAGTTTATCAGTTCCGGCAGCAGTTCCCCCGATTTGCCGGCAAGCGCATAGTCAAAAGTATCGGCATGTTCGGTGGGCTCAAGGTTGATTTCGACAGTCACGGCGCCGGCATCGCGGGCGACGTCGACTAGGCCTGCAGCGGGGAATACCAGTGACGAGGTGCCAACCGACAGGAACAGGTCGCAATCGGCAGCAGTTGCGAACGATTCGTTTAGAGCGGCTTCGGGTATTGCCTCGCCGAACCAGACGACGCCTGGGCGTACGTGACTGCCGCAGCCGGGGCACGTTGGCACTGTTGCGTCATCGTCTTTGTCGATGACGCAGCCTTCGGCGAAGCAGCGATTGACGAACAAATTGCCGTGGAACTCAATGACATCGTTGCTGCCGGCGCGCTGATGCAGGCCGTCAACATTTTGCGTTACCAACGTCAGCCGCGGTACCAGCTCTTGAAGTTTGGCAAGCGCATGATGGCCTGGATTCGGTTCGACCTGAGAGACAAGCTCACGTCGCCATCGGTACCACCGCCAGACGAGCGGCGGGTTATCGAGAAAGCCTTCGGGCGTTGCCAGTTGATGCGGGTCATACTTGGCCCACAGTCCTTGCTGTGCATCGCGAAAGGTCGGAACTCCGCTTTCTGCGGAAACGCCGGCGCCTGTGAGGACGCAGACGTGCCGCGCATCTCGGAGCGCGTCGCGTAGCATGTCCGGGATGACACAGGGCTCGTTCAAAAGTACTAGGCGGCGAGTTGGCGTAAGACGTAGTGCAGGATGCCGCCGTGCTCATAGTAGTCCCGTTCTTTTGGCGTATCGATGCGTATCGTTGCCTCGAAGGTGAATGGGTCGCCGCTTTCCGGTGACGCTGTCACGACCACCGTGTCGGCATCGGCACTCGTGTGGCCCGATATGTCGAATGTCTCCGTGCCGGTCAGGCCGAGCGATTCCGCGGTGTCTGCATCCAAGAACTGTAGCGGCAGTACACCCATACCAATCAGATTCGAACGGTGAATTCGCTCAAAGCTCTTCGCAATGACGGCTTTTACGCCTAATAGCAAGGTGCCTTTGGCGGCCCAATCGCGCGATGAACCGGTTCCGTATTCGGTACCTGCAACAACAATCAATGGCGTGCCTTCCTGTTTATATTTTAACGATGCATCGTAGATCGACATCTGCTCGCCGCTGGGTTGATGACGAGTCCAGCCACCTTCGGTGCCCGGTGCGAGCAGATTGCGCAGACGAATATTCGCGAACGTGCCGCGCATCATCACCTCGTGATTGCCGCGTCGCGAACCGTAAGAATTGAAGTCAGATGGCTTCACCCCCAGGTCGATCAGATATTTTGCGGCCGGACTGTCGGGCGCGATGCCGCCAGCGGGCGAGATATGATCGGTTGTCACCGAGTCGCCGAGCAGTGCTAGTGCCCGAGCGCCGTGAATTTCGGTAATCGGCACAGGATTCGCCGTCATGCCCTCAAAGTACGGTGGATTCTTGACGTATGTTGAGTCCTTGTCCCAGGTGTAGATCTCACCTTGCGGCGAGTCGATGCCTTTCCAGTTGGCATCGCCATCGAATACGCTATCGTAGCTCGACTTGAACATGCTCGAATCGATATTCGCAGCGACGGCATCGTGAATTTCTTTTTGGTTCGGCCATAGGTCCTTCAGGAAGACCGGTTTGCCGTGCTTGTCTTCGCCGAGAGAATCCTTTAGCACGTTTACGTCGAGATTGCCGGCGAGGGCATAGGCGACGACGAGTGGTGGTGACGCCAGGAAGTTCATGCGCACTTGCGCGTGAATACGGCCTTCGAAGTTGCGATTACCTGAAAGTACGCTGGTCCCGACGATGTCACCTTTTTCTACCGCTGCGGCGATTTCGGGCATTAACGGACCCGAGTTGCCAATGCACGTCGTGCAGCCGTAACCAACCGTGTAAAAGCCGACGGCATCGAGATCATCGAGCAGGCCGGACTTTTCGAGATAGTCTGTGACGACCCGTGAACCGGGTGCCAAACTGGTTTTGACCCACGGCTTCGCTTTCAGGCCTCTTTCGCGCGCGTTCTTTGCGAGCAGGCCGGCAGCGATCATCACAGCCGGGTTCGACGTATTTGTGCAGCTAGTAATCGCTGCGATCAACACGGCGCCGTCGCGTATTTCAATGTCTTCGCCGTTGATGTTGGCAATAGCTTTGCCGCCGCCTTTGCGATCCGCGATGGCGGCTTCAAGATGTTTTCCATAAACCGTGTCGGCTTCTTTCAGCAGGATCCGGTCTTGTGGACGCTTCGGGCCGGCGATGCAAGGCTCGACGGTACCGAGGTCCAGTTCGAGAGTGTCGGTGTACAGTGCATCGGCCTGCCCATCTTCGCGCCAAAGCGCCTGTTCTTTCGCGTATGCCTCGATGACGTCAATATGCGCCTCATCACGGCCCGACAAGCGCAGATAGCGGCTGGTAATGGAATCGATCGGGAAAATAGCGCATGTCGATCCAAACTCCGGTGACATGTTGCCCAATGTCGCACGATCTGCCAGCGGCAATTCGGCCAGGCCGTCGCCAAAGAACTCGACGAACTTGCCAACGACACCCTTGTTGCGAAGCATCTCGGTGACAGTGAGCACTAGGTCCGTCGCCGTTGCGCCTTCCTTCAGCTTTCCGTTCAGTTTGAAACCGATGACATGCGGGATAAGCATCGTGATCGGCTGGCCGAGCATTGCGGCCTCGGCCTCGATACCGCCGACGCCCCAGCCGAGTACGCCGAGGCCGTTAATCATGGTCGTGTGCGAGTCAGTACCGACGACGGTGTCGGGGTAGGAGCTGCGAACGCCATTGCTATCAACATCAAAAATGACGCGACTCAAATATTCGAGATTGACCTGATGAACAATACCGGTGTTTGGCGGCACAACGCGAAAGTTCTCGAATGCCGATTGGCCCCAGCGCAAAAACGAATAACGCTCACGGTTGCGCTGAAACTCGATTTTGTTATTTAGGTCGAGTGCGTTTGCGCTGCCGTACGCGTCAACTTGTACTGAATGGTCGATGACCAGCTCGGCCGGCGACAATGGGTTGATCTTGTCGGCAGAGCCACCGAGTTTGACGACTGCATCCCGCATCGCGGCCAGGTCGACCACCGCTGGCACGCCAGTAAAATCCTGCAGGATGACGCGGCTCGGTGTGAACGAAATTTCGGTGCTCGGATCTGCCTTCGGGTCCCAGTTGGCCAGCGCGAGAATGTCGTCGCGGGTAACGTCGCGGCCATCTTCGTGGCGTAACAAGTTTTCAAGCAGAATCTTGAGTGAATATGGGAGGCGATCTACATGGCCTTCCTTGACGGCGTCGAGGCGGAAGATCTCAAGATCATTGCCACCGACGGCCAGCGTCGAGCGCGCGCCGAAGCTATCCTTCATCGTGTCGTTCTCCAGGGATGTTTTGTCTCGACAGACCGGCAGTAGTTCCGGCCCCGTCGGGGCGCGCATTATAGCGAAATAATCGGCCGGCGGTCCCCTAAGTGCTGGCCGCTGCGTTGATCGGATTGTCGACGTTCGGTCGCGACAGAATCCTGTCAATCACGGCGCCGCCGAGGCAAACGTCGCCTTCATAGAACACGGCAAACTGGCCTGGCGCGACGGCGCGCTGTGGCGCATCGAAAACGACTTCAAGCTGCTGATTACCCAAGTTCTTGACCGTACAGGCCTGATCGTTCTGCCGGTATCGAATTCGTACGCTGAGCTGGCGGCCGCTATCGAGTCCCGCCGGCGGTCCGGCAATCCAGCTCGCGTCGCTCGCCAGCAGGCTGTCGCTATAGAGCCACGGTGACTCGCCCTGATCGACGATTAGCGCATTGTCCTCGATGACCTTTTCGACAACATACCAGGGCAGCTCGTTTGCATCGTTGCGCCCGCCGATACCGAGACCCTGTCGCTGACCGAGTGTGTAGTACATCAGTCCGGAGTGCTGGCCGAGCTCGCGTCCGGACAAGCTTCTAATTGGGCCTGGATTTGCGGCAAGGTAGGTGCTCAAGAACTCACGAAACGGACGTTCTCCAATAAAACAAATACCGGTGCTGTCTTTTTTGTCATGGATCGCGATTCCGCGATCCCTGGCGACCTGTCGAACCTCTTCTTTCACCAGATTTCCAAGTGGAAAAATTGTTTCGCCGATCGCGTCGGCCGATATGGCATGCAAAAAGTAGCTCTGGTCCTTGTCCGGGTCTGCACCCTTGAGTAACGTCGGAACTCCGTCGATCGTCGCGGTGCGCGCATAATGGCCAGTTGCGAGCAACTCACCACCGAGACGCTTCGCATAGTCGCGGAAAACGCCAAATTTGATTTCGCGGTTACACAGTACGTCCGGATTGGGCGTGCGTCCGGCGCGATACTCATCGAGAAAATACTCGAACACTCGGTCCCGATATTGTCGTGAAAAATTGACGTGATGCAGCGGAATTTCGAGCTGTTCGCAGACGTGTCGCGCATCCTGCAGGTCCTCGGCCGAAGTGCAATAACCGTCGTCATCTTCCCAGTTCGTCATGTGTAACGCTTGCACCTTCGCGTTAGCGTCTTTGAGCAGAATCGCAGCCACCGCGGAGTCGACTCCGCCGGACAGGCCGAGAACTACGCTGCGATCAGCAATATTGGGAAGACTGTGCGCCATGAGACGCCAATTTTATCATTTGCCGGCGGGTTCGAACCCACTCTTATACGAGATCGGCCCTTGCTAGCACCTGATCGACGTTTTCTTGTAATGGCAGCATGCCGGAAATCAACGCATCCGATTCGCGACGGCCGGCCTCGAAATCCTGAATGCAACGAAGCACGGTCGGATTACGAAGCGTCGTCTCATGTGCTTCAACTTCTTCCCGCGTTAACCACAGGCGCGAAATAATGCTGTCATCGAGCGAATGCGATTCGTCGCAGCTTTGATACTCGGCGACATACATCAGACGCAAAAACTGTTGACGGGTTTGCGGATGAATCCAAAGGTATACGCCGATCGGTTCACCGCAGCTCACTGTGCAGCCGGTCTCTTCAAGTACCTCACGCAACAGGGCATCTTCAGGTGATTCGCCGGTTTCGATGTGGCCGCCGGGTTGACTCAGCACCGCGCGGCCGCCGGCCGTTTCTCTGACGATCAGGTAACGGCCGTCGTGATATACAACAGCGGAGACTGTCAGATCGGTAGGGTGCACGTGGTCTTAAATTCCGAGCTGGCGGAATTCCATTTCAACTTCGCTGGCCAGCCAGATTTCGTCAAACATTTTTCCGTACAGCTTCGCGACGGCGGGTTCGTAAGTGTCCGCAATGCCTTCCCAGCGCGGCGCCTGCAGTCGATAAACGAGCGCTTTTTCGTCGGCGATGCAAAACGCTTCGGCGTGTGTGCGCAAGTCCTCGCGCACGTGACGAAATTCTATGTACGTGTTAAGACGACGGCCAAGATGTACGAAGTTGTTGCCGTTTTTGATCGCACGCGTCGGGTCTGAAATCAAAACGCGAATTCGCGCATAGGCCTGAGACAGAACCAAATGCTTGATGACCTCAAGAAATTCCGGATCGTCGTAAATGCCCGGTTCCAGATCGTGCGTGTAGATCGAAACCTTGCGAGTAGCCTCCTTAACAACTGCAATGGCGGCTTGACGCATCTCCTCGCGCGTCGAGATCACCCAACGTTTGCTGTTTTCTGAAGCCTCTGGCATTCGTCGCTAATCGTTAGTCTTTTGTCCAAGTTGGCCCGGAAACTCCCCCGGGGCAGGGTTGTCATCTTACCGGTCGTACAATGATTGCCAGTGCCAACTGCGTCACGTTTTGGCGGCTTGGGCATCAATTTAGAATCGTTCGCAAGCCACGTATCGCGGGCGTTTCCGCCAAATTGCGGCCACAGTACTGGTATCGCGCCGGTTTCACATATGCTTGCGCCCATTGGCGATGGGCGTTGATCAGTCGCGTCAGAGCATTTTTCCAAGCTCGGCGGCGAGGCCAATATAGGCTTGCGGCGTAAGCTCAAGCAGTCGTGCGCGCTCGGCTTCGGGAATATCGAGCGTCGCGATAAATTCATGCAGCAGATCCTTCGTTACAGCCTCTCCGCGAGTCAACGCTTTGAGCTTTTCGTAGGGTTCCGGAACGCCGTAGCGACGCATGACAGTCTGCACGGCCTCTGCCAGCACTTCCCAGGCATTGTTGACGTCGGCCGCGATGGCCGTTTCGTCAATCTGTAGTTTGCTGATTCCCTTGCTTGCTGCTTGCATCGCGATCAGCGTGTGTCCAACCGCAACGCCAAAATTGCGATGCACCGTGGAATCCGTAAGGTCTCGCTGCCAGCGTGAGATCGGTAATTTTTCGGCGAAATGGCCGAGCAACGCTGTCGACATGCCGAGATTTCCTTCGGCATTCTCGAAATCAATTGGATTGACCTTGTGCGGCATCGTCGACGAACCAACTTCATTCTTAGCGATTCTCTGACTGAAATAGCCGAGTGAAATATAGCCCCACACATCGCGACAAAAGTCGGTCAATATCGTGTTGTAGCGAATCAACGCATGCGCATACTCGGCGGTCCAATCGTGAGGCTCGATCTGCGTCGTGTGGGTGTTTTGCTCGACGCCCAGTGATTCGATAAACCGTTTGCTAATCGCCGGCCAATCGGCGTCCGGATACGCAATGACGTGGGCATTGTAATTTCCAACAGCACCATTAAATTTGCCACGAATTGCGACAGCGGCGAATTTGCGCTCGGCAATGTCAAGACGCTGCACGACGTTGGCTAGCTCCTTGCCAACCGTCGTCGGGCTCGCCGGTTGGCCGTGCGTGCGCGACAACATTGGCACCGCCGCATGTTCACGTGCCATCGCTTTGAGCATGTTCCTGAGCTCGCGCATTTTCGGCACGATAACGTCGGTCCGTGCGGCCCGCAGCATCAGCGCATAGGCCAGATTGTTGATGTCCTCCGACGTACAGGCGAAATGCGTAAAGTCCTTCAGCGCCGAGGTTTCAGGGCCATCGCCAAGCCGCTCGCGGATGAAATACTCCACCGCCTTGACGTCGTGATTTGTGGTCGCCTCGATCTCTTTGATACGTTCGGCCTCGTCTATTGAGAAACCATCGACGATATCGTTCAACACATCCTTCATGACGGACGACAGCGGCGCGACCTCGGCAATGCTTGACTCATCCGCCAAGCTCTGCAGCCAGCGTACCTCGACCAGTACCCGGAATCGGATCAGGCCGTATTCACTGAAGATATCGCGGAGGCTCGCGACCTTATCCGCGTAGCGGCCGTCGGCCGGGGACAGGGCTCTCAATGTCGAGACTTTCATGTCGTGGAAACCAGTGTAGACTTGCGCGCGCAAAGCGCGAATCATACACGATTGCGGCCCCGGCACGACGGCGATAAGCGTGAAGATCAGGACGAGGAAAACGATGCGATGAGCGGCAAATTCCGTATTGAACACGACAGTATGGGCGAGCTGAAAGTGCCCGAGGATGCGCTGTGGGGCGCACAGACACAGCGTGCGGTCGACAATTTTCCGATCAGCGGTTTGTCGATGCCACGGCAGTTCATCGCGGCACTCGGGCTCGTCAAATGGGCAGCGGCGGGCGCCAACGCCGAGCTCGGTCTGTTATCGAATCCGCTCGCGATCGTGGTGCAGAAAGCGGCGCTCGAAGTCGCCGCGGGCGACCACGATCAGCACTTTCCGATCGACGTGTTTCAAACGGGTTCCGGTACCAGCTCCAACATGAACGCGAACGAGGTAATTGCGCATATCGCCACCGTAGATTTCGGCGCGGACGTGCATCCGAATGATCACGTCAACATGAGCCAGAGCAGTAATGATGTGATTCCGACCTGCGTCCACCTTAGCGCCGCAATCGCAATCGACAACACGCTTTTGCCGGCGCTGAAGCATTTGTCGAAGACACTAGCCAAGAAAGCCCGCGAGACGGATGCCATCGTCAAGACCGGTCGCACGCATTTGATGGATGCGATGCCGGTTACGATCGGCCAGGAGCTCGAAGGCTGGCGCTCGCAAATCAACCACGCATCTGAGCGCCTTGGTGACACGATGAAACGCTTGACGGCCCTCGCCCTGGGCGGCACCGCGGTCGGCACCGGCATTAATGCGCACCCGAAGTTCGGTAACAAGGTGGCGGTTTTGTTGTCCGAGCGCACCGGCATAGAATTCAGCTCGGCCGAGTCGAAATTCGAGGCCCTAAGCAGCCAGGATGCGGCGGTGGAGACTTCAGGTCAGCTGCGCGTGCTCGCCGTTAGCCTGACTAAGATCGCGAACGACCTGCGTTGGATGAATTCTGGGCCGTTGGCCGGCATCGGCGAGATCGAACTGCCTGTGCTGCAGCCAGGATCGAGCATCATGCCGGGTAAGGTCAACCCGGTAATTCCGGAAGCGGTTGCGATGGTTGGTGCACAGGTCGTCGGCAACGATGCAACGGTCGCGATAGCGGGCCAGTCCGGAAATTTCCAGCTCAACGTGATGTTGCCAGTCGTAGCCCACAACCTTTTGCAAAGCATCGAACTGTTGGCGAGTGCGTCGACATGCCTGGCCGATAAGGCTATCGCCGGTTTTTCGGTCAACATCGATCACATCAACGAGGCGCTGGATCGCAACCCGATATTGGTAACGGCGCTAAATCCCGTTATTGGCTATGAGCAAGGCGCGGCGGTCGCGAAAAAAGCCTATAAGGAAGGCCGCCCTGTCAAAGAGGTCGCGAAGGAGATGACGGATTTGAGCGACGAAGAGCTGGATCGCCTGCTCGATCCGGCAGCGCTAACCGAAGGCGGTATCAAGCATTAGTTTCTCATGTCGACTGCTGACAAGCTGACCGCCGCGTTGCTGCGAGAGAGACTCGCGGGCACAAAGCTTGCTCTGGACCCGACGAATGTGATGTTGCCACCCGCTATTGAGCGGTGGCCGGACGATATGCAGAAGGCGCTGACCGCCTCGTTGAAACCAGCGGGCGTGCTGATTCCGGTTATCGAGCATCAGTTGGGACTGACTGTGTTGCTGACGCGGCGTGCGGCCGAATTGAAACATCACGCCAGTCAAATCAGCTTTCCCGGCGGGCGCATGGAAGATGGCGACGTTGACATCGTGGCGACGGCGCTCCGCGAGACTCACGAGGAAGTTGGCATCGCACCAGCCGATGTATCGGTGCTCGGCTATCTGGAGCCGATGCCGACGGTGACAGGCTACGCAGTAACGCCAATCGTCGGCCTGGTAGCGCCGCCGGCGGAGCTAACGGTCGACACTACCGAGGTCGAACTGGCGTTCGAAGTACCATTGTCGTTCCTGCTGGATTCGAGCAACGCGATACCGGCGGAACGCGATTTCCTCGGTCAGAAAGTGCCGATCGTCGAGTTTCGCTACGACGAGCACCGGATCTGGGGGGCGACCGCGCACATGCTGATAGTGCTTAGAGAAAAAATCTTATAAAAAAGTGACTTATGAGAAGTATCGAGAGACTACTTGAAGTGATGCAGACATTGCGGGACCCGCAAGATGGCTGTCCGTGGGACTTGCAGCAGAACTTTTCGACGATCGCGCCGTATACGATCGAAGAGGCTTATGAAGTCGCCGACGCGATCGCGCGCGAGGACCTCGATGGACTCCGCGATGAGCTCGGCGATCTACTGTTTCAAATCGTGTTTCACGCCCGTATGGCCGAAGAAGCACAAGCATTCGATTTCAATGACGTTGCGTCCGGCATCAGCGACAAGATGATTCGCCGCCATCCCCACGTGTTTGGTAGTGATGAGCAGCGTCAGGATGGTCAGCAGGACGGCAGCTGGGAGCAAATCAAGGCGGCCGAGCGGTCGACGGATGCGGATGACAGCGTGCTGGCGGGGGTTGCGCTGGCGTTGCCGGCGCTGAAACGGGCACAAAAGCTCGGCAAACGAGCGGCGACGGTGGGCTTTGACTGGCCGGAACGTCAAGGCGTTCGGGAGAAAATTCACGAGGAGCTGGAAGAGCTGGAGGAGGCGGTCGGTGAACGCGACCAATGCCAGATGGAAGAAGAGTTTGGCGATCTGCTGTTCGCCGTCGTCAATCTTGCCCGACATCTCGATATTGACCCCGAAAAGGCGCTGTCCGGCGCCAATCACAAGTTCGAGAAGCGCTTTCGCGAGATGGAGCGCGTCGTCGTCGACGGCGGCAAGTCCTTGAAACGCCTTTCGCTGGCGGTCCTTAACCAAGAATGGCGAGCCGCCAAAAAGCGCCTGTCCTGAGCCGGCCCGGCATTCATAAACCGTTCAGCTAAAACGCTTTTTTTCGGCCCAGGTGTTCAGCATGTATTCAGTGGCATGGGTCTAATCTTGTCCCCAGGCTGGCAATAGGTCAGTCAA
>JAOTZC010000005.1 GCA_029861535.1 Gammaproteobacteria bacterium
TTCCATATTCAGGCGGTGCTGGCGGTTCCTGTTGCAGAAAACGCGCCATGATGTCGATTTGTTCCGCTGACATCTCGCCGGATGTGCCCCAATTCGGCATGCCGGCGGGCGAGCCGTAGTTGATCAAGGCCTTTAGATACTCGGTGCCTTTTTCGCGAGTGATGTCAGGCGTCAGTGCTTTGCCGGTCGCCCCTTTGCGCAGTACGCCGTGGCAGCCCGCGCAACGCTCGAAATACACTTGCGTTGCAACCTGGAATTCAGCTTCGCTCAAGACCGGGCCTTCGGCACTCATGACCTGACGCGTATCGTCACCCGCGATCGCAGAAGGTGCGCCTCGATACTTTAGTTCGCCCTCGGTGGCACCCTTATGTCGTTCGCCGGCGGCGCGATCTTGCTGGCCGAGTTCGACACGCAGCGCCGCAACTTCCGCAACACTGACCGCTGCGCCATCATTGCCCCAGGATGACAACACGTAGGTCAATGCCGCCGCAAGATCGTCGTCGGGCAGGTGCCCTAGACTCGGCATGACGCCGTTGTATTCGACACCGTTGACCGTAATCGGGCCGGACAAACCGAACATCGCGGCTCCAAGCACGTCTCTGCGGTCACCCTGCAGATAATCCGAGCCGGCAAGCGGCGGGAATGCGCCCGTAAGGCCTTTGCCATTGGGCTGATGACACGCGGCGCAGTTGGCGAGATACACTTTTTCGCCGCGGGCAATCAGCTCGTCTTTGCCCGCCGCTGCGACTTCCGCCGTATGCACGATTGTGTCATCGGCTCCCGTGGATGCCGTCCCGCTGTCGCGCTGTCCGCAGCCCGCGCCAAGGAGGCCAATTAGAAAGATGGATACTAAAGTTGTCGTTTTATTTTGCATGGTATGCCCTCCTCGGCTCCCTACCACATAATGTTCAGGCTGACCGACGCGCTGCGGCCAGCTTGGGATAGATACGGAATAATTGGATCGTCGTCTGACAGGCCGCGCACTTCGGACCATTGCCAGTAAGTTCGGTCCGTCAGGTTGTGCAGGCCTGCTCGCACACGAGTGTTGCGGCCCAAACTCTGCGAAAAGTAGAGGTCGAACACCGTATGGCCCGGCGGTTTGAACAGATCGCCACGCGTCTCGTCGCGATCGTCCCATGCGTCCGTCAGGGTTGCGATTACACGCACCTGGGCTCGTTCGTCCATCGAGAACCAGCTAAGGCCGACAACAGCTTGGGCTGGTCCGACGGAGTTCAACGCCTCACCGGTGTCGTCGTTTTCACCGCGTGCGTAATAGGCTGCGATGTCGAAACCGAATGCTCGTCGGTTGCCATGCAAGCCACCAAACCTAACGGCGTACGCGCCCTCAGCGCCTGCAATCGTCGTCGCCCGAATATTCTGCGATTGAAACAATATGCGACCTGTTACCGGATCCTCGCCGAGTCGAATTTTCGACTCGATGAAGTCTTCATAGCGCGTATGAAACAGCGACAGCCGTGCGCTTGAATTGACGCTCATCAGGCGAATGCCAAGATCAAAGCCGTCGGAAGACTCGGATTTCAGGTCTGGATTTGGAATCGCCCGATAATTGAAAAAAGGAATTTCGAGTCCAATATTGGCGTCTGCATACGGCGGCGCACGAAAGCCGTGTGAATACTGCGCATAGACATCGATCCCGGGCGTCGCGTTCCAGATCAGACCGAGCTTCGGTGACACGTCGGACTCCTCCAGCGATACCAACTCTGCGAACGGATAGTCTTCGAGATACATGGGATCTTGTTCTGGCGAAAGCTCGAAACGGTCGGCACGCAGTGCCGCGATCAATGTCCAGTCACCAATGCTGATCGTGTCTTCTACGTAGGCTGCGGCCTCGGTCGTCTCACTGATCGGAAAATCTCTGAGCGGAAACTCCTCTCCCAACAGCACGTTCGTCTGTTGGCCGTTGGACAAATCGGTCGATAACCCGTCACGGAATTCCTCCGTGCGTCGATCGTGGTACTCGACGCCAAATCCGAACCGATGAGAGATGCGGTCCCCGACAAAGTCCTTCCAAAGGTTGATATCAAGGCCACGTATCCTCTGATCGAAGCCGAAGTATCGATTGATTGACACCGGCGTCCTGGCATTGGCGCGTTCGTCGAGTGTTGCTTGTTCGACTGACGCGGTCTCATAGAATGCGCGAACGACGCCGGAATCTACCCAGGACTCGGCCGAGTCGAACTCCCAGGCGAGGTTGACAAGATTCATTTGATAGGAATCGTCGCCTTCGAGCGCCGTGGTGGAGCGAAAGCGTCCCTGGCCGAGCATCGAATTTAGGTCGGATCTCGTGTCGGCATCCTGATGGATAAAGCTCGCTCGCCAAGTGTTGCCCCAGGAATCGTCGCCGACAAGCTTTGCTAGCGCAGACTGCCGAACATAGTCATTGGTATCGACACCCGAAGGCGCTGCTGCAGCATCCGACTCCTGACCCTCACGTCGACTCGCGCCGACCATAAAACCGGCTGACGGGCCATTCAATGCGAATGTTGCCTGTCCGTGCGCGCTTTGGTCACTGCCGCGCCAGGTTGCGAGCACATCTCCGCCGACATCATCGCTGCCCGCGATATCCGCAGGGTCGGGTGTTCTGACTGAGACAACTCCACCGATTGCGGCACTGCCATACAGGGCCGATGCCGGACCGTGCAACACTTCAATGTCGCGAATAAGGCCGGTATCCAGAAAGTCGCGTGTGGCATTCGAAAAACTACCGACATCAAACTGGTCTGATAGCGGCACACCGTCGACGAGAATCGCGACGCGATTGCCGCCGATCCCCCGAATACTGATGCCTTCGGCGCCGAACCGAGTTCCGGCCGCTTCGTAGTCGATGCCCGGCACATGGCGGAACACGTCACTAATCGATGCCGCGAGCTGATCCTTCAGCCGATCCTGAGACAGGACGGTGACATTTGCGGCAACCTCACGAATCGAGCGCTCGTCTTTGTGCGCGACGACGATAATCTGATCGAAGTCAACAAGATCGATGGCTTCTTCTGGCGCCGCGGAACCCTCTGCCCCTGCAGTTCCTGATGCCAGAAGGAATAAAAAACCCGCCGCGGAGCTTGCAGCGGGCCTGCAAAGAAGACCCCTATATCGGGACATGCTGTCACCCGCCTCACGTATGCTTGCCGACGGACACAAGCTTGCCAAAGACAGGCTCAAAAACTATAAGTAGCTTCACCTATCGGGCGCCGGTTCCTCCGTAGCATGTATTCAGCCTTAAAACTCGTGCACGTTGCATGCGCGGTCCTGACGATTGCCGGATTTGCTTTGCGTGGCTATTGGATGATGATGTCGTCCACACTGCTGGCGCATAGAATCACGCGTATTGCACCGCACATCATCGACAGCGTGTTTTTGCTGTCTGGCGTGGCAATGCTGGTGTTGCTGTCGCTGAACCCGCTGTCACAGAGCTGGCTGGTCGCAAAGTTTGTCGGTCTGATTGCCTACATTTTGCTCGGCATGATTGCTTTGCGTCGAGGCCGAACGCAGAGCATCAGGTTTATCGCATTCATCGGCGCGCTTCTGGCTTTTACTTTTGTAGTCGGCGTTGCTATCACGCGATCGCCGGCGAGCTGGCTAGCGTAATAAGGACCAACTCCCGTACTGAGGACGCATAGCTACTCATCGTCATGGCTCGCTGCGCTGCGCTTTACTTCCGATGAGCAGCTATGCATCCTCAGTCCAGCCGTAATTAACACGCCGGATCGGGGGAACACGTCGGTCAATCCGCCGGTACCAATCCCGTCTCCGTCGCCGTACTTGCCGCTTCGAGCAGACGATCCGTATCGATTGGTTTGCTCATCAACGTGCAGTTGTCGAGCAGCCGCGCCTCCTTGACAATCTTCGACGTGTCGCCACTAACAACGAAGGCGGGAATCATTCGATCGAAGTGTTTGCGAATGGCCGCGACGGCCTCGACACCGGTCGAACCGTCAAGCAGGTGGAAATCCGAGATCAACAGCCGAGGCGCGATATCGAGATGACGCACCAACACCTTGGCCTCTCCCGCAGTGGACGCTGTCGCCACTCTGTATCCCTCTGCCTCAAGCAACAGCTCCCAAGCATTTGCGACGTTGACATCATCCTCGATCAATACGATAAGGCCGGACGCGCGCTGCCGGTTTTGCCGTCGGACTGATTGTTTATCGTCGTCGGTCGCAGTCCGCCCGTTAATGATGGGAATCGTCACAGTAAACTCCGAGCCTTTGCCCGGATCCGAGGACACGTCAATCTCATGGGCAAGTAGATCGGCAAGCCTGCGCACGATCGCCAGTCCGAGCCCGAAGCCCTCGTTGGTGGCACCAGCGGAGTTGCACTGCACGAATTCTCGAAAGATATCGTCGAAACGATCCGGCTCGATACCAATTCCTGTGTCGGACACGCGAACGCGACAGCGTCCTTCGACTTCCTCGCAGTCGAGGCGTATGCCGCCCTTCTCAGTGTAACGTACCGCGTTCGAAACCAGATTTTGAATGATTTCCGCAAGCAGATTCGGGTCGCTGCGCACAATCGAATCGCAACTATTCGCGGTAAATTTAAGACCCTTGTGTTGGGCCTGACGACCGAATTCGGCAGACAAGCGATCCATCAAGCGTTGCATCGGAAAGTCTTCGAGTTCCGGCGTTATTGCGCCGGCATCCAGGCGGCTGATATCCAAAAGTGAGTTAAGGAGATTGGTCATCGCCGTAAGTGAACGCTCTTGGCTTTCTATCAAATCCAGCGCCCGCTCATCCGTAACCGTGCGCCGCAAGGCGCCGTTCAACAGACTCAGTGCCTGAACAGGCTGCCGCAGGTCGTGGCTGGCCGCAGCGAGAAACGCGCTGTTGGCGTTGTTGGCGCGCTCGGCCGCCTGCCTCGCGGCATTGATTTCACGTTCCAGTCGCTTGCGTTCTGTGACGTCACGAATGACGCTTGAAACAAACGTGCCATCAGGCGTCTCGACCGGACTTAGGCTAATTTCGACCGGGAATTCGCTGCCATCTTTGCGCACCGCTGCGAGCGTCATACTGCTGCCCATCGGCCGCACCCGAGGGTCGCGGTCGTACGCGCTGCGGTGCCGTACATGCTGTGCATGCAATCGTTCGGGCAGCAACAATTCCACGTGCCGGCCGCGCATTTCGTCACGCTTGTAGCCGAACATCTTCTCTGCCTGTGCGTTGACGATCGCGATGCGGCCATCGCCGTCTACGATCACCATAGAATCAGGAGCTAACTCAAGCAGGTTGCGGAAATAGGCATCCGACGACGTGGCTGGCAATCGGGAAACGCTCATAGGTTTAAGAGATGCGTGCGCATGCGCTGTCGAGTCTTCTCATCTGGCAGACGGCCAAATCCGGCGCCTAAATTATCCACCGCATGCGTCGGATTGGATGTCTCGGTCAGAACACAGTTCACTGCGGGATGCGACAGGATGAACTTCAGTGAAAACTGTGCCCAACTGGCGCAGTCGAACTCGTCCGCCCATGCCGGTAGTTCATGGCCTCTGACGACCGAGAAATACTCGCCATTGATGAATGGCCGGTTGATAACAATCGCGATTCCTTTATCCATCGCCAAAGGCAATAACCGCTCCTCGGCCTCGGGCTCGAGCATTGAGTAATTTACCTGGATGAAGTCGATGCTCCGCGCCTCCATCAACTTCATCATTGGCGCGTAGAACTGCTTTCCCGAACGCGCGATCCCGATGTAACGCGTAAGACCGTCATCCTTCCAGCGGCGAAGGATGTCTCCGTGTGTAGCGATGCCTTGAATCATTCGTGTTTGAATAAGATCAAGCGATGTCGCGCCCTGTATATCTCGCAATTCCGTGATGATTTTCCGCGCCGCGACTTCGTTATCCAGATCGAAGTACATGCCCAGGAAGGTATCGTCCATAGCGTTTCGTTCGCCGACCACCCGGGCGACTGAGAATCTGGAAGATCCACCACAATCGACATAGGCGCCGCCGTGCTCCATGAGAATATCGATCAATCGACGCGTCGGATCGAGATTGTTCTCGCGGAACACAGACGAATTTCCGAGACCAATGATCGGCAGAGCCTCGTTCGTTCCGGGAATCAGTCGGGTCGGCAGGCGATTCTGCGCACCATTCAATGGCATGCATCCGGCGATGCTTGCCGCGGCGCTTAATTGTATGAATCCGCGTCGTGAAATCATATACATCAACTTACTCCAAGATCCACGGTCCTACCAGTAGCCGAATATTTAAACCCGCAATTCTTGGCGCTAGATAGTACTCTGCAGTCCTTCCTCACGTGACGAACCGGCTATGCTCAAGCTGTATAACTTTCCGCAATCGACCTGTAGCCAGAAAGTCCGCCTGACGCTTTGGGAGAAGGGGCTGGAGTTTCTGGACCGACCGCTCGACTCGGCCAAACGCGAGCATTTGACGGACTGGTATCTCAATTTGAATCCAAACGGCGTGGTGCCGACATTGCTCCATGACGACGCAGTGATCATCGATTCCTCCGTGATCATGGAATATCTGGATGAAGTATTTCCCGCAAATTCGCTAACACCCGCCGATCCGGTCATGCGAGCACAGATGCGCAAGTGGATGCGTTACTTCGAAGAGGTGCCAACGCCGGCTGTAAGGGTGCCATCCTTCAACCAGTATCTGAGCAAACGCTTCGATAAGTTGTCCCAGGAAGAGTTTGATAATTTCGTCGACAAGCACCCGATCCGCAAGCAGTTCTATAAGAAGATGCGAAAAGAAGCCGGATTCGACGAGCGCGAGACAAACGCGGCCCTCGATCGATTGCGGCAGACCGTCGAGCGTATGGAAAAAGGTCTCGCAGACTCCGGCGGACCATGGTTGATGGGTGACACATTAACGCTTGCCGATTATTGCATTGCCCCAACCCTGGATCGAATGAACGACCTCGGCCTTGGGGATACCTGGAACGATCTGCCACGTGTGTGTGAATGGATTGAGCGCGTCCAGTCACGGCCTGCGTACGCCAAGACGTTCTATAAAGGTACCCGCCTGAGCGAAATTTATGACGGCGCCGACTACGGAACGCCCGCTAACTTCGCGACTGTCACGCGAGACTAAGCGTCGCTACTTTGTATCATTCGATTCAAAGTCGAGTACCGCATGTGGCTTAGCTAACTACGCTGACAACGGCAATCGGCGTTGACGCTGGCCGGTCGCGTGGTATAGCGCGTTGGCGATAGCGGCAGCTGTGGGTCCCTGCGCGGCCTCGCCAATACCAAGGGACGGTTGATTGCTGCGTTCCATGAAGTCAACCGTGATCGTCGGAGTTTCATCGAAACCTAGGATCGGGTAACTCACCCAGTCCACACTTTGCTTGCGATCATTGTCGAAGCGAATCTGCTCTTTCAGCGTCCAGCTTGCCGACTGCACGATGCCGCCCTCGATTTGGGCACCCGCGCCATCAGGATTGATGATCAATCCAGCGTCGCAAACCGCACTCGCATGCTGCAAGCTGATGTTGCCGTTTTTTACAATGACCCGCATAACAACGCCAACCCAGGCGGAGCGGTTCTTGAAGCGTGCGAAGCCAATGCCCCAACCCTCCCCGGATCCCGCAGGCGGCCGTCGCGACCAGGCACTGACGTCCATTAGCCTTTTGAGCACGGCGATGGCCCGCTCGTCGTCGAGATGTCTTAGGCGATACGCTATCGCATCTTCCTGACTCCGCGCTGCCAATTCATCCATGAATGATTCGATTGCGAAAACATTGGCGTATGCGCCTAGTCCGCGCAGCGCCGATACTCGCATCGGCCTGTCGGTGACTAGGTGCTTGACCACGTCCATGTTGTCGAATGTATACAACGGCACTGCATTCCGGTCCGCACCACCGTTCGGCTGTGGGATCGATTGCGGCGGGGGCAGTTCCGCTGGAGCTGCCCGATGCTGTGCGTAGATTAGGTTGCCCGACTGTTCGGCGTTTCTTGGTCGACTCGAGTGCGGACAACTCCACAAATCGTAGTCCCAGGCCCTTACCGTTCCCGTCTCGTCGACATCGGCACTGATCTCGATGTGCATCGCAGATCCGTACGGTTCCCAGGTCATTTCATCCCTGCGCTCCCATTGCAGGCGAACGGGCCGCCCTGGAAATTTTACCGCCAGCGCCGCAGCGTCACACGCCGCATCGTCGGCACCATTATGCCCATAACATCCGGACGCCTCGCAGTGCACACAGCGTATGTTCTCTATATCCATGCCAAGCACCTGCGCGATCGCGCCGCGCAACGGGTACATCCCCTGCGCGTGGCTCCACACGGTCAGCTTACCGTTGTCGTACAACGCAATTGCCGCCGACGGCGATATTGAGGCATGCGCTTGAAAGGGCCGCTGATAGCTTGCTTTTACGGTCGTCGTCGACCCCACATCAGATTCGGACGATCGGCTTGCGACGGGCTCTTCCCGCGACTCGGCATTCCTGAGCCACTGGTAGATCTTGTCGCTGTCTGGCAAATCCGACGGCAGTACCCACGAAATTGTCTCGCGTAACAGATTGGCGGCGCGGCGCGCCTGACCTTCGCGTTCGGCAATGACCGCGATGAAGTTGCCGTCTCGGACGACGCTAAGTACGCCCGGGAGCTTTTCTATTTTTGCCGTATCGATCGTTTTGACGCTCGCCCGCTCTGCGGCTGGTCGCACGACACGTGCGTGAACCATGTTCGGCAAACGCAAATCTTGTAAGAAACTGGCGTCTCCGAAAACCTTTCCGGGTATGTCGATGCGTTCCAAGGACCTTCCGACGATCGAGTAGTCGCTCACCGACTTGAGCATGACTTGTTCGGTCAGATCGATTGTGATCTCCTCATCGCCGATAAGCCGCCAGTAATTCAGGTTCGTGGCGACATTGCCCGTAAGTACCTCACCATCTACGACACGCAGCGTATCGACCGGTTGATCGAGCCTTTCCGCGGCCCTGGTCAATAGTAAGCCCCTTGCCTGCGCCGCCGCGCGTCGGGTGGGCGGGCCACTCTGTTGAATCGAAATACTGCTGAACGTGTACGACTCGTCGGGTGAGCGATCCGTATCGACCGACGACAGATGGACCCGCCCGAAATCGATATCCAGTTCTTCGGCAACCATCTGCGCCAGGGCGGTACCAATGCCTTGACCAAATTCAACTTTGCCGAGCATTAACTCGACAGTGCCATTTGCGTTTATACGCAGACGGTTGCCGAGCCGCGCATATCCTGCTTTGCCCGCGGTCGTTTCCCTCGTGCAGCCCGGCAACGCAAAGCAAACAACGAGCACACCCGATGCCTGTAGAAATTCCCGGCGCGTGACCGTCATGACTCGCTGCCCTCGAGCTGCGCGGCTGCCCTCATCACGGCCCGAATCATGCGCGCCTGCGCGCCGCAACGGCAAAGGTGCCCCGACAGCTCCTTTTTCACATCCTCCTCGGCGGGTGACGCATTCTTCGCCAGCAACGCTGCAGCCGTAACGATGATGCCGCTCGTGCAATAACCGCACTGCAGGGCCTGTTCCTCGATGAACGCGGACTGCAATGGATGCGGGTCCGATGCGTTGCCCAGACCTTCGAGTGTCGTCACACTCTTGCCCGCCGCCGCACTGACCGGAAGGACGCAAGATCGCACCGAACGGCCGTCTAGTAACACCGCACAAGCGCCACACTGGGCCAGACCGCAACCGAATTTCGGCCCATTCAGTTCGATATCGTTTCGCAGTACCTCGAGCAGCGCTGTCTGCGCATCAACGTCGACGCTAACGCTCTTGCCATTCAATGTGAATATGATGGCCATACGAAATGAACTCAGACAATGCCAAGCAGCTGTGCCGCGGTCCCGCCCAGGATTGCCTCCTGCTCCGCGGCGCTCAGATCCGACACTGACATCAGATGATCAACCGAGTCTTTGTTGCTCATGTTGAACGGAAAGTCCGTGCCAATCACGATGCGGTCCGCACCGACGGTGCGAATTAAGTGGCGCAGATTCTCCGTCGAATAGACGAGTGAATCGAAATACAGCTGCTTGAGGTACGCACTGGGCAGTTTATCAACAGGTTTGCACGCATCCGGCCAGTTTTCGACACAGTGATCGGAACGACCAATGTATGACGGTAGGTAACCGCCGCCGTGTGCGGCACAAATCTTCAGGCCCGGGTACTTGTCGAGGGTCCCGTCAAAAATCAGGTGTGACAGCGCAACCGTCGTCTCCAGCGGATTGCCGATGACATTGTCGAGCTTGCCATTGCCCTCGAGGCGCGACTGCCCAGCGGGAAAATTCCGCGGGTGGATGAAAATCACTGTACCAAGCTCTTCAGCCGCCCCCAAAAACGGATGAAATTTCGGGTTGGATAATTCTTCGCCGTTGACTGAACCGGTGATCATAAAGCCGCGCATGTCATATTCGCTGATTGCATGTCGCATCTGCTCGACTGCGAGATCCGGATGCTGCAGCGCGACGGCACCCAGACCGACGAATCGCTCGGGATGCGCGGCGCACAGTTCGGCAATCTTGCCGTTTTGAATGCTGATGATCTCGGCGGCCAAGTCGCGATCGGCCCAATGGTGGTATTGACCGACATGCAGGCTGACAGCCTGAACGTCAATTCCCTGCTCATCCATCTGCTGCAAACGAAAGTCGACATTGTAAATATCGAGTTTGTTCTTGAGCGGCGCCGTGTTGACCACCGGCAACAGGTAGCCGAGATCTTCGTGACTCTCCACAAGTGGCCAGACATCGTGCACATAACTGTGACAGTGAATATCCACGGTGCGCATTTGTTTGCCGTTGACAACGACGCGGCGACGGCCGCTGGCTTGCGAATTCTCGGTACAAGCCGCCAGAGCGCCCAGGCCGCAACTGACGAACGACAGACCAGCGACCGATGCAGTCGTCTGCATGAATTCTCTGCGCTTCATTATGCTGACCTCTTATAAGTGCTGTTTTGTTCTAATGCAGGCCGTCACTCACGTCCATATTTTCCGATTGTAAGTCCATCCCTGACGCTTTGGCCTGTTCTTCGAGCAAAATACCGAAATCGCAGTCCGTGTGCCCGGCGTCTATTGATTGCTGCACCCTATCGCGCGTCGTCTTTGCAACTGGCATCGGCACACCAAGCCGTTCTCCCGCCGCCAGTCCCAGGTCCATGTCCTTCCGCAATAGCATTGGCGTAAACGTCGGTGCCCAGTCGAGATTGACGAATGCCGGTGTCTTGTAGCGCGTAAATACAGACCCCATCACGCTATCATTGATAAATTCGAGCAACGCGTGCCGTGGTACACCACCTTTTTCGGCTAGGACAGCGATCTCGGCGAGACTCTGAGTCACGACGCCAAGCAAGACGTTGTGGCATATTTTCACCATCCGTGCGAGTTCGCCTTCGCCGACATACGTAACGCCTTCGCCGATAGCCTCGAGATACGGTCTCGCAATATCGAACGCGGCAGCTGGACCTGACGTGACGAGCGTCAGCCGCCCGGCCGCAACGACCTTGGCATTGCCGCTAACCGGCGACGAGAGCATTGCGGCGTCGCGTTCCGCGAGCGCCGACCGCACCTCGTTTGAGCCTTCCTCCGACACGCTAGAGCAATCAACCAGCAACTGCGGTGTCACCGATGTACTAAGGACGCCGTCTTCACCGCAAATAACTTGCTTCAGGTCGGCCGGCCCCGAGACCATCGTAAAGATGATGTCTCTTGTCGCAAGTTCCGCGGGTCGATCGACGATCGTTGCCCCGAGCTCCGCTAGCGGCTCGGCCTTGGCACGCGTACGGTTGTAAACAGCCATGTCGCAGCCCGCTTCCAGCAAGCGCTTGGCCATTGCGTAGCCCATGCGTCCTGTCCCGATCCAAGCAATCTTGTGCCTGCCGTTTATTTGTCCCATTGCGATTCCCGATTCCCCATTTGCCGCCTGCGGGCATTGTAGTAGGCTGATGCAATCGTTTGCATAACGCATGGAATTATAGGGCGATTCGGTGTTGAAACAAGAGCTCGAATGGACCTGACCTCGATCAATGGCGGGCTGCTGCTGGCCATATTGATTGCGATCTCCGTTGGTGCGCTGTTAAAGGGCATCACCGGACTGGGCCTGCCGCTGTTCGCCGTGCCTGCGCTGGCCATGCTCAGCTCCGTACAGGAGGCGGTGATTCTGATGATCATTCCGGGCATCGCCTCTAATCTGTGGGTCGTTGCCAACCGACGGCTTCATTGGGGCCAGCTAAAGAAGCACGTACCGTTCCTGGCAGGCGGGTTTGTTGGCGGATTAGTAGGTACATTGCTACTACACGCGATCAGTGACCGTTGGCTCAAGATCCTGCTGGCAAGCTGGCTTGCCGTGTACTTGGTGCAGTTCTTTTTCGGTAATCGGCATGCCAGAATTTTTCATGGCCACGGCCGCCTGGGATATTTGGTCGGGCTAATCGCCGGCACATCTCAGGGCACTACCGGCATTTCAGCGCAGGTCGTTGCGCCTTACTACCATGGGCGTTCACTCGAAGCCCCCGCTTACGCGCTTCTTGTCGCGTTCACATTCTTGCTATTTTCAAGCGCACAAATGACCGCTGCGCTATCTACGAATTTGCTTACGCTTGAACGCCTGCAGTTGAGCCTGATAGCGCTCGTACCGACGTTAATCTTCACTCGCGTTGGCATCAGTCTAGCGGATACGATATCGCTTGAAGCTTTCAACAAGATTCTCCTGGTCGTGTTCTGCCTGATGGAAATAAAATTGATCGCGGATGTACTGTGAGTAAACAGAAGATCAACATAAAAGACGTTGCAGCGCGAGCCAAAGTGCATCCGTCAACCGTATCGCGCGTACTGAATCCCACTACCCGTTCAATGGTATCCATGGATGTTGCGGATCGGGTGCAAAAGATTGCCGACCAGATGGGTTACGCTCGAAGCTCGCTCGCATCAGGACTGCGTACCGGCAAGTCATTCACCGTTGGCGTCATCATTCCCGATTTGAGTAATCCTGTTTTTCCCCCCGTCGTTCGCGGTATCGAACGCGCACTCGGTGCCGAAGGCTACATCGCGATTCTTGCGGACTCGGATAATAGCCAGCGCAGCGAACGTGCGATATTTGACTCGCTTAAGGCACGCAGTATCGATGGATTGATTTTGGCGACAGCCCACATCGATGACCCGGTCGTCAGCGCGTGTGTGGCAGAGGATCTACCCGTCGTCCTGGTGAATCGTACCGTCGACGCCCATGACGTTACTGAGGTCATCAACAATGACGATCTCGGCATCGAACTCGCGGTGTCTCACCTCACCGAACTGGGTCACCGTCGGATTGCTTTTCTTGGCGGCCCGATGGACACAACGACCGGCCGCGATCGCCGCCGGACTTTCGAGCGCTTGGGCCGGGAAGGTCAGTTTTCGTTCGACCCGGATATCTGCGTCAACTGTGCCGCATTTACCGAGGCGGCCGGTCATGACGGGATGAACAGGATTTTGCGGCATGAGGGCGCATTCACGGCCGTCGTTGCAAGCAACGATTTGCTGGCAATCGGCTGCTACGACGCGCTTGCCGAATGCGGCCTGGCCTGTCCTGACGATGTCTCGGTGACAGGATTCAATGACATGCGTTTTGTCGATCGCCTGTCACCACCGCTGACATCAATACATATTCAACACGACCAACTTGGTGTGCAGGCTGCAAACCTGTTGTTAGAAGAGATTCGCGATGATAAGGCACCGCGCAAGACCGTGCGCCTGGATCCTGAGCTCATCGTCCGCGGCTCGACCGCCGCGCCCTCTACCTCAAGCTAGTATGGATTGGCGACGGGCAGCTCCTCTGCTGGGAACAGCGTAATCACGCGGCAGCCATCGTTCGTTACGACGACTTCCTCCTCAATCCTCGCCGCTGAGAATCCATCGGAGGCCGGGCAATATGTTTCGAGTGCGAACACCATGCCCTCTTTTATCTCTTGCGGACTATCCAGTGAAACGAGGCGACTGACGATAGGACGCTCGTGCAGCGCGACGCCTAGTCCATGACAGAATTGCAGTGCGAACGCCTCCATCTCGCTCGAGAATCCAAACTCCTCCGCTTTCGGAAACACCTTGGCGATTTGATCGGTTCCTACGCCCGGTCTGACGAGTTCGATACCCGCGTCCATCCATGCACGCGCTTTTTTGTACGCGTCTCGCTGGGGTTCCGTGGCACGACCCACGTTAAAAGTGCGGTAGTAACAAGTGCGGTAGCCCATGTAAGCCTGAATAATGTCGAAAAACGCCTGATCACCGGGGCGGATAATGCGATCGGTGAAATTGTGCGGATGTGGGCTGCAGCGTTCTCCTGCAACGGCGTTAATAGCCTCGACGTCGTCCGAGCCCAGTTCGTAGAGCATCTTGTTGGAGTCTGCGACAATTTGAGACTCTTTTACGCCCGGTCGTAACTTCTCGAAAATCATGTCGTATACGCCGTCGACCATCGACGCTGCGATATTCAGTAACATGATTTCGTCCATGCTTTTGATTTCCCGCGCATCGAGCATCGTCTGCTGGCCATCGCGAATTTCGAGTCCTGCCTTTTGCAGCTCGAACAACATCGCGGGTTCGACGAGATCAATGCCAACGGGGAGATGTGCAACACCGTTTTCCTCAAGCAACGCCTTTATCTCCTGCGCCGCGCGTGCCATCAGTCCCGACTCCGGCGATACGGTACCGCGCAGTCCAACCATGCCAGCATGACAACACGACGGCTTCAGCCATGGCGCATAGATCCGATGGTGTGCTGCGGCAGAGCCAAAATCCCACAGGTGCGGATCGCCGTCACCGGGCAGCAACGCAAATCGGCACATCTTATCGCGCGCCCATTCGCCGATCGCCGTGCTCGTTATGTAGCGGATATTGTTGTTATCGAACGTCAGCAGCGAGCCGAGATCCGATTGCCGCAGCGCCATGCGAGAGCGGCCTAATCGATAGTCATGGAGGCGTCTGAAGTTAATCCGCTCCTCGAAATCGACGTTCATCGACCCCGGTGAGCGCAGCGCTCGCGACCAGTTGTGGCCCGGGTCGATATCCTCGGGGGAGACGATTTTCGGATCGTTCAACTTGGGCGTCATTAGCGATCATCCTGCAAGCGTTTGTCAGCAGTAAAGCAAATGCGATCGGCACCGACAAGCGGCGCCGAATTGACCACCATGCACCGGTACGGCACACTATGCAATCGTTTGCACGATCAAGCCAAGCACTCGTCCTTGATGCCTGTTGCCGGGCCATACGGGAACCTCGCGATGCCACCAGAATTTGCTGAAAACGACGCCAATCGGGCGCTCAGCACGCATGGCCTGTTTGTCATCCTGGCCTCGACGGCGCTCGCGTTGCTGGCCACGCCGCTCGCGTCACCGGCGATGCCCGAGATCGCCAAAGTGTTCGCCGAAAATGCGCAAAGCGAGCCATTTGCAAGCGCAATTCTGACCGCCATCAGTGTGCTGCCAGGTGACGCCAACGTCATGTTCCTGGTCAAGTTCATTCTGCTATCAATCCCTGCGCTGTTCATCATTCTCGGCGCACCGATTGTCGGCTGGCTTAGTGACAACCTCGGCAGAAAATCGTTGTTGAACTGGTCTCTGCTGGTATTCGGTATCAGTGGCACGTCCGGTTATTTCGCCGATAGCTTCTTTTTCATGTTCGTCGGCCGAGCGATCCTCGGCCTGTCGATCGCCGGTATCAAGACGGCAACGGTCGCCATGGTCGGCGACTATTATGAAGGCGCAGCACGTAATCGCGTCATCGGCTGGCAGGGCTCGGCAATGAAATTCGGCGGCGTAATTTTCATGCTGCTGGGCGGATACCTCGCCAATTTCAGCTGGCAGACGCCGTTTCTAGGCTATTTGCTCGCGTTCGTCGTTTTACCAAGTGGATTGATTGCGCTGGCCGAAAGCCTGCCAGGGACGAGGGCCTCTCGAGCAAAGCAAAGCGACCATCTGCCGGCAATCCCGATTGGCTCAGCGACCTACGTCTTTATATCGGCCTTTCTGGCGTCCGGCCTGTTTTTTATCACGCCCGTGCAACTGCCGTTTTACCTGCGTAACGCGTTCGCAGCGACACCGTTTGAGATGGGTGCGGCGATCGCGCTCGGCAACACCGTCGGCGCACTCACGTCGCTGACCTATTACCGATTCAAGCGACGACTCAACTTTGTCGCAATATATGCGTGCATCTTTTTGTCGATGGCGCTCGGCTACTTTGTTGTCGCTGTGGCGCCGAGTTACGCCGTCGCCTTGCTCGGCATGGGTGTCGCGGGCATTGGCTTCGGCCTGTACGTGCCTAATCACAGCAGCTGGATTCTTTCGATTGTCTCGGCGAAACGGCGTGGATTCGGCGTTGGCCTGGTTACGACCGCAATGTTTCTGGGGCAGTTTTCGGCGCCGATCCTTGTTCAACCCTTTATTGACCCCACAAATCCCAATGCCGTGTGGACATCGATGAGCATCGCGCTATTCGTGCTGTTTGTCCTCTATGCCGGACTATCACGCTTGATGCCAAAACCGATTGTGGAAGTTTGAGACTCACCCTGGAGAAAACTATGGCGGAGCAAAGAATCAATTATGTCGCCGAAGACGTTATTAACGATCCGGAGATGATCGCGGAGCTCGAGCGCTGCGCAAAATTCGGCACGCCGCGCCCGGAAAGTCAGGCTATACGCGCGCATCGTCCACCGATCATGAAAGCGTTTGCTACCGTGTGGAAAGATTCATTTCATGAGGGCGTCGTCGAACACAAGCTCAAAGAGCTTTGTCGCGTGTACGTGTCGCGTTCGGTGAAATGCGAATACTGCGGCAACCAGCGCTCCGAAAAAGGGCGCAGTGAAGGTCTGGTCGAAGATGACTACATGGACCTGCTGAACTTCGAGAAATCGGACAACTATGACGCGAGGCAAAAAGCCGCTCTCGCTTACACAGAAGCGATTACGTGGGATATACAAACCGACGATGCGCTGTGGGCGCGCCTGCATGAGCATTTCAGCGAGCCCGAAATTGTGGAACTTGGCTTCTTTATCGCGTTGACGATGGGTCAGCAACGTTGGTTACGCACGCTGAACATTCAACATCACAGCTTCATGGCCGGTACGTCGGCCTCAATGGCGCCTGGCTTTGAAGACGCGGCCTCCGTCAGCGATAGCAAACGGGACGACGGCTATTGGGCGAAGCCTTAGTCGGCCGGGATTCGCGCAGCGATCAGCTCCACCTCGACCAGATACTGTGGTCGCGCCAACGCGCTGACGCCAACAGCCGTGCTTGCCGGCCGGAAATCCTCGCCGAAGTATTTGTTACGCGCAGCAACGATAATCGGCAAGTGCGCCGGGTCGACATAGTAGATCGTCATTTTGACGACGTCCGTACTGTCCATGCCGGCTTCTTTGACGATGTTGTAGAGATTGCGCATCGCCAACTCGGCCTGCTCTTCGATGTTCGCGCCGATCGTCCCGTCGACATCGACACCGGTCTGACCAGCTGTATACAACCACTCCGCATTCGACGGGATGATCTTGCCGTGACTGAAACGGTTCTTGTATGGCTTCGGTAGCGACGCCGGCTCTAGCGTAATGATTCCATCTGACTCGCGTGCAGTAGCTCCGCCCGATGCAAGCGCGAACGCGACGGCGGCAAGTGCGATACATATTACTTCCGTGGCAGCCACGCAGTTCGTGCCTCTAAAAACAAACGGCAGCCGCGGCTGCCGTTCATTGTTGTCGCGTTGAAGCAATGTATTAATTACTACTAAAAGTCATAGGTTGCCGTCACACCGTACTGGCGCTTGCCGCGGAACGCTGCCGCAAAGGTACTGCAGCAGGGGCTCGGAGGACCGAAGTTCGCAATATCGTAGTCTTCGCGAAGGTTCTTGCCCCAGGCGGAAATTGTCAGGTTTTCGTTTGCATTCACCCAGCTGACGCGGGCACCCCAATCGTTGATTTTCGGGCGCAAGCGTAGCGGCGGGTTCGTGAAGCGACTCGACGTCTGGTTGAAGACAGTGCTGCGGCCGCGATAATCCGCGCGCACGATGAAGCTGGAGCCGTTAGCCATCGGGAACGTGTACTCGCCGATCAGGTTATACGTCCATTTCGGAGCACCCGCTGGCCGTTGCCCGCTGATATCCAAGGTGGGGTCAGATGGATCATTTGTGTCCCGCATTTCGGCATTCAGTGACGCGCCGTTAGCGCTGAACAGGAAATTATCGGTCACCAAGAACGTACCCTCGAGCTCGAGCCCGAGTGTCTCCACCGATCCCACGTTACTGATCAGGCCGACGAAGGCGCCACCAGCAGGAACCAGATTGATCGTTTGCACGTCATCGACTTCAAGGTAAAAGCCAGTAATCGCATACTGGAAACGCTCACCGGCACCTTTGAAACCGAACTCCCAGTTCGTCGAGGTTTCGGGTTCAACGACAACGAGCGCTTGAGCGGAGTTCAGCGCGTCTGGCTGAAACGTGCCGCTCTTGAAGCCTTCGGAATACAAGGCATAGAAATTCAGGTTGTCGTGGACCTCATAATCAATGGATAGCTTGGAAATATAGTCGTCCCAGGAATCAGAAACAGTATTCGTAAAAAACGCCGGGTTCGATTCACTGCCGCACACTTCTGGCGGCCCAACATTGTCACAAAGCTGTGGCGAGCCATCCTCAAATGGCATGCTTACGCCCGGCAGGCCAACAAGCTGCCTGTCCACGCCCCAGCCGCGAGCGCCGGTGAGGTAATCCTTGTCATCGTTCACGAAGCGACCACCATAAGTGATGGTCGCCCGGTCACTGATGTCCCAGCTGATTTCACCAAAAATCGACCAGCTGTCCGTCTCGTTGGTGCCGCCCGTTTCCCGGGTCGTTGGAACGAATGGCCCGCCGCGCGCACCGCGTTGCTGGAACTGATTTTGTTCCATGCGCGTTTCCTCGTCCTGGAGCAGATATACGCCGGCCAACCAGCGCAGCGAATTACCACTCGCGATGTTGTCGAGCCGCAGTTCGGTGCTGATCATGTCACCGTCGTTCTTGACGGACTGCCAGCTAACATCATTGGGCGTGCCAACCAGGTCCATGAGGCTGTCGGTGTCGCCGTCCATATATCCGGTAATCGATGTCAGCGTTAAGTCGTTATTGAGGTTCCAGACGAGTTCGGCGGCGAACGTCAGGATGTCTCGATCCGTATGAAAATCCGCAGCGGGGAAACCTGCAACGACCTCTGGCGATATTTCCACGTTAAATGGATCATTACAATCATCAAAGTAGGTCGTCTGGTAAGGCGGGCTGGTTACGAACGGGATCGAGCAATCCGAGCCGTCCGGTTGCTGGTAACCGTGCCGAACCGGCGCCTCGTCCCGATCTTCGCTGTATTCGACTTTCAAATAGGCGCTAAAGTTTTCGCTCGGCTCCAGCAACAGCGAAGCTCTGACCGCGGTGTTTTCTTCACCATTGAGGCCATCGCCGGTCGAACGGGATTCCATCTCGCCATCTTCCTCGGTGTGATTAACCGCAATGCGGAACGCCATGGTATCGGTCAACGCCCGATTGAGGTGACCTTTGAACTCGAAGCGCTCGTCGGAGCCGACCGTTCCCTGCAACGATGTCGATGCTTCCTGCGTCGGTCGATTGGTCACGAGATGGATCAAGCCTACCGACGCGTTGCGACCGAAAGCGGTACCTTGCGGCCCGCGCAGCACCTCAACACGATTGAGATCGAATATGGGCGGAGACTTCATAAAGTCCTTCGAGATGACGATGTTGTCCATCACCGTTTGAATAGACGACTCACTCGACGCATTACCCGGGGTCGGCGCAATTACGCCACGCATCGATGCCACCGGCTGCATCTTGCTGAATGACTCCCAAGTCGCGCCCGGTGTGTAATTGAATATGTTGTCAGCTTTGTCGATACGGTTGTTTTGGATAAACTCCTGCGACATGACAGCAACGGCGACGGGCGCATCCTGCAGGGACTCTTCATAACGCCGTGATGTAACGACGATTTCCTCAAGCGTGGTCTCACGCCCCTGCGATGCACTCTGTGCCGTTGCCGACGGCGCCGGCGCGAGCAATGCAATACCAGAAACCACTGCGAATACGCCGGCATGCGCAAGCAGCCAGCGACCAAAACTGCCTAATTTCGTTTGATTCAACATGACTCCCCCGAACGATTTTTGGACTATCACGAATTTGCGATATTTAGTAACGACAATATAGATAATCGTTAGAATTATCGCAATCATTAAATTATCGTTTTTCTGGACAACGGCATCGGAGACGCTTGCGATTTCAACAGCTTAGACTCCATCCAAGCCTGCTTAGGGCAGGCGTAAGCCTCGTTAGGGCACGCGTATGCTCAGCAAATCTGTCCCGACATGTATTTCGCCGCTGTAGCCGCTGGACCGGGTGGCAGCTTCAAAATCAGCGGCCTGCAGTGCCCCACCGGGGACAACAAACGGCCCGTGGGATTCGGCATCGAGGGTCGGGATCATGTGCGTCAGCACCAGGTGGCGGACCTTGGCTCGCTCGGCGAGCGCACCAAGATCGGCGGCGTTGCTTTGTCGATAGTAAACAGGCGCCGGAAAGCGGCTGCCGGCGCCGGGTCCGAAGACCGGGTGAATGACCGAGTGCACCAATACGTCGACGCCTTGGGCGAGCGATTCTACAGATTCGGCCGTTGAAGAATCACGCGGTGGTGACGGCTTACTATTACCGGCGTCGCCGCCGATGACAACGCTACCGGCAGGCGTATCGATGCGGTAGGCCAGCGAACCTGCGATGTGTGCGGTTGCGATCGCACTGACCCTGACGTCTCCGGATTGCCAGACAACGTTACCCGGTTCGTTTGGCAATGGCAGCCCTACGGATACGAAGTTGACGATGCCGGCAGGACCATCGGCATGTCGTTTGTTGTTCTCCGCATACCGCTGCGCGATTTCACCCGAATGTATGAATGCGTCCGCGGTATGTTCGACAAGATTTCTGCAACTCATCGTGCGCTGGGGTGGCGGTCGGTTGCTGCTCACGTCGGCGCTGCAAACCACGTCAAGCGCATCGCCGAAAAAATGCCAGCGCAACTGCAACAGTCCTGCGAGACCTTCCGTATGGTCCGAGTGCACGTGGGTTAGGAAAACCGCATCAAGTTGATTTACTGTGATACCGAGTTGCGAAAGTCGTTCCGTCGTGCCCCGACCCGCATCGAACTGCAGTAGCACCTGACCGCAGTCATCTTCGACTGGGCCGTATTGCACCAACGTACCGGCACCTGCAAGCCCATTGACGGCCGGCGGCCCACCTTGTGTTCCGGTTAAGGTGATTTGCAAGCAGTTGTTTTGTCTTTCTTCGGGCGAGTCGGCGCACGCTGCAAGCGGCGCGAGCGCAAAAAACAGCGCAAAGCAAACCCGTAGATCAGTAATCAATGGCAATGCCCAACGCCGGATTAATGCCACCGCGAAAACCACCTTGATCGCGAACAACCCGCGGTGTGCGCGTGTCATCATAGTGCACCCAAACGAGACCATGCGGATCACCGTTTTGCGGCATCCCAATAACCGAAATCTGCTCGCGAGTTTCGGTGTCGTACACGTAGATGCGCCCTTCACCGTTGCTCGTCGCCCACATCTCCTTGCCGTTCGGCGATAACAGCACGTGATCGACTTCGTAACCGGAGAACAGCGTGGCAATTTGCTGCCCGGTATCGGCTGAGAGCACAGAGAGCGTGCGGCCGAAGTGGCCGGTAGTCTCGCCTTTGTTGGCAATCCAGATCTCCGTCTCATCCGCGTTGAGGCTGGCCCCGTAGGGACTGATGCCCGCGGCTGCGGCCCAGACGACCTCGCCCGACTCCAGATTAATCTTACTGACGTTTGAAGTGCCGGCGGCCGTCACGTACATGAATTCACTGTTGGCGTCGATCACGATCCAGTCACCGCGGAACCCCGGGTACGGATACTCACGAACAACTTCCCAGCTATCCGGATCAATCTTGGCGACCCAGAATGGCTTCATCGTCGTGATCTTCCCCTTGTACAGATTTATTGCGCCGAGCATGCCGGTCGATCGGTGCGACGCGTAACCGACAGGTTCCATCAGCACGTAGATGTATTTGTCGTCGGTGTACGCGGTATAGGAGGAACCGCCGAGGTCCTCATCGCGTACGCCACCAATGATCTTGTCGCTCTCAGGATCTAACAGCATCACATCGAGACCGTCGGGATCCCGCGCAAATGTATCCAGCAGCACGTATCGGTCGCGAAAAACCATGCCGTGGTGCAATCGGCCGCCCATTGTCATCTGCCTTACCGGCTGCAATGTCAGCGCATCCACTTTGATCAATGTCGCCGGGGCGTCGAGTGCGCGAATCTGGTTAGTCGGCTCGGAGTCTGGCTTGGAGCCGACGATGTAAACATATTTTCCGTCCGGTGACATCGCCGTCGTATGCACAGCAGCACGCAAACTGACGGGCAACTCGTAGCTTGCAATGACTTTCCGCGACTCGGCATCACCGACGACAACCTGCGATGACTTGGCATTGGTCGCGCCCGGTTCCAGCACCGAAAGATTGGCGGAATTGCCAACATTCTCGTAGAAATAAGTGTGATTTTTTTTCGGTTTGAATTTCGGCTTACCGGCATCAAATGTCGCAACCACTCGTGATTCGTAAGTGCTGAAGATCGGACCTACTTTGGAGCGGCGTTGCCAGTCAGCAATGACCGAGTCCCAGGTTTGAATCTCCTCCACCGCCTTGTCGCGCTCGGTCTTCGGAAAGATCAAATCGGTTTCCATCCGGGCACGCGCCGCAACTAGCTTCGCCCTGAAGTCGGCCGTCATGTTTTCGGTAATCTCGAGGTCGGCGAACGTTCGAATGTAAACAGACAGCGCGATCAGATCTTCGTTGTTCGCTTTGAGTTCCTGAGCCAATGCGGCCATCTGCGGATTGTTCTGCAGCTGCTCAAAAATCTGTGCCGGCGTCGGCCCGTAGGTAATGTCCGGACCGATCAGCCCCTCGCCGGTTTTGGAGTGGCACACTGTGCACGATGCCGGGGCGTGATAGAGTTCTTCGCCGCGTTTGATCATCGCGTCGATATTTACCTGCGCAAAAACTTGCGTGGCTGCAAGACCTGTTATCAAAATTGCGAGGCTTTTGTGCCTGATCATGGTCAAAACTCTTTGTCCCAATCGCTTGATTCGAGAATCGTTTTCAACTGCTGCAAGTACGCGGCCGAGTATGCACCATCAATCGCGCGATGATCGAATGAATGGGCCAACACTCCGATCGGCCGAATCTCGATCGAATCGCCCGCATCCGATTCGATGACATGGGGTCGTTTCTTGACCGCATCCATCGACAAAATCGCAACCTGCGGCTGATTGATGATCGGCGCCGTAAATAAGGTACCAAAAGGCCCAGGGTTGGATAACGTGTACGTTCCACCCCGCAGGTCATCCGGCGTGAGCTTATTTGATCTTGCCCGCGTCGCCAGGTCATTGAATGCTATTGCCAGTTCGGACACAGACAAGCCCGCCGCGTTCTTCAGAACGGCAGCAACAAGGCCTTCGTGGTTTAGGTCGATCGCGATTGCAAGATTAATTTCCGGGTGCAACACGAGTGCGTCGTTATCGACGCTGGCGTTAATCCTCGGAAAATCTGCAATCGCCAAACAGACCGCACGGGCGACGTATGGCATGTAGGTCAGCGAGTAAGCGTGCTTAGACTTCCATGATTCGCGTTTTGCGAGCCGCGACTGGTCAACGGCATGGAAATCAACGTCGATTGCCTGCAATACATGCGGCGACGTAGCTTTCGAACGTACCATGTGTTCCGCGGTAACTTTTCGGACGCGATCAAAAGGAAAGCGGTTCGCGCTACTAGAACTCGCTACCGGCGAAGCTGCGCCGTCGACGTGGTCAAGCACATCCTGGCGTGTGACGCGGCCATCGCGGCCACTGCCTGGAATGCTTTTGATATCGAGATCATGCTGCTTGAGCAATCGCCGGACCGCCGGCGATATCCTGTCGCCGCCCGATTTAGCTGGTAGACCGCCGCCCGTGGATTTCGGTGCCGCGGACCCGGCGTCGGCTTTAGCAGGGCTGTCTCGCACGGCCTCGACAACTTCGCCCTCGACGGCGATAACGGCGAGCACGGTTCCGACGTCCACTGTCTCGCCTTCCGCAATCAGAATGTCTCTGAGCACACCGGACCCGGGCGCCGTAATCTCTGTCGCGACCTTGTCGGTTTCGACATCGAGCAACATGTCACCTTTCTCGACGGTATCCCCGGCTTTCTTGTGCCAGGCAGCGATCGTGCCTTCGGACACCGTCTCGCCCAGTTGTGGCATCAATACATTCACTCGGCCTTCCTAATCAGCCAGTTGCAACACGCTGGCTACAATTCTGTCAGCGCTGGGTAGGACCGCGTCTTCGAGCGCATCGGCCGACGGAAGTGGCACGTGTGGCGTCGTCACTCGTACGATCGGGCCTTCAAGATCCCAAAACAATTCTTCAGCAACGAGCGACGACACTTCTGCACCCCAGCCGCAAAGACGCGGATTTTCTTCAACGGTGACAAGTCGCGCTGTTTTCGACACCGATGTGAAAATCGTCGTTGTATCGAGTGGCACGAGCGAACGAACATCGATGACCTCAGCGGCAATGCTATGTTCGTCTTGCAGTGTCTGTGCTGCTTTCATAGCGCGCGGCACCATTGCGGCGAGCGCCACAATGGTCACATCGCTGCCCTCGCGCAAGACACGGGCGTTGCCGAGCGGCACTACATGCTCACCGTCCGGCACGTCGTCCTTGGTGCCGTAAAGCGACTTTTGCTCGAAGAACAAAACCGGGTCTGGATCGCGAATCGCCGCGGCGAGCAGCCCTTTAACGTCTGCCGCGCACGACGGTGCAACGACTTTGAGTCCCGGTACCGCCATTGCCCAGTTTTCGACGCTCTGTGAATGCTGCGCGCCGAAGCGGGCGCCACCACCGTTTGCGCAACGAATCACGAGTGGAAACGAACACTGGCCGTCGGTCATAAAACGCGTCTTCGCAATCTGGTTAACGACGAGATCCCAGCAAACCGCGAAAAAGTCCGAGAACATGATCTCGGCGATCGGCCGGAGGCCAGTCATTGCCGCACCCATCGTCGCACCCACGATCGCCTGCTCCGAAATAGGTGTGTCGCGTACTCGCATCGGACCGAACTCATCCAGCAGACCTTCAGTCGTCTTGAACACACCGCCCGCCGCAGCAATATCCTCGCCGAGAAAAACGACCAACTCGTCGCGACGCATTTCCTGTGCGATGGCGGCGGACACGGCCTCTCTGTAGCTCAACAGCGCCATGCCGAGCTCCCATCTGCCCAGAGGTCGGTGTCGGCGATCTCGAGCGGGGGTGGCCCGCTGTTGCGCGCCATCTGTTCGGCTTTGTCCACTCTTGCCGCTTGCTCGGCCTCGATTTCAGCAATTGACGATTCGTCAACCCCGTCGGCAAGCAAGCGAGCGCGGTAGATCGTGATCGGGTCACGTTCCATCCACGCCGCCACTTCTTCGTCAGGACGGTATTTGCCCGGATCTGCGCGTGAATGACCACCGTGTCGGTATGTCTGTACTTCGATAAGACTGGGACCGCCGCCGCTACGAGCCTGCTCAAGGGCGGCAGACGCGACCGCATAAACAAGGTCCGCGTCGTTGCCGTCGATAACGACAGGCTCCAAACCGTAAGCCGAGGCGCGATCGGCCGCGGGATTTGCGACGGCTGTCACCTGGGCGATGGGCGTGTATTCCATGTACAGGTTATTTTCGCAAACGTACACGACCGGAAGTTCCCAGATTTTCGCGAAGTTCAATGACTCGTGAAACGCACCAATGTTGGTGGTGCCATCACCAAAGAAACACACGGCAACTTGACCCGATTTCCGGTATTGCGCAGACCAGGCCGCACCCGCGGCGACTGGCATGTGCGCGCCAATGATCGCGTAAGAGCCCATCGCACCTTTGTCGATGTCCATCAGGTGCATCGAGCCGCCCTTGCCGCTCAACAAGCCGCATTCGCGTCCCATCAGTTCGCCCAGTATCGCGGTCATCGAAACACCGCGCACCAGTGTGTGGTTATGGCCCCGATACGTGCAAAAGGAATAGTCATCGTCACGCATCGCAGCACCGAATCCTGCCGCGACGGCTTCCTGTCCCAACGCCAGGTGCGACGTACCTTTGATCAGATTCTGCATGAAAAGATCGTAGGCCCGCTGTTCCATGACGCGGCAGGACTGCATCAGGCGATAAAGCTCGAGGCGGGTTTCGGCATCGGGCGTCCCGGCGTTCTCTACAGCAGCCGCAAGCTGCCCTGTCGTGTCGTCCAAGTCTTTACCTGTTAGTTGATTCGTTATTTAATCGATAGACGCGGCATTTTACGGTGTTTATCGATAATACGATAGCCTTGTGGCGAATCGCGGCTGAACGGACTAGGGCACCAGCGCGATATCGCCGGGGCCGACGGCCGCCAACAGCAGCAAGCCGCCGATAATGGCCAGGTTGGCCGTCGTTATGCGACTCCGGCTGAGTTGTTGTTCTTTGGGCAGCCGCCAATAGGCATGCACCTTGAGGGTTGCCAACACCGTAAATATCGCCAGCGCGAGCGCGGCTTCCTGCGTCCTGTAACCGATGATCAGGAAAGTCGACGCCACCAAGTGCAAGACAATGGTCGCGGGCAACGTGAGCCAGATCAACGGAATACTGTCGCGTTGAAACTCGGAGACAGCCTTTTGATACCAAACGCCCTTGTGCACGCCGCTCACAAGAAAAACAACGGCGATGCTGATGCGCGCAATGAGCATCAACCAGGCAGCTTGGGTTTCGTCAATCTGCAACACTGTTGCGCCCGGACTTGGAAACCACGACGCTAACGAGCACGCCGGCTATTGCGCCCATGGTTGCCGCGGAGTAAGGGCTCTTCGAATGAAACGCAAACCACTCGCCGGCGACGTCGAGCGATGTGCCCGCGAGCCAGTGTCCCGATACGATTTGGGCATGTATCAGAATGAAGACAATCGCGCCGGTCCAGAAACCGGCAAGCGCCCCATTTCGTGACACGCCGTTCCAGACGGATCCGAGCACGAGCGGTCCTGCCAACGCCGCAATAAACCCGCCAACGCCGGCCCAGATCAGCAAAACAACATTCATGTCGATGACAAACCACGCGAGTATCGCCGAGCCTAGCAGCACGAGCACCGTCACCACCCTACTGATGAGCAGCACATTTCGATCCAGTTCTGCCACAGAATGTCGGCTATGCGCCCGCGGCGCGATACTGCGCCGGTAGATGTCATTGGCAAACACCTGCGATGTAGAGATCACAAGCCCGTCCGCCGTCGACATGACCGCGGCGAGTATTCCGACACCGAGCAGCACGGCCAGCCAGGTTGGAAAAATCTCAATAAAAAGTGCCGGCAGTGCCGTGTTGGCACCGTCGCCGAGTAACGAGTCTCCGAGAACGGCGCGAGCCGTTGCACCGCCAAGCGCTATTCCCGGCAAAACGAGCCCGAATGTGAATGCGAGAACCAGAAAACGAGTGCGGCTGCGTTCGTCTTTCAGCGCCCAGAGCTTGTTGCCGATGTGCGGCAGTAATCCGAGCGGTATATGCGCCACCACAAGCGCAAACATCGACCAAGCCGAGGCCGTGATCGGAACGTCCGGATTGAATATTTTGAGCAAGCGCCTGTCCTGGATTGACAGGTTGTCGAGCAAAGGACCCAGGCCGCCTGCACCGACGCCCAGAAGAAAAAGAACGATGATAGCGACAGCCAGTATCACCATCAGCAGCCCCTGCGCACCGTCGGTCAGAATATCTGCATGCGCGCCACCGATCGTAACGTAGACCAGCAAAACTACGGTTGTAATACCGAGTGCCACGATTTTTGGGATTCCGAGCATGATCTCGAACATCACAAGGCCGGCCACCAGCTGCCCGGCGAGGTAAAACAACAACATCAGGGAAAACACGGCGGCCGAAACGCGTAAAGCCTCGGAACTGTATCGTTCGCCGAGGTACTCAGGAATCGACCGGGCCCCCGCTTCGTTACCGCGCTTAGCTATGGTGCGCTGGCAGATCATCACACCGAGGTAAATACCGACTGGATACAGGAACGCCAACCAGATAATCGAAAGGCCATAGCTGTACGTCAAACCAGGCAAGCCAAGGAATGTCGCGCCACTAGCCGCCGTCGACGCAAATGCCAGTGCCAACAGGAAAGGGCCGTACCCCCGGCGCGCGACCGCGAAGTCATCGGCGCCCGCCACTCGGCGACTGCCGATCACACCGAAAATGACCATGAGGCCGATGTAGCCAGTCAGAAATAGCCAAGACCAAGAGCTAAGGTCCACGCACCCCCCCTCAATGCCGCGACCCGCCAGTTTAATCGATTAAATGTGGAGAAGTGGGTTTTTAGCGATATACTGAGCACACTCATTAAGGCGACGAAGTCGCTGCCTCAAGAGCAATACTAATGATCAATGCTGCCATCATTGGTCTTGGATGGTGGGGGAAAACACTGGTCGAAGCGGTTTCAGGTGTCAGCGACGACATTCGATTCGTTGCCGGCACGACCCGTTCCCTCTCAGACGAGGCCAAAGCCTTCGCAAGAGAACACGATATGGAGTTGCGAGAGTCCTTCGAGGACATCATCGCGGATCCGAATATCGACGCTGTTGTACTGGTCACACCGAATTCGATTCACAGTGCACAAACAATCGCCGCTGCACAGAATGGCAAACATGTGTTTTGCGAGAAACCGTTTGCGCTGACCGAGGCCGACGCCGCTGCGGCCGTCGATGCCTGCGAAAAAGCCGGCGTCACTCTAGGCATAGGCTACAACCGTCGTTTCCACCCGGAAATCACCAGGCTCCGCGAAATGATTGACGCCGGCGACCTCGGTACGATCCTGCATTGTGAAGCAACGATGACTTTCCCCAATGGCCTGTTTCTGAAACCCGATGCATGGCGAGCAAGCAGGGATGAAACTCCATGCGGTGGGCTGACGCCGATGGGCGTTCACGCGATCGATGGCTTCATCGACTTGTGCGGCGAGATCGACCAGGTCTACGCGCAAAGTTTTCGCCGCGCGGTGCAAGTTGATGCCGATGACACGACATCCATTCTGTTTCGCATGACAGATGGCATGTCCGGCTATCTCGCGACGATGACCGCCACTGGTGGTGGTTTTAATTTCCAGATCTACGGCTCGAAAGGATTTGTCAAACTTGAAGGCATGACGCATGTTGCAGGCGCACCGTCCGAAGAGCGTCGCTTCAAGCTGTTTGGCAACTGCACTTACAAACCCATTAAGGGCCCGGCCGAAACCTGGGATGCTGCCTCATTCGATGTTGCTCGCGCGGCGCTCGATTCATTCGCGCGAGCAGCGCGTGGTGGCGATCCATTTCTTATTCCAAACTCGGAAATTGTCCATTGTGCGGCAGTTACCGAGGCAATCGTCAAATCGGCAAGCAGCGGCCAGCCTGAAAAAGTCTAGTTTCACTGCGCCGGACCAAATGAAACTCTTTATCCTTCGTCATGGGATGACCGCGGAATCGGATGCTGACGAGCGTCGCGAGCTCAGCGAAAAAGGGATCAAGGAAGTCGAAGATGTCATGAACCTTCGACGCGATGATTTGCGAAGCGTCACGCGGATTTACTCCAGTCCGATGAGACGCGTCAAACAAACGCTGCAAATCGCTGCGAAAATCATGGCCTTTCAAGGGCCAATCATCGAGTCCCAATACTTGATGACAGGCTCAAGACTGAACGAAATAATCAATTTTATGGGCGAGCTCGATCTCGATGCCGGCGACATCCTCGTGAGCAGTCATCAGTCGTGTACAAGTATCCTGGTGTTGTGGTTAACCGGAGAGGACATCCTGATACCGAACGGCAGCTTGTTGGCTATCGACATTGAAAAACCAGTTCAGGGTGGTGGGAAAATACTCTGGCAGCAAAGCCGGGATAGCAGCGAGGTCAAGCGAGCCGTTGATTTTGTCGATCAATTTTAGCCATAGAGCCCTATCTTTTCTCGCCCATCATGAAGCTCCGCCGGTCACCTTTTTCATTGGCCTGCCAAATCGTTCCGGATTCGACATCAAGGCAGCTAAGCCAGCCGCCCCCATGTGCAAAGGTATCGATACAAATCGAATGGCCATTGCTGAGCGGATACCCCGATTGTTGCGGTGTGTGACCACAAATCATGATTTTTTCAGAGCGATGCTGCTCTGGGTTACGGTACTTTTTCCAATAGAGCGTAGCGTCGGTTTGATCGTCTAACGCGACGTTGGCATCCGCGTTTGCATGGACAAAAAAGTGTGACGCACATTCATAGTACGAAAATAGTTTGTTTTCGAGAAAATCGAAGTGTGAATCGGGAACATCGGTAAACGATCCTGCAACATCGTCGGCGGGAGAATACGAGTTGAGCGTAGCGTCACCCCCGTAACCCATCCAAGGCTGGAACCAACTTTTCTTGTCGCGCGCATCGAGCATCATGATTTCATGATTGCCCCTCAGCGGTACGTGATTGTGGGATTTTCCAAAATCGATCAGGAAGTCCAGGACCGCGCGGGAATCCGGTCCGCGATCAACGTAGTCACCCAATGTGACGATCGTGTCGTCGGCATGAAATACGACAAAGTCGACGAGCGTCGTTAGCGCAGTGATGCAGCCATGAATATCACCTATCGCGAGATGCCGTTTCACAGAATTAGCACCTTATTAGGCCGGTCGGAATTGAGCGAGATGTCGCATCACGAAAGGAATCCTTACAAATATCTGCGAAATCTCACCAGATAGTTTAAAATAATCGACAATTACGTAAAAATACCATATTTAACGATATAATCTTAGTGATAAGACCACCCGCCTGCGATCAGGACTAGGAGAAAAATAGTGGCGTATCGAAAAGGCACGCAAGGCATGATGCAGGTCGATTACGAGCAACGCATGAACATGGATCGCATGCGTGAATATCGAGTCGGTCGTATTAAGCATTACATGGACGAGTTCGATATTGAATGCTTGTTGCTCTTCGATACGGGCAACAAACGTTATTCCACGTCAACTGCGGTCTGTTCACCAGAAATCGACAACATGGGCCGCTACGCGATCATTCCACGTAATGGGCCGCCGCACATATTCGGCTTTGGCTCCGAAGTGGCAAGCGAAAAGCTCAACTGTCCATGGATCGCGGAGTACACGTTTCCGGCGCACGGTACGATGTTCGGTGCTCTGCCGGAAACTTGGGGTTGTTCTGCGGGCTTTCTGAAAGACCTGGACATGGTGCTCGGCAACTTCGGCCTGGACAAGAGCAAAATTCGTATCGGTGTCGATGTCATCGAATCGCAAATTCTCCTGGCTATGCAAGCGAACGGATACACAATCGCCGATGGCCAGGGCGCGATGCAATACGCACGATCGATCAAGAACGAAGACGAAATAATGATCCTGAAACACGGTGCGGCAATTGTCGACGCAGCGTTTCATGCGATCGCGAGCGAAATCCGTCCTGGGGCAAAAGAAAACGATCTGCAGGCAGTGGCTTCGGCAGAAATGCATCGCCTCGGCGCGCAGTGGATACACAACGTACAGGTAACATCGGGCAATCGTACCAATCCGCACCCACATCTGAGCTCGGACCGTCTGCTACAGCCCGGCGACATCATCTTTATGGATATCGTATGTTTGTATAACGGCTATCACACCTGCGTCTATCGCTGCTTTACCTGCGGTCCGCCTTCCAAGAAGCAGATCGATACGCATGCGCGTTGTCTTGAGATCCAACTAGGTGGCATTGACGCGGTCAAGCCCGGTTGTTCCACGGCGGACGTCGTAACCCGCTGGCCAGACTACCGTCAGATGGGCGCTCTGAACGAACATGAAATTTTCGGGCTACAGTACGGCCATGGTATTGGCGTAGGCCTGTGGGAATTCCCAATTATTTCGCGTGCCTACAGCATTGAGCATCCTGTTGAAATTGAGCCTGGCATGGTGTTTGCGCTTGAAACCTATGCAGGTAACGAAGACGGTTCTGATGGCGTCCGACTCGAAGATGAAGTCGTTGTGACCGACACCGGCATCGAAATCATTACCAAGTTCCCAACCGATAGAATTATTGGCTGTGGAATGAGTTACTGATTGACGCGCAATAGAATAAGGGCCCTTGCGAGGGCCCTTTTTTGTGAATCATATGGCAAGGATTAAGGTAGCAGTAATTCCCGGCGATGGCATCGGCACTGAGATCATGCCAGAAGGCATGCGCGTGCTCGAGGCTGCGGGCAACAAACACGGCATCGATTTCGACTGGACCGAATTCGACTGGTCGTGTGAGACCTATCTCAAGACCGGGCGGATGATGCCTGAGGATGGTATCGAGCAGCTTAGCCGCTTCGATGCCATCTATCTCGGCGCCGCCGGATTTCCGACTGTGCCTGATCACGTTTCTCTTTGGGGGCTGTTGATCCCGATTCGTCGCGAGTTCGATCAGCACGTCAATCTTCGTCCCGTAAGACTTTTCGATGGCGTGCCGTGCCCTCTTGCTGGCCGCAAGGCTGGCGACATCGACTTTTACGTTGTTCGCGAAAACGTCGAAGGTGAGTACTCGACCATTGGTGGTATAGAAAACGAAGGCACCGATGACGAAGTCGTGACGCAACAGAGTGTGTTTACACGCTTCGGCGTCGATCGGGTACTCAAATATGCATTCAACCTGGCACAAAGCCGCCCCGCAAAACACCTGACATCCGCAACCAAGTCGAATGGCATCGTGCACACGATGCCTTATTGGGATTCACGGGTGGCCGAAATGGCGAAGTCTTATCCTGACATCAACGTCGACCAGTATCACATTGATATTCTGACGGCTAACTTCGTGCGCATGCCCGATCACTTCGATGTCGTCGTTGGCAGTAACTTGTTCGGCGACATACTCTCGGACTTGGGCCCGGCCTGCACGGGTACGATCGCCATCGCACCGTCGGCAAATCTCAATCCTGCAAAGGAATACCCATCAATGTTCGAACCGGTGCACGGTTCAGCGCCCGATATTGCCGGTCAGGGCATTGCCAATCCGATCGGCACGATCTGGGCCGGCGCTATGATGTTGCAGCACCTCGGGCATGGCAACGCGCATGACAGCATCATGGTGGCGATCGAAAATACCCTGCGCAACGGCGGGCAACTTACCGCGGACATGGGCGGCAAAGCCACTACATCCCGACTCGGCAAAGCAATCGCACAGGCCCTATGACGTCAGGCCGACCTCTTTCCGGTCATTTGCGAAATAAGCTTGGTAATGTGTAGGCGCCTGGTCCATGCAACGCGACGGCCGCAGTGGCAACGGCAAGGAATATCCCGTATTCCCAACCGCCGTCTGGCGGACTGGTGTAGTTCCAGCCATTTTCAAAATGCACCGCACCCGCGACGAACGCGATGCAAAACAATAGTGGCGTGACCAGCCTCGTTCCGAGCCCCAGAATTAGCATAGTACCGCCTATCAATTCTATGGCCGCCACCGGGTATGCAGACCAGCCTGGAACACCATGACCAGCAAATACTTCGACAGCACGAGGCAATCCAAACACAAACACCTTTAGCGAACCATGTGCAATAAATACAATGCCAAGCCCAACACGAAGTATGAGCGAACCCAAATCTGATAATTTTTCTTCTGTCACTTGTAGACTCTAAAAATTCTTTTGTTACACAAGCAAAAGGCTTAAGCCCGGATAAGCAATAAGCAATATCAAAACAAGAAGCATAATGACCGCGAACGGAAATGCACCTGCAAAAATATCGTAAAGGCTTATGCGATCGTCCTGCAGACTCGACTTGATGACATAGCAAGAGATGCCGAGTGGTGGCGTCAACAGTCCGATTTCGGCACCCACGATTGTGACAATGCCAAACCAGACCAGATCAATATTGTAGGGTGCCAACACCGGCACAAATAGCGGCACCATTATCAAGATGATCGACGTTGTATCGAGCATGGTGCCAAGAATAATCAGAATAACGACGTAGATCGTCAGAATGCCGTATAGACCGATATTCGTCGAGCTGATCCACTCACCGAGTTCACTCGGCAGACCGGAGATTCCGAGCATGCGACTGTACATCGTTGCAGCAACTATCAACATCAGGATTGACGCGACGATGTGCCCTGCTTCGACGAGCACATCCCACAATACCGAACGATCGAGCTTGCGTTTCAAAACCGCAATGATCAAGGCCCCAAGTGCGCCAACAGCGCCCGCCTCAGTGGGCGTAAACACACCACCATAAATGCCACCAAGGACGAGTAACACGAGAATGACCAACGGTGCGGTCTTGCTGGCCAGCTGCCGTTTGGAAAAATTCTCGAGCGCAGCCGCCTCGATATCTTTCTTGTCCTGGCCACCAACGTACTTCTTGAAAAATGTCGCCATGATTACAATCGCAATGATGTAAGCGAGCGACAAAATGATTCCGGGGATAATGCCGGCTTTGAACAATGCCGCGACTGACTGCTCGGTAATAATCGCGTAGATGATCAGCATGACGCTGGGCGGAATCAGCATGCCGAGAACGGAGCTACCGGCAACGACTCCGACCGCGAATCGCGGCGAATAACCGAAGCGCATCATCTCCGGTACTGCGACGCGCGTAAACACCGACGCCGACGCGATACTGACTCCGGTAATAGCAGCGAAAGCAGCGTTTGCTGCCACGGTCGCAACACCAAGGCCACCGCGGATTTTTCGCAGCAGCTGGTTCGCAACCTGGTAGATGTCCCGCCCCATGCCGGCATGACTGACGACAAGGCCCATGACGACGAACAGCGGGATCACGCCGAATACGTAGTCTTCAAGACTGTTCGACGCGGCGAGCGTAACGAGGTAGACCGGCGCCTCGAGACCGCCACGCAGATACCAAACAGCGCTAAACGACACGAGTCCAAGTGCTACGGGCACGTACATGCCTGCGTATATCAATACCAGAATCGCAACAACCGACAGCAACCCGACTTCAATACCCGTCATCGATCGTCACCATCGTTGTGACCGGCCAGCGCGCGTATATGTCGCCAAACCAAGCCGAGAAACACGAACACGACCGTGATCGCGCCGATCACGAGGACTAGCCGTACGGGCCAGACGGGCACGACAAAAATACCCTTGTTACCCGAGTAGTAACCGCGCTCCCACGCATCGATGAAACGCGGAATCCCCCCCGCGATAATCGTAATAAAGAATGCCATGCCCGCAAGATCAAAGAACGCGCCGAGAACGTGCCCGAAACGGGGGTTCTTTTCACAGATTCGGTTGTAAAGCCCTTCGGAACGCGTCAATCGGCCGCTCCGAACGGCGTCGCTGAGTTGCAAAAATACGATCGCAACAATCGACAGCTCGACGAGCTCGGTTACGCCGTCGATCGGTGCGTTGAACAAGAAACGAGAGAACACATCGAGATTGATCATCACGATAAGGCCGAAAATCAGCGCACCGCCCGCACTGTTCAGTCCTGCGACAAACGCAGAAAACGCGCGCGTAATGACGTTGCCTTCCTGCTTCAATGCTATTCCCTATCCCACTGGCGCATGATGGGTTGCTTATTCGCACGCATAATGTCCATGTAGTCACGCAAGATGTCGTTTCCCGGCAGGCCACGCTCCTCCATGTCGTCAGCCCAATCTCTGGCAATATTCGGCAGACCCATTGCCCAGACTCGGCGTTGCTCGTCGGACAAAGTCATAATTTTGCCGCCGTTCTCGATGTATAGCTGCGTGCTGCGAGCGGCACGTCGATCGGTTTCGCGTGCGAGTTCGTCACGATAGTCTTTTGCCGTTTGTATTAGGACTGTCCTGACTTCCTCAGGAAGTCGATCCCACGTGCGCTCATTGACGACGATCGCTTTGGTCGCAACGGCACCGAGTCTGACATCGACCATGTACGGCGCCACTTCGTAAAGCCGATAGGCGATGCTGCCCTCGATCCAACCGATGACACCGTCGATGAGCCCCGTCGCCAAATTGTTGTACCAATCGCTGATGCCACTGTTGACGGGCGATGCATCGAGGCCCGTCAGTAAGCGAAGATTCAATCCGACCCCGGCGATTTTGCGGCCTTTGAAATCGTCCAGCGTATTAACCGGGTAATTCGTCAACACCTGGTAGGTGTCGATCGAACCCGCAGTGGTCAGGAACACGAGTCTGTGGCGCTTCCATTCTTCGGCCAGAATCGGGTAGCGGTCGACGAGTTCGGACATCGTTCGGGCTACCAGGCCGATATCAGACGTGACGAGCGGCGTCGCGTAGGGCAAGTTGTGGAACGGTACTTTGTCTGGATGATACGGGGTCGTGACAATGCCAATGTCGGCGAGATCATGCTCAATAGAATCGAGTACACCGCGTGTCTTGGCAATGGTGCCACCAAACGCCTTGTTCCAGCGTATCTTGTAATTTCCACTTTCAGCCAGCCGTCGATCGACCTCGGGAATGAAGTACTCAACAAATACCAGAGTCCACAGTGCCGTCGTCGCGTAAGAATCAACGGCGATAAGCGGGATTTCCTCAGGTTTCGTTTGTTGCGCGCTCGCTGGCAACGCCGCGACGCACATCAGAGCGGCCGCTAGTGAGACATATAAAAGACGATTCAGCATGTTCTCGGTATTTTTTGCCATGCGAGATAGTAGCGGGGCTAGAACTGCTATACAAATAATATCGATGAAAGTAGTATAAGTCCCAGTTAATCGAAAATATTGCAGATGGCCCGTCAAAAAGCCAAAACCGAAGTGGAATCAGCGACGAATAACGGCAACGGTCGGATTTCGACCCAGGCCTCATCGGTCTACGATCGGCTGCGCGTCGATATTTTGACGGGGCAGTTGCAACCGGGCCTGAAGCTGCGGCTCAAGGACCTGATCGAGAAATACGACACCGGTAATAGCCCATTGCGAGAGGCGCTGAACCGCTTGTCGGCCAACGGCATGGTCGTGCGCGAGGAAAATCGAGGCTTTCGCGTGCCGCCCGCGAGTAGCAATGAGCTGACAGAGCTTACGCGCACCCGTTGCTGGCTCGAGGAAATCGCTTTACGTGAATCGATCGCCAACGGCGATAGTCAATGGGAAGAGCGCATTGTTCTTGCATTCCACTGGCTGGCGCATGCGGCACGCAGCAACAACGAATCCGACAAATACACGTCCCCCGAATGGGAAGATCATCACCGTGAATTTCATCTCGCCCTGCTTTCAGCGTGCAACTCAAACATTTTGATGGGCTTCTGCACAGAATTGCATCAGCGCACGTTTCGCTACCGCAATCTCGCCGAAGTGGTCGAGTATCGCGATCGTCACGAACTCGAGGAACATGATGAGCTGCAAAAGGCGGTGCTGAATCGCGACGCCGACCTTGCCGTCGAGTTGCTAAAGAAACACTACACGGTGACCTCAGAAATCCTGCTCGCTAGCGGACACTTCGACTAAGACATCGGGACAACAACATGAAAGTCGGATTCATTGGCCTGGGTCGTATGGGTCAGGGTATGGCAAGCCGTATTCTCGGTGCCGGCCATGACCTTGTAGTCTCTGATCCAGTGCCCGCGCAAACCGCGGGCCTCGAAGCGGCCGGCGCCCTAGCCGTCGACTCGCCGGCGGCGGCAACTGTCGGTCGCGATGTCGTAATCTCGATGCTTCCAAGCGACAAAGCGTTAGACATAGTGCTCAATGGCGACGGTGGCCTGATCGATAGCATGTCTGCGTCGTGCATTCACATGGCCAGCGGTACGCATGGCATCAATGCAATCAATGCGGCCGCCGACGCACACGCGAAGGCGGGGCAGTCGTTTATCGCCTGCCCGGTGCTCGGGCGACCCGACCTGGCAGCGGCAGGGCTACTTAAGCTCGTGCCGGGTGGACCGGCCAATGCCGTCGCCGTTGTCCGGCCGTTACTCGACATTCTCGGCCAGCAAACATTCGACGCGGGCGAGAGTCCAAACGCATCGACCGCCGTCAAAATCGCCAATAATTTCGTCCTGGGCTGCGCCATTGAAACAATGGGCGAGGCGCTTGCGTTGGTCGAGAAACACGGCGTCGACCCACACCTGTTTTTTACGGTCATGACAGAAGGTCTGTTTGCCGCGCCCGCGTATCAGGTCTACGGCAGGATGATCGTCGATGAGGCCTGGGACGCGATCGGTGCAACCGCGGTTATTGGCCTGAAAGATGCCGATCTCGCACTCGAAGCGGCCGACGCAGCTGACATGCCGTTACCAAGCACTCATATCTGGCGCGACCACCTGCAACGTGCCATCGATCGGGGCGAGGGCGACCTCGACTGGGCTGTCATGGCGCGGGAGCAGGCACGCGCCAGCGGATTGGACAAATAACAATGGCCATTAAAATGAAACCCTACGTGCGCCAGGTCGTGACCGGCACGGCCGAAAGCCACAGCGTCACAGTGCTGAAGACACGCGACCTGATGGATGTATCGGATGAACCCGTGGAGCGTGGCGGCACCAACGAAGGCATGTCGCCAACGGAGTTGTTCGAAAGTTCATTGATCGCCTGCACGAATGTGATTTCGCACAAAGTTGCAAAGAAGAACGGTGTCAACCTGATGTCGATGGAAATTACGCTCGACGCCGGCTTCAATCGTCACGGCGTCATGCTTAAAGAAGAGGTCGACCTGCCGTTTGAAGATATGAAGCTGATGATCGAAGTCACGACCGATGCGTCCGACGAGGAGATGGACATTCTCGCGAAGGAACTGGCAATGTACTGCCCGATTTCGAAGATGATTGTCGCCGCCGGCACCAAACTCGAAACCCAGTGGATTATCAACAGGCCGTAGGCGCCAGCGTTACCAACGAAACTTGTATTCGAGCCCAGCGGCAAGGTTCTCCTCGTTGCCAATTCGAAAATCGTTCCTGCGGTACTCGGAGATTGCATAAAGTTTGTCGAAGAGTCGCACGCCAAGCTGTATTTCGGTCACGATGGGTGTGCTTGGCAGTGCACCCAAAGTATCGAGCTTAAACGTCTGGTCAACGAAACCGCTCAGGTAGAGACGTTTGGTCAAATTCATGCGAAAGAAATGCTCGATCTGCCAAGCGTCGCTATCGTCAAACTCGAAGCGCTTGACTTGAAACGTAATTCGATAGACCAGGTTGATGCGCTTAAAGAAGTCTCGCCATACTGTCGTGTCGTGAACGCGCCAGCCCAAACCTAGCTGATAAAAGTCGTTGCCGTCACCTCGTACGAGTACGCCCTGAAAATTGAGATCGATCGGTAAACTGTCCGAGACTGCGTACCTCAGGTTTTGCTCTGATCGGGCAAACACTGCGTTTCCGTCGGTTACAACGCCCCGTACATTGACGTATCCAAAGTACGAGAAGCGACCCGGCAATGACGCATTGATCGTCGTTGTGAAATCGACGTCGTTATCGACTGCTCGCTGGTAGGGATAAAGACTGACATCCATCCGCAACTTCGGTGGGCTACCTTCCTGCGCGTTGGCGGTCGAGACAAACAGAGCAGTCAGGATTATCGCGCTGTCAACGAGTCGTCGTCTCGCCATCGGCCTGCTTGATCGCAATTGTCGAGAATACAACGGCAATAACCCACAGCAGCGGGCCGAACACGCCTGGAATGATAGGCACGTATCCCGGTACCAGCACGAACACGATGAAGCCGATATCTGCAGCACTGACCACAATCAGGTTGACCCAATAGCCTAGACGACTGTTGTTCAAGTTCTTACCAACAGCTACAGCGATTGCAACCGTCGCAAAAAACAATAAGTCCCAGGAGAGCTGGAGTATGCGCCCCTGCAGCGGGCCGGCATCGAGAGAATGACCCATTTGCCACACCATTTGGGCCGCCTTCAGGTGCAACAAGCCCCAGAAAACGTAGGCGGTCGCCCCCAATTTCGATAACACGTTCGAATTCATATTATTGCTACCTTTGTATTAGTGACAGACGTTATTGCTCAACCCTACGGTAAAGGCGCCGCTGCCATTCTGTGTCGCCGGTACAAATTTCACCGTGTGATCTTCAAGGTCGACAAGGGCCACTTCGGCAATGTCGGCGAAAGCGATAAAGGCTAGCTTGCCATCAGCAGCCCCAAGCGCGCCAATCGGCGTGCCTTTAAATGTGCCACTTGCGACTACGGCTTGCGTGACGTTGTCGAAGATCGACCAATGGCGATTGCTGGAGCTCAGGAACAGGTTCATGCGATCGAAACGACCAACCGTAACCAAGTCTACGCCATGGTCGAAGGCCGCGGTCGCAAATTCGGTAAACCCGTTTTGTTCGACACTAACAAGCCGGCCGTTTTCCTCGTCCAGCATGTACATGAATGCACCCTGTGGCGTGGTGTACGGACGTGCCGGCACACCCCCGAAGTCGAATGTCTTAAAGATGACGTTTGAATAGGCATTAAGACTGTAAACCTCGCCCGTGGTGATGTTGGCCACATAAAGGTAACGCGCATCGAGGCTGCGACTCGGCGATGATAGCTTGGCACCAGCCTCATCAACCAAGGTCATCTCATAGATACGCTGCGTATTGATATCGAGCAAGCCCAGCGACCCCTTGGCCACGTCGCTGAAATAAATATCAACGTCGTTGGGATCGAACAGCACCTCGGCTGTAGCCGGGAAGTCTTCGAGTGCGAACTCTATGGTTTTCTTGTACGCATGAATCAACACAAAACCGCCTTCGACATTGTCCGATATACCGATTTTCGATCCAGTCGTATCCAACACCACATGTCGAGGCGTCATCGGCAGGTCGAGTTTGCTTATTTCGACCTGCTTGTCCAAATCGTAAAAGACTGCTTGCTGTAGCTTGACGTCCGCGTACATCAGAATCGGCGCGAACGGTGTTGCGACAATGTGATCGGGATGAATGCTGGTCTCAATACGATGCACGACCTCGGCGTCTTTGACCGACAATACGTCAATAATATTCTGTGTGCGGTCACCGACAAACATGAACTTAGTCGGGTCGCTGATATCGGCAGCCTGCACAGTGCAGGATACTAACAACAGGATTGACCAGATGAAGCGCATTGTCGACAACTCAGCTGAGCCCGAGATACGGATAAATTGCATCACTCACGACGTGAAAATTATCGGTAATCAGTATGAGTCCGAAAACGATGATTAATATCATGCTGAAGAAGCTTATCGCCCGCGCCTTGCTTGCAAGCAAAACGAGCACGCTCTCCATTCGTGACATGAAGTACGCCGCAAGCAGAAAAGGAATCGCCACACCCAGCGAAAACGTCGCCATGATTCCAGCCCCTATCGCAGCGCTACCGATGGCGCCAACGTAGATTATCAACGTCGCAACAATCGCACCGCCAAAGCAAGCAGTGCAGCCAAGTGCATATCCCATCGACACCAATAACGACGAAGCTGCATCACGCCTGTTCGCAGTTGACATAGCCCGGCGGTCCGGAATCCGGCAGGCGATATTGCGCGTGCCGCGAATACCAATCCAGATTCCCATCAGGATTACAACAATTCCCGAGACAACTGTAACGGTCCGGCTGTATTCAGAAAACAATAGTTGCGCCGTGTGGCCGACGTGGCCAATCACTGCACCGGCAAGTGTATACAGCAGCGTGAAACCGATGACGAACGCGAGCGCAATCTGCATGACCTTTCTGCGAATGTGCGGCGTCAACTGACTAGTACTTAGGCCGGCTTCGCCGGGAACGGTTGCGAATGAGCTGATAATGGAGCCAAAAATCACCACGAGCTGCAGAAGACAGGGCGTCAGCACGGATGATAATAGGCCTGCGCCGAGCGCCAGCATGGCGACCGGCGTGATATCAGCTCGCGAAGTCAATTCCTCGGGCAGCTCGTAAGGCGCGTCCCAGCGACCAATAAAAGTCAGCTTGTCCTCGCTGTCTAGATAATAGTTCGACACGAACAGTCGAACGCCGTCGTGCTGCTCTATGTCGATGATGCTGCCGTCGCGGTCTCGCTTGGGAATGCTGTACACGGTAATACGATGATGTTCGGCCAGATTCGGACCGATCGACCGCTCCGGCGCGTACACCTTGTCGCCGATGTGCAGCTCGACCTCGGGAAGGTCGAACGCGAGCTGGCCCTCATGAATGTTTTCGCTAACAAAGAAAATGAAATTCCGATCAGGGCGCAGATTGCCGACGACATTTGCACGATCGACGTATTGGAAGAATTCGTCGGTCGCAAACGTCGCAGTAAGCTCCAATTCCGGGTGATCGACGAGATAGCGGGTCAGGTATAACGACACGCGGCCACCCTTGGTCATACGTGCGCCGGCCCCCGTGTCGCTGAGCAGTTGTTTACCCTGGATGAAATACGGAAAAATCAACCATGTCGACGAGATGATCAGACTTACAAGCAGGACGATGCCCGCCTTTGAATAACTAATGCGTGCTGCGAATGCCATACGCTGTTTCTTGCCTAGAGCATCGCGGCGGCAATCTCGCGCGAAGCCGTGCTCATCGTGAAGACGTCGATAAGTGAGCCATCGGGACCTATAAGAAAAATGCTCGGTGTATGTTGCACCGTGTAATTATCCTCGGATTTCGTGACCACAAAAGTTACGTTAAAATTCTTCGCCGCGGCCGATACCTGTTCGTAGCTGCCGCTCAGACCAACCATATTGTCGCCAAACTTGAGCGCATAATCGTCAGTGACTGACGGCGAATCGCGCTCTGTATCCACGCTAATAAATACGCCTACCGCCGCTTTCTCCGCTGCCTTAATGGATCGCGCCATGTTCGCCGCGATCATCGGGCAAATGTGAGCGCAGTGAGTAAAGCCGAAAGCCAGCAAAACATTTTGTCCTCGAAATGCCTCGATACTGACGCGCTCGCCATCGCGATCGAGCAGCTCAAATCCGACGGTGACGGCATCGAGTACATTGGGTTTTTTTGAATCCTGGGCCGCCACCGTGCTGAAACACAGCAACAGCAATGCAAGGGCCGACATTTTGCGCATCTTTTATGGTCCTCGTGCCCGAATTTGGCCGCTGTCTAGCTTATCACGTACCGGATTAGAGCCTGTCACGTGCCGTTTTGTTTCATTGTGCGCATGAGCAAAGATGCACTAATGGAGCGACTGTTCCTCGGCAGTCAGGCGGCGTTGCAAGCTCGCGAGCGAGGAATCCGCGTAGTTGATGCAAGCTCCGGTGTCGACAAACGGATTGGCGTCGCCATTTTTTACGAGCTTGGCCTTCATGTCGAAACGGAACGGGTGATTCGACAAGAAAATATCGCACTTCAGCGCGGCAATTATTTTGGCGCTATTCTTTAGATTGTCTGCCGCTATGCGTGGTGCGGTGCTGAACATATAGCCGTCGGCCGATATTGGGCTAAGGCTGTCCGCGTAAACAACGTTCAAGCATTCGTGGCCATCGCAGGACAGCCAGGTCCAGCTTATTCCACCCGGCGTATGCCCCGGGGTGTATAGCGCGCGAATCTCGGTATCGCCAAGCTGCAAAATCTCCTCGTCAAAAACTGCCCGGACACCCGAGCATGCTGGAAACCACGACTCTTTCGCTGCAACGGAAAACTGCGGATCATTATCCTCGAGCATTCCAATATCAAGGGACGATTTGCCCGCATTGCTCGTCAACACTGTTGCACCGGATAGACGTTGCAAAGCGGCGATACCACCGACGTGGTCGAAGTGAACGTGAGAAACAAGGATCAGACTTACATCTTTGATGTCAAAGCCAAGTTTGCGAATACTCTCGTGAATCAATGTGGCCGACTGTGGGAGGCCGCCGTCGATCAATACCAGCCCATCTCCGGTATCGATCAGTATCGATGAAAGTCCTGCAACGCCAACATAATAAGTATTAGCGAAAATGCGAAACGGCTCCTGCGGCTGATTCCAATCAACACAGAAATCACATTCGATCGGCGGATCGAATACTGCATCGCCGCAGCCGCCGAAAAAGCTGCCAAGCAGCAGCACAACGCCGAACGGCGCGTGTATCAACAGTCGACTGTCGTTCGGTGCTAGATCAGGCACCAAGTTCTGCAGCATGAAACCGCAGATGTTCTTCGATAAAAGTCGAGATGAAGTAATAGCCGTGGTCATAGCCTTCGTGGATACGTAGCTTCAATGGCAGGCCGCTTGATGCACACGCTGCCTGAAGCCGATCCGGCATCAGCTGCTCCCCCAGGTACGGGTCATCGCCACCTTGATCGACCAAAATCGTCGAATAATGCGACGGGTCCTGTACATTTCGCGCAACTTCACACGCATCATAATCGTGCCACTTCGACGTGTCGCTTCCGAGATAGTAAGCAAGCGCCTTTTGTCCCCACGGTGAGTACAGTGTGGTGCAGATCGGTGCGAAAGCACTCAATGATCGAAATAGGTGCGTATTTCGAAGACCAATGGTCAAAGCGCCATGCCCACCCATCGAGTGCCCGGTCAGTCCGTGTCGCTCGCGATCGCCGGGGAAGTTATCGAATACGACATCCTGCAACTCACGGGTGACGTAGTCGTACATGTGGTAGTTCGTCGACCAAGGCTGTTCCGTTGCGTTCAGGTAGTAACCCGCGGCCAGGCCAAAATCGTAGTCGCCGTCAGGGTCATCTGGCACATTATCACCGCGCGGGCTGGTGTCAGGCGAAACGACCATCAGCCCAAGCTCGGCCGCGACTCGCTGCGCGCCGCTTTTGACCATGAAATTCTCCTCCGTGCAGGTCAGCCCGGATAAGAAAGTGACAACAGGTGTTGCGCCGTCGCGCGCCTGCGGCGGGACGAAGACCGAAAACTGCATTGCGCAGTTGTTGGCCACGGAGTCGTGCCGGTAAAAGCCGATTCTGCCGCCGAAACAATTAGTTTCATTAAGGGTTTCTAGGTTCATGCCGCCGGATTATGGCGAAGTCAGCGGCAAATTCATACACTTGCTAGTTCTTTCGAAAAACCAGCGTTGCGTTGGTGCCGCCGAATCCAAAACTGTTCGTCATCGCCGTCTTAATACCGGCGGACTCGATGGTGTCGGTCACAAGTGGCATGCCCTCGACGGCCGGATCCGGGTCTTCGACGTTTATCGATGGCGCGACGAAATCGTTTACGAGCATCAAAATGCAGTGAATCGCCTCTTGCACGCCGGTCGCACCCAGTGAGTGTCCGCACATCGATTTCGATGAGCCAAAGTACGGCAAATCGTCGCCGAACACTTCGCGGATCGCTTCCAGCTCTTTGACGTCACCCACAGGCGTGCTTGTTCCATGCGTATTGATGTAATCGATACGGTCATCGACCGTTTCTTTGGCCAGGCGCATGCAGCGCACCGCACCTTCACCGGACGGCGCCACCATATCGGAGCCATCGGATGTGGCGCCGTAACCCACCAACTCGGCATAAATTTTTGCACCACGTGCCTTGGCGTGTTCGTAGTCCTCGACGACGACCATCCCGGAACCGGCCGCGATGACGAAGCCGTCCCGATTCGCATCATAGGGACGAGATGCTTTTTTGGGCTCGTCATTGAATTTGGTTGACAGCGCACCCATCGCGTCGAACATGCTCGTCAGGTTCCAGTGTTCTTCCTCGCCGCCGCCTGCAAATATCACGTCCTGTTTGCCAAGCTGTATTTGCTCCGCGGCCACGCCGATGCAATGCGCGCTCGTTGCGCAAGCCGACGTGATCGAGTAATTGACGCCTTTGATTCCGAATGGCGTTGCCAGGCACGCGGAAACGGAGCTGCTCATCGTGCGCGGAACCATGTACGGGCCGATCCGGCGCACGCCACGCTCTCTGAGCGTATCTGAACTGAAGATGATGTTTTCGCTCGATGCCCCGCCGGATGACGCGATCAGGCCGGTCCGTGGATTCGAGACGTCGCTTTGCTCCAAGCCAGCGTCTTCGATCGACTGCTGCATCGCGATGAATGCGTACGCGGCGGCGTCGCCCATGAATCGTCGTACCTTGCGATCGATGTGATCGGCGATGTCGATATTGACGCTGCCCGATACGTGACTACGCAGACCCATTTCCTTGAAAGACTCGTTTGCGACAATGCCAGAACGACCATTCTTCAACGAGTCAAGGACGTCTTCTTGCGAATTGCCGAGACAGGAGACTGCACCGAGACCGGTGATTACTACGCGCCGCATGTGTGTCCTTAAAAATCGTCAGTTGACGTAAACAGACCGACACGAAGATCTTCAGCCGTGTAGATCTCACGACCATCGACGGACATGGAGCCATCGGCGATCGCCAAACTCAGTTTGCGTGAAATAACGCGCTTAATATCGATCTGGTAGCTGACGAGCTTCGCCTTGGGAAGCACCTGACCAAAAAACTTGACCTTATTGCAGCCGAGCGCGCGGCCGCGACCGGCGAAGCCGGACCATACGAGATGGAAGCCAACAAGCTGCCACATCGCGTCGAGGCCGAGACAGCCCGGCATGACAGGATCCCCTTCGAAGTGGCAGTCGAAAAACCACAGGTCAGGCTTGATATCCAGTTCGGCCTTTATTTCACCCTTGCCGTACTTACCGGTATCCGACGTGATCAGCGGGATCCGGTCGAACATCAGCATGTTCGGCAGCGGCAAGCGTGCGTTAGACGGGCCGAATACCTTGCCGTGACCGCAATCAATCAGGCCTTGGTAGTCGTACGAGCTCTGTTGTGCCGGAGGCTCTGCGACGGCACTGCTGCTAGTGTTTGTCATGCTCTCTCCGAGCGATTTCTTGGTGCCTGCACGATACAGGCGCACATCTTTCGGCTATTTTACGCCGTGGCAAGCGCCGCGGCTTTTGAATTCGCGCCAATCGCCGTCATGTTTTATCGTAGTCGAGGGTCACGGTCTTGCTTGTTGGCCGAGATTGACAAGCCAACACGAAGCCCGCTTCAACCTCCCAGGGTTCGAGGCCGTAATTTGTCGCCATAACCACACTGCCGTCACGTATGTGGCAGCGACAGGTAGCGCATACGCCACCTTTACAAGAATACGGCAGATCAATGCCATGTTCGGCGGCCGCATTGACGATATTTTCGTCGCTGTCGTTCATGTCGAACGACTTCTTGTGGCCATCCATTATGACGGTAATCGTGGCCGCGTCAGCTGTGTCGGTCTCGAGCGTTGGCCGAGTCGTCTTTCGCGGTGCCCCGAATCGTTCGGAATGAATACACTCGGATTGCATGCCGAGCTCGATCAAAGCGCCGGTAACGTCTTCGATCATCGAGTCCGGGCCACAGATGAACGCTTCATCGACGCCAATACCTCGGCAAAAGCACGCCCAAAGTTCGCGAACTTTGTCTCGATCAAGCCGGCCAGCGGCGATCGCAAATTCCTGCTCTTCTTGACTGAAGACGAAATGTAGCTGCAGCCGCTCGGGATAACGGTTCTTCAATGCATACAAGTCGTCTATAAACATTGTCGTCGACTGTTTGCGATTGCCATAAAACAGACAGAATTGGCTGCCAGGTTCGTTGCTAAGAATCGACGCAATGATCGACAGGATTGGCGTAATACCACTACCTGACGCAAATCCTAGATAGGTCTTTTCGTTGCTGCTTTCCGGGCTGGCATGAAACTGCCCGAACGGTGGCATGACCTCCAGCTGATCACCGAGCTGCAATTCATTGGCTGCAAATTCTGAGAATCGACCACCTGGCTGTACCCGAATGCCGATCTCAAGCGGCCATGCGCCGGGTTCCGAACAAATACTATAGGTTCGCCGCAATGCTTTGCCGTCTCGCAAAATTCGAATCGGCAAGTGCTGACCCGGCATGAATTCGAATTCGGATCGCAACTCTTCCGGCACATCGAGTGCTAAACGAACCGAGTCGCGTGTCTCTTCGCGTTTATTGGCAACGGTGAGCGCGTGAAACTGCTTCATGAACTAGATGCACTTGAAGTATTCGAATGGCTCGAGACAGGCTTCACACCGATAGCTAGCTTTACACGCCGTCGAACCGAACTCGCTGACCAACGCGGTTTTTGTAGATTCACATCGCGGACAGGCTATTGGCCGTCCACTAGCAAGCAACGCGCGCTTACTAGCCGCCTTGGCAGGGGGTGCAATTCCGTACTGACGAAGTTTTTCGCGGCCTTCGTCACTAATCCAGTCCGTAGTCCATGGCGGCGACAATGTCCGCTTTATTGCTGCATTTTCGAGTCCGTGGTCGCGCAAGGCGTCGGCCACGCTTTGCTCGATCACTTCGGTTGCCGGGCAACCGGAATAGGTCGGCGTCAGCGTAACCGTCACGCGGTCGTTAACGACGACGTCACGAACGATACCGAGGTCGGTAATTGACAGTACCGGTATCTCTGGATCGAGGACCTCACTCAACCAGTCGAACACCTGTTCTTTTGTGACGGCGCTCACTACCAGTTCGCCCCTGGGAAAGCACGCTGCAAGTGCTGCATCTCGGCGATTAGAAAGCCAAAGTATTCACTGTGATTGCCTTGACGGCCGCCGGCGCGGCTAAAGCTAGTTTGGTCAAGATTATCGTCCGGGATCGGCAGCGTCGCCTGTTCGAGCAGCGCTTCGACGTTGTCGCGCCAGGTTTTCGCCAGTGCCCCGAGATCGGGACCATTGCATTCTCGCTGGATCCAATCGTCTACGTCGTCGCCATCGAAAAACTCCGCTGCATAGCGCCAATAACGTTCCAGCGATTCCTTGACTCGCTGATGACTCTCGTCTGTACCGTCACCAAGCCTGATGAGCCATTGAGAGGCATGCCGCAAGTGATAAGAAATTTCTTTTACGGCGCGTGCCGCGATTTCGGCCAAACGCGTATCGGCACAGTCGGCCAGTTGTTCGAGCTGCAATAAATAGAACGATTCGAACAAAACCTGACGGACGATTGCGTCGCCGAAATGCCCGTTCGGCTGCTCAACCATCAAAAAGTTTCTAAACTCTTGGCTATCGCGCAAATACGCGAAATCGTCCTCGCCCCTGCCCTTGCCCTCAAGTTCGCCGGCATACGAGTACAACATGCGTGCCTGACCAATGTAGTCGAGCGCGAAATTCGCGTTGGCAAGCTCTTCTTCCAACTCCGGCTCGCCGGCCACGCGTTCGATCATGCGCTGCCCAATAACCAGCGCGTTGTCGCCGAGCCTCAGAACGTACGACTGTAGTGCGTCCTCAACAGTCACAGGTTTTCAACTCCATCCGGAATTTTGTAGAACGTCGGATGGCGATAGATTTTATCTTCGGCCGGTGCAAAGAAAGCCGAGGTGTCTGCGGGATCGGACGCCACGATAAGGTCGGATCGCACAACCCAGAGACTCACGCCCTCCATGCGGCGCGTATAGGTGTCACGCGCGTGATCGAGGGCCATCTGGTCGTCCGCCGCATGCACACTTCCCGCATGCCGGTGACTGAGGCCCGATCGGCTGCGGATGAACACTTCATATAGTGGCCATTCTTTTTCGTTCATTGGGTACCTCCGCTTGAGCGTCAGGCCGCGGCAGCGGTGGCGTGTTTATCCGCGTAGGCACGCGCCGCGTCTCGCACCCAAGCGCCGTCGACCTGAGCCTGGCCGCGTTTTTCGATGCGCTGACGGTTGCATGGTCCATTGCCGGCAAGCACGTCATAGAATTCCTGCCAGTCAATGTCACCAAACTCGTAGTGGCCAGTTTTATCATTGATCGACAAGTCGTCGTCGGGCACGCGCAGACCGAGAAATTCTGCTTGCGGGACCGTTACGTCAACAAACTTTTGCCGAAGCTCATCATTGGAGAAGCGCTTTATCTTCCATGCCATCGACTGCGCCGAGTGTTTCGAGTCGCTGTCGTTAGGACCGAACATCATCAGCGATGGCCACCACCAGCGGTTTAAAGCGTCCTGCGCCATCGCCTTCTGCTCGTCGTTGCCGCGACTGAGCTCGAACATGATGTCGAATCCCTGCCGCTGATGAAAACTCTCTTCTTTACAAATGCGCACCATTGCGCGCGCGTACGGGCCATAGGAACAGCGGCACAATGGAATCTGATTCATAATGGCTGCACCGTCGACAAGCCAACCAATCGCGCCAATATCGGCCCACGTCAGTGTCGGGTAGTTAAAAATGCTCGAGTACTTGGCTTTGCCGGACAGCAAGTCCGCCACCATCTGATCGCGAGACACGCCGAGCGTTTCTGCCGCGCTGTATAAATACAGCCCATGTCCCGCTTCATCCTGCACCTTGGCGAGCAAAATGGCTTTGCGTTTTAGGGTTGGTGCCCGTGTGAGCCAGTTTCCTTCAGGCTGCATGCCAATAATTTCGGAATGCGCATGCTGCGAGATCTGCCGCAGCAATGTTCGTCGATAGGCCGCTGGCATCCAGTCTTTTGCCTCGATCTTGTCCTCGGCATCGACACGTTTTTGGAACGCGTCGAGCTGATCGGCGCTCTCCGACGCATCCGAGGACTGGACGACTTTCCCTTTTTGATCAAGGCCTTGTGTGTACACGGCGTGGATTCTCTGTATGCCAAGCGTAGACCATCTAATGTGTCACGCTTTTCTTAGTAATTCAAGCAATTATGTATCACTTTATCAGGGACTGATCGCGACTGGCGGATCGGCCACGAAACAAGGCCACGGTTTGGCCGTGTTGGTTGACGACCTCGACGGCGTAGATGCCACCGCGATTGCCACGGTGTTCCTCGTTAGCCGTCGCGCTTAGTTCGTCATCGAGTTTCGCGGCACGCAGGAAATCGACGTTTGCCGATGCACCGACCGATAATCGATTGTAGGCATTGCAGGCGAACGCGAATGCAGTATCGGCAAGCGCAAATATGATTCCACCGTGACAGACGTCAAATCCGTTCACCATGTCTTTGCGCACGCGCATCGTTGCAACAGCTTGCCCGGGAGCTGGGATATCGACTGTGATGCCGAGCATCTGCGATGCCTCGTCTGCGTCGTACATAATGCTCGCACACTGTTTCGCAATTTCGATGTCGCTCACTTTTCAATACCGCCGCGTTGTTTGTTGTTTTGCAATCCGCCAAAGCGTTGATGATACCCGCCGCCCGGTGCTGGCAATACGCCATCTTTAGTCTCGATCGCAGCCGACAAGTGTTCGTCGGCTCGTTCGTAAATGAGACTGTACAAATCCCGGCATAAGCGATAAGCCGCAACGCCATTCCAATCACTCGGCAGCAGTGCCGTTGGCATTTGTGGGTCGCGCAGCAATACCGTTCGGTAATCCTGAATCAGTAGCGTGCGCAGCAGAAATGCTGTTTTGGGTGCAATGAACTCGCTACTTGAAATCGCGTTTAACGCTGGCCAAAATCGTTTTACAAATTTTTTGTACTTGGCGTCGATGTCGCTGAGATTCCAGCTTTCGTTGGCAAGCCGCCGCATCGCATCGTCGCTATCAACCGTACTACCCGTCATGATAACGACTTTGTCGGCCACGCCCAGTCGCCTAAGTGTGTCATTCAGGTCCTCAGTATTGGGCGTCGGATGTGCCATGACGCTTGTAGAAAATGAACCAAACCCTAGCCAACCGCATTCCTTGCGCACCAAATCGCGTGTCGTGGCGTTCAAATTCGACAATAACAATAAGCTCCAGTAACCATCCCATGCCTCGGCCGGCGCACCGTAAATTCTATGGGTTGCTGCGCGAAAGCGCTCGCGCCCGTCCGCGGTCAAGCTGTAATAAGCTCTTCGTCCGCGCTGTTCTGATTCGAGCCAGCCGTCGTTAGCAAGACGGAATACCGATGTTCTGACAAGTCGCTCGCTGACACCAAAGTCAGCCATTATCGATATTAGGCTGCCGAGCCATAGAGTACCGCCTCGTGGTGCGATGGAATCACCGAATATCGTTGTAATCAGTGAGCCAGCACGAATTGTTGGCCGGGATCGATACTCGTCGATTAAGGCTTGGCAGGCTGTTTCGATGCTCATAAACGCGTTGGCTTGCTTTCGGCTTTGTCGACCGTACAATGTGATACAGAATTATTCAATTTAAATTCTAATCTGTATCCAAAAACGAAACCGGCGGAGCCTGAGGGCGCGCCAGGAGTCACAACAATGAAGCTCGGCAATCTCGTTCTGGACCGGTGGATCGATGGCGATGGTGTAGGCAAAACACTGTCCAGTGCTGTCGACGGCAAACCAGTCGCGAACATTAGTAGCGACGGCCTCGACTTTCACAGCATGTTGCAACATGCGCGCTCGCTCGGCGGTAGAAATCTACGCGCACTGACTTTTCACGAGCGTGGCGAAATGTTGAAGGCGCTCGCGAAATACCTAATGGAGCACAAGAAAGAGTTTTACGCGCTGTCTACGCAAACCGGTGCAACGCACGCAGACAGTTGGGTCGACATCGACGGTGGCATCTCGACCTTGTTTGTGTTTTCGAGCAAAGGCCGCCGCGAGATGCCGAATGACTTTGTTTACCTCGACGGCCCACCGGAAATACTCTCCAAAAAGGGAACATTTGTCGGCCAACATATATACACCCCGAAGCTCGGCGCAGCCGTGCACATCAACGCTTACAACTTTCCGGTGTGGGGAATGCTCGAAAAGTTAGCGCCGACACTGTTGGCCGGGGTCCCAACGATCGTCAAGCCAGCGTCAAGTACCGCCTACTTAACAGAGCTCGTCGTAAAACGCATCGTCGAATCGGAAATATTGCCGAAAGGATCGATCCAACTTATCTGCGGTGGCGTCGGCGATCTATTCGATCACCTTAACTGTCAAGACACGATTGCCTTCACTGGTTCAAAGGCAACTGCTGAGAAATTGCAACAGCATCATCGCGTCGTCAGCGAGTCAGTTGCATTTACAGCAGAGACAGATTCGCTGAACGCGTCGATTCTCGGCCCGGACGCCAAACCGGGGACGCCGGAATTCGACCTGTTTATCAGTGAAGTCACGCGCGAAATGACGAGCAAGGCCGGCCAGAAGTGCACGGCAATTCGCCGCATCATTGCGCCCGGCAATATTGCCGCGGATCTTGTGCGTGCATTATCAACGGCGCTTGGCGAAATCCGAATTGGAAACCCCGCAAATCGCGATGTGGACATGGGTGCGCTCGCCAGTCAGGAGCAACGCGACGAAGTAAGAGACCGCATCGGCGATCTCGCGAAAGAAGCCGATATTGTCTATGGCGGAAGTGAAGACTTTGAGCTTGTCGATGCCGATGCCAAGAAAGGCGCGTTCTTCATGCCGACGCTGCTGCACTGCGAAAAGCCAATGTCATCAAAAGCCGTCCATTCGGTCGAAGCATTCGGTCCGGTCAGCACCGTGTTGCCGTACGATAATCTTGATGAAGCGATTGAGCTTGCGCGGCTCGGCGAAGGCAGCCTTGCAGGGTCGATTATCACTAACGACAACGACGTCGCAAAAAAATTAATTCTCGGCACAGCCGCCTATCATGGCCGCATGCTAGTGATTAATCGCCACTGTGCAGCGGAATCGACAGGCCATGGCTCGCCACTGCCACACTTGATTCATGGCGGGCCGGGGCGTGCCGGTGGCGGTGAAGAAATGGGTGGCATCCGTGGCGTAAAACATTACATGCAACGTACCGCCATTCAAGGCTCGCCCGAGACGCTATCCGTCATCGGCAATCGCTGGATTCGCGGTGCAAACGAACTCGATCCAGGCGTGCATCCCTTCAGAAAGACGTTTGAGCAACTCCGCATAGGCGACACGCTAAATACCGAGTCACGCGAAGTTACGCTCGATGACATCGATCACTTCGCCGAATTCACGGGTGATACGTTTTACGCACACACCGATGAAGCTGCAGCCGCAAAGAATCCGTTCTTCGATGGTCGTGTCGCACACGGATATTTGATCGTGTCATTTGCAGCCGGATTGTTTGTTGATCCGGATTTCGGTCCGGTGCTTGCGAACTATGGCGTCGACGATCTGCGCTTTATTCAACCGGTCAACTTCGGCGATTCATTAAGAGTGCGCCTGACCTGCAAGCAAAAGACGCTGCGCGGCGACAGTGGCTATGGTGAAGTCCGCTGGGACGCCGAGGTAAGCAATCAGAACGGCGACTGTGTCGCGCAATATGACGTGCTAACGATGGTCGCCACCGACGACCATTGGGCGTCGGTGGCTTAGTGTCATCAGCTACGCGTTAGGCCAATAGGGCTTTTGACGCCAGCCAGAGTCCGTAAACGGAAACGACCACAGTAACCAAAAGGGAACCGAAGGCACCGATCAGACGGCCAGGATGGCCCATATTGTCATGCTTCAATCCGATAGCATGTGCAATCCTGGCTATAAGAAAGACGTCACCGACGATGTAAAGAAACATCGATGAGCCGCCATTAAGTTCTATCGCACCCATGACGATCAGTACCATCGGCACATATTCGAGAAAATTCTGATGTGCACGGACTCTCTCTGCGAGTTCCATGTTTTGTGGTTCACCGTGTAGAACAGAAATACCGGTCTTGCCACGAAAACTACCCGCGCGGAAACTCAAGACTAATGCGAAAAGCGCGAAGACGCTGGCGTACATCAGTGTTATTGGTATGGACATGGGATCCCCCTTTTCTTGTTGTGCAATGAATTATAGACTTTTCGCGGCCTGTTGCCGGCTTCTACAGCCGAAACGGCAGCGCGGTATCGGCCTTAATCTCCTTTAACACGATATTGGATCGCACTTGTGACACACCGGGAAGCTTAAATATGAAGTCGTCGAGAAAAAGGTTATACGCATCGATATCTTCAACGACGACGCGTAAATGAAAATCAGCCTCTCCGCTGGTCGCAAAACATTCGAGTACTTCAGGGTGGCGCAATACTTCGCGTATGAAGTGATCGACGTTTTTTTGTTCATGGCGTGCGAGCGACACATGCACCATCGATGACAACCCGAACCCCGCCTTGCGGGTATTCGCTATCACCGCGTAACGATCGATAACGCCGGATTCCTCGAGACTTTTCACACGCCGCCAACAGGCGGAACTCGACATGCCAACGCGCTCGGCAAGCTCTTGCATCGTCAGGCGGCTGTCCTTTTGTAACTCCGCAAGAATGCGGCGATCCCTGAGCTCGAGCCTCATAATTCTCCATGTGCCAAAATCGAAATATTGTTTCAATAATAGCGCATTTTTCGGCTATTTTTACCGAATACAGTACCTAAAATGGCAAATTTGGCATCGGTGCGCGGCGATAATCTGCGACACTGCGCGGTCCCCCAAGCCTAATCGGAGCTCTGATGGCTACGCCCGCAGAAAGCCTCCCGCACTACCCACTCGACAACTACGAACTCGCGGACCGCTATCGCCGCGAATCGGGGCGCGTATTTCTAACCGGAACGCAGGCGCTGGTCCGCATCGCGTTGATGCAGAGAACCATCGATCGCGCGGCCGGTCGTAACACCGCCGGATTCGTAAGCGGTTACCGCGGCTCGCCGCTCGGCGGCGTCGATCAGGAGCTTTGGCGGGCGAAGAGCTTTTTAGTCGAAAACAACATTGAGTTCCTGCCGGCGGTCAACGAAGACCTCGCCGCGACCGCACTGCTCGGATCACAACAAGTTGAAACCGACCCGCACAGGACCGTCGATGGTGTGTTCGGTATCTGGTACGGCAAAGGCCCGGGCGTCGATCGTTCGGGCGACGCGCTGAAGCACGGCAACGCTTACGGCAGCTCGCCCAATGGCGGTGTTCTGGTCGTCGCGGGTGACGACCATGGCTGTGTCTCGTCTTCGATGCCGCATCAATCAGACGTCGCTTTTCTTACTTTCGTAATGCCGCACCTAAACCCTGCCAGCGTCGCCGAATACCTCGAATTCGGGCTATACGGCATCGCATTGTCACGCTTTTCCGGAATGTGGGTCGGCTTCAAAGCAATATCGGAGACCGTCGAGTCGGCGATGTCGCTCGAATTACCGCCGTACCCGCAATTCAATGCGCCTGATTTCACACCACCACCGACCGGACTGCACTACCGCTGGCCCGATTTTCCAGGACCGCAAATCGAAGAACGGCTGGAAGCCAAAAAGGCCGCGACGCTGGCGTTCGCTGCGGCGAATCCAATCGATCGAAAGATCTTCAACGATCGAGATGCCCGTTTCGGCATCGTCACGACTGGGAAAGCGCACCTCGACTTGATGGAAGCATTGCGCCTGCTTGGCATCGATCGGCGCGAAGCGAAGCGCATCGGCGTGGACGTTTATAAAGTAGGTATGGTTTGGCCGCTTGAGCATGACGGTGCTCTCGATTTCGTGCAAAAAAAGCATGAAGTTCTCGTCGTCGAAGAGAAACGCGGCATTATCGAAAGCCAGTTCAAGGAATATTTTTACGACTACCCGGGCCGTAAACCGCAACGCATGGTCGGCAAGCAGGACGAGGCCGAGAACCGACTCGTACCATGGGTCGGCGAATTGTCGCCGATCCAGCTTGCCGGCATCGTCGCACGGCGCCTTGACGGCGAATTCTCGGGTCTAAACCTGACCGCTCGCGCGGACAGTTTGCTATCCCACAGAAGTAATGTCATCGACATCAAAGGCACGGCCCGCAAACCGTATTTCTGTTCGGGCTGCCCACACAATTCGTCAACCAAAGTCCCCGAGGGCTCGAAAGCGCTAGCCGGCATCGGCTGTCATTTCATGGCGAGCTGGATGGGTCGCGACACCGACGGACTTATCCAGATGGGTGGTGAGGGCGTCAACTGGATATCGCGCTCAATTTTCAACGGCAATCGGCATATTTTTCAAAACCTGGGCGACGGCACTTTCTATCACTCCGGGTCGCTGGCGATACGGCAGGCTGTCGCTGCAGGCACAAACATTACATTTAAGATTCTCTACAACGATGCCGTCGCGATGACCGGCGGGCAGCCGGTCGACGGACCCATTTCAGTGCATTCCATCGCACACTCCGTGCGCGCCGAGGGTATCGAACGAATCGCACTACTGTCGGACGAACCGGAACAGTTCGATCTCCGAGATTTTCCCGCCGGCACGAGCCTGTCACATCGTCGCGAAATGGATGCATTGCAACGCGAGCTGCGTGACATCGCGGGTGTAACCATCCTGATCTATGCGCAAACCTGTGCCACGGAAATGCGGCGACGCCGCAAGCGAGGTGAGATCGAAGACCCGAAAAAATTCGTCGTGATCAATGACCTGGTCTGCGAGGGTTGCGGCGACTGCTCCGTCGAATCAAATTGTCTGTCAGTTGTCCCGAAGGAAACGCCGTTTGGCCGTAAACGGCAAATCGATCAGAATAATTGCAACAAGGATTATTCATGCGTCAACGGGTTTTGTCCGAGCTTCGTCACTGTCGAAGGCGCCACGCGACTGGAAAAAAAGGGCACCAGTTTGGAGCCCGATCTGGATGCCCTGTCCGAGCCCACGGAACCAACTATCGATGGCTGTTATGACTTGCTCGTAACAGGTGTTGGCGGCACCGGTGTCGTTACCATTGGCGCACTGATAACGATGGCTGCACATTTAGAGGGTAAGGGAGCCAGCGTGCTCGATTTCATGGGTTTCGCGCAAAAGTTTGGTCCTGTGCTGAGTTTCATTCGGATTGCCCGTGAACCTGCCGACATAAATCAAGTTCGCATCGAGCAGGCTCGAGCCGATGCGTTAATCGGCTGCGACCTCGTCGTCAGTTCTTCACCGAATGCGTCGAAAACCTTCAGCCGCGAACGCACGCGGGCTGCTGTTAATAGCGCCGAAATGGCAACCGCCGATTTCGTCAGGAATCGCGATGCGAACCTGCAGAGCGACGATCGCCTCGCAGCAATTCGCGACAGCGTCGACGATATGTCGTCAATCGACGCGAACCGTATTGCCAGCCACTTAGTTGGCGACACCATTTACGCCAATGTCTTGCTGCTGGGTTACGCGTGGCAGCAGGGCCTGATACCGGTCAGCGGCGCTGCGCTTGAACGCGCGATCGAGCTCAATGGCGTCAAAGTTGAAGACAATAAACGTGCGTTTGCCTGGGGAAGGCTGGCGGCCATCGATCCTGACAAGATCGAAGCACTAATCGGCGGCGATGACGGCTCGAAAGACGGTTGGCACAACGAGTCCTTGGAAAATATGCTTGACCGGCGAGCCACGTTCCTGACTGAGTACCAGGACAGTAAGCTAGCCCAACGTTATAGAAATCTTGTCGAACAGGTACAGGATGCGGAACGCAATATCCGTGACGGCCGGACGCTGACGGAAGCCGTCGCCCGCAGCTATTTCAAATTGCTCGCGTACAAGGATGAGTACGAAGTGGCTCGCCTGCACACCCAAACCGGTTTTCTCGAATCAATTCGTGAAGATTTCGGTAACGGTGCAAAAGTCCGCTTTCATCTGGCACCGCCGATATTGAATAGCAAGCGCGATGCACGCGGCCGCCCGCTGAAAAAGAGTTTCGGCGGTTGGATGATTCCAGCATTTCGACTACTGGCCAGCATGCGTAGCTTGCGCGGTACCGCCTTTGATATTTTTGGCCTGACGGCAGAGCGCCGACTGGAACGCGCGCTGCCTATCGAGTTCGAGCAGACGGTGAGCGAACTCCTGTCCGATCTCAAGGAATCGACACTATCGGATGCCCGTGAAATCGTCGAATTGTATATGGATATTCGCGGCTATGGTCCGGTCAAGGAACAGGCCGCATCCGAGGTTAAAAGTAAGGTGGCCGATCGGCTTGCATCCATGCGACGATGCGCGCATGGCGACGCCTGACATCGAATACGAGTTCGACGACAAACCCAGCCCCGGCGACACCCAGGAAATCGCATCCGGTATTCAATGGTTGCGCATGCCACTTCCGTTTGCACTCGATCACATCAATCTCTGGCTATTCGAGGATAACGACGCCTGGGTCATCGTCGATAGCGGTCTTGGCGCCGACAACAGCAAGGAAGCGTGGGAAAACGCTTTTGTAAATGCGATGGGTGGTCGCCCAGCCTCGCAAATCGTCGTAACGCACCTGCATCCGGATCACGCGGGCTGTGCCGGCTGGCTCGCCGATCGATTCGATGTCGATCTGTGGATGACACGTGAAGAATATATGTTGTGTCGAATCCTCGTAGCCGATACCGACCGGCCCGCGCCACACGAAGGCGTCGAGTTTTATAAAGCAGCCGGGTTCGGCGATGACGCGCTCAATAACTACCGAAAGATGTTTGGCCTGTTTGGACGATACGTTACGCCATTACCGGAATCTTACCGACGTCTCTACGATGGGCAAAAGGGCCCCGTGGGCGATCACGATTGGGAAGTCGTGGTCGGCCGCGGTCACTCGCCCGAACACGCGTGCTTTTTCAATGAGGAACTAAATTTGTTCGTGTCGGGAGATCAGGTCCTGCCGACAATCTCCGCGAACGTCAGCGTTTATCCGACCGAGCCCGATGCCAACCCGCTAAAGGACTGGATCGACTCGCTGAGGAGCATTAGGAATCGCATTCCGGAAGACGTTTTGGTCCTGCCTGCACACGGCAAGCCGTTTCGCGGTGCGCATGCACGTATCGATCAGTTGGTCGGCGACCACCTGTCGCAGCTGGATGCACTGCTAGCCTACTGCACGGAATCACGCCGCGTCGTCGATGTCTTTCCGGCACTTTACCGGACCAAGATTACCAAGGACAATCTGATGTTCGCGACCGGCGAAGCAGTCGCACATCTCAACTATTTGATCAATGAGGGCGCGATTACGGTGGAACAAGACATCGACGGTGTAGCCTGGTATCGCCGTAAAGACTTTGAGGGATGACAGTGAAGAACCTACGTTCAACAATTATTTTCCTGATGTTAACGCTGATTGTTGCCTGCGAGCGGCCGGAGTCAGCTGACGCAACAGTTCCGGCCGCGTCGATTTCGGCCGCTGCAATCGCATTGCCAGATTCGCAGAGTGCGCAGATTACGGCCGACATCCTGAACGCGGGCGGCAATGCTGTGGACGCAGCCGTCGCCGCAGGTTTCGCGCTTGCCGTATCCGAGCCTGAGGCCGGCAATATCGGTGGCGGCGGCTTCATGTTGATTTATCTCGACGGCGTTGCGCACTTTCTCGATTATCGCGAAACGGCACCACTTGCGGCGCATCGCGATATGTTTCTCGATGAAAACGACGACGTAATCGAGGGTGCAAGTACCGTCGGCCATCTTGCGGCTGGCGTGCCCGGTTCGGTTGCCGGACTTTGGGAAGCGCACCAAAAATTCGGCTCGCTGCCGTGGCGTGATCTTGTAATGCCTTCCGTTCGCCTCGCGCGCGAGGGCTACGTAGTGCATCCAAAGCTTGCATCAATTGGCGAACGCGGCGTAAGGCAATTCGAAGGCAAGACAAACTTCGCCAAGTACTTTGGCAACATGAAGGAAGGCGAAATCTTTAAGCAACCCGATCTCGCCGACACGTTGCAGCGCATTGCCGACGGCGGTATGGCCGGCTTCTATCAAGGTGAAACAGCCGATCTGATTGTGGCGGAGATGGGGCGCGGTAACGGATTAATCACGCACGAAGACCTCGAACGCTACCAGGCCTTCTGGCGCGAGCCGCTACGCGTCCACTGGCGAGGTTACGAGGTCCTGGCGGCTCCGCCACCGAGTTCGGGCGGTTTTGCCGTGGTTCAGTTGCTCAAGATAAAGGATCTGCTTGCACATGAATTTGAAGGCGTCGAACACAATTCGCCGCAGTACGTCCACCTGATTGCCGAAATCGAAAAGCGCGTGTTTGCTGATCGTGCCGAATACCTCGGTGACTCAGACTACGTTGACGTACCGATGGAACGACTGCTGAGCGATGATTATCTTCGTTTGCGTGCGCAGGAAATCGACTCGGACAAAATATCTATGCTTCAAGACGTGTCTCCCGGCCCCGAATCGATGGACACGACGCATTATTCGATCGTCGATGCTGATGGCAATGCGGTCTCGACAACGACGACGCTTAACCTCAGTTTCGGCAGTGGCGTCGTCGTCGAAGGAGCAGGCTTCCTGCTCAACGACGAGATGGATGATTTCAGCGTGAAACCGGGTCATCCCAACGCCTTTGGCGTTATCGGCAGCACCGCCAATGAAATTCAACCAGGTAAACGCATGTTGTCATCGATGTCGCCGACAATTCTGCTCAAGAACGGCGAGGTAGATTTCGTCGTTGGCTCGCCGGGTGGCTCAACGATTTTCACGACGGTGTTTCAGATGATCGTCAATTCATATGACTATGGCATGACGCCGCTTGCAGGTGCCGGCGCGCCGCGATTCCATCACCAGTTGCTACGACCTGACCTGATAACCTACAGCCCCAGTGTGCCGTTGCCGGAAGAGACGATTTCACAGCTTTCCGACCGCGGCTACCGTGCCGTTCCACACCCCTACGAATACGGCGATGTACAAACCATTAAACGGGATGGCGATAGTTGGACGGCAGCGTCGGACCCGCGAAAGCGCGGCGAGGCACGCGTTATCGAATCGCCCGCACACTAAAAAAACCGGCACATTCGTGCCGGCTTTTTTCACAACGAACTGATCTCTAGAGTTTAGCTGCCGTTTCTGTGACGGCGGTCAGTGCGGCGATCTATTTTGCGATCAGCACGATGACCGCGACGGTCGTTGCGCGCATCGGCGCGGTCCCCGCGGCGGTCCAGTCGACGATCTATTTGCTCGCCGCGGTGGTCTAAGCGCCGATCAACGCGGTCGCCGCGATTGTCGAGACGACGATCTATGCGATCACCTTTACGATCGAGTTTGTTGGCGAGGCGGTCGTGACCGGCCGCTGCCGCTCGATCCGAGCGACGATCAAGGCGTTCATCGATGCGATCGCCGCGATTATCCAGGCGGTCATCGATACGATCGCCGCGATTATCGAGACGATCTTCAATGCGATCGCCCTTGTTATCGAGGCGCTCTTCGATGCGATCACCACGTCGGTCGAAACGATCTTCAATGCGATCGCCCGTGTCGGCCCACGCCGCATCAATGCACGCGATAACACCGATAGCGATTAGGGTTGCTCTCTTGATATCCATATCCAGTCTCCTTGGTATCTTTACTGAGTAACGATTTCAGTAATATCAACGTGCCGTCCTGCCTGAGGTTGACAGCAGCGTCCGCTGCCATGATGGTTATTGTCAAATTGATCGGGGGAGCCCTGTGACACGTTTCTTGAGATTCATCAAAACAACCGCAATCGGCGGGCTACTGGTGATTATTCCAGTCTCGATCATCCTTTTCGTGCTGGTGCAGCTGTTTTGGGGTTTATTCGATATCGCTTCGTCGATATTGTCGTCGACTTTCGCCAAGCGTCTGGACATACGGGCGAACGAGGCCATGTTGATCTTCGCGCTCACCGCCGTAGCGCTCATTGGTCTGTGTTTTATCACTGGGCTACTGGTACGGACGCGCCTCGGAATCACGTTGGGCAACTGGTTCATGCGCAAGGTGGCACCACGCATACCGATGTATCGTGCGTTGTCGAACCTGACAAAGCGATTCATCGGTGTCGAAGGTCACGAGTTCGCACCCGTGGAAGTGGATTTGTTTGGATCCTCCGCGCGGACGCTCGGATTCTTGGTCGAAACTCTGCCGGACGGCCGCTGTGCTGTGTTTATCCCAACAGCACCCATCGCCACGGTTGGCAATGTTTACCTGTTGCAGATGGACAGCGTGACGTTTGTCGACGCATCGGTGGCTGACGCCGCCGGCGTCATTACGCAGTGGGGTGTCGACAGCGCCGAGCTGTATGGCTCAACGAAAAGTAAGGAGGACGACGACGATTCCGAATCCAGCTAGTTTGAATTCGCCGTCGGCCTTTCCTCAAATGAAGCTACGTCTGATCGTCAGTGCTCGCGCCCGGCGCACAATCGGCAACACTCTTCATGCCATTCGAGCATCCCGATTCAGAATCGTAGTTCTGGCTGGTGCCAACAGTCTGACCGTTCGATGAAGTCAGGTTAAACCTGAATTTTCCAGATGCGGTTTCTTTTTTGACGAATCGATTCGAATCTTGCGAGTTCTTTTTGACCGATTCGATACCGTTCTCGCAGCTTTTTTTCGCCTTGTAGCCTTCGCTGCCCAGAATATTCTGGCCATTGGCGGCTTTTAGACGAAAGCGGAACTCGCCGGCTTTATCTTTGTAGAGTTCAAATTTTCCGGGCATTTCTATCTCCTGTCTTTGCCATGAGTGACTGGCGATTATTTGACGATGAACGTGACCTTCATGGTGACACGATATTCGGTGACATCGTCACCACTGACGACGACTTTCTGTTCTTTTACCCAAGCCCCTTCGACGCTATCAACGGACTTGGCCGTCTTTTTGATACCTTGGCGGATAGCATCCTCGAAACTCTTCGACGACGATGCCGTGATTTCAACGTGTTTTGCAACACTCATTATTGTTCTCCTAGCTTATTGATTCACCTGTAAAAATTAGTTAGCCTTCCTCGCGTTCGCAGCCTCTGTGGTGGATTTCGGGCGAGACCGTATCCGCGAGCCGATTTAGGCCCGCTACTGTACCGGATTTAGAGGGCTTTGCGGTCCATCCTATCGCCATCAGCTGTGACTGATCCGTCGTTGGCAAATTACGCAACATGACGGGCCAAGTGCTAGAATCGCGGCACCAATCGTACGATACGCTGGGAAATAATCCAAAGGGGTTCGACTTATGAGAGTTTTCATCTGCGCAATTGCGGCATCGATTGTCGCATTAGCGTCGGCGGGGGATGCCTACGCGGATGCTCAAGAGGGGGAACGGTACTTCACCGTGATGGGGTCCTACATCGATGACGACAAGGATCGCAATGTCGATGACGGTATCAATGGCGGTCAGTTCGGATTTGGCTGGGCGTTTAACAAATATTTGAATGTCGAGGCTCTCTATATGGCTGGCCGCGGCAATGGCTCGCCCGATGAAGCTCATACCGGCATTGGCGTCGATTTGCAGGCTGTATTCAGGCGCGACCAGCGCTTCAGCCCATACGTGTTCGGTGGCATCGGCACCTTTAAGATTGACCCGGATGGTCAATCCGACAGTGAGGACACGATGCTGTCGGGGGGCCTCGGATTCTACCTCGACCTGTTCTCAACGAATATGTCACTGCGCGGCGAATGGCGCAATCGCACCGATAAAGTACGGCCCACGAGTCTAACCGACAACCTTTTTAGTCTCGGCCTGCAGCTGCCGTTTGGTGACGGCGGGCCTAAATGGGTGGATTCGGATGGCGATGGCGTCAGCGACAGTCTCGATCGCTGCCCGAATACGCCTGCGGGTACTGCAGTGGACTCTTACGGCTGTGAACTCGACAGCGACGGTGACGGCGTCAAGGATTCAATGGATCAATGTCCGAACACGCCGGCTGGCGTTCGCGTGGATTCCAACGGTTGCCCAATGGACAGCGATGGCGATGGGGTTCCTGACGGCACAGACAAGTGCCCGAACACACCGCGCGGTGCCGAAGTTGACGCTGACGGCTGCGAACTCGACAGCGACGGTGACGGTGTCGTCGATCGCCTCGATGAATGCCCCGACACGCCGCAAGGTGCACCGGTCGACAATCGTGGCTGCGAAGTTGAAGGCGAGTATGTGCTCGAGGGCGTCAATTTCGAGTCCAACTCCGACCGACTGCTGGCGGGTGCTACCAATGTGCTGGATGACGTCGTCGTAACGTTGAAACGTTATCCGGACATTCGCTTCGAAGTTGCCGGCCATACCGACAGCGACGGCTCTGCCGAATACAACGAGAGCCTGTCGGCGCGTCGCGCACAGACGGTACATGATTATCTGGCAGCCAATGGCATCGACGTCAGTCGCATGACTGTCCGCGGCTACGGTGAGGTTCAGCCCATTGCCGACAACTCAACATCGGCCGGTAAGGCCCAGAATCGCCGCGTTGCGCTAAACGTGGTCGAAGACTAGGCACGACCAAGCAAGAAAAAAGCGCGTGCTGTCATAGCACGCGCTTTTTTTTGCCCGTCACATATGCACTGTTAAAACCGGTATTCGCGCTTTGCGCAGCAGGAATTCAGTCGTGCCGCCGAATACTTTTTCACGCCACCGGCTACGACTGTAGGCGCCTGCGATAATCAGGTCGCCTTCGAGCTCTTTGTAGGCGGCCATCAATTCGGGCTCGATCTTGCGACCACGCGTCTCAAAATGCTCCGCATTCACGCCCCAGTGCTTTAAGTATGCCACTACCTGCGTGGATTTCGGGCCCGGGTGATCTTCAGGGCCGCAGCTTACGATCGACACCTCGGTTGCCGCCACCAGCAGTGGCATGGCCGCCGAAACGCTGCGGGCAACCTCCGTGCTTTGATTCCACGCGATAACAATGCGCTTGCCAACTCTTCGGCGCGTCGTCTGCGGCAGGATCAGCACCGGTCGCGATGACTCCAGCAGTGCGGCGCGCATAAACATGTCCGCGACATTACGAGAGCGCGCTGGTCGTGACACAACGATCAGATCCGAAACCGGGCCAAAAATTCCCATCAGAACATCCGGTGAGCCCACTCTTTCTGCCCAGAGTGCGCCAGGTTTTTCACGCGCACGGCGGATTAGGTCGTAGCCACGCTGTTCTGCAGCACACCGGTACAAGGCTTGGGCCGCCGCCGGCGCTTTGTTGGTGCATTTTTTGCGCCAGGCTGCGTTGGAAAACGCGTTCGACATCGACACTTCCGAATATCGATGTGGTCGCATGTGGCAACCGCTTACACTGGCACCGAGACGCTTACCGATGTCGAAGGCCACGCTCAACGCCTTTGCGCACTCAGGACGATCGGCAACAGGTACAAGGATCACACGCATATGAAAAACTCCGATGTGCTGTTATTCAGAAGACTCGTTCGCAACAATAATCGAGAAATCGCCAAAATCGTATTCGCGGTGGCCGTCAGCCAATGCGTATTCACCACGACCCGACTTGATAGTATCGAAGGCTTCGCGAAGTTCAAGCAAGTATGAGCTTGTCACAATCGGCACATTGTGCGCTGTCAACACATACTCGATATCCACTACAAGTGCCGCAAGACGCGCTGCCGAGTGTGCGTACTGCTCGAAATCTGAGCCTTCAAGGTGCGTGTAGAGTGGCGCAAGATAGAACGTGTCCCCGCTAAACAGCAGGTGGTTATCGCGATCGATCAGGCAAATTGAATCTGGCGTATGTCCGGGAGTCTCGAGGACTTCGAGAATGCGTCCACCAAGATCAATTTTGTTTCTGTCCGAGATGCGTTCGTCAATTTGAAACGGCTTGCTGCGGTAGGTGGACGGATCGAAATCTGGTGGAAACTCTTTCCAAACCCATCCCGGACCAACGAACTCAGCAACGTCGTCGTGGCTACTGCCGGCTTCGTGCAGGCGCGTGAATGTCGTATCGCGACCCAGGATTTGACTAAACTGATGATTGCCGCCGATATGGTCATAGTGCGTGTGGGAGTTCAATACAACGACATCGAGGTCCGTCAGCGTGGCAACGACGGCGCGGATATCACCAATCCCGAGCCCAGTATCGAATAGCAACGCGCGTTCATTGCCGAGGATCAGAAACGAAATGACTTCTTCGAACTGACCCGGTTCGTATATCGCATAGACACCGTCCAGCACTTTGTATACTTCAAACCAATCCTGTTGTTGTGGAATGCGTTGGTAATGTGCCCAATCTTTTCGCGGCAACACGTTCCACCAATTGTTTTTGTCCGCGCCGCGATTTTCGACCTGCGCATTATTGGACGAATCGGAAACAGAATGCTCTATTTCGCCCTGTTGTACCGAGTTGCCCGAAGGCACCTTGCCACATGCGCACAAGAACGCTGCCGACAGCGCAAGGCATGTGAGAATTTTACGTCGCATTAATAGACTTTAAAGCGCGATGACAGCAATAGCCAGTATCCGTATGCTAGCGGTGCGCGCCTGGAGCCAATAATAATGATCATCGCCTCATTCCTGATTTTCACCGGCCTCGTTGCGGTACTGACTGTCTGGTTGACACGCAACGACGACCACACAACGAGCAAAGGCTATTTTCTCGGCGGACGCAGCCTGACCTGGCCGCTGATTGCGGGCTCGTTGCTGCTCACCAATCTTTCGACTGAGCAGATGGTGGGTCTGAATGGTGCCGCTTACACGTACGGTTTCGCCGTCATGGTCTGGGAGGTGGTGGCCGTCATTGCGCTTGTCTGCATGGCGCTGTTCTTTCTGCCGCGCTTTCTGAAAAGCGGCGTCACGACGGTTCCCGAGTATCTAGAAATCCGATTCGACCACCAGACGCAAGTCATCACGAATCTGATTTTCTTATTCGCCTACGCGTTCATCCTGTTGCCGATAATCCTTTACACAGGCGCTACCGGCCTGATTGGCATACTGGATGTTCAGGGCATACTCGGTTTGGGGTCTCATGCGCAGACGCTTTGGATCATTGTCTGGGCCGTCGGCATCGTTGGTTCCATGTACGCGTTATTCGGCGGCCTCAGAACGGTGGCGGTGTCGGACCTTTTAAATGGCGTGGGGCTGCTGGTCGGCGGACTCATGATCACCTGGTTCGGCCTCAAAGCTCTGGGTGGCGGCGATTTCTTGGCAGGTTTCGACGGCCTTGTTGCCGGCAACAAAGATCGATTCAATTCGATTGGTGGCCCGACGAGCTCCGTGCCGTTCGGCACGGTGTTCTCCGGGATCCTGCTGCTCAATATGTTTTATTGGACGACCAATCAGCAGATCATTCAGCGAACATTCGGCGCCAGCTCTCTGGCGGAAGGCCAAAAGGGCGTGCTGGCGACCGGATTCCTGAAGCTGATCGGGCCCATGTATTTGGTGATTCCGGGAATGATCGCGTTCGCATTGTTTGCCGGCCAGAATATCAAGGCAGATCATTCCTACGGACAACTGGTCAATCAGGTGCTACCGACGCCACTTGCCGGTTTCTTTGCCGCTGTCATGATGGGCGCAATCTTGTCGAGCTTTAACTCCGCGCTCAACAGCACGTGCCCTCTATTTAGCCTCGGACTTTACAGAAACGTCATCAACAAGCACGCTGACAATGTTGAGGTCGTGCGCGCCGGAAAAATTTTCGGATGGATTCTCGCCGTCGTCTCAATGAGCCTCGCGCCGCTACTCGCGGGCCAAGTCAGCATCTTTTCATACCTACAAAAGATGAACGGCCTGTATTTCATCCCAATTCTTGCGGTCGTGGTTGTCGGCATGCTGACGCGGCGCGTACCGCCTGTCGCGGCCAAAATCGCTCTCCTTACCGGCTTTGCTGTCATCGCGTGTGGCTATTTCGTGCCACCGTTTACGTATATCGTCGCAAACATGCACGACTTTCATTTTCTCGGAGTCGTTTTCTCGTATCTCGTGATCATCATGCTCGTCGTTGGCGAGTTGCGCCCGCTGCCGGCCGAGTGGATTCAGACCGATGTAAAAGCCGTGGACATGACGCCATGGAAATACGCTCGAAGGGCAGGTGCAATCCTGGTGTTAATCGTGCTTAGTATTTACATCTTTTTCGCCGACTTTTCCGTGCTCGAATAACGTTGCCTAAAAAGGATTCGTTTTGGACAGCATCACTTTGGGAAAAAACGGACCCAACTCATCGCAACTGGCATGTAGCGATATTAGGAGTCGGCAACTAGCTGCTCGGCGCAATAGGCGGCGCCGAGCAGCCCAGGCTCCTCGTGCGTAATGAGCTGAGTCGGAACGCGTTCCATCAGTGAGCGATGCCGGCCTTTGCGTTCGAAACCGCTACGGAAGCGGCTATTGGCGAGTTTGTCGGGATAGCGTTTCGCGATACCGCCCGCAATGAATATGCCGTTGGACGCACCCAACGCTAACGCCAGGTCGCCAGCGACCTGGCCCAGGATCTCGAAAAAGTTTTCTACCGCTTCAGTCGCTCGCGGATCCCCGTGCTCAACGCTCGCCGAAAATATTTCGGCCGCACTCAGCTGAGCACGTTTTTCCTTATGAATGCGGCTCAGTGCCCAATAGAGGTTCTCCAGACCGGGGCCCGATACTAGACGTTCGCTCGAGACACGATCGAAGCGTTCGCGCAGATGTTTCAGGATATCGATCTGCACTTTGGTTTCCGGTGCGAAACCGCCATGCGACGCCTCACCGACGATCGGAATCAAATGATCGCGATATTTTCGCAAACCGACCGCACCCAATCCGGTGCCGGGCCCGATGACGCCAACCGTATAATGTTCGCCCACGAGCGGTTCCGGGTCTGGCAGGCCGATGGGTGTAACGTCTTCATCGGTCAGAAATGGAATCGAATAGGCGATGGCCTCGAAGTCGTTCAACAATCGTACTCGTTCGATGGCAAACACATCCTGCAGGTCACGGACGGCAATTATCCACGGATTATTCGTGAAACGAACTTTTCGATCGACGATCGGTCCCGCGGCCGCGAGGCAGATTGCAGACGGTGTCGGTGCATCGATAGCACCCAAATAATGCTTTATCGCCTCTTCGGCCGTTGCAAAATCAGCGCACTTCAAGGTATGCGCGTTCGAGAAACCGGGCGCATCGGCGTTGGCCATTGCAAAGCGAGCGTTGGTCCCACCGATATCCCCAATAAGCAGAGCGCTGTCAGACATGGCGTAATGCTCTCACAAAAATTGAAATCGGTAACGGCGTGATTTTCAGATGCTTTTTCAATATGTTTTCGCAGCCGCAGAGCCCGCAGCAAAATATCGCCATATTTGGCGCGGCCAAATGATTGAATCGTAGACGGTCCGTGGCAAGTACGCTACGTAATGCATGAATAATGCCCTAGTATCGTCCTTATGAAAGCAAGCAATTCGAAGTCGCGCGATATCGCCGATGGTGTTGGAAGTCGTAAAGGAGTCGATGGACAGATATTGCCATCGGGGCGGCGGGCCGGTGTGTCTCTACACATTACGTCGCTTCCGGGTCGATACGGCATCGGCGAGATCGGCGGAGAGGCCTTGGCTTTCGTCGATACGATGAAACGCATGGAGCTTAGCGTCTGGCAGTTTTTGCCGCTGGGACCCACCGCCTATCTCGACTCGCCCTATCAGCCGCTGTCGACGTTTGCTGGCAACGAAATGCTGATCGACGTCGAGGATCTGATTCAGTGTGGACTTTTGTCACGCAATGAAGCCGGATCACTGACCGATTTGCCGACAGAATACGTTGATTACGGCGCGTTGATCCCACTGAAATCGACATTGTTGCGCGCTGCGGCCGGCCGCTTCAAGACACGCGCGGATAGTGACCTCAAAGCCGGCTTCGACCGGTTTCTCGAGCAGCACGACGACGACTGGCTGCACGAATACGCGCTGTTTCGAGTTTTGAAATCGCAGCACGGCGAACGTCCATGGCCGCAGTGGCAACCGGAATTCGTGCATCACGACGACGCAGCGCTGAAACGATTGGAAAACCAATGCGCGGCGCACATTATCGAAATAAAAGTCAATCAATTCCTGTTTCATCATCAGTGGCAGCGTTTGCGCAACGTTGCTCGCGAAGCAAACGTGTGCCTGTTCGGCGATTTGCCCATCTGCATTGCGCTTGACAGCGCCGACGCTTGGGCAAACCGCGAAATCCTGCGCATCGATCGCGATGGCCATCCCGACCACGTTGCCGGCGTGCCTCCCGATTTTTTCAGCACAGACGGGCAGTTGTGGGGCAACCCGCTTTACGACTGGGAGACCCATAAGGCGACTGATTATCGGTGGTGGATCGACCGGCTGCGAGCATCGGCAGAGCTCGCCGATATCGTTCGCATCGATCATTTTCGTGGCTTTGAAGCGTATTGGTCCGTGCCAGCCAATGCTGATACTGCACGCAATGGCACCTGGGAACCCGGCCCCGGAGACGCCATATTTGTGGCAATGAAGAATGCACTTGGCGTGCTGCCCATCGTAGCCGAGGACCTCGGAGTCATAACACCTGAAGTTGAGGCACTGCGAGATCGCCATCAAATTCCGGGCATGGTCGTATTACAGTTTGACGTCCGCCACGAAGATTTCAGGTTGGCCGACGTCCCGGAAAATTGCGTTTGCTACACCGGCACTCACGATAATGATACGACGCTCGGCTGGTTTCGTGGCAGCCCTGACGATACCCGATCGACCAAAGAGATTAAGGCGACCCAGCATGCGGTGCGGAAACTGACCGGGGGCAGCGACGCTACGATAGCGATGGATTTCGTCAAAGCCGCATTTTCCACCGCTGCGCGCATTGCGATCGCACCAATGCAGGACTACCTGGAGCTCGGATCCGAGGCACGCATCAATATTCCTGGTACCTCGAGCAATAATTGGCGCTGGCGAGTCACAGAGGCGCAATTGACGAACGATCTTTGCGACAATGTCGCGGATACTGTACGTGCGGCAAACCGGGAGTTGCGCAATGATCACGTCGATACAAAAAGATGACGGACGCCATGTCAGTCGCCTGACACGGGACACCGTCGCATTGATACTCGCCGGTGGGCGCGGCTCGCGTCTCTGTGAATTGACGACCTGGCGAGCGAAGCCCGCTTTGTACTTTGGTGGCAAATTTCGAATCATTGACTTCCCATTGTCGAACTGCATCAATTCCGGCGTGCGCCGCATCGGCGTCCTGACTCAGTACAAGGCCCACTCATTGATACGTCATTTAGTGCACGGGTGGTCATGGTTCCAAGCGTCTAAGCGCGAATTTGTCGAGATATTGCCGGCATCGCAGCGCGTCGGTGGCGAATGGTATCGAGGCACGGCCGACGCCGTGTATCAGAATCTCGACATCATCCGCACGCATTCGCCGAGCCACGTATTAATTCTTGCCGGCGATCACATATACAAAATGGACTATGGCTCGTTTCTTGCTGGCCACGCCAACTATCAAGCGGATATGACGATCTGCTGCATTGAAGTCCCGCTTGAAGAAGCCGCTGGGGAACTTGGCGTCATGACCGTGGACGAGAGTGGACGCGTTATCGCGTTCGACGAGAAGCCAGAAAAACCGAACCCAGTGCCCGGCAAAACGGATGTCTGCCTCGCGTCGATGGGTAACTACGTGTTCAACACCGACTTTCTCTATGAACAAGTGATCAAGGACGCCGACACGACCGATTCACAACATGATTTCGGCAAGGACCTGATTCCGTCAGTAATCAAAAACTATCGCGTGTATGCCTATCCGTTTCGCGACCCTGACACCGGCAAACAAGCGTATTGGCGAGACGTCGGTACGCTCGACGCGTACTGGGAAGCCAACATGGAATTGGTCTCGGTATCGCCGCAACTCAACATGTACGACCGTCAATGGCCGATATTTACACATCAATGGCAGTCGGCGCCGGCCAAATTTGTGTTCGACGAACCCGGTCGCCGCGGCGAAGCGATTCAGTCAATGGTTTCCGGCGATTGCGTGGTATCTGGTTCCAGCGTGAAAAACTCGCTGCTTTTCTCGCGCAGCCGAATTCACTCTTTCAGCACCGTGAGCGGTTCGTTAGTACTGCCCGACTGCGACGTCGGTGAAAACTGTGTCATCCGGGATGCGATTCTCGATCGTGGCGCCAATATTCCGGCTGGCACCGTAATCGGGGAGGATAAAGACGCCGACCGAGAACGCGGCTTCCGTGTTACTAAGAAAGGCATCACGCTAGTGACACCGGACATGCTCGGCGGCAAGGTGCACATCACGCGCTAGTGATGTAAGGCATGAGTTATCGATAATAAGAACGTCATATTCGTTGCCGCCGAGAACGCGGCGCTACCCGGTGCAAAAGTTGGCGGTGTCGGAGACGTGATTCGCGAGCTACCGGCCGCGGTTGCTGCAGCCGGGTGGCCGGCAACCGTTCTGACGCCGTCGTACGGCTTGCTGCATCAGAATCCCGGCGCGCAGGAAATCGATCCGGTTGTCACCGAATTCCGTGGCCGACCGTGGGACGTGCGGGTGTTTGTTGTACCTGGCAGCAGCAGACATGTGCGCAATGTCGTTTTCGATCACAAGCTGCTTGTGCCTACGGACACCGGCGTCGTCTACCATGACGACGACGGAGCGCGCCCGTATGCCACCGACGGGAACAAATTTGCCTTCTTCTGCGCGGCCGCCGCCAGCTGGATCGAATCCCGTCGATCGCCGCCGGCTGCGATCCACCTGCATGACTGGCACGCCGCTGTTCTTGCCGTGCTGCGCGAATTCGATCCTGGCTTTCCGCAACTCAGCGCGATTCCGCAGTATTTCACGATTCATAACCTCGCCTATCAGGGGCAGCGACCCTTGCGCGGCGACGAGTCGTCGCTCGAGGAGTGGTTTCCAAAACTTCGCTACGACAGCGAGCAGCTCGCCGATCCGCAAGGTCGGCAGACATTCAACCCTATGGCGGCTGCGATCCGGCTGACGGATCGAGTGAATGCGGTATCGCCGACCTACGCCAAGGAAATTCAGCAGCCAAGCGATCCAAGCAGCGGTTTTGTCGGTGGCGAGGGTCTCGAAGCCGATCTGCAGCGGCGCGCCGCGGAAGGTGAACTCTTTGGCATTTTGAATGGCTGCGACTACAGCAATTCCCCGACCACACCACTTCGTTGGCAAAACTTGCTCGCGCTTTGCAAGCAAACCCTGCTTGGCTGGGGTGACGATTCCTACCATCAAGTCGCCCTGCAAACGCTTGGCAAACTATCCCGTCGGCGGCCACTGCACGTGCTGACCAGTGTTGGCCGCGTCGTCGATCAGAAAATGCGTTTGTTTTTCGAGAAAACCGATACCGGTCAGACGGCGCTGCGAGATATTCTTGACGATCTCGGCGACAGCGGCGTTTTTGTATTACTCGGCAGTGGCGAATCGCGTTACGAGGAACATTTGTTAGCAATTGCGCGCAAATCGACTAACTTTGTCTACTGTCGCGGTTACTCGGAGCGACTGGGTGATGCGCTCTATGCGTCCGGCGACTTGTTTTTGATGCCGTCGAGCTTCGAGCCATGCGGCATCAGTCAGATGCTGGCCATGCGCGATGGCCAACCGTGTCTCGTGCACGGCGTTGGTGGCCTATGCGATACGATCGACGATGGGGTTAACGGTTTCATCTTCGAAGGCGTCGACCCGCGGGACCAGGCAAACGGATTTGTCGAATGTGTCGAAAGCGCTTTACAGATGCGTAGAGACGATCCACTGCACTGGCAGACCATCCGCAACAACGCACTTGCCGCACGATTTGATTGGCCGTCGTCGGCAAAACAATACGTCAAACTCTTCTATGAGCGTCACGATGCGAATCGCAACGGCTGATTTCGAACGCAATCGCGACCAGCTTGAGGCCATTGTCGCCGGTCAGCACGACAATCCGTTTGCGCTGCTCGGCCCACACAAGGCGGGCAGCGCGCGTGTCGTAAGAACCTTTCAGCCACAGGCGAAACAAGTCGAGCTCGTCGACGGCGAAGGCAATTCGATCAAAATGATGCGACGCGTCGATCCCGGTGGTGTTTTTATCGCCTCAATGCCCGCGCGAAGGCGCCGCTACCGCCTCAAACTCATGTATCAAGATGGCCAGACCGAGACGATCGAGGATTGCTACCGCTTCCCGTCCACGCTCGGGGAATTTGATCTGTACCTGCTGGGGGAAGGCTCAGACAAAAAAATCTACACGAAGCTCGGCGCACACTTGAGGAAAGTCGCTGGTGTCGACGGGGTTCGATTCGCAGTCTGGGCACCAAATGCCTCGCGCGTCAGCGTCATTGGCGATTTCAACGACTGGGACGGTCGCTGCCACGTGATGCGCTCGCATCCGGCGAATGGCATTTGGGAAATTTTTGTGCCCGGCATCGGAAACCGCGCGAAGTACAAATACGAGTTGCTCGACCGCGACGGGCATCTGTTGCCGCTAAAGACCGATCCGTACGGCAGCTTCCACGAACCGCCGCCGGGCAATGCGTCAGTCGTTTTTGATGCCGGCTACGATTGGGGTGATGCGGATTGGATGAACGGGCGCAACGTCGAGCCCAACCTCGCAAAGCCCGTTTGCATTTATGAAGTTCACTTAGCTTCCTGGCGTCACAAGGCCGATGACCGTGATCGAGTGATGACGTATCGCGAGTTGGCCGTCGATCTCGTCAACTACGTCAGTGAAATGGGCTTTACTCACATTGAGTTTCTCCCAGTCTCGGAACACCCGTTTGACGGCTCCTGGGGCTACCAACCGATTGGCATGTTTTCGCCGACGCAACGTTTCGGTAATCCCGATGATTTTCGCTTTCTGGTGGACCGTTTTCACGCTGCCGGAATCGGCGTCATTGTCGACTGGGTGCCCGCGCACTTCCCGCGAGATGAGCACGGCTTGGCACGATTCGATGGCACGGCGCTATATGAGCATGAGGATCCGCGCAAAGGAGCGCATGCCGATTGGGGCACGTTAATCTTTAATTTTGGGCGCCGCGAGGTGATCAATTATCTGATCGGCAGCGCATTGTACTGGGTCGATGAGTTTCACGTCGATGCGATTCGCGTCGATGCGGTAGCGTCGATGCTGTATCTCGACTACTCACGAAAAGACGGTGAATGGCTGCCGAACGAATTCGGTGGCAATGAGAATTTCGAGGCCGTTGAATTCTTGAAACGACTCAACACCGAAATCCACGCACACGGCGCGACATCCTTTGCCGAAGAATCGACGGCCTGGCCGGGGGTATCCCGCCCAGTCGACAGTGGCGGTCTTGGATTTACCTATAAGTGGAACATGGGTTGGATGAACGACACGTTGTCATACATGCGCGAGGACCCGGTGCATCGCAAACATCATCACGGCAAGATGACATTTGGTTTGGTCTACGCGTTCAGCGAAAATTTCGTATTGCCGTTATCGCACGACGAAGTCGTGCACGGCAAAGGCTCGTTACTCGGTCGCATGCCTGGCGACGACTGGCAACAGTTTGCGAATCTGCGTGCCTACCTCGCAAGTATGTATGCGCATCCAGGCAAGAAGTTGTTATTCATGGGTAGTGAGCTGGCACAACGTAACGAATGGAATCACGATCAGTCGCTCGACTGGCATCTGCTGGAACATGCGCCACATCGCGGCATGCAAACATTGGTTCGCGACCTCAATGCCGTGTATAAATCGACGCCGGCATTGTTTGAGATCGACTTCTCCGAGGATGGCTTCGAATGGATCGACTGGAGTGACAATGATAGTAGTGTGTTGTCTTGGCTCCGGCGGGACCGTAATGGCGGCTATATCATCTGCTTATCAAACTTCACGCCGGTCACGCGCCCGGATTTTCGTATCGGCGTACCCGACAAGCGCAACTTCGAGGAAATCTTAAACACCGACGATTTGCGTTATGGCGGAAGCGGTGTGGTCAATCACTCGCTTGTGACAGACGACGCGGGCCACCATGGCAGACCGTGCTCTGTGTCATTGCACCTGCCGCCATTAGCCACTCTAATACTGAAGGCCGCCACCTAGACTGCGTGCCTGGAGAACAGAATGCCCGCTCGAACTGACAAAACAACCGGCATCGGTGATATAGAATTGCTGCAAGCGCCAGATCTGCCGATGACCGCCGATGCAATTCTCGAGGATTTCACGCATTACTTCGGCCGCATGCTTGGGCGTCGTACGATAAGCACGAAGTCACCCTATTTGTATCAGTCCGTTGTGTTTGCAGCCCGGGATCGGCTGATGGAGCGTTGGGGCAGAACCCGCATGGCCATCGAACGCGACGACAATCGACGCGTTACGTATCTGTCGCTCGAGTTCCTGATGGGCCGACTGCTACGAAATGCCTTATTGAGTCTCGGCATAGAGCGAGAAACTAACGAAGCGCTGAACCGGCTAGGCCTCGAGCTCGAAGATGTTTACGATCGTGAATGGGATGCCGGCCTTGGTAATGGCGGGCTGGGGCGGCTCGCCGCCTGCTTTCTTGACAGTTGCGCAACGTTGTCGCTGCCTGTCATTGGTTACGGTATTCGCTATCACTACGGGATGTTCCACCAACGCTTGGAAAACGGTTATCAGATCGAAGAACCGGATACCTGGTTGCGTGAAGGCTTCCCGTGGGAAATCGAGCGTGTCGAATACGCGCAGACGATTCACTTTGGTGGCCGTACGAGTACCTACAAAGACAGTCGAGGCGAAACACGTTGCTCATGGTCTGACACACACGACGTACTTGCGATTCCGTACGACATTCCAGTACCCGGTTACCGGAACAATATTGTTAATACTTTGCGTCTGTGGTCTGCCGCAGCAACGGACGCCTTCGACCTTGAAGAATTCAACGCCGGCAGTTACGCGGATGCCGTCGCGTCCAAGAATGAGGCAGAAAACATTACGATGATTTTGTACCCCAATGCGGCGACGGAGGACGGCCAAGAACTGCGATTGCGGCAACAATATTTTCTCGCATCGGCTAGTCTGCAGGACACGTTACGGTATTGGCGTTTGCAAAATGGTGACGATTTCAGCCAATTCGCCGACAAGAATTGTTTTCAGCTAAACGATACGCATCCGGCGGTTGCTGTCGCAGAACTGATGAGGCTGCTCATCGACGAACATCACCTCAACTGGGACGATGCGTGGCAAATTACCACGCGCACGATGGCCTACACGAATCACACATTGTTGCCAGAAGCGCTGGAAAAGTGGACGGTGTCGATTTTCCGGCGACTATTGCCGCGATTGCTTGACATTATTTACGAAATCAACGCACGTTTTATCGGCGAGGTCAGCCAGCGCTGGCCAGGCGACAACGACCGCATCCATCGCATGTCACTGATTGAGGAAGGCAGCGAACCGATGATTCGCATGGCCTACCTGGCCATTGTCGGCAGCTTCTCAGTCAATGGCGTTGCCGAACTCCATTCGAAGCTGCTCACCCAAGGTCTGTTTCGGGACTTTGCAGATTTGTGGCCGGAAAAATTCAATAACAAGACGAATGGTGTCACGCAGCGACGCTGGCTCGCCGCCTGCAACCGCGATCTCAACACCTTGATTACAGACAAAATTGGCGATGGCTGGATATTGGACCTGCCGCAGCTCGAGAAGCTGCGCGATTTTGCGGACGACCGTGATTTTCAGAAATCTTGGCGACGGGTGAAACTGTCGAACAAGGTCCGCTTGGCTCGAGAGCTCGAGAGAAAGATCGGGATCCAGTTGCCGACGAATATGCTGTTTGACGTGCAGGTGAAGCGAATTCATGAGTACAAGCGGCAATTGCTCAACGTGCTGCACGCGATTCATTTGTATGAGCGGATCCGGCGAGGCAATGGTGAGGACCTGCCGCCGCGCGCGATTATCATCGGCGGAAAAGCCGCGCCTGGTTATGACATGGCAAAGAACATTATTAAATGCATCAATAATGTTGCACGTGTCATTAACAGCGATCCGCTGATGGAGGATAAGCTGCGACTGATCTTTTATCCCGACTACAACGTATCGGCAATGGAGCTGATTTGCCCGGCCGCCGACATCTCAGAGCAAGTTTCCACCGCTGGCAAAGAAGCGTCCGGCACCGGCAACATGAAATTGATGATGAATGGTGCAATCACCGTCGGTACGCTTGATGGCGCCAACGTCGAGATCCGCGATGCGGTCGGCGCAGACAACTTCTTCCTGTTTGGGCTTACGGTCGACGAAATCCGCGAATTGCGCGGCACCTACGATCCGCAGTCGATAATCGACGCTGACGACGATTTCGCTCGAGTCATGCACCTGCTGCAAAGCGGACACTTCAACCGTTTCGAGCCCGGTGTACTCGACCCAATTATCCAAGCCATACGTGAAGCGGCGGATCCGTGGATGACGGCCGCCGACTTCAGGAGCTTCGTCGACGCTCAGCAACGCGCAAGCGATGCTTGGCAGGATGTCGACGCGTGGACGCGCATGAGCATTCTAAACACCGCCGCATCGGGCCGGTTTTCGACCGATCGTACGATCCGTGACTACAACGACGACATCTGGCGACTCGAGCCGATTAAGCTAATTTGATGGAATCCGGCTCCCCTGCTCCGCTCGGTCCGACGGTGCACGGAGATGGTGTCAACTTTGCACTGTATTCGTCAGTCGCCGAACGAGTCGAACTTTGCTTGTTCAAAGAAGACGGCCGGCAAATCCAACGCATCGACCTGCCTGAGTGCAGCGACAATGTCTGGCATGGTTTCGTCCCCGACCTGAAGGGAGGCCAACGCTACGGTTACCGCGTGCACGGTCCGTATCGCCCCGACGAAGGTCTGTTGTGTAACCCAGAAAAACTGCTCATCGACCCATACGCGCGAATGTTAGACGGCGAGTTTCGATGGGGCGATCCCGTTTTCGGCGATCGCCCGGGTGATAGCGCAGACAACATTCCCAAATGCGTGGTTTGCGACACACGGTTACCAACAAAAAAAGACGTCAGGGTGCCGTGGTCAGAGACCATTTTTTATGAGGCCAACGTTCGCGGATTTACGATGCGCCACGCGTCGGTCGACGATAGCGAGCGCGGCACATTTGCAGGTATGCGCCATGCTGACGTCCTCGCGTATCTGAAGTCCCTTGGAATAACGTCGATCGAACTGATGCCAGTGCAGTCATTCATCGATGAACATCATCTCGTTTCGCAGGGCCTCCGAAATTACTGGGGTTACAACACGATCAACTTCTTCGCCCCAATGCAACGATATGCACGAGGAAATCCGGTCACCGAATTCTGCGACATGGTTAATGCGATACATGATGCCGGTTTCGAAGTCATCATGGACGTCGTTTACAACCACACCGGCGAAGCTGACAGCCGTGGACCAATGCTTTCGTTTCGCGGTATCGATAATCTTTGCTACTACCGCGTAGAACCGGACGACCCCGCTCAATACATCAATGACACCGGCTGTGGCAACACGATCAACGCGGATCATCCGATTGCGCAGCAGCTTATTCTCGACAGTCTGCGCTACTGGGCGAACGACATGGGCGTTGACGGTTTTCGGTTTGACCTCGCAACCGTTCTGGGCCGGCACGGCGATGGATTTTCGGCTGCCCACCCGCTGCTCAAGGCCATTGCCGAGGATCCGCAGCTAAGCGGCGTCAAGCTCGTCGCCGAACCGTGGGATCCGGGCCCTGGCGGCTATCAGCTCGGGCATTTTCGGCCTCCGTGGGTAGAATGGAATGATCGCTTCCGCGATACGGCGCGGCGCTTCTGGCGCAGCGACGACGAGAAAAGCGGCAGCCTGGCCCGCCGGCTGCACGGCTCGTCCGACCTTTTCGAGGCAGGGGGTCGAACGCCCTCGGCAAGTGTCAATATCCTCACAACGCATGACGGCTACACTTTGAACGACCTGGTCTCGTATGAGTATCGCCACAACGAGGCCAACGGCGAAGACAACCGCGACGGTCATTCGCACAACTACAGTTGCAATCACGGGGTTGAAGGCAATACGGATGACGATGCGATCAATGCTCGTCGTCGGCAACATCGGCTGAATCTGCTCGCAACGCTATTTGTCTCTCAGGGCACGCCCCTGCTTCTGGCCGGCGACGAGTTTGGTAACTCCCAAGACGGCAACAACAACGCCTATGCTCAGGACAACGAGATAGGCTGGCTCGACTGGTCGGGTATCGAAAACGATCCGCAGTTTACGGAGCACGTGAAGAAACTGCTCGCGCTTCGACGACAAACGCCATTATTGCGTCTCGACAAATACGTGCACGGTTCGCTCGAGACAGAGCGTGGTCTTATATCGCTTGGCTGGATTAACCCGGATGGTGAATTGCGATCGGAGGAGGATTGGTCTTTCGGGCACGCATTTGGAGTATTGCTGACCGAGGAAGCGAAAGGTGTGACGGTGAACGCTGTCGCATTGTTGTTCAACGCCTGGCACGGGGATCTGCCGATTGAACTACCGGCACTAGATCCACCGCTTGACTGGCATGTCCAGTTTTGCAGCGCAGATAAAGCTATAGGCGTATCGGGCCCGTCGCTGACGCTGCCGGGCGATTCAATCGCGATTGTTACGACAACTAATGTTACTGCGTCAGTCGTTTAGTCATGCCACGCGAGGACATCGCGTATCGCGCCTTGGCTGACACACTGACACTGCATCCGGCCAACGTAACTCTGACAATAAGCGATTTGCCCCGAAGCGCACGTCGGCCCTTTCTTCGCCTTGCGCCTGGCAATGATGCGTTCGCGTTGTTCGACCGCCGACCAGTCTCCGGTCAGCGCTGCCTGCTGTTCGAGCTCTTCCATCGTGACAAATGAGCCGCATCCACCCAAAAATAATGCGCCCAATAGCACCAAAACCCTCATGGTTCGTCCCTCCGCGTTACTCCAAAACGCTTCTAGTACGGGTTTATTAATATCAATTGGGTCGGCCTTGGGTCGGTGATCTGAACCGCAATTTATGGCTAGAAATACTGGCAGACGGCCGCTTGCGTTTGGGCAACAACGCGTTTTTCTTTGTTCGATGAAGCATTTGCGCTTTGTGGAAAAAAAACAACAGAAGCGGTATTTTGAGGAATTGTGACGGACCTCACACGCAAAAAAAAACGGCCGCTTGAGCGGCCGTTTTATGCGCAAATTATTCGAAATAATTAGACTGCGACGACCTTTGCGTGCGAGTCCTCGGCCACGGCTTTCGCCTGCTCCGCCGGTACTTCCCAATCATCGGGCATTAGGCCGAAGTCGAAGAACGGCTGTTCATCACCTTCGTCAATCGCGTCTTGAACCTGCTTGTAGAATTCGCCGCCCGCCTTGTCGGAAAACGTGATCTCAACTTCCTTCGCTTCCGATTCAGTTTTTGGCCGCTGGCAATACTCAGGGAACGTCGCTTCGCCGGCATGGCCAGACGCATAACCCTTCGCAAACATCTGTTTTAAGATACCGAAGCCATCGTCCTGCACCAGAACACCACCGCGCGGATGTCCGCCAAGTGACTTCATGTGCGCGATAAAATTGTCGAGGTTGAAGCAATCGTAAGCGACATGCTGGCAGGAATGATCGCCGTGCTTTTCGACAAAGTTTGTAACCTGCGATTTTTCCGCACGGTCGATACCTTCGACCAACGCGATGCCGAAGTCGCCGTAGTCGATGCACCAGATTTTCATGCTGCTATTCGGGTCGCCCGGGCGCGCATCGTCAATGCGTTTGATCAACGTGCCGCCTTCGACCTCGATATGGAACCAGGCCCATTTCTCGATGCTGCCTTTTTCCACAGCATAGGAAACGTGATCAATTTTCTTTAAGTGCGACATCGTGGACTCCCAAATAAACGCGTCAGAATTGAACCCTAGCTTAGTCGATTATGCGAGCAGGAAGATGGCGTTTTTCCGACTATTTTGGCACAATGGCACAGGTTTTCTAATTGAAATGACAGTATGACGCAGAAAAAACGCGCTTTTGATCGCTATGACAAACGAATACTGTCCATCCTTCAAAAGGACGGCCGGATCAGTTGGTCGCAACTCGCCTCCCGGATCAGTCTATCCGCCAGTGCCTGCCAACGGCGCGTCGAAGCGTTGGTCGACGAAGGGGTCATCGAAAACTTCACGATCAACCTCAACGAGGCAGCCCTCGGACATAGCGTCAAGGCATTTGTTGAGGTAAAGGTTGATCGGCAGAACACCGATCTCGCACAAGACTTTCGCCGCAAGGTACGCGAACACCCACAGGTGCAGGCCTGCCACATGATTTCCGGAACCATCGACTTCATGCTCGAAGTTGTCGCCAGCGACCTGGATGCGTTCGGTGAGTTTATCGACGGCGAGCTCTTGAGCATGCCTGCCGTTAGGGACGCGTCGTCGTCGATCGTGCTTAAACTGGTTAAGCCGAAGCTAACAATGATCGGCTAGTTCACCAATGCGATGAACCACCTTCGGTGATTCCGATTCGCCCTGCCACGCGTGCAAACAATAAGGCGCCCCATTTGGGGCGCCTTATTGTTTGCTGGTGGTGATGGGTGGAATGGACTCGGGCCGTCCCGGCCCTCGCCCTTCGGGCGCGCTGCGCGCGTCTGTCGCACGACGTTGTCGTGCTCGGTTGAACCACCTGCGGCGGTTCCGATTCACCCTGCCACACGTGCAAACAATAAGGCGCCCCAAATGGGGCGCCTTATTGTTTGCTGGTGGTGATGGGTGGAATTGAACCACCGACCTGCGGGTTATGAGTCCGCCGCTCTGACCATCTGAGCTACATCACCGTGTTCTTAAGGGGCGAAGATTGTCCTGTTGCGACTCGCGACTGTCAAGAATGCCATCGCCGAAATGCGCCTAGACATTGAAGCGAAAGTGCATAACGTCGCCTTCCTGGACGATGTATTCCTTGCCTTCCAGTCGAAGGCGACCGGCTTCCTTTGCGCCCTGCTCGCCGTCGCCGGTCACATAGTCCACGTAGCTGATCACTTCGGCGCGAATAAATCCCTTCTCAAAATCCGTATGTATTTCGCCGGCGGCCTCGGGTGCCGTTGCACCTAACTTTGTCGTCCACGCGCGAACTTCTTTTTCACCGGCGGTGAAGAAGGTTTGCAAGCCGAGCAACTTGTAGCCGGCGCGAATGACGCGGTTTAGACCAGGCTCATCGAATCCGAGGTCTGCGAGAAATTCCGTCTTATCCTCATCATCGAGCACAGCGATCTCTGCTTCGATCGCCGCACAGATTGCAACGCTCTCCGCACCTTCCTTCTCTGCGTAGCCGCGCACGGCATCGAGGTACGGATTGTCGTTAAAACCGTTTTCGTCAACATTCGCGACGTACATTACCGGCTTCGCCGTAATCATGTGCAGATCGTTGACGATCGGCGCCTGTTTGTCGTTGATTGCCAATGTGCGTACCGGGAGCCCTTCGTCGAGATGCGCTTTGACTTTTTGTAAGGTATCGCGCAAGAATAGTGCGTCCTTTTGGCCGGTTTTGGTATTGCGCTCGGCTTTGTAGAGCTGCTTCTCCACAGACTCGAGATCGGCAAGTGCTAGTTCCGTGTTGATCGTCTCGATATCGTCGATCGGATCTATGTGCCCGGTGACGTGGGCCACGTCATCATTCTCGAAGCAACGTACGACATGCGCGGTTGCGTTGGTCTCGCGAATATTCGCGAGAAATTGATTCCCGAGACCTTCGCCTTTCGACGCACCGGCGACGAGTCCTGCGATATCGACAAATTCCATCGTCGTTGCAATGGTCTTTTTGGGCTTTACGATGCCAGATAAGACATCCAGCCGTGGGTCCGGCACAGGCACGACGCCGACGTTGGGTTCAATCGTGCAGAACGGGTAGTTTTCGGCTGCAATTTCAGACGCCGTCAGCGCATTGAAAAGGGTGGATTTACCGACGTTAGGCAAACCAACGATGCCACAGGTTATTGCCATGGATCAGTTGCCATCTATTTGTCTTGCTTCGTATGCAGTTTTTTCATCGCGGCGTTTAGTCCGTCATCCACTAGCGTCGGCATCGCAGCCAATGCGTCGTCGATGCTGCGCTCAACCTCGGCCTCGACGTCAGCCGAGCCTTTCTTCAGCACGTAGTTCGTCACTTGGCTTTTCTCGCCGGGATGACCGACGCCAATGCGGAGCCGCAAGAAATCAGCGCCACAGTGCTGCATGACATCACGAATACCGTTGTGGCCGCCATGGCCGCCGCCCTTCTTCAGACGAACCGTACCCGGCGGTAAATCGATCTCATCATGGGCAACGAGTAACTCGCTTGAGCTAAGCCGATAGTAATCAAGCATGCCGCGCACCGGCTGACCGCTCAGGTTCATGTAGCTTTGCGGTTTGACCAACCACACCTCATCACCGTGCAAGTTGATGCGACAGATATCTGCATCGAATTTTTTTTCGTAGCGAAACGCACCACCGTACTTGCGTACGAGCGCATCAACGAACCAGAAACCCGCATTGTGCAGCGTCCGCTCGTATTTCTCGTCCGGGTTACCGAGCCCAGCAATAATAGTGACTGTCGACATAAATTCGAATATTAAACAAAAAGACCGCCGTCCCGATATGTGGGCGGCGGTCTGTTCGACAACAGGGTAATCGCAATTATTCTTTCGATTCGTCGCCCGGGCTCTCGCTGGCCTCGGCCTCGGTTGGTGCTTCTTCGCCCTCTGCCGGGACCTCTTCGCCTTCGGCCACTTCTTCCACGATTTCCTCTTCCTCTTCGATCACCACCTCCTTGATGATGTGGATCGAGACGATGGGGCGATCCTGCTCCGGACCTTGCTGAAGCTGTGGAATTTCGACGCCCTCGGGCAATTTGATATCCGACAGGCTCAATATCGCATCGAGCTCGAGCTCAGCGACATCGACATCGAGATACTCCGGCAGATTTTTCGGCAGACAGACGATTTCAACGTCAGTCATCAAGTGCGACACCTTACCGCCGCCCTCTCTGACGCCCGGCGCGATGTCTTCGTTCAGGAAGTGCAACGGCACATTCATCTTGATCACTTGATCCGCAACGATGCGCTGCAAATCGATATGCATGATCATGCGTTTCGACGGATGTCGCTGCAGATCCTTCACAATCGCGGCCTGGCTCTTGTCGCCGACCTTGACGTTTAAGACGCTCGAATAGAACGACTCGCTCTCAAGCTGCTTCAGTACTTTGTTTTGGTCGAATGCCAATGACCGTGGGGGCCGGCCGGCACCATAGATAATTGCGGGGACCTTACCTTCGCGACGCAGGCGGCGGCTCGCACCCTTCCCCTGGTCTTCCCGGTGTTCCGCAACCAGATCGAAATCTTCAGCCATGACTGAACTCCGTTAACTGATTGATAATATTAATAATATGTCAGAGTCTGACACCCGCGGGGTCGCGACCAACCCGCTGCGGGACGCGCATACTAACCGATCACCTTCCAGACCACCACCCCACGCTCGTGATACCCAGTTGCGGGTAAACATGGCCGGTACGCTGCTCATCGTCATGGCTCGCTGCCGCTGCGCTTTACTTCCGCTGAAAAGCACCCCATCCGCAGTCGCGCTCGCTGAGAGCAGCTAATGTCGGCCATTCGTCGGTCGTAGAGTTAGTGCCGACGAGGGTCTTCGACCGAAGTAAAGCGCAACGAAGTGAGCCATGAGGGAGAGGACCCTCGTCGGCACTGACATCAGCCATTCTCAATCGACGTACATCGACGACACAGATTCCTCGTCGGATATCCTGCGCATTGTCTCTGCGAGCAAATCCGCCGTCGACAGTTGTCGAATCTTCTTGCACGCCTGCGCCTCTTCATTGAGTGGAATCGTGTCCGTCACGACAACCTCATCAAGCTCGGAATCGGTAATGCGCTGCACAGCGGGACCCGACAAGACGGCATGAGTAATGTAGGCGGCAACAGACGCAGCGCCCATGTCCTTCAGCGCGCCGGCGGCATGGCACAGGGTGCCGGCCGTGTCGACCATGTCATCGATCATGACGCAGTTCTTGCCCTCGACCTCGCCAATAATATTCATGACTTCGGACTGGTTGGCTTTGTCGCGGCGCTTGTCGATGATGACCAAGTCGGCGTCATCAAGACGTTTTGCGAGAGCCCGTGCGCGCACGACGCCACCGACGTCCGGTGACACCACGACCATGTCTTCATACTTTTGCTTCCAGACGTCACCCAGTAACAATGGTGAGGCATAGACATTGTCGACCGCGATGTCGAAAAAGCCCTGAATCTGGTCGGCATGCAGATCGACCGTTAAGACCCGGTCGACGCCGGCCGTGCCAATCAGTTTGGCGACGAGCTTTGCCGTGATCGGCACACGCGCCGAACGCGGACGACGGTCCTGGCGCGCATAGCCGAAATACGGAATGACCGCTGTAATCCGGGCTGCCGATGCGCGTCGGGCAGCGTCGACCATAACCAGCAGCTCCATCAGGTTTTCGGCAGCCGGCGGGCAGGTTGACTGCACAATAAAAGTCTCGCGACCGCGAATATTCTCGAGTATTTCTACGTTGATCTCACCGTCTGAAAAACGCCCAACCTGGGCTCGAGCTAGCGGAACGTGCAAGCAGCGCGCGATATCGTGAGCCAGTTGCGGGTGCGCGTTACCCGAGAAAACGGCCATTGATGAGAGTTCCACGAATACCCCCTAGGATAGATGGCTGGGGCGGCAGGGATCGAACCTGCGAATCACGGGATCAAAACCCGTTGCCTTACCACTTGGCTACGCCCCATTAGTGCTGAAAGCCCCCAACACGCGGATTCCGCGCGCTTATGCGGCGCACGTTCGCGACGCGCCCTCGCAGCGCAATTGTGAGTGTCTCCCCTGGTGCTGTCAACGACGTCGGCTACCAGGACGCAACGGCTTCGTGAAACACCCAGCGATCGATGACCAGACGCACATTGGTTTCAGAATTCGATGCATTTAACAGCCGTGGCATCGGTTGCCCGCCACCGGCTTCGCGGTAACGGCTGATCGAGACTGTCCAGCCGCGCTGGGATAGCTCCGTCAGTTCGCCGGCTTCGCCAAATGCCATTTCGGCTGGCACGCGCGGATCCGGGATGCCGAGTGCCCAGTAGCGCAAGCTCTCGACAGGAATTGTCCAGCCGTAGCGATAGTAGAGATCATCCTCGACATCCGCGAGCACTGTGGTAACGCCATCTTTGTCGGTGACCTCGACAACACGATCGTCTCCCTCAATTCGCACCGTGCCTATGCCCAACGGCCCACTGACGGTCGCACGGAAATCCGACTCTTGTTGGTACCAGCGCAGTTTGCCGTTAAAACCGTCATCGCCGGCCTTGACCGCGATTCGGCCATTGAAGTCGAATTGATCGATCTGGCTCAGTACCGTGGAACGCCGATCCCAGTCGCTGATGTCCGGCAATTCGACGCCCTTTTGAGTCGCGCAGCCGGCCAACAGCATTGCTGATGCGACGAGTGCTCGGCCAAGGCGGCTAGTCGAGATCGGGAAATACACGCTCGCGAACATCTCTCAATAACGGACTTTCAGGGTCCTTCGATTCGGCCGCGACCAACAACTCCATCGCCTCATCTTTGCGGGCAAGTACCGCCAGCACTTCGACGATATGGGCGGCCACTTCCGGATCGTCAAGGCGTGAATAGGCCTTGGTAAGTTCAGTGAGTGCCTCTTCGTGTCTGCCGCGTTTGTGCAGGACCCACCCCAGACTGTCGATGATAGCTGCGCTCTCCGGATCGTATTTGAGCGCCTTACGGATCAGCCTTTCGGCCTCGCGATAGTTGTCGGTGCGATCGGCGAGCGTGTAACCGAGGGCATTCAGTGACGTCGCGCTCTCGGGCCATCGTTTGACGGTTTTTCGGTATTGCAGCAATGCGTCGTCGAGTCGCTGCATGCGCAATAACAATTCCGCTCGCCCCAGCGATATGCCTTCTGAGTCGGGCCGATATTCGACGAGCTGGTCGTAATAATTCAGGGACTCGTCATATCGCTCAAGCGACGCAAGTAGTTGCGCTTTTGCCTGCACGATCTCGATCGCGTACTGAGGATTGTCGCGGGCGAATTCGTCGAGCTGTTCAACAGCCGTATTCGGTGCTTCTCGCTCAAACGCGACCAATGCCGCGGCGCGCCGCTGTGCAGCAACCGCATTGGGTCCTTCTGTCACCTGCGAATACAATCGAATCGCACGATCCGATTCGTCGCGAAAATCAGCGATGCGGGCAAGGTAATAAAGCGCATCCATCGTGTGTTGGCCGCTCGACAAAAGGTCTTCGAAGTCCTCCCACGCCGCGTCCAAATTCTCCTGCCGAAAATTGATGATAGCCATCAGTCTAAGAGCGTCGGCGTGAGCGCTGTTTTCAAGCAGGATTTGGTTGACCTGGCTCAGCGCGTCGTCGTCGCGACCAGCGGTCATCAGCAGCAGTGCAAGTTCCATTCGCGCCGTGGGGTCCGGTTGCGGATTGTCGCCAATGATCCGCGCGACATAGTCGATTGCCTCATCTTGCTCGCCGGAAAGCAGCAGGATGCGACCGTACAGTAGCTTGGCCTTCATGTGGAGCCATTCGCCCGGTTCAAGTTCCAGCACTCTCAACGTGCGCTGCTTCGCGCCGTCAATGTCGCCAGCCTGCATTGCCGTTACGGCGGCCGCATAGTGGGCATCCGGTGAATCTTTGTACGGTTTGGCGAGCGCCCACATGACCTTATTGGCAGCCTCGGCATCTTCGTCGCCAAGAACAGAAACCAGCGACAGCAGGCGATTTTCGGGCGGAGTTTCGCCGCGTTCAATGAGCTTTTTGTAGCTGCGCCGCGCGGCGCGAATATCGCCTAGCCGGAGCTGCAGTCGCGCGATTTGAAAGAGCGCTTCGTCGCTGTCTTTGTCCAATTCGAGCCAGCGCTTAGCCGATTTGACCGCTTCTTCATTAAAACCGAAGCTTTCGCCCACACGTGTTGCTTGGCGTGCGATTTCGACGCTGTTGCTGAGCTCCGCCGCCATCCGATATTCGCGCGTCGCCTGCAAGTAATCCATGTGCTGCAGCGCGATCTCCGCCTGCAATAGGTGCGCGCTGGCGTCTTCGCTGTCCGTATCGTCCGCCATCGCGGCCGAGCCGAGAATATTCAAAAACACCAGGGCCGATGCGGCAACAATGGCCACCAGCCGTCGAAAATCGTCGTACATATTTCCCTTACTGATCATTGCTGTCGCGGTCGAGCCCGAGGTATCACTGCCGCGAATATACGTTGAATAAATACACAGACAAGGAACTACACGTTCAGTTCGCTTATGATACGCGCTGAATGTGCATTTTCCTTCAGGTGCGATACCTGCACCGCGTCTAAGTCTGCTATGCCGCTCAAAATACTCGGGCTGAACCATACCACGGCACCTGTCGAAATTCGCGAGCAGGTGGTCTTCGCTGGCGACGAGATTCGCCGGGCGCTAACCGCCGTGCGCGATCTCGACGGCGTTGACGAGGCCGTGCTGCTATCGACCTGCAATCGCACAGAGTTTTATGTCAATACTGAAAACGGTGGCCACGAGCGCCTCTCGGCGTGGCTGCATGACGAACGCAACTTAGATCCGTCGTTCAGTGGCTCGCTGTTTGAGAAAAACGGAGACGATGCGATTCGACACATATTCCGGGTTGCCTGCGGTCTCGACTCGATGGTGCTTGGCGAACCGCAAATTCTCGGTCAACTGAAGGATGCCTATCGCGACGCGGAGGCCGCCGGCACCATCGGAACAACTTTGAGTCGCTTGCTTCAACATACGTTTTCGGTCGCCAAAAAGGTACGCACCGACACAGAGATCGGTGCCAGGCCGGTCTCGGTGGCGTCCGCCGCCGTTACGTTGGCCGAACAGTTTTTTGCCGGCTTCAAGCAGCACACTGCGCTTCTCGTTGGCGCCGGCATTACCGTCGAATTACTCGCCAAGCACTTGACACGAAAAGGCATCGGACGGCTCTTCGTCGCGAACCGCGACCTAGATCGCGCCCGCAATCTCGCGAGCCAGTTTGGCGGATTCGCGTTGCCGCTGTCTGAGCTTGAAGGCACGTTGCCGGAGGCTGACATCCTGATCAGCTCGACCGCGAGCGCGGACCCGATCATCAGTGTTCAGCAAGTCAAGGCGGCGATCAAAGCACGCAAGCGACAACCAATCTTCGCCGTTGATATCGCTGTGCCACGTGACATAGAAGCGGGGGTTGCAAATCTGAATGACGTCTATCTGTATACGGTTGACGACCTCGATAAGGTTATTCTCGAAGGACAGGGCAATCGAGAAGCAGCGGCTGTTGACGCTAATCGTATACTCGACGACGAAATCGGTCGTTATCTGTCGATCGAACGCTCCAAGCAAGTCGCACCGGTAATTACGGCACTCAGGGATCAGGGTGAAGAAGTCCGTGAACAGGTGCTCGAACAGGCGCGTCGGCGGCTGGCCCAAGGCGCCAATGGTGACGAGGTACTCGAGTACGCGACAGCATCATTGATGAAAAAACTGCTACACAATCCTAGCGTGCGGCTGCGCGAGGCTGGTGAGTCGAGCGACGAAGCATTAATTCAGACCGCGCGCTCATTGTTTGGCCTCGACAAAGACGACCCGGATAAATGAAGGATTCAATACGACACAAACTCGAAACTGTGCGAGATCGATTCGAGGAGCTAGCTGGACTACTTGCTGATCCAGATGTGATTGGTGACCAGAATCAATTTCGCGACTTGTCTGTCGAGTATTCCCGCGTCGGGCCTGTCGTCGCGCTGTTTAAGGACTACGAGGCGCTAGCTGACGACATTGTTGCCGCCGAGGAAATGGCGAACGACGATGCTGACGACGTGCGCAAGATGGGGCAGGAAGAACTCGAATCGCTGACGGCCCGCCGTGACGACTTGTTGAGCGAGTTGCAGAAAGCGCTGATTCCACCGGACCCTTATGACAATGCCAATGTTTATCTCGAAATTCGTGCCGGCACCGGCGGCGACGAGGCGGCAATATTTGCCGGCGACCTATTTCGCATGTATTCAAAGTACGCTGAAAATATGCGTTGGAAGATTGAAATACTCAGCGCTCGCGAGGGTGAGCACGGTGGTTACAAGGAAATTATCAGCCGCATGACCGGTAGCGGTATTTACGCGAACTTAAAGTTTGAATCCGGTGCACATCGTGTCCAGCGTGTTCCGGCCACAGAATCCCAGGGCCGTATTCATACGTCTGCCTGTACGGTTGCTGTATTACCAGAGCCCGACGAAGTCGAAGCGGAAGAAATCAATAACGCGGATTTGCGCGTCGACACCTACCGAGCGTCGGGCGCTGGCGGACAGCACGTCAACAAAACCGACTCAGCGGTCCGACTGACCCATCTGCCGTCGGGTATTGTCGTCGAGTGCCAGGATGAACGTTCTCAGCATAAGAACAGGGCCCGTGCGATGTCGCTGCTGCAAGCCCGGCTGCTTGACGCAAAGGTCGCTGCGCAACAGAGCGAACAAGCACAGCGGCGAAAACTGCTGGTCGGTTCCGGCGATCGCTCCGAACGCATTCGTACTTACAACTACCCGCAGGGGCGCGTGACCGACCATCGCATCAATCTGACACTGTACAAACTCGACGAAATCCTCACCGGAGATTTGTCACAGGTCATAGACCCGCTGACCAGCGAACATCAGGCCGACCAGCTGGCGGCGCTTGCCGAATAAAGTGGCCATTGCGAAAGCCTTATTTGCGACCAGAACTCAAGAGGTGTCAATTTTGTTATCTCGTTAACAAGGCTGAATACTTTGATTTTCGAGCCTCTGCACTAATTCTGAATATTTCGGATGCGATCGTAAATTTTGAAGGTCCTCGTCATTTCTCATCCAGGCAGCGCTGACCGTTCCGTTTTCAATCGCCTGCTCGAGGTAATCGAGCGCCACGTCTTGCTCTCCCAGCGTTGCGTAGTTACAGGCGACGTTATAAAGCACAACGGAGTCGTTCGGATCGATTTCCAGTGCCCGTCGTAACCAGCGTTTCCCACGATCAATCTCTCCTGACAGAATCAACGATCCCGCGCCAAGATGTAGTGCGCGTGCATCGTCAGGATGCCATTCGAGATGTTTTTCAACGGCGGCGATGCTCGGTTTTGCTTCGGCCAGGGCCTCATCTGTTCGTCCCAAGCCGCGCAAAATCTGCACGCGCAGCAACCTCGACTGATAGTCCTCTGGATTGACTTCGGCCGCTTTTGCGAATAGTTCGGCGGCCAGCGGCAAGTCTCCCTGATGAAATTTTGTTCGGGCATAATAATAATAGGCCTCGAACAATCTCGGATTCAGCTCAAGTGCTTTTAAGAACCGTGCTTCAGCCAGTTCAAAATCTTCGCAGATAAGATAGGCCAAGCCACGAGAAGCATGAGCCTCCGCCAGATCGGGGCTGAGTCCCAGCGCCCGTTCACTCGCTTTGCTCGCCTGCCCACGATAGCTTTCCTTGGGATCTACATACATCATCAGAAACGAAAAACAGTCGGCGTATCCCGCCCATGCCAACGCAAATTCGGAATCGATGTCGATGGCCTGGCGAAACATCTGTCGCGCAAACTCGATATCCTTCTTACGAAAGCGATTGAAGAACTGTCGTCCACGAAGATAATGCTCATACGCCTGCACGTCGCGGCTGGACGTAGTTTTGACAGGGGTGAGCGTATCCAGCAGTGATTGCACGATACATGTAGCAATCTCATCCTGAATCGCGAAAATATCTTCTAACTCCTGATCGAAGCTCTTCGACCACAGGTGATAGCCGTCAGCAACCTTGACGAGTTGCGCCGTAACGCGCAGTTGGCTGCCTGATTTTCTTACGCTGCCTTCGAGGATCGTCTTTACTCCAAGTGCGTTACCGATTTTGCGAATATCTCCTTCGCGGTTCTTGAATTGAAACGAAGATGTGCGAGCGGCAACGTGCAATTTCTCAATCTTCGTCAATGCGTTTAGGATTTCCTCGGCCACACCCTCACAAAAATATCCTTGGTCTTTGTCAGGGCTCATGTCGGCGAACGGCAGCACCGCAATTGACGGTACGTCGTCACTGGCACGTGCAGCAACGACGATATCTGAGTCACGTTGCAGACCGGTGGGCGTTATATCGAATATCCAGGACAGAATCAGCGCCACCGGAAATCCGACAATGACAACAATGACCAGAACGGTCATTGTCCAATCTGGGAGGCCCAAAGGCTCGAACGTCACCTCGCCAATTTGCAGCAGGATCCAGCCAATGACCGCGTAGGCCGCAATAACCGGATACACCTTGCGGCGTTTCAGTTGCCGCGAAATTTCAGCCAATGACGATAGTGGGCGCATTCTCATAGCGATTGAGCATTATGCAGGGAAACGATTGTACTCTGTATCGATTCCTACAGCGGCGTGGCTGCCGTCCGGGAACGAGCTGACTTACAATGGGTGGAAGCCGGAGAGGAAACCATCTAATGAGCGATGTCAGATACGGCGGCTGTCAATGTGGAGCCATTCGTTACCGAGCGATGAGCCTCCGCGATAATTCCCATGTGTGTCATTGCCGCATGTGCCAGAAAGCCATGGGAAATTTTTTCGCCGCTCTGGTCGGGGTGCCATTGCAGGATTTCGCCTGGACGAGGGGCGAGGCAGCCGTTTTTCGTAGCTCGGCGCATGTCGAAAGAGGCTTCTGTTCCGCATGCGGCACGCCGCTTTTTTTTCGACAGGATGATGGCACGCATATATCCATGACCATTGGGTCTTTTGACCACCCAGAGACCATTCCTTTAACGTATCAGTATGGTATGGAGCGCAAACTACCTCAGGTAGCGCAACTCGCAGACCTGCCGAATAATGCGACGACTGAAGAGGATGACCCGGAGGAGGCAGCCGCAATAAAGCGGTCGAATCGGCAACACCCCGATCATGAGACGGATCAGTGGCCGATTTAGGTTTTGGCTACCGGACGATCGTATCTAGGAGACCGAAGAATGACCAAGCCAATCGTAAACTTAAGCGAATTGAAGTTTTCGGAGTTCGGCAAAGGAGACCGATTTAGGGCTGAACGTGCGCCCGTTTCAGCGCAGATCGGCGCGAAAAACCTTGGCTATGCGGTAATAAAACTAGCGCCGGGGAAACGTGCTTGGCCATACCATTCGCATCATGTCATTGAAGAAATGTTTTTTGTTCTTAAAGGACAGGGCACATTGCGACACGCGGACGAAGAATACTCGATCAAAGAAGGCGATTTCATTTGTTCGCCTGCCGATCCGCAACAGCCCCACCAGATTATCAATTCGTCGGACGAAGAATTGACCTATTTGGCGCTCAGTACCCAAGAATCAGCAGATGTCATGCTGTACCCAGATTCTGGAAAATACGGCGTATGGTATGGCACGTCGGCAGATCCAAGCGCCCCTGATAGTTTCCGGGTGTTCGCCCGAAAAGAAACGGCCGTGGATTACTGGGATGGCGAGAGTGATTAGGTGCCATCGAGTGTAACGTCCGTGTCGGACCGTTTCCTACCGACTAACTGCTAAGTTTATTGCAATGCATAGGAGATGACGAAATGTCTAGCTACAAGCTTACCTATTTCGATTTCGACGGTGGGCGTGGTGAGCCAATCCGTATCGCTTTTCACGTGGCAGGAATTGAATTCGAAGACAACCGCATATCGTTTCCCGAATTTAAGGAGATGCGGCAGGGAATGCGCTTCACTTCAGTACCTGTGCTCGAAATCGATGGCGCCGCGGTCACTCAATCCAACGCCATCAGCCGATTCGTGGGCAAGATGGCGGGCTTGTATCCGGCGGACGATCTACAGGCACTTTATTGTGATGAAGTTTTGGGAGCCCTCGAGGATCTGAGCCATCAGATCGTGCGAAGCTTTGGACTGCAGGGAGAGGAGCTACGGCTAGCACGCGAAAAACTCGTCGATGGTTGGATGTCCGGTATTCTGCGGGGGCTGGATCAGTTATTAGCCCGCGGAGGTGGGGAGTACTTCGCCGACAATAGTTTGACCATCGCTGATCTAAAGACCTTCGTCCAGACGCGCTCGCTGCGCTCTGGAAATCTCGATCATGTCCCGACAGATCTTGTAGAGCGAGTGGCGCCGGGCCTGGTCGAACATCAAGCGCGTATAGAGAGCGACCCGCGAGTCGTCGCATACTACGCCACACGCTCGTAATCTTCGATTGAATGAACGTCTGCTCTTAATAAAAGCAGCTATTTAGGATTCGACTCAAGAAAATTGCCTGCCGTTTGTCGGCTTTGAACCTAAAAGCAGCTGTTGAGCTAAACTTGGTCGGAAGGGCTGCTAATGACCCGAAGCAGCCATTCGTGGTTCGTCAGAGTTAGGTAATTTATGCGACACTTTTGTACCGTATTGACGAGTTAAGTTGCCATGCGAATTCTGCAACACTTTCATACTGCGGAGGAAGCTGAAGACGTTGGTCGGGAGCTTGAAGAGAGAGGAATTGCCACCTTCGTTTCGGGTAAAAATGAGGAGTGGGCTGGCGGCCCTATTTCTGGCCCGTCGGGCGCCGCGCTTTGTGTCATCGTCGAACGGCAGTACAACGATGCGATCATGTGGCTAAAGAACCCGGATCACGAGGTTCAAGTTAAGCTGTCGCCTAGTGAAATATCGGATATTAGATCGTCATTGCAACCCAAAAATTCTGTAAGAGCGATGCTTCCCGCGCTGATCAAACTCCTGATTCTCGTAGGCATGTTTGCAATCGCGGTCAAGTTTTTGATCATGTACAGCGATGCCGCCTAAGATATCGTCGCACTGACCGCTCCTGGCCGATTGCAGCCGGTCACATTTTCAAAATTCTATGCGCTTGAACGACCGCTATTGATGAAAGCAGACGTTCGGAAAGTGGGCCCAGAAAAATCGTTGGCTGAACGACCGCTTTCCCCTCGAAAGCAGCCGCCTGAATGATAAACTGTCGAACGACTGCAAATGACCCAAAGCCCACGATTCGCCTTCGAACAACTCGATTTAAAAAAGCCCTTTGATTTCTGTTGTTTTGCGGAGAGACTGCACGAATGCTCGACTTGTTTCTATCTATCATTGATCGATTGATCCAGCTTAAAGGCTTTCGCGACGCAAGAGCTGCGAAACGTTTTCAAGAAATATACCAGCCCTCTTTTGAAGAATTACTGCTAGTACATAGGGATTACGTTGGTATGTTCACCCCCCTCTCGAAGTTGGATCAGATGCACGATAGCAGTCGAAGGATGTCTTGGGAGGAAACGCAGGTTGTTGGGAAAGCGGTTGTTACTGCACTGGAGTATGTGCGGGAGCGTCGCGTTGAGTTTGAGCCGGTGAGGGGAAAACTGAGGGCACTTGTTGAGCTGCTGAACGAACTCGACCTGGCAACGGCTGAGGCTAAATTTATCCGAGCTGTACTTGACTACCTCTCGCCGGTTACTAGGCTGGAGAAGGACGAGTCTCTCCAGATCGACCTCGGTCACCTCGGTAAATCTGTTTCAACAAGGGTCGTCTTAGAACTCGAGCTTTTAGCAGAGCTGTTTTCGCTCGAGCACGCCGCTCCATCTGCTCTAATCCACCCGCTCATCTCTGAATACGAGCGGGGGCACTTGAGTATCAGTGAAGACCGGCTAGCTGAGCTTATCACTCAAGAAGTAGCTGGATTTATCGGAGGGGTTGAGTGGCATGTCAAGCACTTACGAATCCACTGGTCGGTGGTTTGCGAAACCTACGCAGCGCTCAGATTTTCGTCGAGTCCCCACATCTAACATGCCATTGCTTGCTATAGGCTCGGTTGCGTCGGAAAGCGGATGGTTCTGGATACATTAGTCTCGGTCATCGATCGGTTGATCAAGCTCAAAGAGTACCGCCACAAGGGATCCGAGAGTCGCTTCAAGGACATCTACCGACCTGCGTTCGATGAAATGTTGTTAGTGCATCGCGACTACGTCAGCATGTTGAACCGTGTCTTGGAGATGATTCAACCAACTGGCAGTCGCCGAATGTCCTGGGAGACCACGCAGGCAGTGGGGAACCGCACAGTCGCGGCACTCAAGTTTCTGCGTCAGCGTCGCATCGAGTTTGAGCCGGTGAGGGAAAAACTCGGGGACCTCAACGGCAAATTAAAGACCCTCGACCTTCAACCGATCGACACAGGGTTCGTTTGTGCACTCGAGGACTATTTGTGGCCAGTCAAGGTTATGGAGTCCAATCAGTCACTGGAAATCCGGGCATTCAGGGGGTCTGTCTTGAAGCGAGTTGTCCTCAAACTCGAATTGTTGGAGAGGTTGTTCTCGCCCGAAACAGAATCTGCATCAATTTTGCTTCCAATGTTCGACGTGCGGAACGAGTACCACTGGATCGACGCAGACTACTTGGCCAAAAGGGTGGCCGTTCAGTTGGTAGGGTTCTCTGGCGACGTAGAATCCAGCATCTGGCATCTTCGAACCCTTTGGTCCCGTGTCTGCGAGGCGTATGTAACCCTTCAAGTCGCGTCTAGTTCCCACATGGGGCTCCCTCACTACCCATAAAATGGGTCCGCTTGTGGCCGAAAGCGGACAGTCTTATTGGCGATTTTTACGGTGTGTGAATGACCGATATCAACAAAAGCAGACCTTCTGACCCTTATTCGCAGGGATGGCGGTATCGCTTAATCGGCACTCTCCGTGGGACTTTAGGAACGGCAAAAAATTACGCCCCCAGTGCCGTAATAAGTACCTGCGATAGTGCCCGAGAATATGTATTTGGCGCGTGTTGCGACGCTCGCTTTTTCGCTTAATGCCCAGCGCCTTGGAACAACATCGTTGTGTGACCTGAGTCCGGCGCCACCACTGCGCAACCGGTAGGCTAGGTTTTCTTTGGGATGACATAATGCGTTCAACGCTAGCCCTGATCTTTTTCCTTTCGGGCGCTTCTGCTCTGATTTTCGAATCGTTGTGGTTTCGGCTTGCCGGGCTATCCCTGGGCAACAGCGTGTGGAGCGCAAGCCTGGTGTTGGCGGCGTTCATGGGCGGGCTGGCATTGGGTAACGGGCTGGTAGCTCGACTGCATAGGCGCGTTTTGCACCCCGTGCGCCTCTACGCCGCTTTGGAATTCGCTATTGGCATCGGTGGAATTGCAGTGGTGCTGCTGCTGCCCCGATTACCCAACCTCCTCGGCCCGGCCCTCGGCAGCCTCACAGACATGCCGGTGTTGCTCAATGCGGTGCGCTTGACGATCGCCTTTGGAATTTTGGTGACGCCGGCTATTGCAATGGGTGCGACCTTGCCGGTTCTTGCCCAGGCACTCTCACGTCAGGATCCCAACTTTGGTGCCAATATTGGATGGCTATACGGCTGGAACACCTTGGGCGCAATGCTTGCTGCTTTCAGCACCGAATTATTTCTGGTGCCAGCGTTTGGCATCTTGAATAGCGGCCTGTTTGCACTGGTGTTCAATTTGATGGCGGCGCTGATTGCATTGCGCTTTTCGCAGATACACGAGACGGCGCCGATGCCTGGGCCTTCTGCGGCGGATGTGCCGCAGTTGATCGGTATACGCAGCCGCCGCTATGTTGCGGTCGCGTTCCTTTCTGGCGCACTAATGTTGGCTCTGGAAGTCGTGTGGTTTCGTTTCTTGCTGCTGACTCGAGACGGTACAAGCCTCATATTCGCGGTCATGTTGGCCGTCGTGCTTGCTGGAATAGCGGTCGGTGGCCTTGCGGCCGCGCGTCTGTTTCAACGCGACGACCGCGCCTATCGCTGGCTGCGGCACGTCACCGCGACGTCCGCGGCATTGGTCGTGCTGACATACTGGGGCTACGATCTTTTCTCCGTTTACCGCGATCTGCAAGATACAACGACGCTCGCATTCATCGGGTTCGCCACATTCCTGATGTTTCCGGTTGCGGTATTGTCCGGCGTCGCGTTCACGATGGTGAACCGTGCTGTCAAGGACGATTTCGGCTCGTCCGCACGAACTGCCGGGATCGCAACTTTTTTCAATACGATTGGTGCGATGTTGGGCTCGCTTTTCGCCGGTTTCATCTTGCTACCAATGGCCGGCATGGAGTCATCGTTCTTCCTTATCGCCGCGACGTATTGCCTGGTGACATTTGTCGTACCGCTCGAGGACCAGACGTCGCGGCTCACAATACTGGGGGGGCGCGGCGCAGTTGCAGGGGCAGTCGCGTGTCTGATTTTGTTTCCGTTCGGTTTGATGCAAAAAACGTACTTTGGCGCCCAATTGGTGTGGTTGCCAACGCATGAATTGGTCGCAACCCGCGAAGGGCTGATTGAAACGCTTCGTTACTATCGCCAGGAAGTTTTCGGTGAGCCGAAATACTATCGCTTAGTCACCAACGGCTTTTCCATGTCTGCTACGACGACCGCAGCAAAGCGATATATGAAACTCTATGTCTATCTGCCGCTCGCATTCAAGCCAGACACCCGGGATGCGCTCCTCATCAGTTTTGGGGTCGGATCAACAGCCAAAGCACTCACGGATTCACCCGGGTTGCAGAACATCGATGTTGTGGATATCTCCGAAGACATTCTGGAGATGAGTACCATCATCTACCCCGGTGATGATAATCCGCTGCGGGACGAACGCGTTCGCGTACATGTGGAGGACGGCCGATTTTTTCTCAATACCACCACCAACCGCTACGATCTAATTACTTCAGAACCGCCGCCACCTAAAATTGCAGGCGTCGTAAACCTCTATTCTCAGGAATACTTCAAGCTGATCCACAAGCGATTGAATCCAGGCGGCTACGCGAGTTACTGGCTGCCCGTTCAACAGCTCGAGCCGACCGATACGCTGGCGATCGTCAAGGCTTTTTGCAATGCATTTGACGACTGCTCACTTTGGTCCGGTGCCGGTTTGGAATGGATGCTGCTGGGATCCAAAGACGCGAATCCCCAACGCGACGTGACGCAGCTGTCGGCTCAATGGCGTGAGCCACAGGTGGCTCGGGAACTGATTGCGTTGGGTTTAGAGTCGCCAGCCCAACTGGGCTCGCTGTTCATGGCGGATGCCGATCTGCTGATGGAACTGACCGCCGACGTTGCTCCGGTGACTGACAATTATCCGTCACGCATTTCGTCGCGACCGGTGATAAATCCGGGATACATTGAACTTTACGATGCGCTAATGGATGAAGATGTGCGACTGGAGAGATTCAGGAGCAGCGAATTGATCAGTCAACTACTGCCGGCAGAGTTCAAGAAAAATAGTGAACCCTTTTTTCAGTATGAACGATTGATAAAAAATCATTTCACCGCTGGCGTTTACAGACATCAAAACGATCCATTTGTTTGGGAAGCTATTGATGATCTGCTGACAAACACGTCACTTACGACTCTTCCGCTATGGCTTTTGGGTAGCGATCAGGATACTCAGAATATTATCGCGAGTCTGTTGGAGCAGGAAGGTTATCGAGACGATTTCGCACTGGGTTTAGCCCGGAAATACGCATCTGAACGTGATTATGAATCCGCGTTACGGTATGTGAATAATCACATTACGACGGCCAACGACGTGTCAGAATGGGCATCGAATTTTTATCTCTACTTGCTGGCCAAAAATGGCATGGCAGCCGAGGCGAGACCGATTATCGCGAAACTCGAGACCCTTGGGCGGCCGGGGGTAGATAGATTCCTTGACTGGTTTGCGACCAAGTTCGAACTAAACAGTGCGGAAAGTTTTGAGCCGCCGATCGTAGGCGCTCAGCCGGTGACTTAAGCTGGCGACCGACAATATGGTGCACTTAACAAACAACACTCATCGTTTCTAGAGCAACGAAAAGGGTTCTGAATACGGACGTACGCTTTCGAGTAAAAGCGCCCTTGTTATCACTTGTTAACCTAGGGCCTGATCGAGATCAGCAATTAGGTCGTCTAAAGCTTCGATGCCGACCGACAGGCGAATCAACTGATCGTTGATGCCAAGCTCGGCACGTTGGTCCTGCGGTACCGACGCATGCGTCATGATGGCCGGATGGTCAACCAAACTTTCGACTCCGCCGAGGCTTTCCGCGAGCGCGAACACCTCGCAGCGCTCCAGGAAGCGGCGCGCGCTGTCAATACCGCCATTAATAAAGAATGTCACAATGCCGCCGAAGCCATCCATTTGACGTGCGGCCAATTCGTGCTGCGGATGCGACGTCAGCCCCGGATATAAAACGCTGTCGACTCGCGAATCCGCTTCGAGCCATTCCGCAATCGCATGGGCGCTTTTGCAATGTCGTTCCATGCGCACATCGAGAGTCTTGACGCCGCGCAGTGCCAGAAAACTGTCGAACGGGCTGGCGACCGCGCCGATTGAGTTGTGCAAATAGCCAAGCCTTTCTCCGAGCGCATCATCATTAGTCACAGCAATGCCACCGATCATGTCGGAGTGGCCGTTGATAAACTTCGTTGCCGAATGCATGACGATGTCGCAGCCCATTTCAAGCGGACGTTGCAGACACGGTGTTGCAAACGTGTTGTCGACGACATTCAGTATGTCGCGTGCGCGGGCAAGCGCAGCGATCGCCTCAAAGTCCACGATTTTGAGCAACGGGTTACTCGGACTTTCGATCCAGATCATCCGCGTGTTGTCTCGCAGTGCCGCCTCGGCGGCATCCGGATTGGTCAGGTCAACAAAGCTAAATTCGATCCCGGCGCTTCGCTCTCGCACGTCGTGAAAAAGCCGTCGTGTGCCGCCATAAAGATCATCCATGGCAACAACATGTGAGCCGGTGTCGATCAATTCGAGAATCGTTGCGGTCGCAGCCATACCCGACGCGAACGCGAAGCCTTGGGTGCCGGACTCAAGGTTTGCAATGCAGTTTTCGTACGCCATGCGCGTTGGGTTTTGCGTGCGCGAGTATTCAAAGCCCTTATGCTTTCCCGGGCTTTCCTGAATGTAGGTCGACGTCGCAAAAATCGGCGGCATGATGGCGCCCGTGACCGGTTCGGGGCTTTGTCCACCGTGAATTGTTCTGGTTGCGAATTTCTTGTCGTTGCTTCCCATGAATAATTCTCAGATTTGGCGGCGTAGATAGTTCAATACGTCGGATCGCGTAATCAACCCAAGAAAGCTATCACCGTCCAGTATGGCCGCGTAGGGCTGCACGCTGAGCATCGCGACCAGATTGTTGACGCTTTCGTCTTTGTTGAGCCTAATAAATGCGGATTCCATTGCATCTTCGACATTTGCGCACATCAGTTCCGGCCGACCGTAGACGAACTGCATGATCGCATCCTCGGTGATGACACCGACGAGCTGTCCTTCGTCCATGACTGGAAGCTGCGAAAAACCCGCATTACGCAAGCGATTGTGCGCGGTCGTCAAAATATCGCTTCGCCCCACGGTAATCGTCTCGCGTTTGCCGTGCAGTCGGCCAATCAAGTCGCGCAGATCACCGAAATGCTTGCGCTGAATGAAGCCCTGGTCTTCCAACCAGAAATCGTTAAAAAGCTTGGACAAATATTTGTTGCCGGTGTCACAAGCAAAAGTGACGACATTTTTTGCCTCGGTCTGCTCCTGGCAATATTTGAGCGCCGCGGTGAGCAAAGTCCCGGTTGACGACCCGGCCAGAAGCCCTTCCGTTCTGAGTAGTTTGCGCGCCATTGCAAACGATTCCGCATCACTGATGGCATAGGCTTTCTTGACCTGATCAAAATCCGCGATGTCGGGAATAAAATCTTCACCGATACCTTCGACCAGCCAGCTACCGCGCTCACCAAGCTGACCTTTATTGATGTAGTCGGCCAACACGGAACCCACCGGATCGGCAAGTATCAGGTCAACGTACGGTGCATGTTCGGCAAGATATTTGCCCAGACCCGAGACCGTGCCGGCCGAACCAACGCCGACCACGATCGCATCGAGCTTGCCATTCATCTGCTCGAGGATTTCCGGTCCAGTCGTGGTTTCATGCGCCAGTGGGTTGTCGGGGTTACTGAACTGGTTGATAAAATAGGCGCCGCGCTCTTCGGCGATGCGGCGGCCGAGGTCTTGATAATATTCGGGGTGACCCTTGCCGACATCGGAGCGTGTCAGCACGACTTCGGCGCCCATCGCGCGCAGGTTGAAGATCTTCTCCTGGCTCATCTTGTCCGGCAGCACCAGCACCAACTTGTAGCCTTTTTGCTCCGCCACCAGCGCGAGCCCAAGGCCGGTATTACCGGCGGTCGCCTCGACCAGTGTATCGCCCGGCTTAATGTCGCCGCGCTTTTCAGCCTCCTCGATCATCGATATTCCGATACGATCTTTGATCGAGCCGCCCGGATTCATCAGTTCGAGCTTGAGGAAAAGCCTACATTTGCCGGTATCGAGCTTGCTCACCTCGAGCATCGGCGTTTTACCAACCATGTCCAGGACGTTTGAGTAAATTTTCATTTCCGTTCGTTCTAATTGTTAAAATTGGCTGTCAGGTGTGTGCTGGCGAGTGTACGCGACAGTTGTTGCCTGTCACCAGCCCGGAAGCCCTAATTTATGTCGGACGACACAGAGATTGGCGATCTACTGAAGCGAGTTGCGCGTGAGCTCGACACCGTTAGCGAGTCGCCGCGGCTCGATGCCGAAATCCTCCTCGGCCGCGCGATCGACATGCCGCGCGCGTATCTGTTCGCGCACCCCGACGATATGCCGGACGATGCTGCTATCGCTCGTCTCCAGCGCACGGTTGCGCGGCGGCTCGCCGGCGAACCGATGGCCTACATCACCGGTAGCAAGGAATTCTGGTCGATGGATCTGGTGGTCAGCCCGGCAACGCTGGTGCCAAGACCCGAAACCGAACTCCTTGTCGACCTGGCCTTGCGTGAGATCCCACGCAAGGCGCACTGGAGGATTCTCGACCTCGGCACCGGCAGCGGCGCGATCGCACTGGCCATTGCGCGGGAGCGCCCGCTGTGTGACATCGTTGCTGTCGAGCTGAGTGCCGATGCGATTCGAATCGCTGAGATAAACCGGCGCCAGCTCGATATCGCAAATGTGACGTTTCTCGAAGGCAGCTGGACTGCGCCGGTTGCTGGGGAGGGATTCGATCTTGTGGTCTCAAACCCGCCGTACGTCAAGGTCGACGATGATGCACTCGAGCGACTTGCGAGCGAGCCGGCGGCTGCACTCGTCGCGGGCGTCGACGGACTCGATGCTATCCGAATTCTGGCGCACGACTGCCGCGACGTACTTAGAGTCGGCGGCCAGCTTGCGCTTGAACATGGTGCGGATCAGGAACATCAGGTTGCCAAGCTGCTGCGCGGCAATGGCTGGTCCGAGATCGCATGTCACAATGACTATGCGGGCCTACCGCGGGTCACGACAGCGCGGCGGCCTGCGCCGGACGACGAACTGTGATACATAGCCACCACTTCCACATTCTTCTGACCTATTCCCTTAATTCAACTGAGACATCATGATTACAATCAAAACCAATCACGGCGACATCAAGGTCGAACTCTTCGATGAAAAAGCGCCGATCTCCTGTGACAACTTCTGCCAGTACATCAGCGACGAGTTTTTCCATGGCACGATATTTCACCGCGTCATTCCGAACTTCATGATTCAGGGTGGCGGCTTCGACGCCAACATGAAACAAAAATCGACACGCGAACCGATCAAGAATGAGGCGGACAATGGCGAGCTTAATCGCCGTGGCACGCTGGCAATGGCGCGCACCATGGACGTCAACAGCGCGACCGCGCAATTTTTCATCAACCTGCGTGACAACGACTTTCTAAATCATAGCGGCCGCGATTTCGGTTATGCCGTATTTGGTGAAGTCGCGGATGGCATGGATGTTGTTGATGTGATCGCAGGCGTCGCTACCGGCGACTCCGGTGGGCATCAAGATGTGCCGATCGAGGCGGTCGAAATCATCGAAGTGACCATCGACGGCTGATGACCGACGCGGCATCTGCGCCCGGTCGAGAGGCACGCCACCTGGCACTGAACCAGGTTGGCGCCAACGGCCAGGCGCGGATAGAAAAAAGCGCCGTTCTCATCGTTGGCGTCGGCGGCATCGGCTGCGCCGCATCGCAGTATCTCGCGGCAAGTGGCGTCGGTCGAATCGTGCTGTGCGATTTCGATACCATCGATGTGACGAATTTGGGCCGGCAGATACTCTACGGACCAGTCGATATTGGCAACTCGAAAGTCGGCGTTGCGCGTCAACGACTCTCGGCTTGCAATCCGGACATTAACATCGACAGCATTGCCGAGCGGCTCGATGACCAGGCACTTGCTGAACGCATCAAAAAGGTCGACATCGTCCTCGATGGCACGGATAACTTCGCCACACGTTTCCAAGTCAATGATGCCTGTGTCGCGGCACAAAAAACCTTGGTGTCGGGTGCCGCCATTCGCCTTGAAGGCCAACTTGCGGTATTTGGTCCGAACTATGCGGTGTCGCCCTGTTATCGCTGCTTATACACCGAAGCGGACGAGTCACTCGAGAGCTGCGCCGGCAATGGTGTTCTCGGGCCGGTACCGGGCGTCATCGGATCCATGATGGCCATCGAGACCTTGAAAATTTGCGCCGGACTCGAGGTCGAACGCGGCGTGCTACGACTTTACGACGCCGCTAGCAGCGACTTTCAACGCGTGGCGATCACGAAACGTCCGGACTGTCCCGCATGTCATTGACGAGACACGACTGGAAGCGCTTCGCCATCGGTCTATGCGAGGTCGGGTTACTGCTCACACTGCTTTTTTCAGTCGTGACTGTATTTGGTCAACTGCACCGCAACTTCGACCTGTTTTCCCATTTTCGTTTTCAATACTTCGTCGCGTCCGTGCTATTAACGCTCGTTTTCGTGATACTGCGCTGGCGAGGTTATATCTGGCTCGGCGTCCTGGCCGTCGGAGTCAACGCCTACTTCGTCGTGCCTTGGTTCCTGCCCGTCGATGAAGCGCTTACGAACAACAATGCCACCGCGACACCAATACGCTTGTTGCACGCTAACGTACTGCATACGAACGACAATGCGAATCTATTTTTGGCGCTCGTACGCGATGAACAACCCGACCTGATCGTTTTGCAGGAAGCGACGCCGAAGTGGATATCAATGCTGTATCCGATCGAGCCGTCTTATCCGTATACGCTAATCGAGGCCCGCGGCGACCAATTCGGTATTGCGCTGTATTCCAAATTTCCTCTGGACTCTACCGCCATCATCGAGTCGGTCCCACTCGGGTTTCCCGACTTGATCGCAACTGCGATAGTCGGTGGTAAGCGCCTAAACATCATCAGCACGCACCCCATTCCGCCCATTGGCGTTGGCAGATACAGTGCACGCAACCTGCAGCTCGACAGCGCCGCCAAGCTTGCCGCTCGGACGCCCAACCCTGTCATTGTTGTTGGCGACCTGAACGTCACGATGTGGGGACATCATTATGGCCGACTTGAGGAGATCAGTGGTCTGCGCAATGCGCGCCGCGGCTTCGGCATCAAGCCAACTTGGCCGTTATTCTTTCTGCCAGCGCTGATTCCGATTGATCACTGCCTGGTATCGGACGGCGTTCAAGTTGTGGATTTTAGAACTGGGCCGCAGATTGGTTCGGATCATCTGCCAATTATTGTGTCGTTACTAATATCGAAATAACGACCCACACTTCTTTCGAAATAGCGTCCGTAATGTCGCAGTTATTCAACGCAATTTGACGACTGCCGCATGTTATTCTTCATTTTTGCACTAGTTGCTCGTGATTTTCGGGTAGCTAATTAACGTTAGGCATGCCGTGAAGCGACTTCTTTCCGTTCTGATTGCGACGACTCTCTGGTCTTCTGCCTATCCGTGTTCATGTGGTCCGTCGCGTATGGAGCAAAGGTACGCTAACGCCACGATCATATTCCGCGCTTGGATGACGTCCGCCGATCGTCCCGACCCTTCGCGCTCTTATGATACTACCCATCACTTGGACCCCAGTGATTATCTGATCGCGCAGTTCGAAGTAATCGAGAAATTCAAAGGTGACCCTGAAGATATCGAGTTTATATACTCTCGCGACAATGGAGGCGCCTGCGGTGTTCCTTTTGAGCCGGGAGCGGAATACGTATTTTTTGCTGCGGCTGACGGATACGTAGCGATCTGCGGCGGATCATTTCGTCACAGTCACATAGCGCTAAACGACTCACGGTTTCGTAGACTCGTCGATAAAGTTCGAGCACTGGAGTAGGGTATGCCTAACAATGCGCTGCACTTGCCCCCTTATCGTATCTGTCACGGCTCTTGCAGAATCATCATTCTTGCATTCGCAAGACCCGCGCCAGATACTTGGGGCAAGTTAGCTTAAACGTTAGGTGGCATAGACAGTGTCCGTTCGATATGTTGAATCTTACGTTCATGGAAGCAAGATCGGCGTACTCGTCGAACTGGAAACTGTAGACGATTTCGCGACGCGTACAGACGAGTTTCAGGCCCTTGCCAAAGATCTGGCTATGCAAATCGCGGCCTCCGACCCAAGGTCCGTCGATGGTAGCGAATTTGATAACGTAGTCTCAATGACCGACGAAATTCGTATCTCTCAAGATGCAGAGACGAATCTTCTCACTCAAGAATTTATCAAAGATCCAAGCCGGAGCGTTTTAGATCGAATCAAAGATGTAGAAATCAAGTTAGGCGCACAGATCAAAGTTGTACGGTTTGTGCGTTTCGAGGCGGGTGCCACCTAACAATGCGCTGCACTTGGCGCCCTGCATATCTGTCACTCGCCTTGCAGTCGCAACGCTCGTGCCAGATACTGGGCGCAAGTTAGCTTAGACGTTAGATCGCCTTTAACAGTGACACGCATCTTTCCTCTCGCATTTCTTTTGACAATTTCCTCGTGTGGATCAAGCCTCGACGAAAAGATGGAAGCCCTGGTAAACGGCAAGAATTTGTGGCTTTCGGAAATTGCGGCAGGAAATTACTCGTTCGAGCTTCGTAAGGACTGCTTCTGTTCCTTTGATGGCCAGACCATCCGCGTGTCCGTCCGAGACGGAATTATGACTCATGCTGAAATCGCGCCTAGCAATACAGGTGAAGAAAAAGGTGTTTCGAAATTTCGCCCAACAATGCGGGAGCTCTTCGAGCTGGTGCTTGAGCTTAGTAAGCGCGAATTCGCATCAGAAGGAACGTTGAAAGTCGAGTACGACCAAACATTAGGATATCCAGCCTCGGTATCGTGGAATGGTGACGGATTCGATGACTTCTTCTTGGTGACCGTCAGCAATGTCGTTGCAGAATAACGCATGGCGGATCTAACAATGCGCTGCACTTGCCGCCGGGCAGCATCTGTAACGGCCCTTGCATATCCTTGTTTATATTTGCATTCGCAACGGCCGCACCAGATACTTGGCGCAAGTTAGCTTAGACGTTAGGCGTCAAGCCAAGCTCTCATCCTTTCGAAGCTGAAACCATGAAAACCTTTACCAAACTGATGATATCCGCGGTCATTGTCTTAGGGCTTTCCGCTACTGCAGCGATAATCCGCGCTCAGGCCTCACCTCAATTAGCGGATTTCCACATTCGTGTTGCTTTAAATGAACAGCGAAATGGCGTCGAGCTGGAGTGCGATAATGGTTGCGGCTGGACTTCACTCAAGTTTAGCTGCGGCGATAGCGACTCGTGCCACTCCTGGATCGATGCAAGTGGAATGACAGGCGAGTAGTGACGCCTAACAATGCGCTGCACCCGCATGCCCTGCTTCAGTCACGATTCTTGCATTCGCAAGAATCGCGCCCTACGCTGGGCATCTCGTTAGCTTAGACTTTAGGTGACTCGTTATGATCCCCGTGAAGTTATTGCTTGTCGTACTATTCGGGCCACTGGTCGCAGCCCATGCCCTCGCCGAACCAAAGAGTGACAACATTCAAGTCGTATTTAATTTCACATTCTACTTGGACCAACTGGGAGAACCGGATCTCCGAAAGTCATGTTCGAAAGAAACCGAGACTATTCGCCTGATTGCCAACGCCGCCTCCAAAAGTGCATGGTCCGTACGTGTCGAGCGCACTACAAGTTTAGTATCGGTATATTTCTCTCAAGGTAATACCTTGAGCACACCTACACTCTCGAGCCAAACCGTTGACGAATCAGTTTGGACTGGCCTGGAACAGATTCTAGACGCAGAAAACTTTCACGAAATCCCTAAGACTACAGATACGTGGATTCCGGACGACACAATTGCATCTATCGAAACATGTTTCGGCGGGCGGTACGATGTGATCCAACGGCAGTTCTGGCACCCGGAAACAAAGGAATTGGTCTCAGCCCTTGAATCACTTCGACCTAGGGAATAGAAGTCACCTATCAATGCGCTGCACTTGCCCCCTTGCCCATCTGTCACACATCTTGCAATCGCAACATGTGCGCCAGATACTAGTGGCAAGTTAGCTTAGACGTTAGGTGGCGCGAATAGCGTGCGCATTGTCTTTTACTCTTTTGCATTGATTTTGGCGGCCTGTGTGTCGCCATCCAAGATGTCCGACCATGCTTGCCTCAAGTCGCCCAACCTCACGTACGCAAAGGTAGGTGCAGGCCCGGTTGACTATCAGTGCCGGCGGGCTGAAGGTCAGTGCGAAATCGGTTTCATTCAGTCCAAGCACACGCCCGTGCAATGTGAGGCGAATCCGAACTGCGAGTACGTAACAGGCTCTTGCTATTGTCCACCCAAGATGCAATGTGTGTGCGGTGGTGGATCTCCCGGACAATGTCGTGCCAGCGTACAGGATGATAAAGGCTCCACCTAACAATGCGCTGCACTCGCCCCCTTACCTATCTGTCACACATCTTGCAATCGCAACATGTGCGCCAGATACTAACGGCAAGTTAGCTTAGACGTTAGGTACCACTTGGCGAAAATACGATACGCAGCCTACGGTTCTAATCTTCACCCACTTAGACTGGGTGGGCGAGTTCCTTCCGCCGAGTTATTGGGCACAAGTTTTCTGCCCGAGCGATCGCTGCATTTTCATAAAAAAGGTACTGACGGATCCGGAAAGTGCAACATTTTGGAGCCAGGCCTGGGCGTTCATGTCGCAATCTACGCAATCAATGTGGAAGAAAAGGCGGCGCTGGACAAATGCGAAAACCTCGGCAGCGGCTATGAAGAATCTACTATCGTTGTGCCTGAATTTGGAAATTGCTTCACTTACCAGGCAACGAGTACGCACGTCGTTGACGATTTAATACCGTATTGCTGGTACCACGAGATGGTTCGTATCGGATGTTACTTCCTTAAATTTCCGAATGAATATGTATCAAGAATCAACGCAGTAGCACCTTCCCGTGACCCGAACGAACCTCGTCGCCGCAAAAACTGGAAAATAGTCGAAACGCTACGGGGTGGTACCTAACAATGCGCTGCACGTGCCCCTTTGCCTACCTGTCTCGCTCCTTGCAAACGCAACAGCCGCGCCAGATACTGATGGCAAGTTAGCTTAGACGCTAGTCGTCACTCCAAACATGGCTTCCGCCAAGCAATATCTCAACGATTGGTTACGATGGCGATCCGGGCGCCAGGGAACCGGTTACGAAAAGCTTCTTCTCCTAGCGAATCCATTCATCTTGCCGTTCGACTGTTACCTGCTGCGATATCGCAAGGGTGCGGAAATCCCAGAACATACTGATCCTGTTACCGATAAAAAGCACTATCGACTGAACGTCGTGCTCAAACACGCCCGAGACGGTGGAGAATTCGTTTGTTCGGATCCCATTTTCGAGAATGGTCGAATCAAAATATTTCGGCCGGATCAATCACCGCACCGCGTCACACGAGTGAATGACGGCACTAGGTATGTCTTCAGCCTAGGATGGGTGCGGAGGTGACTACTAACAATGCGCTGCACTAGCAAACCGGGCTTTCGTCACGATACTTGCAGCCGCAAGAATCTCGCCGTAAGCTGATTGTCTCGTTAGCTTAAACGTTAGGCTGCAGCTTAAAGAATGCTGAGGAAATGGGCAGCGCAGTAGAATTCGGAACTTGGCTGATCGGAGCCACTCTTGTCTGGGGTATCCCACTTGGCTTTGTGTTGACCGACTCGCTCGTGACCCCAAGGGAACGGGCTGCGTGGGTGATCGTCGTACTTTTTACCTCTTGGATAGGCGGCATAATTTTCCTACTTGTCGCCCCCCTTAAGCCAAAAGATAGCCATTACCAATAGCAGCATTGGTCGTAACAGAGAGATTCCCACGTAGTGCACCCTAACAATGCGCTGCACTTGCCGCCCGAATCGTATCTGTCATGCGGCTTGCATATGCAACACGCCCGCCAGATACTTGGCTGCAAGTTAGCTTAGACGTTAGGCGCCGCTTGGCCCTTCCGCGATATGCGCTTAATCAAAATCATTTCGCTGATCGCATTCTTTATCTCAATCCCGTTTCTTCGCTACTCGGTTTCGCCGGACTCGCCTCACGTATACCCACTGCCTTACGTAGCAATGTTCGGGGTCCTCGCTGCGTACTCCTTCACCGAGGCATTCGATCCGGCCGCTCCCGCCGGCAATCGGCTGCGTCTCTTGGGTTTGCGGGTGCTTTTTTTCTCATGTATCGCCATCGTGTTCTTCGGGCTTTATCGTTTGCTTGTGCCTGGAGTAAGTCATATCGGCATCTAATAATGCGCTGCTCTAGCCCACCTGGCTTTGGTCACGATTCTTGCAGCCGCAAGAATCTCGCCGTAAGCTGGATTCTTAGTTAGCTTAGACGTTAGTCGGCATGAATCTTCGAACCAAAGTGCTTGCCGCTCTATGGGCGGCATTGGTCGGGCTGACTGCTTGGCATGCAACGGCTCCCAACCCGTACCTCGAAGGTATCCTCGATCCCGCCGTCGCCGAACAATATCCGTGGGAGTACCCACTGCTCACCGCTGTAGTCGGTGGCGTGCTAATCCTGCTCCTACGGCCTTGGCGTGCGACTCATTCATTCTTCGGGGCAATGATAGGATTTGCTCTCTGTTTCGTCTTCAGCATCTCCGCATTCGTTAGCCTTATGCACGCGCCTCCAGTACACACAACAGTCGCCCTTTCGTTCTTTTTTCTCTCTCTGGCACTTTTGTTTTACACAGGTTTTGCGTTCGCAGGATGGCGCGCAGGCTGAATCAGTGATCCAAGCGCCAACTAACAATGCGCTGCACTTGTACCTCTAGCTGAGACGTTAGGTGGCACTAATATGGCGACGCAAAACGTAATTCTGATTGTCGCCCTCCTCTCATTGCTGGCGTGCCAGCGTCAAGATACCAATGAGACGCAACAGCCCAATTTGGAGAAGTCTCCGGTGGTTAAATCGCCCCCCGCGCCGGTCGTCACCGATCAAATGATAGAGGCTGAACGCGAAGCACAACAAGCGATTGATGATGCCGAAAACGAACTCGGATACTTCTACCGGGAACGACTCGGTCGACTGGACCTACGTCCAGGTGAATGGGTCGAGGAAAATGGCTCGAAAATTTGCATAGGCTTTCTAACCCGGTTCGAGGATGAAGATTTCTGTGCTGCTGAAA
>JAOTZC010000053.1 GCA_029861535.1 Gammaproteobacteria bacterium
CTGCTCCTGATACAAGATCACGCCATACGTTTCTTCGAGCACATGTTTGAGTTCTGGGTGTAGGTAGTCGATGTCGGCTTTATTGGTCGCATGCTTGCGGCTAATGAAATCATCCACCATGCCCGATTGCAGCGGACCGGGACGAAACAGGGCGACCAATGCGACAAGATCATCAAATTGATCCGGATGCATGCGCTTGACCAAATCCCGCATCCCGCTCGATTCAAGTTGGAATACGGCCGTGGTCTGGGTTTTTTGCAACAGCTTGAACGTCTCAGCATCCCGCAATGGAATTCGATTGATCTCGACCGGCTCGTCGGTGTTGTTCGCATTAACAATGCGCACGGCCCAGTCGATAATCGTTAGTGTTTTTAGCCCGAGAAAATCGAATTTGACCAGACCGATCGCCTCGACATCGTCCTTGTCGAGTTGTGTGACAAGATTGCCACCACCGTCTTCACAATATAAAGGCGTAAAGTCGGTTAGCGCGTCGGGTGCGATGACCACGCCGCCGGCATGCTTGCCGGCATTGCGCACAAGTCCTTCAAGGGACCTGGCGAGATCAATAATCGCCGCAACTTCCTCATCATCGCGATACATCGCCGCCAAATCGTCCGATTGCTCGAGCGCTTTTTCGAGCGTCATACCGATTTCAAACGGGACCTGCTTCGCGATCCGATCGACAAAACCATAAGGTTGCCCGAGTACGCGTCCGGTATCCCTGATCACGGCCTTCGCGGCCATCGTGCCGAACGTAATAATCTGCGCAACTCGATTGCGACCGTATCGTTCAGCTACATAGTCGATGACACGATCCCGGCCTTCCATGCAGAAATCGACGTCGAAATCGGGCATCGATACACGTTCGGGATTAAGAAACCGCTCGAATAACAGCTCATGCTCCAAAGGATCGAGGTCCGTGATACCAAGCACGCAAGCAACGAGCGATCCTGCACCAGATCCACGCCCCGGGCCTACCGGAACGTCGTTGTCGCGCGCCCAGCGTATGAAATCGGCAACGATTAGAAAATAGCCGGGGAAGCCCATATCGCAAATGACACCTAGCTCGTTTTCGAGGCGCGCGAAATACGGCGCGCTGACGGCGTCCCTTTTGTTGATCGGCGTCTCTTCACGCTCAAACTTCGCCGCAAGCAATGACTCAAGGCCGGTGCGCGCTTCCAATTCGAGAAAATCAGCCTCATTTTGCCCTTCCGGCACGGGAAACTCGGGTAGCACGCTTTTGCCAAGCGTCAGATCGAGGTTGCAGCGTCGAGCGATTTCGACGGCATTGGCTAGCGCCTCTGGAACGTCGGCAAACAGCTCTGCCATTTCCGCCGAACTCTTCATGTACTGCTGGTCGCTGTACAAATGCGGTCGATCAGTGTCGGCTAGACTGCGGCCTTCGTGAATGCAGACGCGTGCTTCGTGGGCATTGAATCCATCGCTTTGCAAGAACCGGACATCATTGCTCGCAACGACGGGCACTTGATGTGTACTGGCAAGCTTGAGGCTCGCCTGAACGACATTTTCTTCGCCGGCCCGGCCGGCACGGATGAGTTCCAGGTAGAAGCGATTTTCGAAAACAGCACACCAGTGTCGCAAGCGCTCGCGAGCCTGATCATCGTGCTCAAGCAGCAGAGCATGACCGATATCGCCATGCAGCCCACCAGACAATGCAATTAATCCGGCGCAGGATGCCGTGTCGAGCCATTCGCGGTATACCAGCGCCTGGCCGCGCTGCTGTCCTTGCAGATAGGCTTTCGACAAAATCCGCGATAGATTGCGATAGCCGTCGATGTTTTGACACAGCAAGATCATTCTGAACGGCCGCTCCGGCTCGTCGTCATTGGCGATACGCAGATCCGCGCCGATAATTGGCTTGATACCAGTCGCGATAGCCTTTTTATAAAATTTGACCATGCCGAACAGATTATTTTGGTCGGTCATCGCAACGGCTGGCATTCCGTCCTCGGCACAAGTCTGCATAAGTGCCGGAATGCGAACAGTACTATCGACCAGCGAGTACTCGGTGTGCACGTGCAAATGAACGAATCGCGTCGGATTCATGACGCCGCCCTGACGGGTGCAAAGCTGCGCCGGTGCAAGACGCAGGGTCCGTGTTCGGCTAGACGCTCACGATGCATTTCAGTCCCATAGCCTTTGTGCTGGGCAAATGCGTAGTTCGGATATAGGGCGTCCATTTGAACCATGATGCAGTCGCGAGCAGACTTGGCAAGGATTGATGCGGCACTGATCGCGGGAATCCTTGCATCGCCACCGACGATCGCATCGCCTTCGATGTCTCGTTGCCTAAAACAAAGATTGGGCAAGCGGTTGCCATCGACCTGCACCGCCTGCGGCATTATGGCCAAACCCATGATCGCCCGGCGCATTGCAAGCATCGTTGCATGAAGAATATTCAGCGCGTCGATTTCAGCGCGGTCCGCCCAGGCGACAGACCAGGCTAGCGACCCGGAACGAATTTCTACAGCGAGACGTTCGCGGCTTGCCGCAGTGAGTTTTTTCGAATCCCTTAGATCGCCGATGTCCTGGCCCGGCGCAAGGATCACAGCGGCGGCCACCACTGGGCCGGCGAGCGGGCCGCGGCCTGCCTCATCGACGCCGGCAACGGGTCCTTCAGCTTGGAATAGTCGTTTTGATTGCATGTTCTGCGAGCTTGAGCACGGCATCGGCCGCGCGCAGATTGGCGCCCTGTGCCAACTCTGTGCGCAGTTTAGCAAATCTCGCTGCAATCGCGGCCCGCCGTTCCGGGTCGGCGATAAGCGCCGTCACCGCTGCCGCAAGAGCCTCCGGAGTCGCATCGTTTTGCATAAATTCAGGGACATGCGGCGTTTCGGTCAACAGATTCGGTAACGTAAAGCGGTCGATCTTAACCATGCCGGATACGCTGAGAATGGTCGCGGTCATCGCCGAAAATTTGTAGGCGGCAACGGTAGGCTTGCACAGCAGCGCAGATTCCAACGCGGCGGTGCCGGAGGCAAGCAGGACGACATCTGCACTTGTCATCGCAAGCTCGGGGTCGCCGTCGGTCAGTGTAAACAACTCGCTGATCTTGGCGTCGGAAAGCTGCCGTTCGATCATGGGCTTGAGTTTCGGCGCCGCTACCGGAGTCACGAATCGAACGTCATCGATACTGTCAGCAATCAGTGCCGCTGCCGAAGCGAACAGCGGCCCCAATCGAGACACTTCGCCCACACGGCTCCCTGGTAAGACGGCAATAACCGGAGCGCGACTACCAAGCCCGAGCCTGGCTCGCGCAACGGCTGTGTCGACTACCTCCGGAGCACTGTCAGCTTTCGGATGCCCAACGAAAACCGCGTTCACATTGTGTTCTTGGTAAAAGCGCACTTCGAACGGCAATATGCACAGAACGCAATCGGCCGCTTTTCTAATTTTGCGAACACGCCCTTGACGCCAGGCCCAGACAGACGGGCTGACATAGTGTGCGGTACAAATGCCGACGGCTTTTAATTTCGATTCGAGACTGAGATTGAAATCCGGCGCGTCAATGCCGATAAAAACATCCGGTGGCTCTGACGTCCACCGCTTTACTAACGAGCGCCGCAATCTTAGGAGACGAGGTATTTCCTTCAAGGGTTCGATCAGACCCATCACGGCGAGCGCTTCCGAATCTTCCCAACGCGCGCAGCCAGCCTTGATCATTTCGGGGCCGGCTACGCCCTCAAAGCTGGCGTCGGGAACGCGCTGCCGTAGCGCGTGAATGAGACCCGCGCCCAGAAGGTCGCCGGATGCCTCACCAGCAACCAATCCAAATTTCATTTCTGACTAGCGGACAACGCCACGCTCGGACGAGCGCAGCGAGTCGAGAAATATGTCGAGCTCAGGTTGGCTTTTCGCGAGCTCAGCGATCTCCTCGATCGCCACCGCGAGCTTCTTGCCCTGGCGGTAGACGATGCGATAAGCATTCTTGATGTTGCGGATCTGATCTTTATCGAAGTTACGCCGCTTCAAGCCCTCGGAATTGATGCCTTTTGGAACGACGGGCTGGCCGACTACCATCGTATATGCCGGAATATCTCGGTTCACCACCGAATACATGCCAAGAAACGCGTGTGCGCCGATTTGAGAAAATTGATGCACGCCCGAAAAACCGCCGAATATCACCCAGTCGCCGACATGAACATGGCCTCCAAAAGTTGTGTTGTTCGCCATGATGCAGTGGTTACCGATCACACAATCATGCGCAATATGGACGTACGCCATGATCCAGTTGTCATTGCCGATAATGGTCTCGCCGTTGTCCTGCACAGTACCGCGACTCACTGTGCAATATTCGCGAATCGTATTGCGATCGCCGATCGTTAAGCGGGTCCGCTCGCCGGCGTACTTTTTATCCTGTGGGTCATCACCGATCGACGCAAATTGATAGATGTGGTTATCCTGGCCAATCGTTGTCGGGCCATTAACGACGACGTGACTGCCAATTCGCGTGCCAGTGCCGATTTCGACGTCATCACCAATAATCGCATAGGGACCGACTTCGACATCACCGGCGAGTCTGGCCTTGTCCGAGATAATCGCAGTCGTGTGAATACGACTGCTCATTTATCGTCCTTTTCAAGGTCGCGCACGCGTTCATACAGAGAGTCGATGCGCCGAAACCTGGCGACTTTTTTGCTCCAGTCGCGTGCAGGCTCGACGTTAAAGCTTGCCGCGTATACGCCAGGCTCGGTAATGTCTTTCGAAACCGTTCCCCTGCCGCCGATGACGACATCGTCGCAGATCGTGATGTGGCCAACGCAGGCCGACTTGCCGGCGAACATGCAGCGGCGGCCTATCTTACTACTACCGCTGAACCCGCACATAGCCGCCACCGCTGTGTGTGCACCGATGTGCACGTTGTGCGCGATCATGCAGAGATTATCGATTCGAACTCCGTCTTCGATCACCGTATCGCCAATAGCCCCACAGTCAACCGTCGTGTTTGAACCGATCTCGACGTCGTTGCCGATACGAACGCCTCCAAGTTGTGGCACTTTGACCCAGCCTTCGGACGTTGTCGCATTGCCAAAACCGTCGGCGCCGACGATCGATCCAGGATGAAAAATTCCGCGCTGACCAACTGTGACCTTACGCGGCATCGTTACATTGGCGACAAACCGGCAACTGTCGCCAACTGCGCAGTCAGGGCCAATTACCGTGCCCGGCCCGACGTAGACATGTTCGCCAATGACTGCGCGTTCACCGATGTAAGCGTGCGCACAAATTTGCGCGCTACTGGCGATGTCGGCTGTCTCGTGAACAACAGCCGACACATGAACTCCGGGCTCGATGGCCGGTACCGGACAGATCAATGCTGCCATACGTGCGTACGCCGCGTATGGATCATCTACGATCAATGCTGCAACCGGGCAGTCGGCGGCATCTTCCAGACCCAAAACGACGACAGCTGCCTTTGTCGAAGACAGATGTCGTTTCAGTTTGGAATTAGAGAGAAAACTTAATGCGCCCGCACCAGCATTTTCCAGCGTCGCAACGCTATCCACAAGTATGTCTGGATCGCCAGTGAGCTCGCAGCCAAACTTGGTGGCCAGTTCTCCCAGGCTTATTGCCATCTCTCGGCCGTTCGCACTTATCGTGAGCTGGTCGCGTTGTATGTCGTCTCGACTGCCTGCAGAACTTCGGCCGTAATATTCACCGCCGTACTCGCAAATAGAACACCATCGCCGACAACAAGATCGTAGCCCTGGTCCTGAGCGTATTTTTGAACTTCAACCAGCAATGTCCGCTGCAGATTTCCAAGTTCCTCATTCTGTCTAAGATTTAGGTCTTCTTGAAACTCATTCTGCAGACGCGCCACTTCACGCTGTAGGTCGCGCAAGTCTTTTTCGGCATTGCGGCGCTCCGTCTCACCCATGACCGCTGCGTCTTTTTGCACCTTAGCGGTGAAATCTTCAAGCTCTTTGGCTTTTGCCGCGAACTCACGCTGGCGCGGTGCAAATTCTTCCTGCAAAGCATCCATAGCAGCTTTCGTCTGCGGTGCGCGGTCCATTAGCAGCGGCACGTTAACGACGCCAATTTTCAATTCCTGTGCAGTGGCAGGCAATGCGAATGCGCACATGAGTGCGATGACAAGTATCACCTTAGCCAAATGTTGCTTTACAAAACTCATAGACTTTCCAATCCTTAAAACGCTTGACCAATCGAGAACTGAAAACGCTCCAGTTCATCGCCGTAAAATCTGTCGTTACCGCCGTAATCATTAAGAGGGAAGGCGTAACTGAACCGGAACAACCCCAGCGGTGCGAGCCACTGTACGCCGATACCTACCGATGATCGAAGTTCATCTAAATCCGGCTCGTATGAAATCGGGGCACCGAGTTTATCGGTGAATGCGACCTCGCCAGTGTTAAACACATTGCCGACGTCGTAAAAGATGCTGGCTCTTGCCTGGCTGGCCCATTTATCCGGAAGCGGAAGTATAAGCTCTAGCTGACTCGCAACCAACACATTGCCGCCATAGGGGTTGCCAAAGCTGTCCCGGGGACCCAGATATGACTCGCGAAAACCGCGCACCGACTGCGGTCCACCGCCGAAAAACTGTTTGTACGGTGGCAGCGCCGTTGTCGCCTTGAGGCCTTCACCGTAGCCAAGTTCGGCATTAAATCTAACGGCCCATTTGCGCCAAATCGGGACGTACTTGGTAAGCGTGTACCGTGCCGTGTAGTACTCAACCTCACTTCCGGGAATCGCCATCCCTACAAATAGCTGCTGGCGCGTGCCACGATTTGCAAATAAGGCACGATTTCGACTGTCGTACGTCCAACCGGCCAGAAACTCGAATGTGTCGAATTTGGTACCGAAAATCGTCTGCCCAAAGCCAATACTCTCAATGAACGGATTGCCGTTGTTCAACACCCATTGCTGCGCCTGTCTGGTGCTCGATGCTGACGACAACAATTCGGCATGCTGGAACGACACCCCGAAACTCAAGGTCTGATACTCGCTGATCGGATAACCGTAGTCGACCGATAATCCTGCCGTAGTTGTCGAAAAGTCTGACGCGCCGGACGTGAACTGAGTAATGTCGCGATAGTTCAGCGACATCGTGCGGCGCACGCCGTCCATCGTTCGATATGGATCAGTATGCGAAACACTGTATAGCTTAGAAAATTGCCCGGAATTCAATTCAAGCGCGACGCGATTTCCGGACCCGAGAAAATTTGTATGTACTATGCTGCCGTTCAGTAAAAGTCTTTGCGATTCGGAGTAGCCCACACCGCCAGAAAACTGGCCGGGCATCCGATACTCGATATCGAAATCAACATCGACAAGATCAGGGCTGCCGGGCACCGGAGTGTTGCCGACCTCAACTTTTTCGACATACGGCAGGCGCTGCAAACGCACCTTGGAGCGGTCTACCAATGTGTTGGATAAGTATGCCCCTTCCATTTGGCGCATTTCGCGGCGCATGACTTCATCGTCGACTTGGTCGACCCCTTTGAAGTTAATGCGACGAACGTAAACTCGACTTTTGGGGTCGACGAAGAACGTTATCTCAGCTTCCTTCGTATCGTGGTCGAGCTCCCAAACCGGCTCGATCTCGGCGTTTGCGTAGCCCTCTTCTCCAAGCCGAAACGACATCAGTTCGCTAGTTCGCGTCAGAACCGCTTGATTAAAGATTGCGCCGGGTTGCGCGAGAATCAAGCCGCGGAGGTAGGCTTCAGGTACCACCATTTCGCCAACTAACTTGACATCCGTGATCGTGTATTGCTCCCCTTCCGCAACCGCGATTGTGACGAAGATGTCCTTCTTGTTCGGGGAGATCGCGACCTGCGTTGATTCGACCCGAAAATCGGCATAGCCGCGGTCCATGTAAAAAGAGCGTAATGTTTCGAGATCACCCTCAAGGCTTTCCTTCGCATAACGATCGTCTTGCCTAATCCAAGACAACCAGTTCGCAGTGTCCAATGTGAAATCATCGCGGATTTCATCTTCATCGAACGTCTTGTTGCCGACGATATTCACCTGCCGAATCTTTGACCGTTCACCTTCCGTAACATCGATATTTACACGGACAGTATTGTTCGGCCGGTCCAGCACGGTCGGGACAATTCGCACGCCGTACTTACCGCGATCGTAGTACTGCTCGCGCAAAAACATTTCCACATTGTCGAGTACTGAACGATCAAAGGTTCGTCCTTTTGCGAGGCCGACGCCGCGCAATGATTCCATCAAATCTTCGGTTTTGATGTCTTTGTTGCCGTCGATCTCAAAGCTCTCGATCGATGGGCGTTCGCGCACGACGATAACCAGAGTTTCGCCATCCCTTCGCATTTCGATGTCGTCGAACAATCCCTGCGTGTATAAGGACCGGATGGCTTCACTTACGCGAATGCTGTCAATCGTATCGCCAATATTGATAGGTAGGTAATTGAAAACGGTGCCTTCAGAAATTCGCTGTAGGCCCTCG
>JAOTZC010000054.1 GCA_029861535.1 Gammaproteobacteria bacterium
AATGCTGCCGTTGTCCTTGTCGTACGACCACCGAGTCATCGACGGTGCCTATGCAGTTCGTTTTACGACCTTCCTGAGTGAGGCACTCGAAGACGTCGACGCGCTATTGCAGGCGATCCCGTAGTGGCTGAGCAACGGCAGCTCGTCGTTCCGGATCTCGGTGACTTCTCGGACGTCGAAGTCATCGAGATATTAGTTTCACCTGGCGAGAACGTCGACATTGAGGATGGCTTGGTCACGCTCGAAACCGACAAAGCAGCGATGGATGTACCGGCTTCACATGCGGGCACGATTGTGTCCGTCGACGTCAATGTCGGTGACAAGGTCAACAGCGGACATGCGGTGGTGACGATAGAAACCTCGGCATCGCAAGCACCGGAATCGGCTGGCGCGGATGACACGGTGTCGACTCGTGTCATGTCCGATAGTGAAATCGCGGCAGCGACAGGTCGCATAAAGACTGCGGACGCGACGCATTCGGCGCAGCTTGTTGTAATAGGATCCGGGCCCGGCGGCTACACGGCTGCGTTTCGCGCGGCCGACCTTGGTATGGACGTCATATTGGTCGAACGTTGGCCAATGCTCGGTGGTGTTTGCCTGAATGTCGGCTGCATCCCATCAAAGGCACTGTTGCATGCGGCCAAAGTGATCGATGACGCGGCTGATATGGCCAAGCACGGCGTTTCATTCAGGCAACCCAAGATTGACGCATCGAAATTGCGTGATTGGAAAAATCAGGTAGTCAATCGATTGGTCGGTGGCATTTCCCAGCTGGCGAAGCAGCGCAAAGTAAGAGTTGTGCACGGCGTTGCGAAGTTTGAGACGGCAAATCGACTGTCGCTTGATAATGGCGAATCGATTGCGTTCGAGAAATGCATCATCGCTGCCGGTTCCGAAGCGGCGATGTTGCCGGGTCTACCAGATGACCCGCGGATTGTCGATTCAACGGGCGCACTTGAGCTCGATCCATTGCCGAAACGATTATTAGTCGTCGGTGGCGGCATTATCGGCCTGGAAATGGCCTGCGTATACGCGGCGCTCGGCGTCGATGTCAGCGTTGTGGAACTGACCGACAGCTTGATGCCGGGAACCGATGCAGATTTGTTACGGCCGTTTACGAAGATAGTCAAACATCGTTACGAATCGATCATGGTGTCGACCAAAGTTACGGCGATGCGGGCAACGACGCCGGGGATTGAAGTGACATTTGAAGGCGAGAATGCGCCATCAGTTGGCGTCTACGACCGCGTACTGATCGCAGTCGGTCGTCGCGCAAACGGCGACCAAATCAGCGCAGAGAAAGCCGGTGTAAATTTTGACGAACGCGGGATTATCGCTGTCGACAAGCAAATGCGAACGAATATTCCACATATTTTCGCGATTGGCGATCTTGCAGGCGAGCCGATGCTTGCCCACAAGGCTACGCACGAAGCCAAAGTCGCAGCGGAAGTTGCTGCCGGCGAAAAAAGCTCGTTCGATGCACGCGCGATACCGTCGGTAGCGTACACCGATCCGGAGATCGCATGGGTTGGACTCACGGAAAATGAGGCGAAAGCGCAGGGCATCGACTACGAAAAAGCGCAGTTTCCGTGGGCGGCGAGCGGTCGCGCATTGTCATTGGGTCGCGATGAAGGTTTTACTAAACTGCTATTCGACAAGAAGACCGACAGAGTCCTCGGCGGCGCTATTGTCGGGCCAAATGCCGGCGATCTTATTGCCGAGATTGGGCTCGCCGTGGAAATGGGCGCGGACGCAGCCGATATCAGCCTGACAATTCATCCGCACCCGACACTGTCGGAGACCGTTGCATTTTCAGCGGAAGCGTATGAGGGGACCCTGACAGACTTGTACAAACCGAAGAAAAGAAGCCACCAGAAATAAGAAAGCCCCGCGTTGGCGGGGCTTTCTGCCCACTTGGCTTGTCGCACTTTATTTGATCGTAACTTCCCGCATCAAGTAGCCACCCGTAATCTCGCGCATCGCCGGATAATTCTTCTGCGCGTACTCGGTGGATTCGTCCGCCGCTTTTTGCGTGAACTTGGCCATGAAGGCGTCATATCTGGCTTTATTCGGTGCCAAATCCTCAGTTTTCGCGAACTTCACGATCAGCAGCAGATTGAAATCGCCACTATTCGGCAGCTCGCTGCGAAAAATGGACCAGCTTTCGATTTGACCGAGTTCTTGCGCGATCTTATTACCTGGAATCCAGGTCTCTCTAAGGCCTTCTAGATACGCATTGCCCATATTTGAGTCAACCTTAACCGTCGTCACCGCCCACACTGCTTCGCTGACTTCGAAGTCTTCCCATGGGGTCAGGTCGGCCGAGGCCGTACTCGAAAATACCAAACATGTTACTGCCGCGAGAATTGATTTGATTCGCATTATTTTAGTCTCCAAATTGTATGATTTTTGTCGGATAGCGTTCAGACGATCCGGTGAGACGGAGTCTATATTAAAATGTGCGCGATAAGACGAACGTCGATATGTCATTGCTGGCGCGAGCAAAAACGATACACGCAAGTGGTCATTTCAGACCAACTGACTTTGCGGCTCGCTCTTGCGGAGATCAGACCGATTTGAAAAATACGGGTTATCCACACTCGCATGACCTGGCGATTAACCGCAGAGTCTACTTCGGACATTAGCAATGAGGCCTTAAGATGCAGGATTTTCCCCACCACTATCAGGTGTCCGCAACGGCGGAAACCACCAGCCATGTAGAATTACGCAGCGAAGGCCTTAGCCCAATTGAGTCGGCGCCACCGCCCGAATTTGGCGGTCCGGGCGATCGATGGTCGCCTGAGTCACTACTGGTCGCGGCCGTTGCCGACTGTTTCGTGCTGTCATTTAAGGCTATCGCGGGCGCGTCACGCCTGGAATGGAACGGGATCCATTGTGACGTCGACGGCGTTCTCGACAAGCTCGATGGAAAAATGCGCTTTACCGAATTTAAAGTTTCAGCAACGCTGAGCGTGCCAAACGGAACCGACCAGTCGAAGGCGGCTCGCTTGCTGGAGAAGGCCGAGCATGCCTGTCTGATCACGAATTCGCTAATCGCTGATCGCGAGCTGACGACAAAAATAACAGTCGCAAACTAGTCTCGAAGTCCTTTCTGCCAGGACTACAAAGTCGTCTTGACGATCTCCCCATCTTTCATGATAAGCGCAAGAGCCGACCCCGGATCGGCGAAGATCGACAGGTCTTGCAGAGGCTCGCCGTTGATCAGTAGCAGATCGGCGACCCAGCCCTCGCGGATCTCACCAAAATTGCCGTAACGGTTGAGTTTGCCCGCCATGCGGATAATCTTGGCGCTTTGCGCGGTCGCCTGATTCAAGACTTCGGCTGGTGACCAATATTCGGCGCGATTCGTGAACTCCTGCGGCAGCATGTGGTATTGGCCATAAATGAAGTCTGTCGAAAAGCCGGTCAAAATGTCGTATTTGTTGATCAGCCCGATTAAATTTTCCTGGCCTGCGGCGACGAGTTCGGCTTTTTCCCGGTTGTTATCCGACAGACCGGCCATGCTTCCGAGTGCTTTGAAAATCGTAATCTGGGTACTGATCACGACATTATTCTTCGCGACAAGTCTTGCCGTCGCATCATCGATCAGCAATCCATGCTCAATGCATTTGACACCGTTCTCGACTAGCCTCTGAATAGCTTCACTCGTGTAGGCATGCGCCAGTACGTAAGTACCCCAGTCACCTGCCGCCTGTACGGCGGCTTGAATTTCAGCCGGTGAGGGCTGCAACGTGTGTATCGGGTCAAAATCTGACATGACGCCACCGCCACCCATGATCTTGATTTGCGTAGCACCGTTCTTCAGGTTTTCGCGCACGGCGATCAGTGTTTTTTCGACGCCGTCGGCAAGAATTGAGTTATCGCCTGCCATGTAGGGACCAGCGCCAATATGACTGGGATGGGGGTCAGAGCGGTTTCGCCAGTCACCGTGTCCGGCCGTTTGTGACACGATCGCGCCGGACGGAAATACTCTTGGACCATACAAGGAACCAGAGTTGATCGCCCTCGCCAGATCGGGGTGCGTGCCGCCGGCATCGCGGATAGTTGTGAATCCACTGTCTAGGAAAAACTTCGCGGCTGCGACCGAGTAAGCACCGATAAGAGTGCCGTGATCACCTGGCTGATCGGCTGGTACATGCATCGTAAGATGCACATGCAGATCGATAAAGCCCGGCGACAATACGCGATTGCCGCCATCAATAACAACAACATCGTCAGCTGTGTCGATTTGTTCAGAAGAAATCTTGCTGATGATGCCGTTATCGACAAGCACGTGTCCCGCTGTCAGACGATCATCGACACCGTTGAAGATTCGCACGTTTTCGAACAAATAACTCTCCGCGTATGCGGTACCTGACACGACTGCGAAGATTGTGGCGGCAAGAAGCCTTTTCATTTGTATCCCTCGCATTCGATTGAACTAGATTGCCGGTTTCACTTCCGGATAAATCTCATCGAGTGGTATAGAGCGGCCATCCTCATGCACGATGCGGCAATGGAATCGCTGCAAACGACTGGGCTCCGGAACACCGCATGAATGCGCGATCGTGGCAATTTCCTTGCGCATCGTCTGCGAATATTTGGCGACACGCTCGGCCTTATCCGCTGGCACGAGCCCACGCTGCAATCGCTTATTATGCGTCGTAATACCGGTTGGGCAAGTATTCTTGTTGCATTGCAGAGCTTGTATGCAGCCGAGCGCAAACATGAAGCCGCGTGCTGTGTTGACGAAATCGGCTCCCATACACAGGGCGAGGGCCGCATCGGCTGGATTGATCAGCTTGCCGCTGGCGATGACTCTTACGTGATCGCGCAGGCCGTAGTAGTTCAACTTGTCGACTACAATCGGAAGGCTTTCCTTTATAGGCAGTCCGACATTGTCGATTAGGCTCATTGGTGCGGCGCCGGTACCGCCATCGCCGCTGTCGACTGTGATGAAGTCCGGTGCCGTCTCGACACCACGCTCGCGAATCAATGCAAAGACCTCATCGAGCCAGCCGTAAGCGCCGATGACGGCTTTGAACCCAACTGGCAGACCAGACATGTCGCGGATATGGGTAAGCATATCGAGCAGGTCATCCGCCGAATCGATTTCCGGGTGGCGATTTGGGCTGATCGAATCATGTCCCTGGGGAATGCCGCGAATCTTGGAAATTTCAGGTGTAACCTTGCCGCCCGGTAAAATTCCGCCTTTGCCGGGTTTTGCGCCCTGGCTCAGCTTGAGCTCAATCATTTTGACCTGATCGATTTGGCCGATTTCCCGCAGCTTATCGTCGCTTAACTCGCCTTTTTCGTCACGCACACCGTATTTCGCAGTGCCGATCTGAAAGACGACGTCGCAGCCGCCTTCAAGATGCCACTCGGCCAAGCCGCCTTCGCCCGTGTTGAGCCAGTTGCCGGCCATCTTCGAGCCCCGGGATAGCGCCTGCACGGCAGGCTTGGACAACGCGCCGTAACTCATCGCCGAAACATTGAAAAATGACGGGGCATCGTAGGGTTTACGCGCGTTGGGCCCGATTCTGATGGGTTGTGGAGGCTGTACCTGGTCATCGAGCATCGGATACGGACAGTTGACGAAAATCGGTGTACCTGACGGTGTCAGACTGAGTGTCGAGCCGAATGCGACGGTGTTATCGACGCCTTTAGCCGCCCGGTAGGCCCAAGATCGTTGCGCACGATTGAACGGCATCTCTTCACGGTCCAGCGCGAAAAAGTATTGCCGAAAAAACTCGCCCATGTGTTCGAACATGTAGCGAAAACGCCCGACGACCGGAAAATTGCGCCGAATCGCCTGTTTGGTCTGCGTAATGTCGATGATGAAGATAACAACGACCGCCAGCAGTCCGAGACCCAGCATAAATACAAACAGTGTCGTCAGCGATTGCAGCACGCTCATCGCGACAAGGAAAAAATCGCCCATTGTGAAACCCCCAAATACGGATGGAGCGGTTGCGCGTCGGCAACCGCTTCTACGTTGTTATTGCTACTTTAGACTTTCTACTTCCAGTGTTTTGCGAGGATGTGATCCAAGCTTAGTTTACCAGCCCCTTTAAACACCAGTGGCAGCAGCATGACGACGAACAGTAGGGGTATCCGATAATTTCCAAAGCCCTTGTCGGTGACCGCATAGCCTTTCCATAGCTCGGCTAGGCTGCTCCAGTCTTCCGGCCAGTGCACACCGAAAATGGCGACGATTGTCAAGATAATCAGGCTGAAAGCCCAGAATCGTGTGAAAAGACCAATGACCAGCCCAATAGCGCCAAGTATTTCAGCCCAGGTTGCCAGGAACCAGCTGATCTCCACTGGAATGACGTTGAAAGGAAACGGAAAATTTTCCTGGAAGTTTCCGAACCAGTTGGTGCCATTGAATTTCATCGTGCCGGCTTTGCCAAATTCGTAGGCGAGCAACAGGCGAAGCGGCAACAGTGCGACCCAGTCGCCAGCCGGCTCGAGGACATCGACAAGGCTGTTCCAAAGTGCTTTGAGCTTGTTCATTGTTGGATCTCCGTATTTTGTGCTGTTCGCGAGCCGGTCAAGATTTGGAGCTGGCGCATTTCTTCGAGCGCCGCCGCGCCGTGCTCAATAAATGCATCAACGTCTTGGTAATCTATTTCCGCTGCAATTTCGCGCAGCAGTTCTTCGCCGCTGCGACCCGCATCATTCTCATCGATCGCATTGAGCAGGTTTGCCGTCACCGGGTTTAGCTCGAGGAAGCCAACCTTGTCGTCTGTTTTCCGGTAAACCGCCAGATAAATCGGCTGATCTTCAGGCTCCGTCGGCAGAAATTCGGTTGAAATCCGATGTACCGGGTACTGATAGGCGTACACCCAAGTCAGCACTGATTTGACGGGTATATTTGTAAGCAAGTCACCATCTGGATCGACGTCCGTCAAGTCATTCGAGTCGGTCGAAATCGATAGCGCTAGCTCTATGTACTCATAATGCGCAAGCTCGACAAGAAACGGGTGATCATCGGGCTGCGGCTCGTATTCCGTTTGCAGGAAGTTGACAAATTCTTGCGGCAACTCGAGAAAATAGGGTGTTTTCGCCTGATGATTGCGCATGAACTGACGTATGAGCCGGCCCCATTGTCGACCGTCGTGCAGTTTCTTGAGCACCGGAAACATCGTTCCGAGTAGATTGCGCAGGTTGTTGAAAAAAAGCTCACGGTAAATTGCCATGCGCCGGTCTTCGACGCCATCCGGCGCCGGCATATGTTCAGGGTCGCGAATATGCGCGGCAAACGCGTATTGTTTATCCTGAAACGACCGCTGTTCAGCCATTTGCGGCAACCGCCTGTTCACTCTCTTCCTGCAAGCGCTTTATTTGCCGAACTTCGTCGAGCAATTCTTCCATCGGCGGGAAATTGAAATCTCGCTCGAGCAACGTTGGCACAGGGCCAAAGTTTGCATAGGCCTCCGTCAGAAGACGCCATGCCTGGTCGTCGACGGCGGCACCGTGTGTATCAATCCGTAGGTCTTCCGCTTCAACGTAATGTCCCGCAATGTGAAAGTAGCGAATACGATCGGCGGGCATCCGGTGAAGGAATGCGCTCGCGTCGTAACGATGATTTATGCTGTTTACAACAATATTGTTGATGTCCAGCATCAAATCGCAATCTGCCTCTGCGAGAACGGCGAGCGTGAAATCCGCTTCACTCATTGATGTATCTGTCGGCGCGTAGTAAGAAACGTTTTCAAGGGCAATCCGCTGTTCAAGGATGTCCTGAACCCGTCGGACGCGACCAGCGACGTACTTCACGGCGTCCTCTGTAAACGGTATCGGCATCAGGTCGTACAAATGGCCGTCATCACCGCAGTAACTCAAGTGCTCGGAGTACAAGCGGATACTGTGTTCCGCCATAAACTCCTTGATGTCGCGAACCAGTTGCTCATCGAGCGGGGCCGGGGAGCCAATCGAAAGTGACAGGCCATGCACCAAGAACGGGTATCGATCCGTGAAGAATCGCAACTTTTTGCCAAGCCGTCCGCCAACGTGGATCCAATTTTCTGGCGCGATTTCCATGAAGTCCACGTCAGCTGGAGGGTCCTTCATCAGTTGGTCAGCGAAGCCACGACGTAGGCCCAGGCCGGCACCGCTGACGGGGTATTGGCC
>JAOTZC010000030.1 GCA_029861535.1 Gammaproteobacteria bacterium
GAGAATTGTTGTCACAACGTCAATTTATATGGCGATGAGGCCACCGGCCTCTTTCCCGTGCCTTATGATTTCGACATAACCGGCATGGTCAACGCGCCGTACGCGTCACCAAATCCGCGTTTTAACCTGCGCAACATTCGCCAACGCCTTTACCGTGGACGCTGCAGCACCAACCAACATATTCCGGCGACGCTGCAGTTAATCGCCAATTCCAAGTCCGCGCTCTACGAGCTGGTCGAGGGTCAGGAACAACTGGACTCTTCGAGCCGCAAGAATATGCGGTCGTATTTAAATTCATTCTTCAAGATTGTCGAAAACCCGAAGACCCTCGACAAAAAAATTATTCAGGCGTGTTCGGGCTCGCGACCGCGGTGACGTCCTCATCCGATAGCAGCCATTCGGCGACTATCTTCGACACGCGCGGATGAATGTAATAACCGATTGAGCTGTGCGGGTTCGATTTTCCGTATCGGACGGCGTGATTGTAAATCATGTAATCGTTAACAACGCTGACGGCACGCTCACGCATCATTTTCTTGAAGTCATCAGCGACCGTATTATCGTGGCACGTATAATCGTCTTCGGCAGCAACGTTTTGCCAGGAGATGACATTCGTCGGAAACCGTGAGATACCGTCTTGCCGCGCACCGAGGAGACGCTTACGTAACTTCGCGTCTCCCAACGGTGTGCCCAGAGTCAGCCAGAGATCAACCTTGGCGCCATCCACGAGCTCACTGTAATTTTCGTCATGCGACAACTCCCACATCGCATCCCATGCAATCGCGCTGCCGGTTCCGTGGGTAATCAATAATACTTGATCGCCGTCGGCAAGCAGGCCGGCGAGCTTCATTCGAACACGCTCGCGAGCCCGGTCAGCGTAGTCGGAGTTGCCAGTGAGATATTCGGCAAAGTCTTTAGAATTACGTGCGCACAGCCACATCCAAAGTCCGAGCGCGCCGAGAAGAGTCACAGACACGGCCACGGCGAACTCGGCAAGCGCCGATTTGCCGGGTAGACGGTCATACTGTCGAATACCAAAACGCTTGCGTTCCCGAATCTCGCGAAGTGCTTTCAGAGCGTTCTTGCGGTCTCCAATGTCGAGTTGTTCGTCGTAGTAACCGCCAAGCGATGTCAGCAAATCGTTGCTTAGGTCGCCGTAGTAAACGAGATCGCACTGCACGCTGTCGTAAACATGTACGCTATCCGGGAAGTCGCGCTCGAGACCGGCGCGCAACGCCGACGACGTTAGCTCCATCAGCGCTTCAGGCGACGGTTTGAAACCACGGCCATGCACGCAAAGTATGCTGCGACGCCCACTCAACGTAGCCTGCTTCAGCTTAGTCTCCATCGCCTAGTAGTCGTCTTCGCCATAATCTCGGCGAGTTATCATCGTCAGGAAGGGTCCGGCAAGGGTCTTGCCATATTCCAATCGCCAGATGATTAACGTTGCCATAACGAACGTAAATGAAATGACGCCGGCGATAGCAACGGCGCCAATACCACATGCAAGGCCAATGCCAATCGCGACGAAAATATACATCGCATCAGACGGTTGATTCAGCGTAAATCGAAAACGTACGGCCGCAACTACGCCAGCCAGACTAAATGCTAGCGCCAGGCTATTCAATACGATCATCGAGATGCCGGTAACGACAATCGGCAGGATCATGATGGTTTGCAAAAACGACTGATCGATACGGCTCTGGCGACTGGTAATAAAGTACGCCCAGGATACCGGAACCGTAAAGATGATCGCGCCGATGCTCGACAACAGCAGCCGGATCGGGCCCGTTGCTGACAGCAGGGATCGTTGGACGTTGGTGTACACAGGCTCGAAGGAATCCACGTTTGACGACGCAAGATCTTCGACGCCGCCGATCGGCAGGTAGCGTTCGAGCCCAGGGAAACGCGAGGTGAGATACAGCAATAGCCCGGCCCAAAAACCGTAGTACGCCAGTATCAGCATTAGCGGTATCAGCAAACCGCCCGACTTGCGCATTGCGCCCTCCCATAGTGATTATTGCGAATTGGCGGTGTCTTTTCAGCACCGGCATGAAGAGTATCGCAAACAACGCTCGCGTGCCTATGCGGGTCGCTAATGGTAGGCTATGCCGCGATTTGTAAGCAATTTGTCCTTGAGAATGACTGCCAACACGCAATTGCTCGGCATCAGCAACGCTATCGTCGATATCCTCGCGCATGTCGATCAGGACTTTATTGATCAGATCGGCGCCGTGACCGGCGCGATGAATCTGATCGACGAAGACAGAGCGCGCGACATATACGAAAAAATGGGGCCTGCCACGGAAATTTCGGGTGGCTCCGTTGCCAATACCGTTGCTGGCTTCGCCAACATGGGTGGCAGCGCGGCATTTATTGGCCACGTTCGCAAAGATCAGCTCGGCGAGATATTCAACCACGATATGCGCACGCTCGGCGTCGACATCCGCCTGGAACCGGCGAAGATCGGTGTGCCAACGGGCCGTAGCTACATTTTGATCACGCCTGACGGGCAACGCACGATGAACACCTATCTCGGTTCCTGTACCGAACTCGGCATCGCCGACATCACTGTCGACACAGTTGGCGAACCGAAAGCCATATTGCTGGAAGGCTACGTTTGGGATGTTGCTGAGGGCCCGGCACTTGTGCGCAAAGCAATGAACATTGCGGCCGACATCGGTGCGAGCGTCGCACTGTCATTGTCGGACTCTCACTGTGTCGATCGGCATCGTGAATCGTTTCTCGAAGCGGTGAAAAGCGGCGTACATATCGTCATCGCGGACGATGACGAGATTGGCGCACTCATGCAGACCGACACATTTGAGGATTCCGTAGCCGCAGTTGCCGAGTACGACAATCTTTTTGTGTTGACGCGCTCCGAAAGAGGCTCGGTCATCGTTCATCGCGACAAACATGTTGTGCAGGAAGCGACGCCGGTCGATAAAGTCGTCGATTCGACAGGCGCTGGTGACGCCTATTGCGCTGGCTTTTTGTATGGTTGGGCGAACGATTGGCCACTTGATGAGTGCGCGCTCATTGGTACGTATTGTGCGACCCGTGTAATTCAGCAACTCGGCGCACGCATAGAGCCGGGGCTGCTCGACGATTATTCGCCAGGCGTGTCGGACTCGGCAGACTCGTAGCTGTCGTCTGGCACGATGCCGTCGGGATACTTCAGATAATGGTATCGCTCCCTGATTTCCGCAACCCACGGTAATTCACGAGCTTGTCGCTTTTGATACGTGCACGTAACGATGTACTGGTCGAATTGCTGAAACTTGTACTGGCTACCGACGTTCGGATCGTCGATTACCTTCGAGCAATCACCGCTTCGCAATACTGTTCGGCCAAGCTGATCTTTTTCGACGTTCTCCCAGATCGGCTTCGGGCCCGAATGCGTTGGCGGTTGATAGCGTCCGGCGAACTCACGGCGTTTTGCGTCTAGCAGCGGATTGACACTCAGCGGGTTTTCAAGACCGTCAAGAAATTCTTTAATCGCCTCGGCGCTGGCTGTTTCCAGGTCGACTATCTGCGTTTCTGCAACGACCGGCACGACGTCCGCGGGCGGCGCTACCTCCACTGAGTCTACGCGTTCGACATCGGCCGACCCCGGCCGCTGCACGATCGGTGTGACGACCTGTTCGACCGGCGTAGATTCCGGTCGCACTTCAACAGGCTCGACGTGGGGGCTCGGTGCTGGCTGCCGCTCTTGCGGCAATTCCTCGGCAGATGGATCTCGCACGATTTGGACGAGAAGTTCAACGATCGGCGCAAAATCAGGGATTATCGGTAGGCGCAACAAGCTCAGCGCCGTCGCAATAAACAACGTCGCGAACAGCATACTGATGGACAATCGCTGCTCGCGGCCGTCGTCCCATTCAAGCCACCCCAGCGGGGCCTGCAATTGCATCTGCACCTCTCAAAAGCGTAGATGCGCGTCCGGCAGAAGTCGTCGCGATATTGTGCCCGGCGTTAGGTACCGATTGGATGCCAGGTCGTTTTTACTTCCTGCGTATCGCGAATCAGATAAGGGTTCGCCGTCTGGTCCGACAGCCAGTCCATTCGGCGTCGCGAAATGACACGCTTGATATTGTCAGCCGCCAGATCCTGAACCGTTGCCGCAACCTTCCGGCTGCCGTCGCAAAACGCGATCGCATTAACGTCCATATGCGATGCAAATTGTTCTGTCAGCTCCGAGCGCAAACCGGTCAGAATGTTGACGACGCCGGCCGGCACATCGGACGCATGCAAGACTTCGGCGAAGCTCACAGCGCACAGTGGCTGTTGTTCGGAGGCAAGCACGACGCAGGTGTTGCCGCCGACCATGGCCGGTGCGATGTTCGAGACGATGCCGATTAGGCCGCTGTCGTCTGGCGCGATGATCGAGATGACGCCCATCGGCTCAAGCACCGAAAAATTAAAATGCGACGATGCAACAGGATTGACTGCGCTAAAAACTTGTTGGTACTTGTCAGCCCAGCCGGCATAGTAAATGAGTCTGTCGATCGACGCCTCGACCTCTTTTTGCGCATGCCGTTGCGTATTGCCCTGCAAGACCAGTTCTGCGACGAACTGTTCGCTGCGGCCCTCGAGCATCTCGGCGATGCGATATAGAATCTGGCCGCGCAGATAAGCGCTAGCGTTAGCCCAAGCACGTTGCGCTTTGCGCGCGGCGACAACCGAGTTGCGGAAATCCTTGCGACTACTGCGACATATGTTCGCAATAACGGTGCCTTTACCGTCTTCAAGCGTGAAATAGCGCCCAGATTCTGTGCGCGGAAATTTGCCGTCAATGTAAATCTTGTACGTCTTGGCGACGGCCAGGCGCTGCTTGGCTTTGTCGGCTGCGGCCATCCTCACACTCCTAATTTCACGTAGGCATCGAGGCCGTGCAGACCGCCCTCGCGGCCCACACCCGATTCCTTATAGCCGCCGAACGGCGATGACGGATCGAACTTGTTGAACGTGTTAGCCCAGACGACACCAGCGCGAACACTTTGCGTCATCTTGAAAATCTTTGCGCCCTTGTCAGTCCAGACGCCTCCCGACAGTCCGTACGGCGTGTTATTCGCCTTCGATAAGGCCTCGTCAAATGTTCGAAACGTTTGTATTGCCAATACTGGACCAAAAATCTCTTCCTGGACGACGCGATTCGATTGCGATACGCCGGTGAAAATTGTCGGTCGGCACCAGTAACCAGTCTCCGGGACCGAGCACGAGCTTTGATGCATCGTACCGCCTTCCTGTTGACCAATCTCAAGATACGATTGAATTTTTTCGAGCTGCATCGACGAGTTTATCGCGCCAATGTCCGTATTTTTGTCGAGCGGATCGCCAACAATCAACGTCTCCATGCGGTCTTTTAATTTTTGAATGACTTCTTCGGCTACCGCTTCCTGCACAAATAGTCGCGATCCAGCGCAACAGACATGTCCCTGATTGAAGAAGATACCGTTAACGATGCCCTCGACTGCCTGATCGATCGCCGCATCGGCGAATATGATGTTCGCGGCCTTGCCGCCAAGCTCAAGCGTGTACTTCTTATTCGTGCCAGCGAGCGCCTTTTGAATAATACGGCCGACGCCGGTGGAACCGGTAAACGCGACTTTGTCGACGCCAGGATGGTTGACGATGGCCGCACCGGTATCACCGGCGCCTGTGATGATGTTAACGACGCCCGGAGGCAAGTCTGCATCGGCTATGACCTCGGCGAGCTTCAGTGCCGTTAGCGGCGTCGTCTCGGCGGGCTTTAATACGGCGGTGTTACCACAGGCCAACGCGGGCGCTAGCTTCCAAGCGGCCATCAGCAGCGGGAAATTCCACGGAATGACCTGTCCGGCGACGCCAAGCGATTTTGCCTTGCGGCCCGGGAACGCATACTCGAGCTTATCGGCCCAACCTGCGTAATAGAAAAAATGTGCGGCAGCGAGTGGCACGTCGACGTCGCGCGACTCACGAATGGGCTTACCCCCATCCAGCGATTCGATCGCGGCAAATTCGCGCGCACGCTCCTGCATGATGCGCGCGATGCGAAAAATATACTTGCCGCGCTCGCTCGCTTTCATTCGACCCCACGGACCGGTGTAGGCCTTGCGCGCGGCTTTTACCGCTTTGTCGACGTCCAGCTCACTCGCCTGGGCGACACGTGCCAATTTCTCTTCGGTCGCGGGATTGATCGTGTCGAACGTACGGCCTTTTTCCGCGGCGACAAACTTGCCACCGATATACAGTCCATAGCGTTTTTTTGCCCGAATGTGCTCGACGCCCTCAGGCGCAGGGTCGTATTCCCAGCCGCCATCGAATGCGAGTTTGTTTTCCGGAGTCGCCATTGCTAATCCTTCGAAAAGTAGTCGGAGGACTGATACACGCCCGTCGACTGTTTCATGAGCTGCATCAGCACGTCGTTCGCCAACGAACTTGCACCGAATCGGAACCACTCAGGCGTCATCCATGCCATGCCCAGCGTCTCGCGTAACATGACGAGGTAGTGCACGGCCAGTTTCGCCTTCGAAATTCCGCCCGCCGGCTTCATTCCAACCATGCGTCCTGTCTGATAATAATAGTCCTTTATGGCCTGCAGCATGACCAGCGTCACCTGCATCGTCGCAGCCGGTTGAATCTTGCCCGTCGACGTCTTTATGAAGTCGGCGCCCGCGTGCATAGCAAGGACGCTCGCGCGACGTACGCGATCGAGCGTGCCGAGCTCGCCGGTCTCGAGAATAACCTTCAAGTGCGCATCGCCGCAGGCCTCTTTAACCGCGGTGATCTCATCGAAGACGTAGCCGTATTCACCGGCGAGAAATGCTCCGCGCGAAATCACCATGTCGATTTCATTAGCGCCGGCATCGACTGCCATGCGCGCATCGTCGAGCTTCACGTCGAGCGACGACATGCCACTTGGGAACGCCGTTGCGACCGATGCGATATTTATGTCATGGCCTTCGAGCGCCTGTTTCGCGACGCCAACCATCGTTGGATACACGCAGACGGCCGCAACGTGCGGCAGATCCGGCAATGCGTCGTGCAGATGAATCGCCTTTTGACACAAATGGCGAACTTTGCCTGGCGTGTCTTGGCCTTCCAAGGTCGTCAGGTCGATCATGCTCAGGATCATTTTCAAAGCTTCAACCTTCGAGGCTTTTTTTATCGATCGCGTTTGAAAGCGCGCCACTCGTTCACTAACGCCAACCTCATCCACGGCCGGCACCCGGCTAAGGTCCGGAAAGGCTTTTGAGGTTTTTAAAGCAGTAACACTCATGCGTTTTCGTCCGCGGTTCTCATCAGGCCATCGCGGCTGCGACGGCAACGTTGATCATTTCGTCAAACGTCGTCTCACGTTCGTCGGAACTGAGCGCATCACCGCTTGGTATGTCGTCGCTAACTGTGCAGATCACCAATGCCTCGACGTCATGCTCGGCGGCGATCGTGTACATTCCGGCCGCTTCCATTTCGACGCCGTAGACATTGTACTTCGCCAGCGTCTCGAACAGTTCCGGATCCGGCGTATAAAAAAGGTCCGCCGAGAAAATATTGCCGACGTGATAACGCACGTTTTGCGACTCTGCGGCAGCGACAGCTTTATTCACCAGATCGAAACTCCCGAGTGCCGCCAAGTCATAGCCGCCGAATCGAATGCGATTGACGTTTGAATCCGTCGATGCACCCTGCGCGATGATTATGTCGCGCAGCTTCACGTCCGGGTGCGACGTGCCACAACTACCGACGCGCATTACACATTTGACGCCGTAAGACTCGATCAGTTCGGTCGTGTAGATCGACACAGACGGAATTCCCATGCCATGCGACATCACCGATATCGAGCGACCTTTGTACTCGCCGGTGTAGCCCCACATATTGCGTACGTCAGTCACGCGGCGCACATTGTCGAACCATTTTTCGGCAATGTATTTCGCGCGTAGCGGATCGCCGGGCATCAGCACTGTCTCGGCGAAATCGCCGGGTGCCGCGTTCATGTGTTTGGTTGCCATGCTTTGCCTTTTCGGGCTCGTTATTGCGGCCGCGCTACCATTTATTTTGTGACGACATGCCCCCGTCGATGACGAGGTTGACGCCCGTGATCCAGCGTGCCGCGGGGCTTAACAGGAACAATACCGCGTCGGCGACGTCTTTGGGAGTCCCGAGGCGCTGTAACGGAACCTTTGCCTGCCAGCGTTCAACGCCTTCCGGCCAGTCGCTTTGGAGATCGTCGCGATCAATCAGCCCGGGCGAGACGGCGTTGACCCGGATGCTGTCCGCACCATATTCGAGCGCGCAGGCGCGCGTGAACATCAACAGGCCGGCTTTGCTGCTCGCGTAATGTGCATGGCCGACGGCCGGATCTATTCCCTCTATCGACGCGATGTTGACGATCGCACCACCGCTCGACGCCGCACGCCAGCCGAGTGCCGCACGTTGCGTCACCAGAAATGCACTTTCAAGGTTGCTCGCCTGGATCGCTCGCCAGTCGTCGATAGACATGTCTGCCAGAGGCTGCACCGGCTGTGTCGCCGCATTGTTTACGACGAAGTCGGGTTTTTGCTGCGCGAATATTTCGTCGACCGCCAACTCATCCGCCAGATTCCCGCGAACAATCTCACCACTGCCGATCTGGTCGATCAGGCGCCGAGCCGCAGCCTCATTTTCGTGACAATGCGCAATAATGTGCGCGCCGGCTTCGGCAAGGCGTCCCGCGATGCCCTGGCCAAGGTTGCCACTGGCGCCGGTCACCAGCACGGCTTTACCGTCGAGATTCAGGAGTTCGCTTGCCGGGGGTGCGTCGCTCATTTGCGCTATTGTCCTCTTATGGTAAACGAATCGAAACCGACAGCCGAAGTATGGAGCGACGAGCGCTGCTTCATCACGGAACTGCTGAACGATTCCGCATTGCCGGACGTGTCGGTTGCGCGCACACGCGTTGAGCCGGGCGTGACGACCGAATTACATGCACTGTCGGTGATCGAGTGGTATCTGATTGAATCCGGGCATGGACTGATGCGGGTCGGCCACGACAAGCCTTATCCAGTCGGCCCGGGCGATACGATCCACATACCGGCATGCTGTGAACAAAACATTACGAATACGGCAGATGTCGATTTGTTGTTTTTGTGCGTCTGCGTACCGCGATTTACCGCAGCGGTGTACACGTCGTTGGAATAGCGGCGGCGCCATAGCGGCGTTATACTTCGCTCACAGCTTACCAGGAGAATCCGCTATGTGTGGTCAAAACGCAACACGAATTACGAAATGCAACCAGCTGCCGGCAACGTTACTGGCCGGTGCTTCGATTGCGCTCAGCCTCGCTGCAGTTCCGGCTCTCGCACAGTCGGAGATCGTACTCGAAGAAATCACGGTAACGGCGCAAAAGCGTGAAGAAGCACTGCAAGACGTGCCGATTTCCGTCGCAACGATGTCCGGCGATCGATACGACGTGCTGTTTTCCGGCAGCGAGGACGTTCTCGCGCTATCGGGTCGCGTACCGGGCCTGTACGCCGAATCGTCGAACGGTCGTGCCGCGCCACGCTTCTATGTTCGCGGACTGGGCAATGTCGATTTCGATCTTGCGGCCTCACAGCCGGTGTCGATCGTCATGGATGAGGTGGTCATGGAAAACGTCGTGTTAAAAAGTTTTCCGCTGTTTGACATGCAACAGGTCGAGGTTATTCGCGGGCCGCAGGGCACGCTGTTCGGCCGCAACACGACGGCCGGCATCATCAAATTCAACACGGTACGACCGTCACACGAGACCTCCGGTTACGCGAAAGGATCGTGGGCCAAACATGACACGATCAATATCGAAGGCGCTGTCGGCGGTAGCCTAATTGATGGCGAGTTAGCCGCACGTGTGTCTGTGCTTAAGCGCAGCCGCGACAATTGGGTCACGAATGGATTCACCGGCGTGGAATCGCTCGGCGAATTTGACGAAGCGGCAGGCCGGATTCAGCTCGATTGGACGCCGAACGATCAATTCAGCGCACTGCTGAGCTATCAGCGGCGAGACCTTGACGGCACGTCTGCGCTCTTCCGTGCGAATATCTTCGATACAGGCTCGAACCAACTAAACAACAACTATGACCGTGAGACCGTTTATTACGACGGCGGCGACGACAACCCGCAAGGTTACGATTCCACCGGTATAACGCTGAACCTGCAGTGGGATTTTGACGAAGTCAGCGTAATCTCGATCACGTCGTGGCAAGACTCGGATGGCTCCAGTCGCGGCGACATCGACGGCGGCGTAGTCGATTTCACGAACAGCGTGCCAATTCCTCCGGGCATCGACTTTGATCCGAATGGGCTTGGAGGTATTGCGACGACATTTCCCGGAACGATCGCTTTCCCGTCGGTGTCAGAAGACGGCGCGGATACGGATCAGTTCACGCAGGAATTTCGTATCGCCAGTCAGACCGATGGCCCGCTTAGCTGGCAGCTTGGCGCGTTCTATTTCGACTCGGACCTCGTTGTCACGACGGAGTCGTTTGCATCATTCGGTTTCGTTTCCCGCCAAGACACGAAAATTCAACAGCAGAACAAGACCTGGGCCGTCTTTGGTCAAGCGTCGTACGACGTCACCGATCGCATGACGCTGACAGCGGGCGTGCGCCATACCGACGACGAGAAAGACTTCCAGACCTTGCAATTCAGCCAGCTCTGGCTGGACCTTGGTATTCCGACCTTTCTTGCTGACCCGATCAACGTGGACGATAACCAGTTGAGCTGGGAAGTTAGCGCCAATTTCGCCGCGTCGGACAGCTCGAGTCTATATGTGCGCTATGCCGATGGTTTCCGCGCGCAGACCATTCAAGGCCGTGACGTTGCGTTTCTGGGGGCACCAACCGTCGCGGTGCCCGAGACGATCAATTCAGTCGAAGCCGGCTACAAAGCCGAACTGGCAAACAATCGCGTGCGCCTGAACATCGGCGCGTTTTGGTACGAAGTCGACGACATGCAGCTGTCAATTATCGGCGGCGCGTCAAATACCAATCAGGTTATCAATGCGAACAAAGGTGAGGCGACGGGTTTCGAAATCGACGCCGAATTTTTAGTAACCGAGAACTTCCTGGTGACAGCCGGCGTGGGCTTCAATGATACCGAGCTGAAAGATTCAACGCTGGCGACGGTGCCTTGCGGTTCCGGAATTTGCACGCCGACCGATCCGGTCGATCCTACCGACGCGGCTCGCGTGTTGCTGGACGGCAATCCATTCCCGAATTCGCCGGAATCCACCTACAACCTGACGCTGCGTTACGGCTTTCCGATGGGCAACGACGCCGAATTATACTTCTTTACGGACTGGGTCTGGTACGGCGAGAAAAACATATTCCTGTACGAGGCTGTAGAGTTCGAAACCGACTCTCAGTTCGAAGGTGGGGTACGCGTCGGTTATAAAAACTACGAGACCGGCTGGGAAGTTGCAGCGTTCGGCCGCAACATCACCGATGAAGACAATGTACTTGGTGCAATCGACTTCAACAATAACACGGGCTTCGTCAACGAGCCGGCGACCTGGGGCGTCGAAGTCGCTTACGAATTCGGTGACTAGTGCCGTCACTCACACGTTCTAATCAGAAGCCCGGCCTAATTCCGGGCTTCTTTTTGCTTTTGATTCTGTGCGCCTGCGAACAGCCGGAAGACACGACGGGTAGCACTGCCAGTGCCGGGCAGCCAGCAAAGCTCACGATCCCCGGCAACCTGGAAGACACCGACATCGCAGAAGCCAGCGGCATCGTGTTCTCGCACCGCGTGCCGGATCTTTTGTGGGCGCACAACGACAGTGGCGCCAAGGCGCGCCTGTATGCGTTCGACTCGCGCGGCAAGTCGCGCGGTCGATTGAAACTGAAACGCGCCGACAACAAAGATTGGGAAGACATTACTGCGTTTTCGATGGGCGAACGTGCATACCTGTTAGTCGCCGATATTGGCGACAACGACGCCCGACGGAAGCATGTCACGCTGTACATAGTCGAAGAACCCGATCTCGAAAAAGACGACCGGCAGGAACAGCGCCCTGAATGGCAAATCGATTTTCGCTACCCGAACGGCCCGCACGACGCCGAGGCAGCAGCAATCGACATCGACAACGAACGCGTATTGATACTGACCAAGCGCGACTTGCCGCCATTGCTGTTCGAAGTACCGTTAACTCGTGAACAAGATGACACAGTCGAGGCTCGCTTGTTGTCCAGCGTGACAACGCTACCGCAGCCCAGTCGTCGGGATGCCGAGTTTGCGCCGAAAACGGGCGACTGGCACTGGCAGCCAACGTCGATGGACATCGCGCGTGATGGCTCGGCGCTGGTCATTTTGACGTACAGCGCCGTTTATTATTATTCGCGACTCGATGACGAAGATTGGACGTCTGCATTGCAACGCTCGCCGCTGGCATTCGACATTAGCAATATTCGCAACGCTGAGGCGATTGCATTCAGCCCCGATGGCCGATCAATATTTGTTACTGTCGAAAAAAAGCGCGCGCCGCTAATACGTATTGACCTGCTAGGAGCAATGCAACAATGAGCACGACGCAAATCGTTTCACACTCGATTGCACTCGCATGCCTTAGCTGTCTCGTCGCATGCGCCGATGACAAGCAAGCCGAAACTGTTGATCCGGATCGCAGCGTGACGATTATGACGTTCAACGTCGAAAACCTGTTCGACAACGTCAACGATTCGGGAAAAAATGACGAAACGTACTTGTCGATCGCGGCCAAGCAAAACGACAATCACATCGCGAAGTGCAACACGATCGAGGTCGAGCGGTGGCGCAACGATTGTCTGAACCTTGATTGGAGCGACGACATCATCGAATTCAAGCTCAGCGTGCTAGCCGAAACTATCAAGCAGGTCGAGGGCGGCGCTGACATTATTGCGTTTCAGGAAGTCGAGAACGAGCGGATCCTGAATCGTCTCGCCGATGAGTATCTCGCCGGGCTCGGATACAGTGCTGCGATTCTGATCGAAGGCCAGGACCTTCGCGGCATCGATGTCGCTTTCCTGTCCAAGCTGCCGCTCGTCGGCGAACCGGAGTTACACGCGTTGGCGTTTGATGATTTTCCGGAACGCGGAGGCGACACGCGTGGTGTCCTCGAGGCGACCTTCCAGCTGCCCGACGGCTCCAAGCTCACGGGTTTTGCCGTCCATTTCCCGGCGCCGTTTCATCCGACCGAGATGCGCATTGCCGCCTATCAGCATCTCGCGTCGCTACGTAATTCTTTACCCGATGAACACTCGGTATTTGCGGCGGGCGATTTCAACACGACGAGCGCTGAGAATGAACAGACAGGCATACTCGAGCGGCTCGCCCGACCACACTGGGTCATCGCCCATGAGATTGCCCTGCAACCGGGTTGCGAACACTGCCGCGGTACGCAGTACTACGCGCGCGATGACAGTTGGTCGTTTCTCGACATGATCCTGTGGTCACCCGCGCGTGGCGAAAATACAACATGGCAAATTCGCGCGGATTCGACCCGGGTAATGAACCGGACGGAGCGCCAAGTCAGTGCCGATGGGACCCCGGAGCGTTTCAACGGCATCCGCCGTATCGGCGTGTCCGACCATTGGCCATTGCTGACGAGCATTGAACCAACTGAAAAACAATAGCTTGTAGCAGGCTTGTAAGCTGAAATCTCGAATCGGCCCGGACGCCCACCGAGCGGACCTCGATATCGCGGCCAAAGGGCCGCTCAAACCCTTATTGCGCAAGCTTTTTCGCTGCGTTAGATTCTATTGAAAGTGTTGCGGCCGAACGTCGGCGAGAATGGGCTGAGAATTGGTCTAAACGCAACAATAACGAGGCTGCACTCGGTGGTCACATTCGCGACCTATGATCTGTCTCTCATCAAAACTCGCGGGGATGAAAATGAACCCAAGACATCAAACTCTCGACCTACGCCTGCAGTCGTTACTCGTCGGTAGCGTTGCCGTTTTGACCGCCGTACTGATGCTGGCTCTGCCTGTTGCAGCAAACGCACAGGAAACGACGTCTGGAATTCGCGGATACGTCACGGCACCGAACGGTCAGCCTGCCGCCGGTGTATCCGTCACTGTCACAGATACCCGCACTAGCCGCAGAAAGTCTACGACAACCAGCGCATCCGGCCGATTCACGTTCGGCGAGTTAGCCGTAGGGGGGCCGTATACCGTTTCCATGGAATCGTCCGCCTATGCGGAACACAACATTACCGACGTGGTTCTCACGCTAGGCGAAACCTTCGAATTTAGCGTCACGCTTGCAGAAGCGTCAGTCGACGAAATCACCGTGACGGCTACAGCAATGGAAACCGTTCAGGTTGCCGTTGGTCCGTCGACGTCATTTAATTTTGATGAGCTGCAGAATCTGCCAACGATCAATCGCGATGTCCGCGACATCATTCGTGCCGACCCACGAGTCTACGTCGACATTGCTGATGTCGGTTCTGTGCAATGCGTTGGCGCTAATCCGCGTTTTAACAGTCTGACCGTCGACGGTATCAAGCTCAATGACAATTTCGGCTTGAACAGGTCTGGCTTCCCGACGCAACGCCAACCTTTTCCTTACGATGCAATCCAGAATGTATCGCTCGAACTGTCTCCGTACGACGTTCAATACGGTGGTTTCACGGCTTGCAATATCAATGCTGTCACAAGATCGGGCAGTAACGAATTTTCGGGCCGCGTTTGGCTCGACTACACCGACGACAGTTTGGTCGGCGATAAGCTCGAAGGAGACAGCCTTCCGGTCGGAGATTTCGATGAAACTCGCTGGGGTGTGTCGTTCGGTGGGCCTATTTTGCGCGACAAATTGTTTTTCTTTGCAGCCTACGAAAAAGCAGATGGCGCAGATACGTATGAACGTTGTGCCGGCGATCAGTCGTGTGGCACGCCGGTGCTCGGCGTCTCGCAAGCACAACTCGACCGTATTGCGACTATTGCCCAAACCGTTTACGGATACAATCCGGGCACGCCCATATTGAGCGCACCAAATGAGGACGAGAAATTCCTGGCTCGGTTCGATTGGAACATAAACGACAACCACAATGTCGCGTTCACGTACAACTACAATGAAGGTTTCAACATTGTAGAGTCGGATGGTGACGCGGATGAATTTGAATTTTCCAATCACTTCTACTCACGCGGCGCGGAGCTCAACTCATACACAGCGCAGTTGTTCTCAGACTGGACAGACAATTTCAGTACTGAGGTTAGAGTTGCATACGCGGAACTCGATGCCACTGTAAAAACGCAAAATGAGCAGGATTTTGGCGAAGTACAGATTGAAACCTATTTTGACGGCGACGGCGATGGCGATCTGGATCGCGCGCTCGTCTATCTCGGCGGCGACGATTCGAGGCAGTCGAACAACCTCGACTACGACACCACAAATATGAAGTTCGCCGGTACTTACACCCAAGGTGATCATGAGATCTCCGGTGGCTTCGAGCGCGAAGAGATCGATATTTTCAATCTGTTCCTGCAACACACGATTGGTGAGTACCGATTCGATGAGAACAGAACGGACTTAAATGGAAACTCAGTCGGCTGCAGCAGCAACCCGACGTGGAGTCCGAGCGGTTGTATCGATCAATTCGAGGCCCTCAGCCCCGACGATATCTACTACGGAAATGCGGCGCCGTCGTTGGATCCGAACGATGCGGCGGCACTGTTCAAATCCGCGGTCAACACAGTGTACCTGCAAGATGAGTTCACGCTCACCCATCTCGATCTGACGATCGTCGCAGGCCTGCGTTACGACTGGTGGGAAAGTGACGATTTGCCGCGCGAGAACTCCAATTTCGTCTCCCGCGCCGGCTTTACTAATTCGAAGAACTTCGATGGCGAATCGTTGCTGCAGCCACGCGTCGGATTCAATTGGGACTTTTCGGACACGCTGAGTTTTCGTGGCGGCGTCGGCTTGTACTCGGGGGGCAATCCGAACGTATGGCTCGGCAACAATTACCAAAACGACGGCTTCACCCAGGTACAAGCACGCGAAGGGGACGGTGGCGTTCAAAACCTCAATACCGATCCCGCCCAAGACCTGAGCACTATTCCACTCGGACTCTCCGGAAGCGGTCAGCCGATATTTGACGCGCCGCAATCAATGATCCAATTTGTTGCAGGCGGCTCGGGAAATACGGGTGTCAACTCGATCGACCCGAACTTTAAAATCCCGTCCAACTGGAAGTTTTCACTCGGTGGCACTTGGGCGTTCGATACAGCGTGGATCGGCAACGATTACATATTTTCCGCCGACGTCGTTTGGTCACAAGCGGAAGATTCGGCCGTTATCGTCGACGATACGCTGGTCCAGATCGGCACCGCGCCCGACGGTCGACCGATATATTTCCCGACAGACAAGTCCATCCCAAGCTGTGCGGCGGACCCACTGTCCGATCCAGGAGGATGTGATCGTCTGTTCAATGGTGACTACATACTTACAAACGTTCAGGGCAGCGATGCTGAGTCATTCAGCTTCGCAGGAACTCTGAGCAAGTCCTATGATTGGGGTCTTGACTGGACGTTTGGCTACGCCTATACGGAAGCCGATGACGTAAGTCCGATGACCAGTTCAGTCGCGTTCTCGAATTACTTCCTCACGGCCAACTCCGACTCAAATAATCCGGGCCTGTCGCGTTCGAATTACGAAATACCCAATCGTTTTATTTTGCGACTGGGTTACGAGAATGAGTTTTTCGGCGATAACAAAACACGATTCTCGTTGGTAGGAAGTCGTAACGAGGGCCGTCCTTTCAGTTACACATTCTTCGAACAAGGGATGTTTTTTGTTGGGCCTTTCTTCAATCCAGATGATGACCGCAGTCTGTTGTACATGCCAAGCGGCCCGAACGATCCGAACGTCGTATTCGATCCGGGTTTTGATCAAGCTGCATTTTTTGAATTTGCGGAGTCGGTTGATCTAACCAAGCATGGCGGTTCGATTGTGCCGCGCAACTCGAATCGTGGCAGCTGGTGGACCAAGGTAGATGTTCGCGTAAGCCAGGAAATTCCCGGATTTTCGGACAATCAAAAAGGAACTGTCTATTTCGTCGTTGAGAACATTGGCAACCTGATCAATGACGACTGGGGCGTACTCTACGAACGCAGCTTCCCGCGCACTGCGCCGATTGTTGATGCCAGTCTTAATGCCAGTAATCAGTACGTGTTTAATGAATTCATATCGCAAGATCAAAGCCGTTCTGCCAAGGCATCGGTCTGGAAGATACGCTTTGGGCTGAACTACAACTTCAACTAGAAGCTTCTAGAAAACAGAAAAAGGGCGGCCGATGGCCGCCCTTTTTTTGGCGGGGACATTCTACATTTAGTGTACTAATACATTAAATGTAGAATGTCCCCATTAGCGGAAGTAAAGCGCAGCGTAGCGAGCCATGACGATGCGCAGCGTGACCAACCCAGCAGCTAGCTGGCCTTAGCGAAAGCAGTCGTCGTCGGGACCGTTCAAGACCACGATGCGTGGATTGGCAGGGTCTACTGGCGCGCCGACTTTTTGTCCCTGCGCCTGTGCGACCATGATTGCATCCAATACCAGGTATTTGAGCTCCGATCCAGGTCGGGATGCCTGCCGATGTTCAGGGAACTCATAACCGTCCCCACCGCGGTATACATAGTCCGGCACAACGACCGTGTATTCGGCGGCGTCATCAATCTCGGCCCAGCCGTCTTCCGTTGGGCGCTGCATGCTGACAATACGTTCGCCGGAAGTATTGGCTCTGTTCACACAAATGCGAAATCCCGATACCTGCGGGAAGTAGCCTTTGCTGGGCCCCGCGCCTCGGTAGCCCGCCTCCAGGACTTGCCGAAATTCACGGCCGGATAAGCTTAGATAGCGGAGAAAGGACGAGAAACCAAATGTTCGACCGATATCTTCGAAGCGAATGTCTCCTGAAATAAAATCGTCAATGCGCAAGGTACCGCTGTTAATGAACGCAAAATCTACCGGAGGCTCGCCGAATGCGCCACGCATCTGGTCAACGACGAAATTACCCCAGCTCGATTCGCGATTACGAATCGTTACCTCGCGTGCATCGAGCGGCACCGAAGCCTCACCGACCGTCGCGGTCAGAAACGGAAATTTCTCCAGCAATTGCCTACGCCATTTGTCCTCGACCTCGTCGTAACCGCCATCGCTCTCAATGCGTTCGTCCATTTCCAGCATGCTGCTTTGCACGATCACCGGTAAGCCGTCGTCCGGAAAATTGACGTCAATTCTCCAAATGACACGCGCATTTGACGCACCTTTCATTACCGCCGCACGATTCTCTGTCGCGGGTGAATGTTCTGGTTCGTGCTCATGCCCGCCGACGATAAACAACAAACGCGGGTGCCGCGCCTTAAGTGTCGCGATATCGACGTCCTGCCACATGTGCAGATGCGTCAGACCGATAATCAAGTCTACATTCTGCTTCTCGAGGCTTTGAATCGTTTGCTCCGCGATGTTCTTATAGTTGATGTCGGTCGGAACGTAGGCACGATCGTTGCCACCGTCATCGGCGTGCAGCGTTAATGCAAAAATACCAATTTTCTTGTCGCCATGCTCAAACACGAACGCGCGGCGAAGTGCCGTATCAACCTGCTCGTCATCTGTATCGAAATCGTAGTTATCGCCAAGCCAATCAAATTGCGATTGCCGTACCGCATCGATCAGATGCTCCGGCGTGCGCCGATCGAACTCGTGATTTCCGGCAACCACATACATTGGCGCAACGTTGTCCATATAATTAAAAGCGTCGACCATCTGCTGGCCGTCCCAAAGTTGGCTTTCGAGCGACGGATACAGAAAATCACCGCCGTGCAGAATTCGGACATCGCGCCCTTGCTGTTTGGCATCGCGGACGACGCTAACGACGCGGCCAAAGCCGCCTGCTTGGCCACTCTCGACAGCGCCGATGCGATACGTATCGTTCAAATGAATGAACGTCAGGCCCTCCGTTTGCAGGTCTTCAGTCTGAGTCGCGTAGGGCGCGCATGCCGCAATGAATAAGAAGGTCAGCGTCGTGGCGCAAAGCTTGCGGTGTTTCATTTTTTCTCCAGTGGCTGGATTGTGACCAGAGACAGAGCACCATGATAATCTGGCAAAAAGAATTCGTCATGGAATCACGATGAAAAGAGTCTTCTACGTGGCTTTGGCCCTACTGGTCGCTGCCTGCGCAGCGACCCCGCCAGAACACGATCCGGCATCGGATCATGGCATGCAGTGGGTGAAAAATGCCTCTGAGTATCGCGCAATCACTCGTCAGGTATACGCCACCGCAACACGAGCGTTGCCAGGCTTTATTTCCGACCGCTCTTGGAGCGCTATACCACAACAGACCAACGCCGAGAGATTGCCGCCCGCCGTTATTCTCGACGTCGACGAAACTGTGGTCAGCAATGTCGATTTTCAACTCTCGTTCGAACCGCCGTTCGAAAACTGGAAACTCAACAAATGGAACAGCGAAACACCGGCAACACCAATCGAAGGCGTCAAGGACTTTGTTGATGAAGCCCGACAACTCGGCGTCACGGTATTTTTCGTGACGAACCGTCCCTGTGAGCCAATAGCCAGTAATGACGACCCATGCCCACAAAAGCAGACAACTATTCAGGACATCGCCGAAGTCGGCATTGTCACTGACGCCGAACATGTATTTCTCTCCGAGGAACGCGGCTGGACACGCGAAAAATTGACCCGCCGTCTGCATGTTGCGAAAACACATCGCGTCATCATGCTATTTGGTGATGACTACGGGGATTTCGTTGAATGCGCGCGTAAAAAAATCGTCAATCCATGTTCACAAGCAGCGACCCGAGCTAGCCGTCGCGCCGCGCTAGATAAGTATGACGATTATTGGGGCAACGGCTGGTACATATTGCCAAACCCAATGCACGGTTCTTGGACGTCCGTCGACTAATTGTCACGGCCGGCGTCGGCATGCTCCTCGATCGAAGTAAAGCGCAGCGCAGCGAGCCATGAGGGAGAGGGGCGTGCCGACGCCGGCTGTCACCGCTAGCCGATGCTTTTCGGAACCAAAACGCGTATGCTCTAGTACATAGAAAATCTCAGTAACATACTGAAAACAAAAGAAACACTGCTGCGCAACGTCGCGCCTGTAAATATCTGTCGGGGGTAAATATGGCTAAGCTCAAGTGTGGTTTGATCCAGATGGCGCTGAAGGGCGACGGCACGATGGATCCGATCGACATTCGCGACCGAATGATTGAAGCACACATTCCTTATATCGAAGATGCCGGCAAACAAGGCGTGCAGGTTTTGTGCTTCCAGGAGGTATTCACACAACCGTATTTTTGCCCCAGTCAGGACAGAAAGTGGTACTCAGCCGCCGAGCCGATTCCCGATGGCCACACGACCCAGCGAATGCGGGAGCATGCCAAAAAACACAACATGGTCATTGTCGTTCCCATCTATGAAGAGGCGATGCCAGGCGTTTACTACAACACGGCCGCCGTTATCGATGCCGACGGCTCATATCTTGGTAAGTATCGCAAGACTCATATTCCGCAGGTCGATCCGGGTTTTTACGAGAAGTTCTTTTTCAAACCTGGCGACTCAGGGTGGCCAGTATTCGACACTGCCTACGTCAAACTCGGTGTCTATATTTGCTACGACCGACATTTTCCAGAAGGCTGGCGCGCCCTAGCGCTCAACGGCGCTGAGTACATTGTAAATCCGTCCGCAACCGTCGCAGGTTTGAGCAAATACCTTTGGGAACTCGAGCAACCCGCGTCCGCCGCCGCCAACGGCGTATTCATTGGGGCCATTAACAGAATTGGCACCGAGGAGCCTTGGGCCTCGGGCATGGGCGAGTTTTATGGCTCGAGTTACATCGTCAATCCTCGCGGCGCAATTGAGGCCCAGGCCAGTTATGGCGACGACGAACTGCTGGTTCATGAAATCGACCTCGACATGGTGCGCGAGGTGCGTAACACCTGGCAGTTCTTCCGCGATCGTCGACCTGAAACCTACGGACCGTTAACCGATTAACGTCGGTTCACGAATCGCAATAAGCCAAGAAGGGCGATTCTGATGTCCGCATCTGTTTCTGTTAGTCAGGTACGTAAGGTCGGTGAGTACATCGAACTGGACGTCGGCGATGACATCGCATCGAGCCCACGCTACAACGACGACATCGCGCCGACGCGTGCCTCGCAGCGAACCTGGTCGCGCTGGAACGTTGCGTCACTGTGGGTCGGTATGGCGATCTGTGTGCCAACCTACACGCTCGGGGGCGTATTGACCGCTTACTTCGGTTTGTCGGTGGCCGAAGCACTGTGGACGATATTGATCGCCAACATCGTCGTCCTGATTCCGCTGACGCTAAACGCCTACCCGGGAACGAAGTACGGTATTCCGTGCCCGGTTGTGTTGCGCGCGTCTTTTGGCATCATTGGCTCGAATATACCGGCATTGATTCGCGCCATCGTCGCTTGCGGCTGGTTTGGCGTGCAAACGCTGTTTGGTGGCATCGCAATTCATTTACTGTTTTCCGCGCTGTTTCCAGCCTGGGCCGCACTCGGCGGCACTGGCGAGGTTTTCGGTTTTTTCATTTTCTGGATTTTGAATGTCACTGTGGTTATTCGCGGTTCCGAAGCTATCAAACACCTCGAGACACTGGCTGCACCGCTATTGTTGATCGTTGCATTCGGCTTGATTGTCTGGGCGTTGCCGAAGGTTTCGTTGAGCGAGGTGCTCGCGACACCCGCGACCCGGCCCGACGACGCCCCGCTCGCCGGTTATTTTATGGCGGCACTGACAGCGATGGTCGGCTTCTGGGCGACGCTGTCACTCAATATCCCCGACTTCAGTCGCTTCGCAAGATCGCAACGCAGCCAGGTTATTGGTCAACTGATCGGCCTGCCGCTGACAATGCTGATGTTTGCGGGCCTCGGCGTATTGCTAACCGCCGCATCGATGGAGCTGGTCGGCGAAACCATTTCCGACCCGATCAATCTAATAGGAAGAATCGACAATACACTGTGGGTTGTGATGTCGATGTTAATGATCATCCTCGCAACGATTTCAACCAATACCGCCGCCAATATCGTGTCACCAACGAACAGTTTTCAAAATATTGCGCCACGCTACATTAGTGAAACGCGCGGCGTCATCATCACCGGCATCATCGGTATCGTGTTGATGAGCTGGGAACTGTTGCAAAAACTGGGCTGGATCGACACGAACATCAGTCTGGAGAGCCTGTATTCGAACTGGCTGATTGGCTACTCGAGTCTATTGGGTCCGATTGCCGGCGTCATGATCGTCGACTATTTTCTGATCAAGAAGCAATCCTACGATTTGCTGGCGCTATATCAGGATAATGCCGGCTACCCAGCCTGGAACAAAGCCGGCCTTACCGCCTTTTTCATCCCCGTAGGACTGACTTTACTTGCAGTTTCCGCCGACAAGGAAAGTGTGCTCTATTCTTATGTCAGCTGGTTCTATACTTACGGTTGGTTTACAGGATCGTTTCTGGGTGGGCTAATCTATTACCTCGCCGCTAGGGGCGAGATCAGGAGTTCTATATGAGCGTACTCATCAGAGGCGGCACCGTCGTCAACGCGGAACGCAGCCTACGTGCAGATGTACTTTGTCACGATGGCACCATTGCAGCCGTGGGCGAAAATTTGGACTCGCCCGTCAATGCGACCGTCATTGACGCCGGTGGCCAATATGTCATGCCGGGCGGCATCGACCCGCACACACATATGCAACTGCCCTTCATGGGCACGGTTGCCAGCGAGGATTTCTATTCCGGCACGGCGGCGGGACTTGCCGGTGGTACGACGATGATCATCGATTTTGTCATCCCGAATCCGCAGCAAAATATCATGGATGCCTATCGCCAATGGCGCGACTGGGCTGAGAAGTCGGTTGCGGATTACTCATTCCATGTTGCCATCACCTGGTGGGACGACAGCGTCCACAAAGATATGGGCACGCTGGTCCACGAATATGGCGTCAATAGTTTCAAGCACTTCATGGCGTATAAAGGCGCTATCATGGCGGACGACGAGATACTCGTAAATAGTTTCACTCGAGCCCGCGAACTCGGCGCGATTGTGACTGTGCATGCCGAGAACGGCGAGCTCGTTTTCAGGTTACAACAGGCCATATTCGAGAAAGGCATTACGGGGCCTGAAGGTCATCCACTATCGCGCCCACCGGAAGTCGAAGGCGAAGCGGCAAACCGCGCGATACGCATCGCAGAAGTACTGAAAACACCGCTGTATGTCGTTCACAATTCCTGCATTCCGTCGCTCGAAGCCATTACCCGTGCGAGAAACGAAGGTCAACGAGTCTTCGGCGAGGTCCTTGCCGGACACTTGTTGGTCGATGACTCGGTCTATCGCAACAAAGATTTCGACGTTGCCGCGGCCCACGTCATGAGCCCACCGTTTCGATCCAAAAAACACCAGGACGCGTTGTGGCGTGGGCTACAGTCGGGCAATCTTCAGACGACGGCAACCGATCACTGTTGTTTCTGCGCCGACCAGAAGGCGGCCGGCAAGGACGACTTTCGGCTAATACCAAACGGCACCGGTGGCGTCGAAAACCGCCTCGAAGTACTTTGGCATCATGGCGTTAGCACCGGACGGCTGACGAAGAACGAGTTTGTTAGCATCACGTCGACGAATGCCGCACAGATTTTCAATATCTATCCACGAAAAGGCAGCATCTCGGTCGGCGCCGATGCTGACATCGTGGTCTGGGACCCTGAAGCCAGCAAGACAATTTCGGCGAAGACGCACCATCAAAATGTTGATTACAATATTTTTGAAGGAATGACCGTCAAGGGTTCCGCATCGCATACGATCAGCCACGGCAAGGTCGTCTATTCTGATGGCGAACTCAAAGTAGAGCGTGGCGCCGGTCATTATGTCGACCGGCCGGTGTTTGCACCGTATTACGATGCGTTGAAGATTCAGGCCCAGCGCGACGAGCCGGTACCTGTTAGTCGTTAGACGCGATGACCAACAAAGCAGCAGACATCAAGGCCGGCCGCTTGAGTAAACAGGAGGTCGAGCGGAATTTCGGCGATCTTCATCCGCCCTTGTCGCGATCCGAGGCTCTGATCGCCGCCGACCGCTGCTATTTTTGCTACGACGCACCCTGCACGACCGCCTGCCCGACCGGTATCGATATTCCGGTATTTATTCAAAAGATTCGCAGCGACAACATTCGCGGCTCGGCGCATACGATCCTGAAAGAGAACATCATGGGGGGCATGTGCGCGCGTGTGTGCCCCACCGAAGTCCTCTGCGAGGAAGCTTGCGTGCGCAATACGCATGAGGACAAGCCAGTCGACATAGGATTGTTACAACGCTATGCAACGGACCCAATTTTTAAACATCGTACGCCGCTGTTTTCACGCGCCGAAACGACCGGTAAGCGAATTGCGGTCGTCGGCGGCGGTCCCGCGGGACTATCGTGCGCGCATCGACTGGCTTTGCTCGGCCACGACATCGTCCTGTTTAATCGCGACGAAAAACTCGGCGGCCTGAATGAATACGGCATCGCCGCGTACAAGACTGTAGACAACTTTGCCCAAGCTGAAATCGACTATATATTGTCAATCGGCGGCATTGAGGTTCGGAAAAACGTTAGTTTCGGCAATGACATTAGCGTCGATCAGCTTCGCGATGAATTCGACGCCGTTTTTCTTGGCATCGGGCTCGGTTCCGTCAACGAATTACGCATCGATAACGAATCGCTGCCAGGCGTGCTCAATGCGATCGACTACATCGCCAAGCTGCGCCAGGAATCGGACAAATCGACGTTACCGGTCGGCAACAAGGTCGTGGTTGTCGGCGGCGGCATGACGGCGATCGACATCGCCGTGCAAAGCAAGCGGCTCGGCGCGGAACGTGTCGACATCGTGTATAGGCGTGGTCCCGAACAAATGGGTGCCAGCCACTACGAGCAGAATCTTGCACTGACCGATGGCGTCACGATTCACCACTGGGCGCAACCGACAAAGCTGCACGGCGACGAGCACGTTACCGCGATTGAGTTCCAACGTACCGAGCTCGACCGCGCGGGAAAATTGACCACGATCGGCGAATCGCTGCTTCTCGAGGCCGACGTGGTATTCAAGGCAATCGGTCAGACGCTCGATGCGAACAGCATCGCCGCAGACCTTAAAACCGAACGCGGAAAAATTAGTGTGGACGATGAACAGAAAACCTCACTCGATAAAGTTTGGGCGGGTGGAGACTGCGTCGTCAGTGGCGACGATTTGACGGTATCGGCGGTACAGCACGGCAAAGTGGCAGCAATCGCCATCGACCGCGGCTTACGGAGCTGATGGAGGCAGAGACATGGCAGACCTAACATCGGAATTCTTAGGCATAATCTCACCGAACCCGTTCTGGCTGGCCTCGGCGCCGCCGACGGACAAAGCGTACAACGTCAACCGTGCTTTTGAGGCTGGTTGGGGCGGCGTAGTTTGGAAGACACTCGGTGAGGATCCGCCCATCGTCAACGTCAATGGACCCCGTTACAGCGCGCTGCATAGCAATGAGCGTCGGGTGATTGGCTTCAACAATATCGAACTGATCACCGACCGGCCGCTGCAAACCAATCTTGATGAGATTCGTCAAATCAAGCGCGACTGGCCGGACCGCGCCGTCGTCGCGTCCATCATGTTGCCAATGAATGAACAGACCTGGGCCAAGTATGTGCCGATGATCGAGGACACCGGCGCCGACGCGTTCGAACTCAACTTCGGCTGTCCACACGGCATGTCCGAGCGCGGTATGGGCGCCGCGGTCGGTCAAGTGCCCGAATACATCCAGATGGCCACCGAGTGGTGCAAGAAAGCCGCTTCCGTTCCGGTCATCGTCAAACTGACACCGAACGTAACAAATATCGTGCCGCCCGCCAAAGCGGCCAAAGACGGCGGCGCCGACGCGGTATCACTGATCAACACGGTCAACTCCATCATGCGCGTCAATTACGACACATTGACGATGTACCCGACGACTGATGGCATGGGCACACACGGCGGCTATTGCGGTGAGGCCGTGAAACCAATCGCGCTGAACATGGTTGCCGAGATCGCGCGAAATGCGGATACAGCCGATGTAACGATCTCCGGTATTGGTGGAATTACGAATTGGCGCGATGCCGTCGACTTTCTCGCTCTCGGCGCGGACAACGTACAGGTCTGCACGGCCGCGATGGTCTACGGCTTCAAGATCATCGACGATTTGACCGACGGTCTGAGTACGTTCCTCGACGATAAGGGCATGGCCCGTGTCGCGGACCTCGTCGGCAAAGCCGTGCCCAGCGTGACCGACTGGCAATATCTGAATCTCAATCACGTCGAAAAAGCGATCATCAACCAGGATCTCTGTATCAAATGCGGCCGCTGTCACATCGTCTGCGAGGATACGTCGCATCAGGCCATCACACAGACGGTCAACGGTGAGCGCCATTTCGCAGTCATCGATGACGAATGTGTCGGTTGCAATCTGTGCGTCAGCGTATGTCCTGTCGACAGTTGCATAACAATGCATCCGGTGACCACTGGCATCGATGCGCGAACCGGAAAGGCCATTGCAACTGAGAAAGCCAACTGGACGACGCACCCGAATAACCCGATGCGCAAGCAGGGATAACTATGACAGATCAAGAACTCATCGACGCGGCACTTCAGGTACGCAAAAACGCTTACTGTAAGTACTCAGGCTTTTGCGTCGGCGCGGCACTGATTGATGAACAGAAGCAGCTGCATGTCGGCTGCAACGTCGAAAACGCTTCTTATCCGCAAGGTAGCTGCGCTGAGACTGGCGCTATCGCGGCGATGATCGCAGCGGGCGGGAAGATCATCAAATCAATCGCCGTGACCGGCGGCTACAAAGAGGCAGATTCCTGCACACCCTGTGGTGGCTGCCGACAGCGCATCAACGAATTCTCCGACAGTGAAACGCGCATTATTGTCATCGATGACGGCGGCGAGTGGCATACGTACTCGATGGCCGAATTATTGCCGGCGTCGTTTCATCTCGACTAAAGGCGAGCGTCAATTTCTTTGCGACTCGGCAGTGACGGCTGCGCTCCGCGAATCGTTGTTGCAACTGACGCTGCCGTGCACGCAAAACGAAGTGCGTCGGCCGGGTTCATCTGTTCGACCAACGCAACAGTCAGCGCGGCCGTGAAAACATCACCTGCACCAGTAGCGTCGATCGCATTCACAAGCAGCGCATCGGTCCGCGCTATGTTCTTGCCGTTCAGACTAAGTTCCGCTCCAGCTTTCCCATAAGTCGTCGCGACCATTCCATTGCATAGGGAAAGGCGTTCACCATACCATGCGGATTCCGTTTCGTTGACGACAACAAGGTCCGCTCGCTCGATAATCGATTTATCAATGTCCCTCGCCGGCGCGAGATTGACGCAGAAAAATCCGGCGAAAGTACTCGCGGCGCTGGCAATCGTTGCGCCCGGCACTTCGAGCTGACAGATCAACGCATCCGCCTCCGGCATATCGACGTTATCCAGCGTCAATCTCGCGTTAGCGCCGGGAGCAACGACGATATGATTCTCACCCGAAGGCGTGACAGAAATTAGCGCGACGCCGGTAGGCTCATTCGCGTCAACCATGCAATGCTCGAGATCGACGCCGCCCGCTCTGACGAGAGCTAACGCTTCGTCAGCTGTTGCATCGTCGCCAACGCAAGCGATTAGTTTGACGTTGGCGCCGAGCCGTCTTGCGGCGAGCGCCTGATTTGCGCCCTTTCCGCCCGGAAAGCGACCAAGCGTCGCCCCGGTAATCGTTTCGCCAGGTGCCGGCAGCCGAGACACCGACGCTGACAGGTCCAGATTAACGGAGCCAATGACCAGAATATCCGTCATCGCGCATCACCGCCGAAGCGCGCAAGCCGTTCCGTGAGTAAATCGTAAAAGCCGTCGGCATCGACAGTGTAAATCCAGTTCGTGTTGATCGGCCGATCCGTGACATGCCAGATATCCACGGCCGTATGTCCGATCGTCAATTCGGATTGCGTTTCTACCGATACGTTGCACAACGTGCCAGTGAACAAGTCCGGTTGCAACAGATAGGCCACGGTGCACGGATCGTGCAGTGGCGCACCTTCCGATCCATATTTCTTCGTGTCAAAGCGATGGAAGAAACTCAACATGCCTGCCGTCGCATTTGCGACTGGGTTATTCAATGCCTTAATCCGTGCGACGCGCTCACGCGTTGACAACACTTGGTGTGTGACATCGAGCCCCATCGCCGTCACCGGACGTCCACAGTTGAAAACAATGTCGGCCGCATGCGGATCAGCCTGAATATTGAACTCAGCCGAGGGCGAGCGATTGCCACCCTCTCGCATCGCGCCGCCCATTAACACGATTTCTTTGATATGTGCTAACACCGCCGGTTCACGGTCGATCGTTGCAGCGATGTTGCTCAACGGTCCTGTCGGCACCAGCGTCACCGACTCGGATTCTGCCGCGAGCAGTGTTTCGATAATAAACTCGACCGCATGCTGCTCTTGCAGTGGAGTTTCTGGTTCGAACACGTCCAAACCGTCGATGCCGGTATTACCATGGATATACTCGGCCGTTATTGCTTCG
>JAOTZC010000031.1 GCA_029861535.1 Gammaproteobacteria bacterium
GGCGTGTCGATCCTGTTTACCGGACAGGGTCTGCAGGGAACCCTTTTGCCGGTGCGCGCGTCGCTGGAAAGTTTCCCAACCGTTTTGATCGGCATCATGGGTGCCGCATACTTCTTCGGATTCACAATTGGATGCCTGAAGGGCGGTGAGCTGGTCAAACGTGTCGGCCACGTACGCGTGTTTTTGGCAATGGCGTCGCTGGCTTCCGCAACGCCACTATTGCACGGCATGATTTTGCACCCGATCACGTGGGGCTTGCTCAGAGGCTTGACGGGTTTCTGTTTTGCGGTTTTGTACATTGTCATCGAGAGTTGGCTAAATGAGCGATCGACGAACGAAGATCGCGGCATCATCTTTTCAACCTACGTAATGATATCTCTCACGGTTCTTGCGGCAGGCCAAATGATGACGCTGTTGTACGATCCGACGGGTCTCGAATTATTTATCATCGCATCCGTACTCGTATCCTTGGGCGCCATTCCGGTTGCTCTATCGACATCACCATCGCCGGCGCAGCCACAGCAGGTGGACGTCAACTTGCGGCGCCTGTTTCGAATTTCACCGGCAGGCACCGCCGGATGCCTGGCAACAGGACTCGCGAACGGCGCGTTTTGGGCGCTCGCACCAGTCTTCACGGCGAGTGTATCCGACGATACTTCTCTCGCTGCTTGGTTCATGACATCGGCTGTAATTGGCGGAGCGTTGTCGCAATGGCCGTTGGGATATGTCTCGGACAGGATCGGTCGCCGCAAAGTTATTCTAACCGCAGCAATATTTGGCGTCGTTATTGCTACGATGATCGTAACGGCCGGCAGCAACTTAGACTTTTTGACCGTAAACCTGCTTGGCGCCGGCTGGGGCGCCGTTGCATTCCCGTTGTACGCAATATCGGTTGCGCATGCCAATGATTACGCGGAACCCGATGAATATGTCATGGTATCCAGCGGTTTACTGCTGATGTACGGCATCGGCGCGATCATCGGGCCATTTGTCGCATCGATGTTGATGGCCGCTATAGGGACGGGAGGTCTGTACGGATTCACGGCCGTCATTCATATCTTGTTAAGCTTATACGTCGGCCACCGAATGCTGCGTCGTACGACGACGCCGACGGAACACCATATTTCATTTAGCGATGCGCTGGCGACAGCGCATACTGCGTCGTGTGTTTACGAAGAAGAAATCCATCAGCCTGTCGAAACAGACGATGACTAAAAGTACGCTTGCTCCGAATTACACGGATTCTTTGTTATGGCGACGCTCGATACTAGGCGAGTGACCGTAGAACTCTTTGTAGCTCTTGCTGAAATGCGAGCTGGCAACAAAGCCCGTCTGCGTCGCGATCTCAACCAGGCTCATGCTGGTCTGATGAAGCAGTTCGCGCGCGCGCAGCAGACGAATTTGCAGGTATTGTCGGGAAGGCGTGCACATTAAATATCGCTGAAAGAGCCTTTGCAGCTGCCGTCGCGATAGGCCGACATAGTTTGCAAGCTCGGTTTGGCTAATCGGCTCCTTAATATTCGCTTCCATCAACTCGACGGCGATGATCAATTTTTCAGACTGATTGCCTACCGTGTGCTTCAACGGCACGCGTTGGCGATCCTCAGAACCCCTAACTCGCTCGTAGACAAATTGCTCTGCAACACCGGCACTGACGTCAGCTCCGAGTTGGCGACGAACCAGATGCAACATCATGTCGACAGGCGCCGTGCCACCCGAACTTGTGTAGCGATTTCGGTCGATCGTATACACGCTGCGGCTCACACTGACGTTCGGAAACATATCTGTGACTGACGCGATGTTTTCCCAGTGGACACTACAACGGTAACCGTCGAGTAATCCGGCTTTGGCCAACACGTAGCTCCCCGTGCATGTGGCGCCGAGGTCTATGCCGTGTTTGTCGGCCTTCTTGAGCCAGCGCAGCACCGGCTCTGTCGTGCTTTGATCGATGCGCCGCCCACCACACACAACAATGATATCGAGATTGCTGAAGACATCGGCATCGTCGATGCTGTATTCGGCATTCACCGACAGCCCGTCGCTTGCCACAACATCCTCGCCCGTTTCGCTGATCGTGCGCCAGCTGTAGAATTCTTTACCGTAGATTCGATTGGCCATGCGTAGCGGTTCGACCGCAGACGACATTGAGATCAACGTGAAATCGTTGATTAAGAGGATGCCGTACCGACTTGGAAGTGTGAGTTCTGACGTAGCCAACGCAGCAAGTACTCCGAAAAGCTTCGGCGCACGATTATTTCATAGACTGGGGCTACGTCGATATAGCCAATCAACACATTGGCTTTCGCTAGGCCGCTCTGCGCGCAGTCGCCGACACCGAAAACGGACGGGTGCAAGTCTAGAGTGCAAGCTTTCGCCAGCAATTCCGGCACATCCGCGCCGGCAAGGTGCAGCGTAACCTGTCCGCCGCTCAGATCATTGATCGAAACATGTTGATCGACGAGTGCGTCTTCAAGTTTCTTTAACAGTACCGGCACATTCTTTCGGTCGGCGACAACTTGCCACTCATCAGGACCCAGCCAATACATACGATGATCGGACTCGGACAGCGTATTGGGATCGACCGGCAACGTCAGGCCGAGCGCTGCTTCAACGCCATCGGCAAAACGGTCATCACCCGCATCACCACGCAAATTAATATGGCCGAGATCGATCCGCTTGACCTCAGTCATTTTGCCGTTCCCCTTTGGCGTCGTAAAATATAGACGAGACGATCCTAACTTCGACCACCGAACCATCGGTCAGCACCGCGTATAGAATTTCGCCCTTCCGCGCACGACCGTTTTCAACCAGCGCCAACGCGATTGGGTGGCCGAGGCAGGCGCTGAAATAACTTGAACTGATGTAGCCGCACATCGGCACTGGTTGCGGTAGATCAGGGTCGACGACGATTTGCACTCCTTCCGGCAACACGGTTTTTTCATCGACCGATAACAGGCCGACGAGCTGCTTTCGGTCATGGCGAATGCTGTCCGGTCGCGACAGCGATCGCTTGCCGAGAAAATCTTTGTCCTTCGACAATAGCCAGTTCATCCCGACATCACCCGGCGTCACGGAACCATCGGTATCTTGGCCGACGATGACAAATCCCTTTTCAGCACGCAGCACGTGCATCGTCTCGGTGCCGTACGGCGTGATATCGAATTCTTGGCCGGCATCGATCAACATATTCCACATCTGTAACGCGTTGTTGCTGTCAATATTGACCTCGAATGCAAGTTCGCCGCTAAAGCTGACGCGAAATAATTGCACTTGCGTGCCACCGAGTTCCGCCCCTTTGACCGACATAAACGGGAAATTTTCTTTGTCGAGGTCAATATCGCAACCAATTTTTTGCAGCAGTCGCCGGCTATTGGGTCCAACGACGGCGATTGTCGAAAAATGATCGGTCAGCGACGTCAAGTACACGTCAAGCTCCGGCCATTCGGTTTGTAGCCAGGATTCCAGCCAGCTCAGCACGCTCGCTGCGCCGCCGGTTGTCGTCGTCAGATAGAAATGCTGTTCGCCAAGCCGTGCCATGACACCGTCGTCCATCAGCATGCCGTCTTCACCAAGCAAAATTCCGTAGGCGCAGCGACCGACTTTCATCTTGCCGATATTGTGCGTGTAAACGCGTTCCAAGAATTCAACCGCGTCCGGTCCGCGAACGTCGATTTTGCCAAGTGTTGACGCATCCATGATGCCGAGCGAATTACGTGTCGCCAAACACTCACGCTCGACGGCGACTTGCAAGTCTTCGCCCTTTTTCGGGAAATACCAAGGCCGATGCCACTGCCCGACCACTTCAAACGGCGCAGCGGCCGCTTCGTGCCACTCGTGAATCGCCGTCGTACGTACCGGCTCAAAGAGCTCGCCAACACTATCGCCGGCAAGCACGCCGAATGTTACTGGCGTGTACGCCGGCCGAAACGTTGTGGTGCCAACATCCGGTATCGATTTGCCGAGACATTCGGCCACTACGGCCATGCCGTTGATGTTGCCGAGCTTGCCCTGATCAGTACCAAAGCCCAACGCGGTATAGCGCTTCACGTGTTCTACGTTGCGATAACCCTCGCGTACCGCGAGCCGCACGTCAGATACGCATACGTCGTTCTGAAAATCAATAAATTGCTTAGGACAATGGTCCGGGTCCTCCTCACTCGGCACCCGCCACAGTGGTTCAATCGAAGCCTCGATGTTGCTGCCAGTTTCGGGTACCGCAACGTCGCATGGTTTGAAACCACAACGCGATGCCGCATTGTTGCCTGCCGCAAGGCCTTCTTGGAGGCAGTCGGAAAGCAGCCATTTGCCGTTGCCGCTACCGACCGACTGGTTCGCCTGTGTTGATTCACCCGGAACAAAGCAGTACAGCTCGTCATCCCAGACATTTTTACCCCCGGCTTGTGAGTGCAGATGTACGGCCGGACTCCAGCCGCCGGACATCGCCAGCAGATCGCAGTCGATCAACATTGAGCTCGCGACAACTTGCGGCGCTTCGCCCAGCCATTTACCAACCCGAACACCAGTTATTCGCTTGCCGCCATTTACGTCGACAACAATATGCCCGGCCAATACCGGAATCCCGGCTGCAGTTGCACTCTGACTGATAGCACCGGCGCCACCTGGCCGGCTGTCGACGATTGCTACGGTCGCGCCCGCCCGTAATAAGTCGATTGCGGTCTGATACGCGGAATCGTTGTTTGTGAACACTACGGCACGATCACCGGGACGGACCGCGTAGCGATGCAAGTACGTCGACACCGCAGAAGCCTGCATTACGCCAGGTCGATCGTTATTGCAGAAAACCAGCGGCCGCTCAAATGCGCCTTGTGCAAGCACAACCTGTTTGGCACGTACTCGCCACAGACGTTGCCTTACGCCGTGACGCTCCGCTTCATTACGGTGGTCGGTACAGCGCTCGGCGATTGTCACAAAGTTATGATCGTAGTAGCCGAAGACGGTACTCCGAGGCAACATCGTGATATTGCCCATCTCGGCAAGCGCCGCGAGGGTGTCATCCAACCAGTCGGTCGCCGGCAAGTCGTCGAACATGGCCGTGGATGCCAACAGGCTGCCGCCAAATTCGCATTGCTCGTCAGCAATGATGACCCGCGCGCCGCTCAGTCCGGCGGCAAGCGCCGCCATAATACCGGCAGGCCCGGCGCCAGCAATCAGCACATCGCAATGCGCGTTTCGATGCTCGTAGGAATCCGGGTCCGCGACTTTCGGCGCCTTTCCAAAGCCTGCCGACTTGCGAATGATTTTTTCATACAAACGCCATAGCGCCTGCGGCCGCATGAAAGTTTTGTAATAAAAACCTGCGCCCAAAGCGCGGCTGAATACGTTGTTGATCGCCGAAATATCGTAGTTGACACTCGGCCAGCCCTTCGTACTGCGTGCAATCATTCCATCGTACACTTCGACTTGCGTCGCGCGCAGGTTTGGCTGTGTTGTCGCGCCCTTGCCAATTTGCATGATCGCGTTCGGCTCTTCCGCGCCGCTACCAACAATTCCGCGCGGCCGATGCAACTTGAAGCTGCGGCCGACGACCGTAACGCCGTTCGCTAACAACGCGGATGCCAATGAGTCGCCGCGATAGCCCTCAAGCTTTTTGCCATTGAAGCGGAAGTGCAATACCTGCGATCGGTCAATACGTCCGCCGTTTTCGAGTCGATTGCGTTGCACAGCCGCGGTTATTCCTTTTCGCTTGCGCCTAATGAAAGTTCGCGGCTGGACGTGATCTTGTAGCTAACGGTGTCGCGCTCGACCTTAAACCAGCGCCGACAGCCCTGTGCATGGATCCATAGCTCCGTGTGCAAACCACGTGGATTCTTGCGCATAAACAAATAGTCCGCCCACTCCGCATCACTCAGCGCATGGGGGTCTTTCGGCCGTTCGATTCCGGCCTCTCCGCCATAGGAGAATTCGGTCTCGGCGCGCGCGCCGCAATAGGGACAGGAGATCAGCAGCATCGTCCGTACGCCTTAATGAGCAACAGCTGCCGCGCCATGCTCGTCAATCAGTGCGCCGGTTTCGAAGCGGCGTAGATCGAATGGCGCGTTAAGTTCATGCGGCTGATTCTGTGCGATTGTATGCGCGAACGTCCAACCTGAGCCCGGCGTTGCTTTGAAGCCGCCGGTGCCCCAACCACAATTGAAATACAAGCCGTCGACCGATGTCTTGCTGATGATCGGGCACGCATCCGGGCAGATGTCGACAATACCGCCCCACTGTCTCAGCATCCGCACGCGGCTGAACATTGGAAAAAGCGCGATGATCGCCTCCATCGTATGTTCAATCGTCTGAAAACTGCCGCGCTGGCCGTAGCCGATGTACGCATCGATGCCGGCACCGATGACGAGTTCGCCTTTGTCGGATTGACTGATATAGCCGTGCACCGCATTCGACATGATCACTGCGTCGAGAACCGGCTTCATCGGTTCCGAGACCAATGCCTGCAACGGATGACTCTCGATTGGCAGACGAAGACCGGCCATGTCACCCAATACACTGGCGTTGCCTGCGACGACAACCCCGACCTTTTTTGCATTGATCGTGCCGCGCGTCGTTTCAACGCCGGTTACCCTACCACGATCGCGATTTATGCCGGTGACTTCGCACTGCTGAATGATGTCGACCCCTAATGCATCGGCCGCCCGCGCGAAGCCCCACGCAACCGCATCGTGCCGCGCGACGCCACCGCGGCGCTGTAGCGATGCCCCGAGAATCGGATAACGTACGTTTGAAGACGTATTAATAAGTGGAACGGCGTTCTTGATCTGCTCCGCCGTCACGACTTCGGCGTCAATGCCGTTTAGGCGATTCGCTGCTACACGACGCTCGATGTCACGCATATCCTGAAGATTATGACCGAGGTTATACACGCCGCGTTGACTGAACATGACGTTGTAATTTAGGTCTTGACTTAGTCCTTCCCAGAGTTTCAGCGATTTCTCGTAAAGAAGCGAAGCCTCGGTCCAGAGGTAATTGGACCTAACGATCGTCGTATTGCGGCCGGTGTTGCCGCCACCAATCCAGCCCTTCTCGAGTACAGCGACATTTCGAATGCCATGCTCTTTGGCAAGGTAATACGCTGTCGCGAGCCCGTGCCCGCCACCGCCAACGATGACGACGTCATATTCGCGTTGCGGTGCAGGACTGCGCCAGGCTTCGGTCCAATTACGGTTGTAGCTAAGTGCGTTCCTCAACAGGCTGACAACGGAGTACTTTTTCATATTTTTGTGCCGTCCAGTTCATCCGAGCCACCATCTTGATATAATGGCAATTCGTCAGCGATCGCGTGGTAATCGGACGCGTCGCCGACGAAGATGTGTGCAATGGCTTTAAGTCTCGTCGGCATGTCGATTGTTCCCGCCATGATTGACACATACTTGCCATTCGTCGGGCGCCAGAACAGATTGCCGCCACATACGGAGCAGAAGCCGCGCTCCGCATGTTGCGACGATGCGTACCAGTGCAAGCCGTCGTCGTCGATTATCTGAAGATCAGAATTGTCACACGCACTGGCAGCGACAAAGTGGCCGCTCGTTTTGCGGCATTGACTGCAGTGGCAATAAACGACCGGCCGCATTGGCCCGTTGACCCGATAGCGGACGGCGCCACAAAGGCAGCCGCCCGTCGTCTTAGGCGTTGGCTCCATTGACATCTCTCAGCCGTTCATTACCAGGATCAAATGGGCTGTCCGGCACGACCGTTGCTGTGTAAGTCTCGCCAAGAATCTCGATATCGAGACGCGTTCCCGGCTCTGCAAATTGCGGTTGAACCATCCCCAACGCAAGCGACTTCTGAACGCGGAAACCGTATCCACCTCCAGTCGCTCGGCCGATGATTTCTCCGTCCTTGATCAATGCGTTATTGCCGAGCGCGTCGGCATCGTCGACGTCGGCGACCTCGAGTGTTACGAGCAGGTTATTGAGCCCGGCTTGTTTCGATTTAAGCAGAGCGTCGCGACCGAGAAAATCACCTTTGTCTGCTTTGACAAACCGGTCCATCACCGACTCATAGGCCGAATATTCAATCGATAGCTCCGTACCGACCATGCGGTAGGATTTTTCGAGTCGCATTGAGTCCATCGCTCGAATGCCAAACGGCTTTAGTCCGAACGCTTCTCCGACGCCAAACAACAGATCGAAGATGTGATTCTGATATTCGATGGGGTGGTGCAATTCCCAGCCAAGCTCACCAACATAGTTGACGCGCATCGCGTTGACCGGTGCCATGCCGACCCGAATATCCTGCGACGTCAGCCAGCGAAACGACTCATTTGTCAGATCAGCATCGGTCACGCACTCTAGGATCTGCCGCGACTTCGGTCCGGCGAGTACGAACACGCCGTAGGTACCGGTCAGCTGCGAAAATTGTACCGTGCCATCTTTCGGCATGTACTTTTTCAGATAATCGTGGTCGAGTCGCTGCAGTGCGCCGGCCGATACCAAGTAAAATGAATCCACCGATTCACGCCTGATCGTGAATTCGGAATGTATGCCACCGTTCTTGTTCAGCGCATGACACAGTCCGATGCCGCCGACCTTTTGTGGTATCGAATTCGCAACTATGAAATCCAGAAACGCTTCCGCACCCTGACCCGAAATGCGGCATTTGGCAAACGCCGTCATGTCGAGCAGGCCGGCATTCTGCGTCGTATTGCCAATCTCCGTTTCGATCGCACCAAACCAATTCGAGCGACGGAAAGACCAATCGTCCTGCTGCGGCTGGTCGTCTGTCGCGAAAAAATTTGGCCGCTCCCAGCCGAACTTTTGTCCGAACACAGCACCCATTGCTTGCATGCGCTCGTAGCAAGGTGCAGTTCGTAACGGCCGGCCCGCCGGTCGTTCTTCATCGGGGTAATGAATGACAAATACGTGCGAGTATGCCTCCTCGTTTTTCTCGATCAGGTAACTCTTGGTCGCGTAATCACCGAAGCGACGCGGTTCGACGCCGAGCATGTCGATCGTCGGTTCGCCGTCGACGATCCATTCGGCGAGCTGCCAGCCGGCACCGCCCGCAGCGGTAATGCCAAAGCTATGCCCCTCACTCAACCAAAAATTGTCGAGGTCCCACGCCGGACCGATGATCGGATTGCCGTCCGGTGTATACGCGATTGCGCCGTTGTATACCTGCTTGATCCCAACTTCGCCGAACGCTGGCACGCGATTCATTGCCGCTTCGATATGCGGCTCGAGTCGTTCAATGTCTTCCTGGAACAATTCGTACTCGGCACGTGGATCGGGGCCGTCGACATAGCAGCACGGCGCGCCCTTTTCGTATGGGCCCAGAATGAAGCCGCCGTTCTCCTCACGCATATACCAGGATCCGTCGGATTCACGCAGCACACCCATTTCCGGTAGGCCGTCCTTCCTGCGCTGTTGCAGCTCGGGGTGTGGCTCGGTCACGATGTATTGGTGTTCGACCGGAATGACCGGTATGTCTATGCCGACCATGTCACCCGTCTGCCGCGCATAGTTGCCTGTCGCGGAAATAATATGCTCACAGGTAATGTCGCCCTTTTCCGTTTGCACGAGCCACGCACCGGAAGAGGTTTGCTCAATATTGAGCATGGCGGTGTTGCGATAGATCATCGCTCCGCGTGCCCGCGCGCCCTTGGCCAATGCCTGGGTCAGGTCGGCCGGCTGAATGTAGCCGTCGTCCGGATGCACGATGCCACCGACGAGGCCGTCGATGTTGCACATGGGCCAAAGCTCGAGAATGTCATCAGGCGTTAGAAAGCGAACGTCGATGCCTATCGTCTTTGCCGTCGCCGCGTACTGGTGATACTCGTCCATGCGGTCCTGATTCATCGCCAGACGAATGTTGCCGACTTTGGCGAAGCCTACCGGCTGTCCGGTTTCCTGCTCGAGCTGACCGTAGAGATTAACCGAGTATTTGTGAATCTGACCGACGCTGTAACTCATGTTGAACAATGGCAACAGGCCGGCCGCGTGCCAGGTCGAGCCGGAAGTTAACTCTCCTTTTTCGAGCAAAACGACGTCATCGCCCCAGCCTTTTTTCGCAAGATGATACAGCGCCGCGACGCCGACGACGCCGCCACCGATGACTACTACCCGAGCCTGTGTTTTCACGAATTTATTGCCTTAATTGTCTCGTCAATAGAACGACTTCGGTTGCCGCCGGAACAAGTCCCGGACCAACGGTTCGAAATGCTCCAACGGCTGCGTTGCAAAGCCCGGGTCAAATGACACCTGATCCCAGCGTGCACAAAACTCGACGCAGTCCTCGTAGTACTCGTGGTCTTTAAATTTTTCGCGCGCATTTGGGTCACCGCCGTCGAACTCGAACCAGTAATAGCCTTGAAACAGGCCATGGTGTTCGACTATCCAATGATTTTTCTCGCTGACATATGGCGCGAGCAATGCAGCCGCGATCTGTGAATGATTGCTGGGTGCCAGGATATCTCCGATGTCATGGAGCAATGCGCAGGCGATCGTCTCATCATCAGCGCCATCATTTTCGGCGCGAGTCGCGGTTTGCAGGCTATGCTCGAGGCGACTGATCTGATACGGCGAGTCGCCACCCATTTGCCGCAGCCAATCGAGCACGCGGTCTGGCTGCCGAGCGGCGTTGGCGGCGTCGTGCGCGAAAACGATATCGTAATCCTCCTGTGTACCGTCTTCCATCGCGGTGAATCTGACTTTTTGCGTCACGTCAGGCGACTCCTTTTTGCTGTAGCACGAAAAGATGGTTCTTGACGTTATCAAACTCAAAATACGCGTCCTGCAAATATCGGCGGCCCGTCGGCTCAAATGCATCGCGTCCATGCAATACGCGATGTGCGAAGACTATCAAGATCTCACCGCTATCGAGCCGAAAGCACGAGCGCGCTGCAGGGTCCGTCACGCGCCGACACAATTCATGATAAGCACGATAGAATTCGCTCGTTCGCGCATCGTTTGGGTCAACTGTCTGCATCAACTGGTTTGAAAATCGAAAGCCAGCAATGTTGCCGTCGACATCGCAGCGTACGATCGGCGCAACCGCAAACGTTTCGTTATTGTCGTCAAACTCTCGAAACGGCACCGGCATTCTGCAGAGCACATCAAAATAGTGGGGATAATCTTCCCGCAGTGCAGCAAGCACAGCCCAGCCGTCCACGATGATCGACTCGCCGCCGGTTGTTTCGTTCTCAAGCATGTGCAGCGCCTGCACACTTGGAGGCCACGTGTAGCTGGCGAAATCGTTGTGCGGCGGCAACGGTAGTGCCGTGTGCGCCACGTTATAGCCTGACGGGTCAACCTCGACATCGTGAATACGATCGAATAACAATTCTCGAATTGGACCGAGACGTGGCGCGAGTTCCTCCAATGTTCCGGACGCGATCGGCGCCTCCGTTAGAATGATGGCGCCTTTGTCACGGAACTCGCGAAGACACTCCGCCGCCTTGCGATCGTCGCTTAGAAACCTTCGAAAATCAAAACGTTGCGGCACGAACTGTGCCGGCCACGGCGACCATGTCACGCTGCGGTCGGCGCCGACGGATCTAAGCATTGCGCCGTCGTAACTCGATTGATGACCATCGGGCCAGACGATATTCAGTCGATCGTCAACAAGATCGACCGTCGACGGCTCGAGATCGACCGGCACGTCGGCAAGGATGAACTTCTTTTCGGACGTTTGTGCAATTCGACAATCGCTGCACCCACAGTTATCACGGAGCCAAAGGTGTGGCAACGAGCTATGCCGACCACTTTCCCACACTATCTGAATACCGTCCTTGTCACGTTGAATTTGTGGCTTAGACACTGTCATCGAAATTATGACGCACGCCTTCGACGCCGGCGACGCGGCGAATCATCGTCGACGCGAATTTCCTTTGGCGGTGGCCGGTCGACCACCGCGAAAAGATTCGGAAACGGATCTCGTTTGTTCGGAATCGCCATCGCATCCACGAAATAATCCTGGAACTTGGGCTCTACCGCGGTTTCGATTTTCTCTATGCTGCGTACGACATCTTCTATTTCAGCTCGCGCTGCCTTATTCAGCAACGCAATTCGCGCTCCGGTGCCGGCCGCGTTACCAGCCGACTCGACTTTGTCCAGATTGCAATCAGGAATGAGGCCGAGAACCATCGCGTAGCGCGTATCGATATGGCTGCCGAACGCGCCAGCCAGCCGTATCCTGTCAACCTGTTCCAATTCTGCGCGGTCCATCAACAGTTTGACGCCGGCATACAGTGCCGCCTTGGCAAGCTGAATCTGACGAACGTCGTTTTGTGTGACCGAAATTTTTTGACTGCCGTCGAACAGCACAAATGACCAGGTACGGTCTTCCGGTACCAGGCGGGATGTTCGAGGCGACAGACTGCCGTCGACGACGCCGTCTTCGCTGATCAAACCGGTCAGATACATCTCCGCGACGGCCTCAATTATTCCCGAACCGCAAATTCCAGTGACACCAAACGCTTTGATCGAGTCTGTGAACCCCGGCTCGTCCGACCAAAGCTCTGAGCCAATGACACTAAATCGCACATCGAATGTTTCAGCATCGATGCGAACACGTTCGATTGCACCGGGCGCCGCTCGCTGCCCGCAGCTGATTTGCGCGCCTTCAAACGCAGGACCGGTCGGACTCGAACAGGCCAGCAAGCGATCGCGATTGCCGAGAATGATCTCGGCATTTGTGCCGACATCGACGACCAGCGAGATGTCCTCAAGAAGATGCGGCTCCTCGGACAGAATCATTGCCGCCGCATCGGCGCCGACGTGGCCGGCGATGCACGGCAGCACGTACACGACAGCGCCGAGATTGATGTCGAGGCCCAGTTCGCGGGCCTTCAGATTCAGCGCCGCGTCAGTCGTCAACGCGAATGGCGCGCCGCCGAGTTCGACGGGGCTTAAGCCGAGAAATAAATGATGCATGATCGGATTGCCGGCGACTGTCGCTTCCAAAATATCGTCCACATCGATGCGCGCGCGCTCAACGACGTCGGCGACCAGCGAGTTCAGGCCGTCGCGAACAGCTTCTGTCAATTCGCCGCTACCATCCGGATGCATCATCACATAGGACACGCGGCTCATCAGATCCTCGCCAAAGCGAATCTGCGGATTCATGATGCCGCCGGTCTCGACGACGTCGCCGGTCGTCAAATTGCACAGATGTGCTGCAATCGTCGTCGAACCGATATCGATGGCCAGCCCATAAACGTCGCGCTTGAATCCTGCCCATACAGCGATGATTCGCGTCTGGTTGTGAATCGCAACAGTGACCTTCCAGTCGCCCTCACGTAGTGCCCGCTGCAAAACATCAAGCACTATCGGATCGACGTCCAGGTCGGCGAGCTGCCATTCCCACGACAAAGCCTGCAATAGACGCTGCAGGTCACCCGTCGGTTCGTCAAGGCTCGCTTCCTGCACTTCGACGTAATACAAATGCACGCTGGTATCGAGCGTTATGTCCCGGTACTCGGCGTTCTTGCGAACGACCTGACGATGCATCTGACTCTCTGCCGGCACATCAACGACGAGGTCGCCCCGAATTTCCGCCTGGCAACTTAGGCGGCGGCCTCGTGCTAGCGGTTGACGCCGCTCACCGTAGCGATGCTCGACATCGCCCGCGGCCGACAAATTGTCGGCTCGTGAGACGATAGCGTGCTTTGCGAAGTCGCCTTCTGCGCAAGTAATTTGGCAGCGGCCACAAAGACCGCGGCCACCACACACCGAGTCGACATCGACGCCGAGGCTTCGCGCCGCCTCCAACACTCTGGTTCCTAGCGGAAAACGGCCGCGACGCCCTGACGGCGTGAAAACGATTTTTGCGTCCTTTGACGTCACGGGCTGCTCGCTCGCCTCAGGCCGACCGACGACGGCGTTTTCGTGTACCGCGCGCGCCTGTATCGCTTGTCGGTTGGCGATATTTCTTTATCCAATTCGCGCAATTAGGATCGTGGCCCATCATGACGTCGGCACCAAGTACCGCTTGCATAACCTCTTCATGCAACGGACTCGTTATCGCAGACGTCATGCCGGCGCCGATCGCCATCGTCAGAAACGCACTGTTGATGCCGTTGCGATTCGGCAGACCGAAGCTGACGTTCGATGCACCACAGGTCGTATTGACCTGCAACTCTTCGCGTAGCCGGCGTACGAGATGCATCACCTGAGTGCCAGCAGAATTTATGGCCCCGATCGGCATGACGAGCGGATCAACGACAACATCGGCTCGTGAAATGCCATGGTCGACCGCACGTTCAACGATTTTCTTGGCGACCTCGAAACGGACGTCTGGATCTTCGGAAATGCCGGTTTCGTCGTTTGAGATAGCGACAACGGCTGCGCCATGTTTCGCAATCAGCGGTAGCACAGATTCGAGACGATCCTCTTCACCGGTGACCGAATTGACCAGTGCCTTGCCCTGATAGACGGAAAGTCCCGATTCGAGTGCAGCAACGATCGATGAATCGATTGACAGTGGCACATCCGTCACCGATTGCACGAGTTTGATCGCCTCGGCGAGAATTGCCGGCTCGTCGGCGAGCGGAATGCCGGCATTTACGTCGAGCATGTGCGCACCGGCGGCCACCTGCGCCAGCGCGTCGGCCTCAACGCGACTAAAATCGCCGTTACTCATTTCCTCGGCGAGAATTTTGCGGCCGGTCGGGTTAATGCGCTCACCGATAATGACAAACGGTCGATCGAAACCGATACGCACTTCCTTCGTAGCCGAACTGACTAGTGTCTCCGTCATTGACTGTTCTCCAAATTGGCACTGGGTATACCTGGGTGCCACGGCACTCGATCGCCCAGAATTCCTGAGCGTTCAACAATTTCGGCAACTCGGTGTTCCTGACGAAACGCCATGATATGAACACCGTGTACGCCGTCGATTTCTGCAAGTTCGTTGATCATGTCGACGCAAACGCGGATGCCTTCCTCGGCCTGATTATCTGCGCCTTTCAGTCGTTCAATGATTGCGTCCGGTATTTGCACGCCAGGAACGTGTGTTCGAATCCACTCAGCCGATTTCGCCGACGCCAATGGCCCGACACCCGGAAGGATGAACACTTTTTCGTGCGACCCCTGATCGCGGACGGCCGTCATGTAATTCGCGAACAATTCGATATCGAAGCAATATTGCGTTTGCACAAACTGCGCGCCAGCGTCAATTTTTTTCGCCAAGCGGTGCGGCCGGTAGTCGAGCGGTGGCCCAAATGGGTTGGCGGCAGCACCCAAAAAAATGCGTGGCGGCTCGGTTAATGATCTGCCGCTCAAGAAACGCTTCTCGTCTCGCATCGTCCGCAACATCTCAAGCATCGAAATACTGTCCAGATCGAAAACCGGTTTGGCCTCAGGGTGATCGCCGACTTCAACGCCATCGCCCGTCAGACATAAGATATTTGAAACACCCATTGCCGATGCGCCGAGCACATCGCCCTGTATCGCGATGCGATTGCGATCGCGCGCCGATACCTGCATCACCATTGCATAACCGCGGCGGGTCAGTAAGGAGCACATGCCGACGCTCGACATGTGGCAATGCGCGCCGGAGCCATCCGTTGCGTTGATTGCATCGACATAACCGTCAAATAATGCCGCGCGTTCGTAAACCTCGTGCGGATCGGCGGAATCCGGTGGTGCAATTTCCGCGGTGACGGCAAACGCGCCGGCGCGCAAAATACGCTCCAGGCGACCGTGCGATACGTGGCCCGGCAATATCGGCAGCATTTCGCCGGGAATTAGCGGTTCGTCGTCAAATCTCATGCTTCAACTGAACCTCGCGTAACCATGCCGAATGGCCAATGAGTCGATAGTCGACAGGCGGCTGCACGACCTGAATCGGGTAATCATCGTTGCCCTGTCGTTTGTTACCTTCCCACGCATTGACCCAGACACAGGTCATGTCAGGCTTTATCTCGCAGCTCCCGTCCGACCGAACGCCGCCGCAGGGCCCGTTGCGCATTTTTTTTGGGCAGTTCATTGGGCACGACAGGCCGGTGTAGGCAACGATGCATTGACCGCAGCTTTGCGAATCCAACAAAAAGCCTTTGGTCAGTTTTTCGACGCGAAGGAACGGCCGATCGAGTCGATCGTAGCCGATTCTTCGCAGCAGAGGATCTGCTTGGATAATTAGCCACTCGATACCGGCGTACAACTTTTGCAACCAGCGTGCATTTCGCACAGACCACGATCGCATTCGGTACATGATGCTTACTCGCCGGCCGATCCATGATTGCGAATCAGTTCGTGCAAACGCTGGTCATTAAATTGCGCTTCAAACTCGCTGGCCGCTGACTGCACAAGCGCGCGCAAATCCTCCGTGGTCTCGATCATTGTCGACTCGCGTCGCCACTCGGACAGGTAGGCGTCGCTACTGCCCTTGCCCGCGCGCATAGCTGCCCGATCAATTGCCTCCTGAAAACGTGAACTCAATCGTATTTTTTCCCGCCGGCGGCCTCGTTGCACGATGACCTGGGCCGGAATGTCACGCCAATAGACAAAAATCTTCTTAACCATGTGTCTGCTCAGTCAGCACCGCCTTCAGGCCTTGCTCGAGTGCTCCGTATCCACAATGTACGTGCTCAAATTCCAGGTCGAGCCGAGCGGCTGCGGCTTTGGCAGCCTGCAACAGCTCAACATCATTGGTCTGCGACAAGAAGACAAGCCGCCGGTAGTTGCCAAAATACGCATCACGCAATTCCGGGTGTGAGTCTAATTTCAATGGGCGTACGACAAGCTTGTCGAAATTTCGCGCCAGAAAGTCCGTCAGGTAGAACGTGCCGGGCTCGGCTTCAGACAGCTCAGCGAATCGATCCGCGCCAGCGAAGAACTGATAACAATGTGCGCCTGGGAGACGCTCGATTTTCTCCTCCGCGAGAATCTGATCGATCGCGCCACCGGTGCCGCAATCCGCGTACGCAACGAAAATCCGATCATATCGGTCGGCATTGTCGCGAATTTTTTGTCGCAAGCGCTGCGGAATCAACGCGGGTTGATTGTGCAAACGTGCATCGATGCACTGCATATCGAGATGTTCCCAGCCGTAGCGTCGCTTCAATGCCATGATCTCACGGGCAAGCGCACCACAAGCGATAACCAGAACGGATTCACGCACAGGCGGCCTCACGTCGTTCCTTCAGCAGCGCCGGTCCCATTTCGGCCGCTTGCGCCGCGTCGCGACAATAACCATCGGCGCCAACGGCCTCACCGAATTCTTCATTCAGCGGCGCACCGCCAACGAGCACGACGTAGTCGTCACGAATGCCCCTCTTGACCATCTCGTCGATGACGACCTTCATGTACGGCATCGTCGTCGTCAACAACGCAGACATGCCAAGAATGTCCGGCTTGTGCTCATCGAGTGCAGCAAAGTAGTCCTCGACCGCATTGTTAATGCCGATGTCGACTACTTCAAAACCGGCACCCTCCATCATCATTGCGACGAGATTCTTGCCAATATCGTGAATGTCACCTTTGACCGTGCCAATGACCATTTTGCCGATCGGTTCGACGCCGGATTCGGCGAGTAGCGGCCGCAAGATTGCCATGCCGCCTTTCATCGCATTGGCCGCCAGCAACACCTCCGGTACGAACAAGATGCCGTCGCGAAAATCGATGCCAACGATTTTCATGCCGCCGACGAGAGCTTCGTTGAGTACTTTCTCTGCGGACCATCCGCGATCGAGCAGTATCGTTGTGCCCTCCCTGATTTCATCTTTCAGACCGTCATAAAGATCATCGTGCATTTGTTCCACGAGCTCGTCGTCCGCGAGTTCGGCGAGAATGACATCTTCATCTTCCAACGAAGGGTTTGTTTGATTGTCGTCGTTCACGAATAATCCTTTATCAGTAGTCCCTGTCTTCGAACTCCGACTTTCGGCGTTCAATGAAGCTCGTCAGCTCCTCGTCAATTGCGGGATCTAATGGCGGCGCTTCGTAGTCGTTCAACATCTTTTTCCAGATCGCATTGGCACGCGCCGATGCATCCAGCGAGCCGTCCTGCTCCCATTGCTCAAAGCTGTTGTTGTCGGCAACCGCTGAGCGATAAAAGGCAGTTTCGAAATTGGCCTGCGTATGTGTCGCGCCCAGAAAGTGAGAACCCGGGCCCACTTCGCGCAGCGCGTCCAGTGCCTGGCCGTTTTCCGACAGGTCCACGCCGCCGAGCAGTATTCCGATCATGTTTGCCTGATCGGCATCCATGATGAATTTCTCGTAACCCATCGCGAGTCCGCCCTCGAGCCAACCGGCCGTGTGCAACATGAAATTGACGCCGGCCAGCGCCGACGTCTGCAACGTGTTGGCGGCCTCGTAAGCTGCCTGCGCATCAGAAATCTTGGAGCCGCACAAACCGCCACCGCTGCGGAACGGCAGGCCGAGTCGTCGCGCGAGTTGCGCGGCGATATACATGATCAGACTCGGCTCCGGCGTACCAAACGTCGGCGCACCAGTTTGCATCGATACCGCAGCTGCGAATGTACCGAAGATGACCGGCGCTCCAGGCCGTACGAGCTGCACGTAGGTAATGCCGGCCAGCGCTTCGGCCAGGATCTGCGTCGCGGTGCCGGCGACCGTCACCGGCGACATTGCGCCTGCGATCAGGAACGGCGAGATCATCGTTGCCTGGTTATTCTCAGCGTAAACAGTTGCGGCGCCCAGCATCGTCGCATCAAACGTCAGCGGCGAATTCGCGTTGATCAGGCTCGTGATTACCGTGTTTTCTTGAATGAATTCGTCGCCAAAAACGATTTTCGCCATATCGACCGTATCTTGTGCGCGTTCCGGAGCCGTAACGGACCCCATGAATGGCTTGTCGCTGTATTTGATGTGGCTGTAAACCATGTCGAAGTGTCGCTTGTTAACTGGAACGTCGACGGGCTCACACACTGTGCCACCCGAGTGATGCAGCCCCGGACTCATGTACGCCAACTTGACGAAATTTCGAAAATCGTCGAGCGTCGCGTAACGGCGTCCTTCATCGAGATTGCGAACAAACGGCGGTCCGTACGCCGGCACGAGTACGGTACGATCGCCGCCGACGATGACGCTGCGATCCGGATTCCTTGCGTGTTGCTTGTATTCCGACGGTGCGGACGCCTGAATGATCGAGCGACAAAGGCCCCTGGGAAACCGCACCCGCTCGCCGTCGACATCGGCCCCGGCATCTTGCAACAGTTTGAGCGCGTGCGGAAAATCGCGAAACTCGACACCGATCTCCTCGAGCACGGTTTCGGCATTGTGCTCGATCAGCTGCAGACCTTCCTCGTCGAGCACCTCGACATACGGAATCTTGCGATCAATCCACGCAGCCGTTGACGTCGTCGCCTGCTGCCGCGCGGCGAGCTTGGCCGACCGACCCCGTTTTCTTCGTGGCCTGGTGCTCATCGAGCGACCGGTCTGATGGATTTTTTACTTGCCACAATAGGGCCTTAGACGCGTTATCCAATTCGCCAGTGTGGGCCAGAATGCCGCTGTCTGCATGACCATCTGCGACATTAATCTGGCCAAAAACGACACGACGAATCGCAGCACGGAGACGCGAGCGGCGACCTCCAGACGGCCATGCGATCGCTCAATGTGTCCGATTTTGGCAATTTGACGTCGCGGTCAGTCAACACCTTATCGGATGGGGTGTTATATTCGACGAGCTTTCATACAAGAAACTTCGTCTAGGGGGAAACAATGTCCATCGGGATACAACCGACGCGTACCGCGTTGTCTTTGGCTGTCGCGGCTGCACTGGTCGGAGCCGGAAATGCGCAGGCGCAGCAAGCAAAACGTCAGATCGAAGAGATTACCGTCACGGCCACCAAGGTAGAGGAATCCCTGCAGGATGTGCCGATCGCCGTGACGGCCCTGACCGGTGAGGCCCTCGAAGAGCTCGGCATTACTAACTTTTCCGACTATGTGATGCAACTGCCAAGTGTCACGGCCGGTGGCAGCGGGCCGGGCCAGAATACGATCTACATTCGCGGCGTTGCATCGACCACGCCGAACCTGACGACCGCCGGCGTGGCGGGCCTGGCGCCAAATGTCGCGTTCTATCTCGATGAGCAGCCGCTGGCACAACCCGGCCGTAACCTCGACGTGTACGCCGCAGACTTGCAACGAATCGAAGTCCTGTCGGGGCCACAAGGGACCTTGTTCGGTGGGAGTTCACAAGCCGGCAACGTACGCCTGATTACGAACAAACCGGACTTGAGCGGTACGTTTGGCAGCATACGCGTTGGCGCAGCCACGATTAGCGATGGTGATACGAGTGGGAACATCGAAGCCATGTTGAACCTGCCGGTCAGCGAGACCTTCGGGCTGCGCGGTGTTTTCTATACCGACACAAAGGGCGGCTGGATCGACAACGTTGCCGGCACACGCGACGCCAGCCAGAGCGCCCGTTTCCGACCTGAGGGCGCCGTGCGCGCCAATGGCGTACCGGTCAGTGCGCAGCGCGCCGGCTTCCAGTCGACGGCCGATTTGACGGCCGTCACATTTCTCGACGCAGACAACAGCTCACTCGTCGAGGAAGATTTCAACGAGACAACGTACACCGGTGGCCGCATCAGTGCCCGCTGGGACATGAACGATATGTGGCGATTCGACATCGCACATACGCAACAGGATCTCGAATCGGACGGCGTCTTTTTTTCGGACCCGAACGTTGGCGATCTCGCGGTCGAGCGCTTCAGCCCGGATAAGATTGACGACGATTTCGGCAATACGTCCTGGACCGCGACTGCCCTGTTCGGCGAACTCGAAGTCCTGTACACGGGCGCATATACCGATCGCGACACCGACCAGATCGTCGACTACACCGACTACCTGTTCGTCGGCCAGTACCTGCCGTATTACATCTGCGACGGCAGCGTGACCTATCCTGCCGTCGACCCGACTGGCACCTGCCAGGCGCCGGATCTTTTTGTCGCCAGTCGCACCGACGTCGAGGTCACTAGCCACGAGATTCGCTTCACGACCGATCAGTCGAAGGGCTTCCGCTTGACGGCCGGCGCCTTCTACCAGGACCTCGAGCTCAAGGAGGTCAATGACTTTACCTATCCCGGATCGGTGAATGCGATCGGTTTTGATGGCGTGACGACCGGCTTCGCACCGAACTACCCGCTGACCAATACAGCAGTCACGGGCGAGATCGGCAATGCGTCACCTGGCTACTTCAGCGATCCGGGTCCGTTCCCAGCGGGCGTCATCTTCCGCAACGATGTAAAACGCACTGACGAACAGTTCGGTGTATTCGGTGAAGCAAGCTACGACTTCACCGAGCAGTTCTCCGTTACGCTCGGTGCACGCTACTATGACATCGAAGTGGACTTCGAGGGCAGCGCCAACTCGTCCTTCTTCAATTTCGGCGTCCCCGACGATGCGCAGGCCTTCGGTACGAATATTTCGGCGCAGTTTGCCCCGGGCAACGCGTTAGGCGCACCGGACACGGCATCCACTGACGGCGTTATCTTTAAGGTGACGGGAAGCTGGCGACCCAACGACGATCAGATGTACTACGTAACTCTGTCGGAGGGATTCCGCCCCGGCCTGCTGAACCGTCCGGGCGGTAGTTCAAACCCCCAAGGAACGTTCACTGTGCCGTTTGCGCTCGACACCGATGACGTAACGAACTTCGAGTTCGGCCTCAAATCGAACTACCTGGACAGCACATTCCAGTTGAACGCCGCGGTGTTCTTCGTCGATATCGAGAGTCTTCAAACGACCATTTTCGACCCGAGCATCACAAACCTGTTTTTCTCGGACAACGCGGCAGACGCCGAAGTGCTTGGCCTCGAGGGCGACTTCACGTGGTTGCCCGCATTCTCGGACCGGCTGACTGTGACTGGCGCATTTTCGATCCTCGACACAGAAATCACCAACGTTCTGACGCCGACGAACGACGTGAGAAAGGGCGACGAGCTGGCGTTCGCGCCGGAATTCCAAGGTACGCTACGCGCACGATACGAATGGCCGTTCGGGGCCACGGGGCTCACCGCGCACGTCATGCCGAGCATCAGCTGGTCATCTGAAGCGTTCAGCGACATCATTACAATCAACCGCGATGAGATGGACAGTTGGTTCATGGCGTCGATCAGCGCAGGCGTCAGCGCCGACACGTGGGATGCGGAGCTTTACATCAATAACCTGACGGACGAGCGCGCAGAAGTCGCGCGCAACTTCGTGTTCGACCGGACCACTGTGACCTATGTGCAGCCGCTGACGTTTGGCGTGCGCGCAAGCTTTCACTTCTGAGCGCTTGCACATGGTCTGATTACGACGGCACGGCGCCCCTTTCAAGGGGCGCCGTCTTTGATTGTGGGACAGGTCCGTGCAAGCAAGACGCCAAAATCCAGACCTGAAATCGATTCAGGACAAGGTTGTCGCGAAGCGTTTCGACGACGCTCTGGCCGATCTGGCCGAGTTGCTGCGCGACGATCCGGATAATCAGGAATCGCTTTACATGAGTGCCGTCTGCCGACGCTACAAGGCGGAATTCGACGCAGCGCTCGAGGATTTGGCCAAACTCAAGGCGATTGCACCCGAGCACGGCCGCGCGCATCAGGAAGAAGGCCATACCTGCCGCGATATGGGCCACGCCGAAGAAGCACTGCAAGCCTACTCGAGGGCCTGTCGATTCAATCCCGCATTGGAGGCAAGCTGGCGGGGGCAACTCGACATCCTCAAAAAAAAGGGCCTTGAGCAGCAGGCGGCGCAGGTTAACGCTCAGCTTCGGCGTTTACAGAACATGCCGCGTCCACTCGTCGGCGTCACTGATCTGATCGCGCAGGGTCGATTGCTAAAAGCCGAGGAAATCTGCCGCAGTTTTTTGCAGAAAGTCCCACACCACGTGGAAGGCATGCGACTGCTCGCCGACATCGGCATGCGTCTCGGCATACTTGACGACGCGGAATTCTTGCTCGAGAGTGCCGTAAAGTTTGAGCCAGACAACGTACCGGTTCGAATAGATTACATTCAGGCGCTCAGAAAACGACAAAAATTCTTGCTCGCGCTGGAGCAAGCTCGGCATCTTCTTCGCACGGCGCCGCAAAATCCGCAGTTTCAATCCCTATTTGCCATCGAGTGTATGCAGACCGGTGACTTTGAAACCGCCCTCGCCACGTTCGATGATGTGTTGCAACAGGTTCCGGGAGATCCCGTTACGTTGACCTCAAAGGGTCACGCGTACAAGACTTGCGGAGAATACGCGTCCGCAGTCAGTTCGTATCGTGCCGCGCTGACCAGCCAACCGCAGTACGGCGAGGCTTATTACGCGTTGGCCAATCTCAAAGTCTATTCATTCAGCGACGATGAGATCCGAACCATGCACGTGCAGGAAAGCAACAACAATTTGTCGCATGCGGATCGGGTTTATCTGTGTTTTGCGCTTGGCAAAGCCTACGAAGACAAGCAAGACTTCGAATCCTCGTTCAAGTACTACAAGCGTGGCAATGCGCTGAAGAAATCTCAGAGTCGCTATAAGGCCGAACAGATGTCCGAGGAGTTACGAGCCCAGCACAAGGCATGCACCGCAGAATTGTTCGCCCAAAGATCCGGTGTGGGACATAGTGCTCCGGATCCTATTTTTATCGTCGGCCTGCCCCGTGCTGGCTCAACGCTGCTGGAGCAGATACTGTCGTCACACAGCCAGGTCGATGGTACGCTCGAACTGCCGAACATACTGTCGTTGTCGCAGCGCCTGCGTCGTCGCGGACGTCAAAATGCCGGCAGCAGGTATCCGGACATATTGTGGGAAATATCTGACGAAGAGCTGAAGACGTTTGGCGAACAGTTCATTACGGATACTCGAATTCACAGAAAAGGCGCGCCTTTTTTAATTGACAAGATGCCGAATAACTTTCGGCACATCGGGCTAATTCACTTAATGCTTCCAACCGCCAAGATTATCGACGCACGCAGACATCCTATGGCCTGCTGCTTTAGCGGCTTCAAACAGCTGTTTGCCGAAGGTCAGGAATTTACCTACGACCTTGGGGATCTGGGTCAGTATTATGCGGACTACATCGAACTAATGGACCATTGGGACGAGATTTTGCCGGGCAAGGTTTTGCGCGTGCAGTATGAGGACGTTGTTGCAGATCTTGAGCCGCAAGTACGACGAATTCTTGAGCATTGCGGGCTACCCTTCGACGCAGCCTGCTTGAACTATCATGAGACGGAACGTTCCGTGCGCACACCGAGCTCAGAGCAAGTTCGTCAACCTATTTACAGATCCGGACTTGAGCAGTGGCGCAATTTCGAGCCGTATCTAGAGCCGTTAAAAGACGCGTTGGGCCCGGTGCTCGATCGCTACCCGATAACGTAAGGACTCCTCATTGGACGATGACAGGCTTGACGCCCCGAACCCTCAGCAAGTAGACCATGAGATCGGCGAACATAACGTCCAGATTTTCGGCCTGGACATTCACAATCCGGTATTCGTCGTATCTGCGGTTTTAGTCGTTGCGTTCGTGATCGGCACCTTAGTGTTTCTGGATCAGGCAGCCGTATCGTTTACCCATATGCGAGGCTGGATCACGTCCACGTTCGACTGGTTCTTCATAATTACTGCAAATATTCTCGTACTTTTTTGCTTCGGCGTCGCTTTTTCGCGCCTCGGCCGCGTGCGGCTCGGCGGACCTGATGCGAAACCCCGGTATGGCTACCCGGGTTGGTTGGCGATGCTGTTCGCGGCCGGCGTTGGCATCGGGCTGATGTTTTTCGGTGTCCTCGAGCCGGTTACCCATACACTGAACCCACCTATCGGCATCGACCCGGCCGATACGGCGGCCGCGCGCGCTGCCGGCATGTCCGCCGCCATTGCTCACTGGGGCCTGCATGCATGGGCGATATACGCTGTGGTTGGATTGTCGCTGGCGTTTTTCTGCTTTAACCAGGGCATGCCGCTGACTTTGCGCTCGGCGTTTTTTCCGCTGATCGGCAACCGCGTATGGGGACCGTTCGGCCACTTCATCGACATCACGGCAGTGCTCGCCACCTTGTTCGGACTTGCCGTGTCGCTGGGCTATGGCGCGGAACAAATCGCGGGTGGTCTAAATTATCTTTTCGGCATACCGATCAGTAATCTGACCAAGATCGTTTTGATCGTCGCGATTATCAGCGTTGCATTGGTTTCCGTCATTGCCGGTCTCGACAAAGGTGTCAAACGACTCAGCGAGATCAATATGGTTATGGCCGGAATGTTATTTCTGTTTGTGCTGATCGCCGGACCGACGCTGGTAATTCTCGCCACGATCGGCAACGCGGTAGTCGATTATCTGTATTACTTGCCTGGTCTAAGCAACTGGGTCGGACGCGAAGATCTAGAATTTCTGCACGGATGGACGACGTTTTACTGGGCGTGGTGGATTTCCTGGTCGCCTTTTGTCGGCATGTTCATCGCACGTGTCAGTTACGGCCGCACAGTTCGCGAGTTCATAACCTGGGTACTTGTTATCCCGACCGTCATCGGCATCTTGTGGATGTCGACGTTCGGCGGCACAGCATTGGATCAGTTACTTACCGACGGCTACCGTGGCGTCGCTGATTCGGTGCCGGAATTGGCGCTATTTAAGATGCTCGAGCAACTTCCGTTGACTCGGATCGTATCGACGATCAGTGTTTTACTGATCGCAATTTTCTTTGTAACGTCAGCCGATTCGGGCTCGCTGGTCATGGACATTATTACGGCCGGTGGCAAACTCGATGCGCCGGTACAGCAGCGCGTGTTCTGGTGTGTGCTGGCAGGCATTGTTGCGGCGGCGCTGATGCTCGGTGGCGGCATGGCGTCACTGCAGGCGTTGACGATTTCGATTGGGCTACCGTTTGGTGTTGTCCTATTGATAATGTGTGTTGGCCTGATCAAGGGCCTGCGATCGGAATAACTAGCTAACCGACCACGCGCGCGTGTGGATGTGGCTGATTTTGTCGGTCAGCTGCAAACGATAAAACTTCCGCAGCTCGGACAACGCGCGTTCATCGTCCTGCATTAGTCGTTGCCGCAGCCCGCGACAGAAACGTGCGGCGAATTCATTGGCGGCCCGGTAACGATCGACCTGCTCTTCGTCCAGCTCATTGTTATAACTAACGTCATCGAACAGCCAGCTATGCAAGCGGTTGGTAAGCTCGGTATCGCGCTGACCGAGTGCTAGCTGCATTGTGCCGACGAATTTGTCAATCTCGGCCTGCAATTCGAGCTCCAGTAGTGACACCGTGCGATCCTGGCTTGTCTTCCAAACCATGCAGTTGAAATGACTCAGACCCTCCATGACCTTCCACAAATCGTCGAGCTGCTCGGCGCGAAGCTCATCCAAAGGATTGGCAGCCTCGAGCCGCTCCAACATGTCGCTATCGAGAAATAACGATAAGGCCATACTGTCGTTGCTCTCGCACATCAGCAACGTTTCGCTTGCGGTTGACAGCATCGAGTCTCCGCCGATGGCTTTGGCGAGACGTTGATCGGTGATTAAGAAGTCCCGTATGTCGAATCCGGAACCAACCTGATAGATGTCGCTCAGCTGCTGTTGAAGCCTGGCAAGCATGCTAGCACTCCGTCAAAGTGATATTGATGCGTTCAGCGAGTGGCGAAGCCGTTGACCGCCAGGCGCGTCTCGTAGGTAATGGCGCGTCCTTGCCAAGAGGCGCAACACCGCGGACGACGGCTTCACGGCTCGTCCGCAGGGAGCCACCCGGATGAACCAATACAGCGTTGCAGTCCTTGAAAAGGACTCGCCATTTCCTGCAGACCGCGCCTTGTCTTGAATCATCCGAGTGGCTCTGAACGCATCAATATCACTTTGACGGAGTGCTAGTGCCGGCGCATGTCTTTGCCGTCTGACATGGGCACGACGCCTTGCTGGCGCAACAAGCGCTCCGCCCTGCGGCTGCCGGTTTTCAGCCAGACTTCGTAGGTTCTCAGCGTATCGATGTCGGAACCATCCCGCGGGCCGTCACTTATTTCATTCAGTACATCGACCAGGATCTGGAACTTGATGGCCAGCTCTCTGTAGACGTCGGCAAACGCGTTGCCGCGAAACGTGCCGCGCACCTCTTCCGAGAGTGACCCATAGGCGTTGCCACCCATATGTATGTAGTAGTCGAGATCGACGACCTCGTCGCAAGGCTGTCCGCGAAAAATCCAGCAATGAACAATGCGACATCGCCTATTCGTTGCAACACGGAAGTTCGTCTTTCGGCGGTTTCGGCGTCAGTCGCATCGGCAAGCATCAATGCCAGCG